>JAXDML010000001.1:0-39351 GCA_034666125.1 Candidatus Parcubacteria bacterium
CTTGAAATCTTTGAAGTCGTAACTGCGGGAGAGGGACTTTCCATCCTCTGCAAGCTCCCAGCCGGGCACGTGCTCCATAAGGTCGCGCGCCTGCGGCAGCGTCATTGCGGGGAAGCCACCTTCGCACGGCACGCAATGCTTATTCTTGAGCTCGCTCATTTCCGTAGCGCGAGGTCGACCAGATGCGCCGCGAACTCGGGCAACTGTACTCCCACGCTTGCGAGGGATTTCGGCATCAGCGACTCCTCTGTCATGCCGACCGCTGCGGCCGTATTGAGTTCGAGGAAATAGATGCCCTTGTCCGACACGATAAAGTCGGAGCGGGAATAGTGCCGTTGTCCGAGGGCCTCGTGCACGGTGCGCGCAAGCCGCATGAGCTCATCCGCAACCTTGCGCGGGAAGCGTCCGGGAACTATTTCCTGCGACTCGCCCGAATACTTCGCGTCGTGCGAGAAGAAATCGTGGCCGTCGGGTGGGACTATCTCGACCGGCGGGAGCGCATACAGCGCCTCGCCCCGCAGTCCCTCGACCACTCCCACGGTAGCCTCGGTCCCCTTTATACGTTCCTCAACCATGACGCCGCGAGCTCCCGATTCGAACAGTTCCGTAACGGCGTCGCGCACCTGCTGGAACCCGCCGACCATCGAAACGCCGACCGATGAGCCGGAATCAACTGGCTTCACGACGACCGGCTGATGGAAGAGGCGTACCGCTTCGCGGGCGATGATGTCGGCCTCGTCAGGGCTCTGCGCAAAGAGATAGCGCGGGACGCGGACGCCCGCCTGCTTCGCGCGCTCCTTCGCCAGCACCTTATGCGACGCGTGGAATGCATGGAAAGGATCGGGGCCCGTATACGGCACCCCGAACTGCTCGAGTACTTTCTGGAGCTCGCCGTCCTGGCCGGAGGCGCCATGCACGACGACGATCGCGACATCGATCGAGGGCAGCATCCTTCCGGGGGTGGAGGGCAGGCCGCGGTCGTGCCAGGTACCGCTCCGGTCTATATAAATATCGCGTACGGTGAATCGCTCGCTCGGGAGACTCGACAGGATGCTGTGGCCGCTCTTGAGCGACACTTCGTGCTCTTGCGAAGCCCCGCCCCGAAGTACGCCGACGACCGTGGTGTGCATGAGGAAAGTATACCAGCGGACTACTTTAGCTTCCTCAGCTTGGAACGGCGCGCCCATCGGTGCCGTGAGAGCGCGAATCTGTGGGCCTCGCTGTTAGCGAGGACGGCGTCGGCGTCCGTGATGCCAGCACGAAGACTTCCGAGTACCTCGCGCGGACGATGCTTCTCGTCCTTTACGACCGCAGCGACCGGGATCCCTATCCCTACCTCCTTAAGCACCTCTTCCGCCGCCTTCTTGTGCGTCTTTCCGCCGTCAACCACGAAGGCCTTCGGCAGCTGCCACTCGGGATGCCCGAGTCTGCGCGAAAGGATCTCCTTGAGCGAAGCAATATCGTTATTCAAAGTCTTCCCGCTCACACCCCGTATCTTGAACGTGCGGTAGTCGGTCTTAATGGGCACGCCATTCTCGGTAACCGTCATGACGCCGATGGCATCGGTGCCGCTGATGTGCGCCGTGTCGTACGCCTCGATGCGCGGACTCGGCTTGTCGACGCCCCGGTCCTCGCGGATGAGTGACACGTCTTGCACGTGGTCAAGTGCGAAGAGCTGTCGACGTACGATCGCCGCCTCCTCGAAGCGTTCCTCCTTCGCGAACGACCTCATCTCGCGCTCGAGCGTCTGCCGGAGGGTCTTTACTCGCCCGGACAGGAACAGGCAGACGTTCCGGATGGAGCGCAGATACTGCTTCCGGTCCATGTCCCGCGGATACTGCCCTATCTGTCGGTTGAACTCCACCTTGGCGCGCAGGTGCTTGTTCCCGCCCACGACGTTCCGTCCGACTCCTCCGTCCGCCTCGATAGGTCGGGGAGTGTCATAAAAGGGGAATATTCGACGGATGAGGCGGAGCGCCTCGCGCAGCTGATAGCCGGACGGGAACGGACCGAAGGCGTCGCTAAAGGGAACTTCCGGAGCGGCCAGGATGCACTTCCTCTTGAAGTCGAGCTCCTTGCCGCGGATGGCGAGCACGCGCGGTATCTCCTCGGCGGTGACGACGGCATACAGGAAGGTCTTGTCGTCCTTACCCATCGCGTTACCCGTCGGATTGTGCTCGCGGATGAGCGCGGCCTCGCGCACGAGCGCTTCGAGTACTGTGGGGGTCGTCTCATGCAAAAGCCCGTCGGCTTGCGTGACGACATCCACGAGCCGCGGCCCGCGGGTGGCGATGAGGTCGTCGTCGAAATACGAGCGCACGCGATCGCGCAGGGAAGTCGCCTTCCCTATGTACAGGATCTTTTTAGACTTCCCTCTGCCCTTCGTGAACAGATAGACACCGGGGCAGTCGGGCAGGTCGTATCTCGCTAACGCGGCACGTTCCATGTAGCTATCCTAGCGCTTCTTCTTGGACTTTTTGAACAGCTTCGCCAGGTATTCGCCCGTATGCGAGCCCTCCGTATCCGCCACCTCTTCTGGAGTTCCCTTGGCGATGACCTTCCCGCCGTTGACTCCTCCTTCGGGGCCGAAGTCGATGAGATGGTCGGCGCTCTTCACGAGGTCGAGGTTGTGCTCGATGACCACGACCGTATTGCCTCGGCGCACGAGCTCCTGGAGTATCTCGACGAGCTTGCGCACGTCCTCGTAGTGAAGGCCGACGGTCGGCTCATCGAGGAGGTATAGCGTCTTCATGGTGATCGGGCGGTACAGCTCGCTGGCGATCTTCACGCGTTGCGCTTCGCCACCGGACAGTGTCGTCGCCGACTGCCCGAGGGTCAGGTACTGAAGACCGGTGGAGTTCAAGGTCTCAAGGCGGTCATTGATGGCCGGAATGTCCTTGAAGAACACTTCCGCCTCCTCGATGGTCATCTGGAGCACATCGTAGATGCTCTTGCCGCGGTACGTGACGTCGAGCGTTTCCTTCATGAATCGCGTGCCGCTGCAGACGTCGCAGGTCACGTACACGGTCGGGAGGAAGTGCATCTCCACCGCGATGACGCCGTTCCCCTGACAGGCCTCGCAACGTCCTCCTGCAACGTTGAACGAGAAGCGTCCTGGCTTCCAACCGCGCGCGCGGGCTTCAGAGGTCGATGCAAACAGATCGCGGATATGCGTGAAAGCGCCCGTATACGTTGCCGGGTTCGAGCGCGGCGTACGGCCGATGGGCGACTGATCGATAAGCACGACCCGGCCCAGGTATTCGGTTCCCGTGATACTCGCACAGTGCTCAGGCTCCGCAGTACGGTTCGCGAAGCGCTCGGCGACGTTGTGATGGAGGATATCGTATAGGAAGGTCGACTTCCCTGACCCGGACACGCCGGTGATGCAGGTCAGCTTCCCGAGCGGCACATCGATGTTCTGGTTCTTGATGTTATGCAGTGTGGCGCCGCGGACCTTGATAGCTCCTTTCTCGCCCGTGCGGTGCTCCTCGGGTATCGGTATCTCCTTCTCGCCGCGCAGGTACGAGAGGGTAAGCGAGCCGGATTCGTTCTTGGGGCTCGTGAGCAGGTCGTCCAGCCAGCCGGAAGCCACGACCTCCCCGCCGTGCGTACCTGCCCCGGGACCGATGTCGATGAGATAGTCGGCGGAATAGATGGTGTCTTCATCGTGCTCCACAACAAGTATGGTATTGCCCAACTCCTTCAACCTTAAAAGCGTGGCGATAAGCCGATCGTTGTCGCGTTGATGGAGCCCGATGGTCGGCTCATCGAGGACGTACAGCGCGCCCACGAGCCCCGTGCCGAGCTGCGATGCCAGACGGATGCGCTGGGCTTCACCTCCTGAGAGCGTCGCTGCAGAACGGTTCAGGGTGAGGTAGTCGAGGCCGACATTCAGCATGAATTCCAGACGGCTCGTGATCTCACGGATGATGGGGCGGGCGATGTCCTCGCGCATTTCGGAGAGGTGCAGATTATCCATGAAATCCTTCGCATCGCGTATGGAAAGGTTCACGAAATCCACGATATTCACCCCGAGCGTGTCCTGGAGCTTCTTATTCTTCACCTTCTCCGTGCTCTTCAGGTACACCCGCAGCGATTCGGGCCGCAATCGCTTCCCTTCGCAGACCGGGCATGGCTCGTGCGAGAAGAGAGACTTCGTCCCGAGGCCGTTGCAATTCGGGCACGCACCGTATGGGCTATTGAACGAGAATAGGCGAGGTTCCACCTCCGGGAACGGCATGCCGTCGTCCGGACAGATGAACTTCGAAGAGAGGGTCTCAAGCGTGCCGTTGGCGTGCCGTATCTTCACGAGGCCGTCGGCTTCCTTGAGCGCGAGTTCCAGAGCCTCGGAAAGACGTTCCCGCGCGCCGTCCGGATTACGCACGAACTCCGAGACGAAGATCGTATCCACGGTCGCGTCGATGTCGTGTCGCTTGTTGCGGTCGAGCTCCACCTTCTCGCGGAGCGAGTGATCCTTGCCGTCCACCACGACGCGTTCGTACCCCTTGCCGAGGAGGTCGTACAGGAGCTGGTAGTACTCTCCCTTGCGGCCTACGACGACGGGCGCGTACACGACGACCGTGCTGCGGTCGAGCTCGACGCCCATGACCTTTTCTCCTTTCTTGCCCGTATCACCGGTTTTCGCCGATACGCGGTCCCACACGAGCCGTATCATCTCTTCTTTCGAGAGGCGAGAGATGGCCACGTCATGATTCACGCAGTACGGCTGCCCCGCGCGCGCATAGAGCACTCGGAGATAGTCGTAGATCTCGGTCACGGTGGCGACCGTCGAGCGCGGGTTGTTCGACCGGCTTTTCTGGTCGATGGAAATGGCAGGTGAAAGGCCGGTGATCTCATCCACATCCGGCTTCTGCATCTGGTTCAGGAACTGGCGGGCGTATGCCGATAGAGACTCCACGTATCGGCGCTGCCCTTCGGCGAAAATGGTGTCGAAGGCAAGCGATGACTTCCCCGAACCGGAAAGCCCAGAGATGACGGTCATGACCCCCCGCGGGATATCCACCGAAAGGTTCTTGAGGTTATGGGTGCGCGCCCCCCGTACGCGGATCCACTCCTCGCCAATATGCTGTTCGTGTTTCGGATCCACGGTCTTTGATATTGCTTTTTTGGGCATGAAGAATGTATGGAAATGCCCTGTCCGTGGCGGGACAGGTACGCATACGAGTATACCAAAGCCGGAGCTTTGTTGCAGCTCTCTACTGAGCCGGCTTCAGCGTCGCTTCGATGGTCGCGATGATCTCGTCCACGTCCACTTCTGCCTTCACGAGATACGCGGTCGCGCCGAGGTCCATCGCCCGCTTCTTGTCGCTCTCCTGGCCGAGGTTCGACACGACGATGACGGGCACGGTCTTGCCCTCGTCGCTGCGGGCGCGGAGCGCCTCGAGCACGGCAAAGCCGTCCATCGTGGGTAGCATGAGATCAAGGAGTACCAGCGAGGGCTTATTGTTATCGAAAAGCGTCAGCGCCTCGTTCCCGTCGCCCGCGTACAGGGTCTGGTAGCGCCCGGCGAACGTGTGCCCGAGGAGGTTCTTGAGGATGGGATCGTCCTCGACCACGAGGATGAATTTGGTGTCGGTCATAGAGAGAGTATATCAGGCAGACGGGAGCGCTAGGGTAAAGGTCGTACCCGGACCTTCGGCGTTTGCCTCGAATGACAAATCGCCGCGATGGTCGTTCACGATGGAACGGGCGATATAGAGTCCGAGGCCGTTGCCCTGGTTGTCCTTGGCGACGGCGTTCCCCGCACGATAGAAGCGCTCGAAGATGTTATTCCGGTCCTGGTCGTGAATGCCGATGCCCGTATCGCGCACGCGCACCATGACGCGTCCGGAGACGGCGACAGTCGAGACCTGCACGCTCCCTCCCTGCGGCGTGTACCTGATGGCGTTCTCGATGAGGTTGTTAAGCACCCATTTCATGCGTTCCCGGTCGATACGGACCTTCGGGAGCCCACCGATCGGCACGTACGTGAGGATGACGCCGGTGCGCTGCGCGAGCGGAAGGAAGTCGGTGGCGACCTCGGAGGCAAGCGATTCGATATCGTCCGACACGAACTGATATTTGTACTTCCCGGACTCGATGCTCGATATGTCGAGGAGCGTACCGACGATGCCGACCAGGTCATGACTCTTATCGACCGCGCTCTTGATGAGCATGGCCTGGGATTCGGTGAGCTTTTCCTTTTCAAGGGCCTCGAGCGCCCAGCGTATGCCCGTAAGCGGGGTTCGGAGCTGGTGGGCTGCGGTGGAGATGAAGTCCGACTTCACTCGCGACATCTCCGTATCGCGCGAGTGAGAATCCTCGACACGGGAGGCGAACTCGCTCCAGATGCGCGCGAAGTTCCGTATCTCGGAGGGCGAGCCTTTAAAAACCGGGAGCTTCACATGCGCGGCACCGTTGGCGAACGCGTCCATCGCGCTGCATATGGCTCGCAGGGGCCGCACGACGAGCGCATTCACGATGAGAAAGAATATGACCGATATGATCGCTCCGGTCAGGACCGACACGATGATAGCCGGAGAAAGTGGAGCGGATGCCCAAGCGAGAAAGCCGCCGGGTCCCGCGTACGAGGCGAGCAGGTCGCCGGCTACGACCGATATGAGGAGCGACGCGGCGAGCGCAAGGATGATGAGGAGCGCCAGAAGGACGCGGATAGTCATGTATAAAGCCTAGCACGCGGGTCGTCAGCGCCTGCGGCCTTTCTTCGGTAAGCGGCCCTTGGCGATAGCCTTGCCGGGAACGTCCTTGCCCTCAAGCCGATATATCTCGTCGCGGAGTATTGCAGCCGTCTCGAAGTCGAGTGCTTCGACCGCGTCGCCCATCTGCTTGCGCTTATCCTTGAGGAAGCCCGCCGGGTCTTCCTTGTAGAGCTTCGCGTCGAGCTCGAGAAGCGCGTGCACGGTTTTATCGTGCTCGCTGCGCATCGATGCGGCGATGTCGCGTATCTCCTTCTTGATGGTCTCCGGCGTGATACCGTGCTTTTCGTTGTGCGCAAGCTGGATGGTGCGCCTGCGGTTCGTCTCCCCGATGGCGCGCTCCATGGAGCCGGTCATGACGTCGGCATAGAGGATGACGCGACCGAGAACATTGCGCGCGGCGCGTCCGATGGTCTGGATGAGGGACGTATCGGAGCGGAGGAATCCCTCCTTGTCCGCGTCCAGTATGCCGACGAGTTCCACCTCAGGAAGATCGAGTCCCTCGCGGAGCAGGTTCACGCCGACCAGGATATCGAACGTCCCTCTGCGGAACTCAGTGAGTATCTCGATGCGATCGATGGTCTTCACGTCCGAGTGGAGATACTCCGCCTTGATGCCCCGTTCCTTGAGGAAGGTCGAGAGGTCCTCGGCCATCTGCTTGGTGAGCGTGGTCGCGAGCGCGCGGCCGCCGCGCTTGATGACGAACTCCGCTTCGTCAATGAGGTCGGCGATCTGGCCGCGATACGGTCCTTCAGCGATGACATCCCCTCCTACGCCTACTCCCTCGGCGATGGGCCGTACGACAAGCTCCGGGTCCACCAGCCCCGTCGGACGGATGATCTGTTCCGCAACCTGACCTTGCGGTGCGACGCTGTGCTCACGTTCATAGTTCCCCGGCGTCGCCGACGTGAAGATGACCTGACCGACGCGCTGCTCGAATTCCTCGAACATAAGCGGTCGGTTGTCGCGCGAGGAGGGAAGCCGGAAGCCGTGCTCGACGAGCACGTCCTTGCGGGACCGGTCCCCCGCGTACATCCCCCCTATCTGCGGTACGGTCACGTGCGATTCGTCGATGACCGTAAGGAAGTCCGCACTACCGTCCTTCTTGTGCGGGAAGTATGAAAGCAGCGTATGCGGCGGCTCTCCCGGCGCGCGCCCGTCAAAGTGGCGCGAGTAGTTCTCGATGCCGTTGGTGTAGCCAAGCTCGCGGATGCGGGCGATGTCGTAGAGCGTACGGCGCTTCAGGCGCTCGGCTTCGAGCTCTTTGCCTTCCCTCTTCAGCTGCGCGAGGCGCTC
The DNA here is from genome assembly GCA_034666125.1 of Candidatus Parcubacteria bacterium. GTDB lineage: Bacteria > Patescibacteriota > Minisyncoccia > Phycocordibacterales > Phycocordibacteraceae > C7867-001. The sequence goes on from JAXDML010000001.1 coordinate 8,013, forward strand.
ATCAAGCTCCGCGCGGATATCCTCGAGCGCGCGGTTCCGCTCGTCCTCGTTGGAAACGAAGTGCTTCGCAGGGAAGACGAACAAATTCTCGGCTTCGCCCTGTTTCGCGCGCGATACCGGATCGAGTAGTTCCAGATGCGTAATGGTGTCCGCGTCGAAGGCGATGCGGTATATGACCCGCTCGTTGACCGGCATGACCTCGAGCGAGTTTCCCACGGCCCGCACGGTACCGGGAGCCAGGTCCGCTATCGTCCGCTCGAAGTAGATGCCGATGAACTTGCGGATGAGCGAGGCCCGGTCTTCCTTCGCTCCTTTTTGGAGCTTGATATGCACCTTCTCATAGTTTTCGGGAGAACCGAGGCCGTAGATGGCGGAGACCGAAGCGACGATGATGACGTCCTTGCGGGTCAGGAGCGCTTGCGTGGCTGCGTGGCGCAGCCGGTCGATCTCCGCGTTGATCTGCGCCTCCTTCTCTATATACGTGTCCGAATGAGCGATGTACGCCTCGGGCTGGTAGTAGTCGTAGTAGGAGACGAAGTAATGGACGGCGTTCTCGGGGAAAAACTCGCGGTACTCCTGCGCGAGCTGCGCGGCGAGCGTCTTGTTGTGTGCCATCACCAGGGTCGTCTTCTGCGTGTTGTTGATAACGTTTGCAGCCGTGTACGTCTTCCCGGAGCCCGTGACGCCGAGGAGCGTCTGGTACCGCATTCCGTCCTTCACGCCCTTCGTGAGCGTTTCTATCGCCTTCGGCTGGTCGCCTGCGGGCGGGAACGGCGAATGGAGCTTGAATCCTGACATAGAGAACCAGTTTACAGGCGGAAGATGAAATATAAAAGAAAAAGACCTCCGGCGCTTCCTCAAGTTTCGAACTTGAGGAAGCGCCAAGATGGTCCTTTGGCCGAGAAAGTCGGCGAGCTTAGCGCTGGTTGCGCGGGCATTGTCCGAGGCGGCGGTCGAGATAAGCGAGATCGCGATCGGCACCGGGTTCGCCGGCCTCAGCATCGGCAGCAGTCCGTGCGCGGGTTTGCCTGGCGGTGTTGCACCAGGCGGCGTCCGGAGCCGTGTTCACGGAGGCCGTGACCAGCTCCGATTGCTGCCAGTGCTGGCCGGCGCTCTTGCAGCCTCCGAGCAACGCGACCGACGCGACCGACGCGATCAGCATGATTCCCAATTTACGCATTTCGGCATCTCCCTTTTTTGCTCCCGGAAGTGTCCGGGGCGGAACAGTTGGCTCTTCGGATCTAATATACCCATTCTGGTATATTTGTCAAGTCCCTCAGTAAGATTCCTACCTAGGGTAGCTGGTAGTAGTCCCGTACGAACTCCTCCCGATAAGCCTCAAAATGGCCGTCCTCTATGGCTTCACGGGCCCTATCGACAAGGCGGATGATAAACCCGAGGTTATGAATGGAGGCGATGACCTGACCGAGCATCTCCCCTGCCCGCAGGAGATGCGAAACGTAGGCGCGGGTGAAGGCCTCGGTGCCGGGTATGACAGTCTCATGATCTAGCGGCATATGGTCACCTCGGTATTTCTCGTTCTTAAGGTGTACCGGCCCCCGTTTCGTATAGATTGTGCCATGACGTGCAAGACGCGTGGCGGCTACGCAGTCGAAGAGATCCATGCCCTCGGCAATGCCGGTAAGCAGATCGCCCGGCTCGCCGATGCCGAGGAAATGCCGCGGCCTTTCTTCCGGCAGTTCGGGTACGGCCGCCTGAAGCGCTCCTTGCATATCCTCCTTGCTGAAAGAGCCGCCGATGCCGAAGCCGTCGAAGTCCATGCCGCCAATCTCGCGTGCGCTCTCACGGCGAAGGTCCTCGTGCCGACCACCTTGCACGATGCCGAAAACGGCCTGGCGCTTGGTGGCACCAAGATTTCGATGATGGGTTGTGAGCGAGCGCTGCGCCCATCGATGGGTGCGCTCCATGGCTTCGCGTTGGTATTCGTAGGGTTCGGTCGGCGCCGTGCATTCATCGAAAGCGAAGAACATATCAGCACCGAGCGCATGCTGTATCTCAATCGAACGTTCGGGCGTGAAGCGATGCAGGGAGCCGTCGAGGTGCGAGGTAAAAGTTACCCCCTCGTCATCAATAACGGCAAGTTGGCCGTGCTGGCTCGCGACTCCCTCGTCGTACACAGCAGGTGCATGGCTCCCGTCGGAATCGTGATTCGGCAATTCCTCGCCTTTGGCGATCTTGGTGACGGAGCGGCCAAAGGCCGCTCCGAGTGAGAACACCTGGAAGCCTCCGGAGTCGGTCATGGTAGGGCCATCCCATCCCATGAATGTTCCGAGGCCTCCGGCACCCTTCACAAGTTTCTCGCCAGGCTGAAGGTACAAGTGATAGGTGTTCGCAAGCACGACCTGCGCGCCGAGAACTTTGAGCTGCTCCGGCAAGACTCCCTTCACCCCAGCCTTCGTGCCGACTGGCACGAAGGCTGGGGTATGGATCGTGCCATGGGGGGTCACGAGCGTTCCCGTGCGCGCACGGTTTCCAACACTGGTCTTATCTATGGAAAAACGGAACTCTGACATGTCTTTACGGTACGTTTTAGGCCTTTATTTAGCAAGGAAATACGGCCTTAGAGAGGTCTTGACAAAATAGCTCGTAACTGTATGATGGTACCTGGGGAAATGTCACCCATCACCACGGTCCCCCGACCGTACGGAACAAGGGAGTTGAGTCCATGAATACCTTTCGCATCACGGCCGGGGTTGCTCTGGCCAGCATGATCGTTTCGACGAACGCCAATGCTCAGCAGCCGCTGGGCGCCCCCGCCGGAACGACCGCGGTCCCGCTCTCGAACGCGCCCCTCGGGCGTGCGCTCGAGGATCGGGTCCTCGTGCGCGGCGGCGATCCCGAAGCCATCGGTCGGCGCACGACGCCGCCTCCGGCGGCTCGGTATCTCGGCTACACGGACGAGCATACCGAGATCACCCGGCAGCAGTGGATCGACCGCGGCTGGCCGGAGGAGCAATTCGACACCCGTCGTCGTCAGAACTACCGCATGTGCACCCGCACGACCGTCTACAACCTGCGCACCGCGGACGCGATCCGGCGGCAGGAAAACCGGCGGCCGGGTCTCGAGAATGTCGGCGCCCGCTTCCTCGCGCTCGCCGGCAGCATCGAAACGGCAAGCCGGGGCAGACATGCCGGAAACGCGCTCTCGGTGATCTCCGGCGGTGTCGGCGGCTTCATGGTCGCCGGCCCCGGGGGTGCCATCGCTTCGGGCGGCGGCGCCCTCGGTAACGCCATCGCCAGCGAAACCGCGGGCAGAGCCTGGGATCAGTCGATGCTCGTCTCCCGTGACGGCGGTCTCCTGTGGACCGACGCCATGATCGACCACGGCGAAGCGATGATCCTCTACCTCGAGATCCTCACCGACTATCTCGAAATGACCCAGGACTATTGCAACGAGTTCCTGAGCGCCATTCCGGCTCAGGCAGCGTCCAACTACACTCTGGACCCGAACCGCCAAAGCGCCTACGGCAACCAGAACGTCCGCGTCGGCAATCGCGAGCCCGCTTCACCGCCCCAGCAACGGGAACGGCGTCGCGCGGCCAGCGATCTTCCAATCATGCCGGGCTATAGGACCCGGGTGCAATAGACTTGCTGTCCATGGACAGCGCAAGGCGCCGCCGAGGCAACTCGGCGGTGCTTTTTCTTATCATTATCAGCAGGCTCTCTACTGCACCTGCAAAAGCTCGATATCGAAGATAAGAGTCGCGTTCGGCGGGATGACGTCTCCAGCGCCCTGGCTGCCGTAGCCGTCCTGGGGAGGCACGACGAGGCGGCGCTTGCCGCCTTCCTTCATGCCCTGCACGCCGACGTCCCATCCGCGGATGACCTCGCCCGCGCCGAGCGTGAACGTGAAAGGCTCGTTCCGACGGCTGCTGGCGTCGAAGACCGTGCCGTCCGGAAGCATGCCGACATAGTTGACGGTGACGCGGCTGCCCGACGTCGCTGCAGTGCCGATACCGACGACGATGTCGGTCCCCGTAAGTTCGGTCGGAAGCTCCCCTTCAGGCAGCGGTGCGGCTAGGTCCATAGTAGTTGTGGCGGTAGTGGTTGCGAGTAAGGCGGCGTCAGATGAAGAATCGCTCGGAGCGAACGGGGAGAAAATGGTCGGGCCCAGAAACAGCATACCGAGCGCGACCACGACGGCGAGCGCGACCGCTACGCCTGTCGTGGTGACCTGCATGTTCGTCATAGGTAAAGGTTTAGGCAAAAGTTAGGGGTTAAGCGCCCGTAACTGCCAGTATATCATTGCGGATATCCGCAAGGGTCTCTTCCACAGCGGAATCGGCGTCGGGAATACGGGCCGTAAGGAAGTCCATGACATCCTCCTCCGAAGGATTGGTATCCAGGAGCGCATCGAAATCGTCCTTCGTCTTCAGGTCCATACGCTCGATAAGGCGGAGCATGGAGCCGCGGAAAACGAGGTCACCGAGGTCGAGAAGAAGCGCTTCCTGTTCTTCAGGAGGCAGTTCGTCGATGTCGAGCGCCTCGAGAAGGTCTTTTGCGTCTTTCAGGTCAGTCGATGCCATATCATTACTATACTACTCGCTATGCGATCCTCTGGTCGAGGAAATTCGTATCGATCCTCCTTACCGGGTCGCCGTTCCGATCAAGTACCTGATCCCGCATTACCTCTATGTTCCCGTCCTCGCCGACGATGAGGCCGCCGACGCGAGGCGTAGCTCCGCGTAAGTCGTATTCCGTGTTGTCGAATAAGACCAGCTTGCCCCGATTCTCGAGCCCGTGATTGTATGCGAGATCGAGGCCCGCTCTGGGGTTCTCGGCATTCGCATAGAAGATCTTCGCTCCGCCAGCGGAAGCAAGCCTCGAATTCTCGCCGACGGTAAAGACGGACTTGCCTTCCGGAAGGTCCTGACCTCGCATCCAACTAAGTGGTTGTGCTGCGGGAGCAGATTCGTCCTCCAGTGCTCTCGATCGCTCCTCGAGAGAACGTCCGAGGGGAGCGTTTCGCGGAGGATTGGCATTCGGTTCAGCGCCCGGGGAAGCGCCGTCATTTCCGACGGCGGGATCAACGTTCGCGCGATCCTCAAGCGCCCTACCGAGAGGTCCGCGCGTTGATGCGTTCGGGTCTTGACCATTGACCACAGGTCGATGGACCACGGGCTCCTCCGTTGGGACTTCGGGAGTGGCGTCTGGAGGCGCTTCGGGAGTAACCGGAGCGCTCGTATCAACGGAGCTATCTTCTGGAATGCGTTCCGGAACGTGCTGCTGTCGCGCTCCCGCCTGTTCCGGTTCCTGCGGCTGAACGGATGCGTGCGGCGAATGCAAATCGTGCCTGATATATCCGCCCTGTCCGTCGTTCTCGATGAACATCTGCGGCTGCCCCCCGTACGGCTGATAGACGATATTCTGATTCTCATCCACGTAGAACTGGTCGCCGTAATGGGTCATCATGCCGATCTCGCCGTACGCGGCGTCGCCCACCTCATGCGATATGAGATTCGGATGGCTGCTCATAAAATGCCGGAGTGCGGGCGACGCGCTCTCAAGTTGTTCGGGCGTCATGTTCGCCTGGACCTCATCGCGCAGGTCGACGAACAATCGGTCCGTTCCCTCTCCCGGAAGGTCGATCTTGGACCCTATCAAAAGGCGTCCTGGTGATGCGGGAGCTTCGGCAGTGCCGAACTGCTGCTGGGTCAGGGTTTTCACGGCTTCATTCAGTACGCCGCGCGTTTCCGCATGGGTCGCGTCCGATGCCAAAGGCTTTCCGGGCGGTTCCGGTGTTGCTTTCAGGTTATCGGCAGCTTCCCGAACGGAAGGCATTCCCGCAATGGAACCGATAGCGAGGCCTGTTCCGGCGCTGAAACCGGCACCGCCCAGGAAGGCGGCGACCATCTGAAGCACTTTGCGCTCCTGGGCGCGGGATTCGGCGCTTCCACGACGAAAGGCTTTCTGCGCTGCCTGCATGCCGCGGCCGTCACTGACAGGACCGAGGCGCCTCGCGGCGCGGTCTTCCTCCCGGAGGACCTCTCCCCGGTTCTTGTCATAGTTTCGTCCTACGTTCCTTGCCAGACGAGCGGCAAAGGCGATGCTGAGAAGTCCGCGGCCTGCGCGTACTCCCGCAGATAGTCCAAGTCCGAGCGCTCCGAATCCGCCGAAAAGAACGGTTGCCAAAGTGGCCGAGGTGCCGATGCGTACCCACTGCGCATATTTCTGGGCATGTGCCTCGGTGTCAAAATTCTCGTCTTTGGAACCCCGTTCTTTCCGGCGAGCAAACCAGCCACCGGCCTTTTCGCTTCCGCGCATAAACCACCGGTAAGGAGTCTTCGCCACGTACCCGACTTTCTTAAGAGTCTTCCCGACAGGCGTTTGGCTCCGTTCGTCCAGGCCTTCCTGACGCGCCTGGATCCTCGCCTCTTCTGCCCGCAGAATCGCGTCCCGATTGGTGAGGGCGAACGTCCACGCCCGTTCGGCGCGGGCAGTCTTTATCGCAGCCTCGTCACCCGTCGCGATCGCAGCCTTGACGTTCTCATCCGCCTTCTCGATCGCCGCGTTCCTCCACTGAAGACGCTTCTCGTCATAGTGCTTCTGTACTTCGGAAGCGCCCTTCTTGAATCTCCAGGGCAAACGTACGTTCTTTCTTTGATGCTCGGTCTGCGCGACTTGATACTGCTTTTCCGCCTCAAGCATGGCTTCACGCTCGGCGGTAAGTCCGAATTTCTCCGCGAGCAGCTGCGACCGCGCCTCGTTGCGAAGATGCGCGGGATCTCCGTCCGCGTGCTCCGGCGCCGCCTTAAGGCTCTCGATGCGTTCCTGCAGGATCTCTTCGCCCGATCCGCGAGGACGCTCTTCTTGTTCTTGAGGGAGCGCCTCATCCTCCGCAGGACTACCTCCTTCCCGTTGCACCCCTTGTTCTTGTGCTATGAAATTCTCTCCCGAGGTCCAGACGCCGCCATGCGCCCCTTCGGTCTCCAAGAGCAGCTTATTCCTGTCTCTCTTGAGGATCCTGAAGACCGGGGTGCCTTCCTCGCCGGGGACGGAAGACTTCACCCAGCCGATGGGTTGCGGAGTCCCTTCCGCACGCCGTTCCGGAGCGCGCGTGCGCGGTGGTATCTCTCGGGATGCTCCATTGCGTGGCATATATAGAGATTAGGATAGGTAACGGCTCCTGATCGTGTCCTCAACCATACCACGATCCCGCCCATATGTCAGGTAGGAGAGCTCGCGAAGGTCGTCTACCTGCGACAGATTCCCCGCAGCCGGCGTCAGGGTCTTCACGTTGAAAGGCTTCTGAGGTATGCCGCGCGCAAGCATCCGTAGGTAGGCATTGTAATTCTCGATGTTGATGAAGTCGGACGCGCTGAAGGTGGGCGCGAACTGCTTGCCGAAGAATTCGCCGTCCTCCTGGCCGACGCGGAAGACGGCCATGCTGCCGACGTTTCCGAAGACCGCGTCCCGGATCTTCTCGTCGATCTGTGCCAGGAACTGGTGCGCGATGGTAAGCGATAGCTTGTACTTGCGGGCCTCCGAAAGAATGCCGGGGATGGAGTCGGTCGTGATGTTCTGGAACTCGTCGATATAGAGATAGAAGGGCGGGAAGTCGGCACGGGGGTTGTCCGCCCGCGAGAGTGCGGCCATGAAGATCTTGCCGACCAAGATGAGTCCGAGCAGGTTCGCGTTCCGCTCCCCGAGCCGTCCCTTCGAAAGATTCACGAGGAGTATCTTCTTGTTATCGATCACTTCCCTGAATTTGAACGAAGACTCCTGCTGTCCGATGATCGGACGCATGAAGTCGTTGGCGGTGAAGTCGTCGAACTTGTTCGTGATGTACGGCACGATGTTCGCCAGAGAAGCCTCGCCTTCGGCCTTCGTCGCGATCTCCTGCCAGAACTGGTTCACAATCGGGTTCCTGCTCCTTGCAAGCTTCATGTTCCGGAACGCGGCATTCGAGAGCACCCGGCTGATATCCATGAGCGTGGAGCCCGAAGCCGGGTCTTCCATGACAAGGAGCGTCGCGTTACGAAAGTATTGCTCGAAGGCCGGACCCATCGATTCGGGCACGTCGCCGTAGAGGCGCCGGAAGATGGCGAGGATCTCGTTCACGATGAACGTCTTCTGCTCGGGGAACGCCGGATCGTATTCGAGGAGGTTGAGGCCGAAGGGCCGATCGATGTATGCGGGATCGAAATAGATGACGTCTTCGTAGCGTTCCGGAGGGACGCTCGCTAGGACGTCCAGGATGTCGTTGCCGTGCGGATCGATGAAGCAGACTCCTCTCCCTTCCCTGATATCTTGGTCGATAAGGGTCTTCATGAATGACGTCTTACCCGTACCCGTCTGCCCGATGACGTACAGGTGGCGGAGGCGGTCCTCCGGAGCGATCCGTATCTCGGCCGCCTGGCCGCGATAGGTATTCGTGCCGAGCAAGAGCCCTTCGCGCGGCAGGTCGACGGGCGCGGCAGAAGCGGTGAAGCGGGATTGCTTCAGATGCGGCGAGGACTCGATGCCCTTCGGTGGGAAGTGGTAGACGGTCGTGAGTTCGCGGAGAGACAGCGGGATCTCGGTCGATTCCTCGAATATACGGAACGCGACGTCCCGGAAAAGCCTTCGTGCCGCGCCCGTATGCACGCGCTTCCACTCGAGACGGTTCCCTGCGGCGTTCTCGAACTGGTTGAAGGCCGATTCCAAATCCCGGAGGATCTGCTCCGAACGGCTTGCGTCGCGAGAGGATACGGACAGCCGGAGATTCGTTCCAACTATAGGCGCGCCGAGCTTCTTCTCGACCTGCTCGATATCCGTCTTGTTCTCCCCGGTCCCGCGGCGTTTCGTATGCTCCTCATCCACCTTGCTATCCGCCTTCCCGAAGAACGTCCTGCCGATGTCGCGTACGGCTTCACCGAGGAAGCTTTCCGGAAGCCGGAGCGCGGTATCGCGGTGCTCGCCCTTTTGCAAGAGCTCGAGGACCCGGCGGAAATGCTTCGGGTACCGGTCGCCGCGCGGCGTGATGACGATCTGCAGGCATGCGCCTTCCTCTTCGGCGGAGATCTTCGCAAAGGCGTTCAGGAGCGAGTTGAGGGGGTCGTAGTCGAAGTCGGCGTAGTCCTTCAAAGGGAGCGCTGCGGGGCGCGCGATGGAGGCGAAGGAGGCGATCGCCGCACCGTCCTGTACGAAGACGTTGTAGTCGTTCGGCTGCGGCGTGAGCTCCACGCCCGGGAAGATGGCCGCGATCTGCTTCTCGAAGAGGTCGCGGCGGGAATTCGGCACGGCTGCATAGAACATGAGGTGCGCGCTGCCGACCGGGACGGCAAGTTCCAACGTGAAATTCGCCGGCTCGTTCGCGTATGCTCCCTCGACCGAGAGCATCCCGGCGTAGAACTGCTCCATCGCGGAGATCATCTCGCGCAGCGGCTTGGCGCGTTCCTGATCGGTACCGGTCACCTCGGGCAGCGAGATCTCGTACAGGGTCATGTGAAGCGCCTTCCACGCGGGCTGCTTCTCGAAGCCCGCCGCAGGCATGCCGTCGATGAGATACCGTACAAGGAAACGGTGGAAGTCGTCCTCGAGATGCGGGCTGTTCAGCTTCTCGAGGACGGCAAAGGCGTTCTTGATGCCCTTGGACTCGATGATCCGCTTCAGCTCGAGCATCGTCTCGTCATCGCTCTCAGGCTCGAGGTCCGAGGCGAGCTCGGAGAGGTGCGTGGGGCTGAACTGCATCTCGGGCGTGAGGACGGCGGCGGCCGGAGCTACCCGATGCTCGGTGAGCTGCTCGGACGCGATGTCCTCGCGCGGACGGCTCTCGCGGAGCGACTCGAGCTCGCGCTCCTTCGCCGCGATCTGCTCGCGCAGGTACGCGAGCTCGTCCTCGGGAGTCGCTAAAGGTACTACGGGTGCTTCAAGGGCCATTGTCCTTAGTATACGGGATGCCTAGTGGAGACGGTTGAAGACCGCGTTAACAAGCGCGAGGACCACACCGAAGAGGAGTGCCGCCCAGAATCCGCTCACGTCGAAGCCCGGGACGATGCTTGCGGCAAGCATAATAAGGAGAGCGTTCAGTACGAGCGAGAAGAGGCCGAGGGTGAGTATCGTGAGCGGCAGCGTCAGGAGCGTAAGCACCGGCTTCACGAACAAGTTGATGATGCCGAGGACGATGGCCAGGACAAGCGCTCCTACGAGGGTGACGGTCACGCCCGGGATAAGGTACGCGGCGATTAGGATGGCGGCTACGGAAACGATCCAGTGGATGAGTGACATGAGTGAAAGGTTATCTTGCAAAGGTAAAGCTGCGGGCTATGAAGTCCGCGCGCTCGGTCGGCGCGGCGTCCGGGACTCCGGCGAGCGGCTCATACGCCTCCACGGCGAAACAGTGCCCGTCGCGGAGCGTGCGATAGCTCGTGACACGTCGTTCGTCGTCGGTCCCAAGCTCGTCGAAAGTGAACGCCTGCCAGTCCGCATTCCCGAACGCCTCCGATCCGGCAGGCTCCTCGGACGGGCCTTTCTCCTCGCAGCCCTCGATCGCGCGCCGATCCTGCGACGCGCCGACGCGCACTTCCCCGCCCGTGGTCACGAGACGCACGATCGGCGTGCCCGAGGCGATTACGTTCGCGCGCCAGGGAAACTCGCTTTCCGCGCTGAACGAGTCCTCGATGGAGGCCGTCGCCGGATACTGGATCGTGAAGCCGTACTCGCCGTTCGTAAGGATGTTAGTGGTCGTCGGGTCGACGACGGGCGTGAGATTATCATCCACAAGCTGCGGCGACGACTGGCGCGCGAATCCCCAGACGAGAAGCGCAATGCCGAGCGCGGCAACGACCACTCCCGAAAGTACGAGCCAGCCGAATTTTGTCATACCGTAAGTATATATCAGGCCCGCCAAGGCGGTTACGCGCTCTCCAGGCTCTCTACGAGTATCTGGTCGCCGTTGATGACGCCCGTGACGCGGATGCGCACCCCGTCCGGAAGATCCGGGAATGACGCGACATCGCCGCCCGCGCACGGGATGTCTCCGGCTGACGGCGAACAGCCCCGGTCGTTGCGGAAGATAAGCTGTTTGGTCCTGGGACCGCCGTCCGGAAGCCGGTAGAGGACATACGGGACGTTGGGCGTCACCTGGGTGTCGTAGATGACGATGCCGCTGAGGGTAGTGAAGCCGTCGTCAGCGACCGGCAGCGGGTTCGCGATGACCTGCTCGGTCGGCGAGACGACCATCGGGGACGCATGGAACGGCGGCAGCACGCTCACCGCCCAAAGCAAAAGTCCCCCGATGACGAGGGCAAGTCCGACGGCCTTGAACGCGGTGATCATGTAGTGAGAAGACTATGCACTATCCCTCCTATCGCTTTGATGAAGCCGCTCCGCAGTCGAGACCGTAGAGTACCCGCGCGATGCGCAGGTCATCGTACGCGTACTTGCCCTTGAGCGATTCGTATACGGGACCGAGATGCTTTGCGCCGCGCTCCTTGAATGCTGCAAAAATGTCCGGAAGTTCTTTCCTGAGCGCGTCCGGTACGCTTTCGTCGAGCACCGACGGGTCGAGCCTGCCCGCGCGCACGAGCTTTTCCACGTGGTCGCAGACGGTGCCGTACGTGAGGCTGCGTTCGAGCGCGACCTCACGGAGCGTCATGCCGTCGGTAAGCAGCTCAAGGGTCTTGTCATACGTGGTGGCCTTGGGCTTCCGGACCGGCTTTCCGTCAGCGTCGGTCGAGGACGTAAGCGTGCCGCCGCAGGTGCGAATAAAGTTCTTCTCGAGTTCCGAGCGCTCGCCGGATTCCTCGAGCTCGCCGAAACCGACTGCGGCTTCGCTCGAGAGTTCCCTGAACTCCGCGTCCCTGCGCGCGACCTCCGGATGCACGAGGAGGGCGTTCTCGCTCCAGCCGAGAATGAAGAGTCCCTCGAACGTCCGTACGCGCGAAAGCGCGACGTATCCCTGCCCGTATTCGAAGGCGCGCGAAAGATCGACGACGGCCGCGTCGAGGCTCATGCCCTGGCTCTTGTGGACGGTGATGGCCCAGGCGAGGCGGAGCGGGATCTGGGTCACCTTCGCGCGCACCCGCCCCCCTTCTTCAACTGCCCACTCCGCCGGAGCGATCGTGAGCGTGCGGCCGTCGCGCGTCTCGATCTGCGGATAGTTCGTGCCGCGCTCGAAGCCGGTGACGATGCCGAGCGTGCCGTTCCAGAGGCCGATAAGCGGCAGGTTCTTCGTCCCCATGACGACCGCGCCCTCCTTGAGGATGAGCGTCTCGGGCGAGAGGCAGCCGCGCTTCAGGGCCTCGACGAGCACGGGGGAGCCCTCGCCGCGCATGCCGTAGCTTACGGCGCGCCCCGGAAGCTTCGTCAGGCGCTCGTCGTTCAGCTTGTCCACGTCCGCGTTATGCGTGAAGAGGCGCGGAATGTCATCGTGCTCCTCGCTCGTCAGTTCCTCCGTCTCGCGCGCGAGGATGGCGCTTGCGGTGGTATGGTCGGCTTCCTGCGTGCGGATAGCGGAGAGGATGGAAAGGAATTTAGGGTCTTCCTGCCGGTGCTGCTCGGAGAGGTAGCAGATGATCGGGTGCAAGTTCTCCCATGCCGAGGATTCGAAAGCGAATGGTGCGGACGATGCGCCATGTCCGCGCACGATGGGCGGCAGTTGGAAGAAGTCGCCGACGAGCACGACCTGCATGCCGCCGAAGGACAGTTCCGGCTTCCGGCGCACTTCTTTGCAAACCTGGTCCACCATGGTGAGCACGTTCGCCGAGAGCATCGAGACCTCGTCGATGATAAGGATGTTCGTCTTCTGGATGCGCCGTGCGACATGCTCCTTGCTGGCGATCGCGTCCAGCTCGGCCTCCGAGAGCGAGTCGCGTATGCCGATGCCGCTCCACGAATGGATGGTCATGCCGTGGATATGGGTCGCGGCGATCCCGGTCGAGGCGGTGATGGCCGGCTCGATGCCGCGCGCGCGCAGCCATTGGACGTACGCGTTCACGGTATGCGTCTTGCCGGAGCCCGGCTCGCCGGTGAGGAACACATTCACTCCGGTGCGGAGTATCTGGAGCGCTTCGCTTTGCAGCATCGATGTAGTGTAGCAGTAGTGCACCGAAGGAGCCCAAGCGGCAGGCTTGGGCTCTCCTTAAGAATTATTAAAAACTTTCTGTGGAGTTTACGGGTTCGACCGCCGACTCGGTCGTCGTCGCCGTTTCGGGCGTGGTCGTTGCAGGCTTGCCGATCGCCATGAGGATGTCCTTGTTCCTCAAAAGCGTGGATACGACCTCGGACGCGCGTCCGGCCTCTCGCGCCTTGCGGAAGGCCCGACGCATGTCATCCGGCCCGTCGTGCCGGAGCGATTCCTTCGCCTCGGCAAGCGCCTCACCGGACTCGGCCAGGTGCTCGACGACCGAAGGAAGGAGCGACGCCTCCCCTTCGGCAGTGACCGAGCCTGCGGCTTCGGTGACGAGAGCGAGCGTATCGCTCTGTGTCGCGTCGTCCTCGAGGTCCCGCTCAAGGGCCACCCGCGTCTCGCTCACAACCTCCTGACGGAGCTTTACCGAGCGGAGCAGGTTCTGGGTCGAGGCGTGCGCGATTCGGTCCTCGTCGCCCGGCTCGTCGAGGCTGTCCTCGACCAGGTCGAGGATGTCCGCATGCGCGACGAGACTCGCCTCGAGGTGCGAGCGCACGTCAAGCGATGCCTCCGCTTCTCCGCTTTCTTCGAGCGTACCCGCCGCAGCGAGCGTGCTATCCACGTGCTCGCCGAATTCCTGCTCGAGGTATACCTGGGTCTCCTCGTCGAGACCTTCGCTCACCGCGAGCTTCGCCGCCTCTTCCAGGCGCTTCTCGGCGAGCTCGACATGCTTCTCCGCCTTCGCGCGCGGCGACGTGGCGAGCGCGACCTCAATCGGCTCCTTGATGTTCACCTTGACCGTATACAAAGGGTTCCCGGGAAGCGCGCTGTCGGACGCGTATGCCGTGCCGCCCGCGATAAGGAGGACAGCGAGCAGTGCGGCGCCGGCGCGATACCAGGCGCGTACTGAGAGCCAGGCGAAAGCACCGCCGGTGGCTCCTAAGACAGCGGTTTTCTGCGGCACCGCGGCGTGGAAGTCCGCGTATGTCGAAAGCTCGGCGCGCAGGCGCGCCTTCGCCTTGTCGGCGAGCGTGAGCCCGCGAAGCTCGTGGAGCAGGTATTCGATTGTGTGGTTATTATTCTGCATGTATATGCGTGCGGACCTTCTTGAGCGCGCGGTTGAGACGGACCGATACGGCGTTTGCCGACTCGTCGTTCAATTCCGCGATCTCGGCGGGGGTCCATCCCTCCATGAATCGCAATAAAAGGACATCCCGTGACGGCTCGTCGAGCTCGTTGATGACGGCGAGTACGCGCGTCATCTCGGCCTGGTCAGCGATCTCTTTTCCGCCGCTTCCGGCGAAGTCGATGCCGGACTCTTGAAGCACGTCGAGCGAACTCTCCTTCTTCTTGCGGTACCAGTCGATGACCCGGTTCCGGGCGAGGGTATAGAGGAAGGCGCGGGTGTTATCCGGGACCGTTCCGCCCCGGAGGACCTGCCAGAAGCGCGTATAGACGTCTTGGACCAGGTCCTCGGCCCGTTCCCGGTCGGAGACCTTCATGAGGCAGAACCGGTACAGCTCATCAGCATGCGCGTCGTACGCCGTCAGAAAGAGAGCTTTGAGTTCGTGTTGGTCCATATCTACTGACGGCGCAATCCCGCATTTCTTACCGAAAAGGCGTATCCGTCAAGAAAGCCCATAATAGCAAATCCAGGCTGAATAAGGCGGCGTGACCCGGGTCCCGACGATAACGATTAGTCCGGGTAGGCGGTCGTGCCGCCGTCGGCCGATGCGGAACCTGCGAGTGCCACATGCATCGCCTCGATAAGCTCGGCCTCGGCACGTGCGCTGAAGCCGCCGTTCGCGTTCGCCATGATGTCGTGTGCGCGGGCTTCAAGCGCTGCCTCGACATCGCCGGCGCCGTCAACCGTGAAAAGGAACCGATACCAGGGGTACCGGACGGAGACCTCGCCATCGCTCGTGACCTCAGCCGTCGCCCGGATGCTCCCCGGGATGAAGCCGAGAAACCGGGACTGCTTACGATATTCAAGCGTCACGCGCGCGCCCGACGCGTTGATGCTCTCGATATGCGCGTCGCGCTTCATGCGCGAGGTCGCGAATAAGGAAAGATCATCCGACGTAGACACCGAATCAGACCCAAGCTCGGCACCTGCAGAGTCGATGCTTGCCGAAGCTGCCTGATCCCGCGTAAGCGAGAAGGGAGTGCCGGGGTCGGAGGTTTCGGATTCGTCAGACGAGACTGCCGCATCATCGCTTTCCGAGGTCGCGCCCATCTCCGCATCGGATCCTCCGACGGAACTGTCCACGCCTCCGCCAACATCCACGCCTATCTGGGCGTTCGCTATGCTATTCACGAAGAACGCGCACGTGAGGATTCCCGCGAAAGCGAGACCGGTGAGCTTATGCATGGTCATGAGTTACCTTACTGCTCGATCAGTGTATCCTACTGCGCTACGGAATAGGCGCCGATAAGGCTCGCGACCACGAGCGCCGGAAGCGCGATGGCCAGGTCGTATTTGATGCTTTTCAACATAGGCATTCGGGATTATGTATAAGATATGACGCTCCTGCTTGGTCTTCCTTACCCAAGCACAGCCATAATGCTCGCATGGTAGACGGGAACACATGAACGGATGATGTAGCACCATATACGCTATACTCCATCCCATGAGCGACTTTCCCATGCGCATCAATAAGTACCTGGCGCTCCAGGGTCATGCGACGCGCCGGGGTGCCGACGAACTAATCTCTCGCGGCCGGGTGTTCATCAACGGTAAGCAGGCGGAACTCGGAGACAAGGTGATCGAACAGGACACTGTGGAAGTAAAGGCCGGGAAGCGCGCGCAGAAGGAGCGATACCTCTATTTCGCCTATAACAAGCCGCGGGGCGTCATCACGCACTCACCCGGCGAGGACGAGCAGGACGTGCGCGATACGCTTCCCGAACTCGCGGATTCCGGAGTCTTTCCCGTCGGTCGCCTCGACAAGGACTCGCACGGGCTCATCATCCTTACGAACGACGGACGTATCACCGATCGCCTCCTCCACCCCCGCCACGAGCACGACAAGGAGTACGTCGTGAAGACCAAGCAGCCGCTCCGGAAGAGCTTCAAGGCGCACATGGAAGGCGGCGTCGATATCGAAGGGTACATGACCAAGCCGGCGAAGGTGGGTATCGTGAACGAGCATACCTTTTCAATAACGCTTACCGAAGGGAAAAAGCATCAGATACGACGCATGGTCGTCGCCTTATTCAATGAGGTTGCGGACCTGAAACGCGTGCGCGTGCTGAACGTCAAACTCGGCACGCTCAAGTCCGGCCAGGCGCGCGCGATCGAAGGAACCGAACTCGACGAGTTCCTTACGCTGCTCGGACTTAAATCTTCAGCTTAAGGCTCAGCCGTAATCTTCTCCTTTCGGAGAAGTTCGACTAGCTGGTTGAAGTACGGTTCGATCTCAGGCGACAGCGCGACCTTCGCCGCCTTATGCTTTAGGATAGTGTCCAGCGTGACGTTCCGCTTACGCCACTCCTTTCCGCCGTCCTCCCGGATAAGCACTATCGGAAGAATCTTGTCGAGAGCATACACAAAGCGACTCTCACGGTTCGCCCTCTTTTCATACTCTTCTATAACTGAGTGAAGTTGCCGAAACTCAGGGAACTCGTCCATGAGTCGACCCGCAGCTTTATGCTCGCGCTCTTTCTTGCTTGCAACGTGTTCCGCGTCAGTACTGTAAATATAGGTATCGCCCGCGTATACCTCGACGAGATCATGCGCGAGCGCATACTTGAGGACAAGATTCATATCCAGATCGAGCTTCCGGCTATCGATCAGGTACCACGCCATAAGTGCCAGATGGTAGCTGTGCTCCATGTCGTTTTCGTAGCGCTTCGTTCCCGGCATCGGCGGAGTTCGCTCGATGCGCGCGAATGCGTTTAGCAGGCGCGAGAAGGAAAGGAATTTCTTGAAATCCATACCTGCTACAGGCTCATCAGGACTACGCCGATCAGGGCGAACGCGGTTCCCACTATCTGCAGCGTTCCGATGGGCTCCTTGAATAAGACGACGGCTGCGATCAATACGATTAGCGCGTAGAAAACTACCTGCAGGACTCCTACGTATGAAAGTTCTGCGCCCTTGCTAAAGAGATACGTAAATATGGCGATCTGCAAAATATATAGCGCCACGGCTCCCATGAGCCAGGGACTGGTGAGGGCCTTCGAGAAGCTCCCGAGAGACTGCGTCTTCCTAAGAAAGACATCCGCTATAGCGACGGCCGATACGGCCAGGATGATCAGGCCTGTCTGTATGAAGGACATGCTTCAAGTGTAGCAGATTCGTGCATTTCATTATTTTAATTTCTTCGATCGTTTCGCAAGCACTCCTCGTACCGAAGGGCTTATCGCCTTATCCTTGCGATGGATACAGCCGATCCAGCAGCACGGGCGGCGCACACCTTCCTTGAGTTCACTGATCAGTCTCTTGATATGCTCCTTTCTCGTCGCGTCTTTCTTGACGGAAACAACCCAGCAGATCCACTCATTGCGAGCGAGCGGCGTGAGATCCTCCCACGCCGCTCGCGCCGCCTTATCGGAAATGAGAACCTTTCGTATATCCTGCGGCAGCGCATGTACCGTACCGCTGGAGATCGCTTTTCCGGTCATAGGTTGATTTTATAACTTTTACCTTTAGAAAAATATTAACTCGTGCTGGGGGGCTAGGGATCGAACCTAGATTCACGGCTTCAAAGGCCGCTGTCCTACCATTAGACGACCCCCCAAATAGGTGACCAATCGCTTGCGTCACGTGTGGGCATAGTAGAATAAAAGCATGTCGATGTATACGCTTTCCGCCTATCCGTTTCGGTTCCTGAACGACTCCCCCGAGCGGTTGGATTTCCATATCAAGAGCGATGACTACCTTTCCTTCGTCGCGACGAAGCTCGGCTTTATCGAAGAGGCGTTGAGGAACTGTACTTCCGGTCTTTCGGACCAGGAGCGGACGGTCGCTAACGAGCTCCGCCACGACCTGCGGTACGTGCAGGCTCACTATAAGATCACGCCGCGCAGTGGCAGCGAGATGCAGACGATGCGCCCGTCAGGCGATCTGCTCTCCAAGTAGCTCGTAGACGGCGAGCTCGAGCGCAAGCGCCGGTATGGGAGCGTAGCGGATGCGCGATGCGGCATCGAGGAAGGTCTTCAGGGTCTGGTGCGTGAGCTTGGAATCGCCGGGAGCGGCGAGCTTCTCCATAGCGCTATAGAGGTCCTCTCCCAGTTCGGCTCCGAGTTCCTTGCGGAGTTCGGGCGCGTGACGGATAAGCAGCACGTTGCGCAGGTATTCCAGGAGAAGCGTGAGATAGAGGCGCATGTCCACGTCTGCCTCGTTCGTTTTCCTTATGGCGAGAAGCGCGGCCCCGGCATCGCCCTCGTGGAGTGCGCGGGCAAGGTCCTCGATAAGCGAGAGGCGAGGCGCGCCGGTTGCGCGCTCGGCCTCCTCGCGTGTGATCTTCTTGTCCTTTGACGAGGCGAGGACTTTCTCAAGTACGGAAAGCGCGTCGCGATAGGAGCCATCGGCAAGAAGCGCGATGAGGTCGCTGACGGACGGTTCGATCGCGTATCCCTCCTTCTTCGCGACTTCGGCAACGTGCTTGGACAAGCCTTCGCGCGATGGCTTCCTGAACTCGTACACCTGGCAGCGCGACTGCACGGTCTCCGGAACACGGTCGAGTTCGGTCGTCGCGAGGATGAATATCGCGTGCGCGGGCGGCTCTTCGAGGGTCTTGAGGAAGGCGTTCCAGGCCGACTTCGAGAGCATATGCGCTTCGTCGAGTATGTAGACCTTGTACGGGGATGAGAACGGAAGCGTATACACGTTCTCCGTGAGCGCGCGGATATCCTCGACGCTATTGTTGGACGCCGCGTCTATCTCGTACAGATCGCTTCCTTCGGTTCCAAGCTCCTTCGCGAAGATGCGCGCGATGGAGGTCTTGCCGAGCCCCCGCGAGCCGGCAAAAAGGTACGCATGCGCGACGGTTTTGTTCTCAAGCTGCTCCTTAAGCGGAAGGACGACCTGATCCTGCCCCCTGACATCCTTGAAGGACTGCGGGCGGTACGCGCGATAGAGGGACTGGTGACTCATGGTGCGATTATAGCAGCCTGGCCTCTTCCCGAAGTAGTGGCAGGAGTTCTTCGATGGTGCTCGTCTCCATCAGGCGGCCGCGTAGAGCGGCCGCGCCGTCCCAGCCATTCACGAAGGCCTTGAAATGCTTTTTGAGGAGGTGGTAGGACTTGCGGGGACGGAGTTCGTCGGAGTACTGGGCGAGCATTGCTAGCGCTTCGATCTTTTCCCGAGGCGCTACGTCTTCCAGCTTCTTCCCCGCGAAGACCCACGGATTCCCGAAGATCGCTCTACCGAGCATCGCGCCGTCGGCGCCCGAAGCCGCAAGCTTCCCGTACGCATCCTCAAGACTCATCACGTCGCCATTCCCGACGACAAGCGTATCAGGACTCAACTGGTCGCGAAGCTCCACGATGCGTGGCATAAGTTCCCAATGTGCCGGAACGCTCGACATCTCCTTTCTGGTTCGCAGGTGAATCGTAAGTGCCGGGAGGTTTTCCTTAAGGAGCGCGGAGATCCACTCGTCTATCGCCTCCTGGTGGTATCCGATACGGGTCTTTACCGAGACCGGAAGACCGCTTTCGCGCGCAACATGTATGACCGCTCTAGCGCTTTCAATGCTTCTTATCATCGCCGCGCCCGCGCCTTGCTTCTCGATGGAGCGATCGGGGCACCCCATATTGATGTCGATGCCGTCGAAGCCGAGTTCAGCGCACAGGCGCGCGGCGTACCGCATGGTGTCCGGATTCGCCGTGAAGAGCTGCGCGACCACCGGCCGTTCCCCTTCGCTATACCCGAGGTCCCGCACGAGCGGGTTCTCCTCGTCCTGCATGCCCTTCTTCTCGCGCGTGTGGTACAGGCCGTCCGCAGATACGAACTCGGTCCAGCTCACGTCCGGCACGTGAGTTTCGGCAATGAGCTTGCGATATGCCGGATCCGTAACGTCCGCCATAGGTGCGAGCGCGAAGAAAGGCTTCGGCAGGGTATCCCAGAACGATTCCATACGGGTACCTTAGCGCACTACTCCCCGAAGCGCTTCACGTACGCCTTTCCCCTGAAACGGAGGTCGAGGTACTGGATGGTGCCATCCGTAAGACTCAGGGTCGGGATGACCGAGGCGGCGAGCTGCGCGGCCTCCTCTTCTCGGCCGAGCACGTACGTGACGCGCGTCGGACCGGAGAGCCAGAGGTCGGCCTCGTCGTTGCGAAGGCCGAGGGCGGATACCGGAACGCCGAGCCCGCGGACGGCCTTTACGAAGCGCAGCGCGTTCGGAATGTCGCCTGCGCGGGTGACGCGCAGGCCTACCGGCGACTCCCCTTCGGCAAGTTCCCTATCAAGCGGCGAAAATATCCGCAGGTCGCCCGACGTGGCCGGAGTCGAGCTTCCGGTCGAGAGCACGACGGTAGAGGTGCTCACCTGCGCGGGCTTAAAAACGAATCCCTCTGCATCGGTCTCGAAGCATTCCCCGTCGGGGTACGGGGCATCGATCGTCGTGCCGCACCAGATGAACGAACCCGCTCGCGGCGTCCCGGAAAGCTTGATGGACGTAAGCGAGGTGCGTGAGATGGAGAGCGCGGATATCTCCGGGTACGCGGCGAGCACCGCTTCGCGCACTGCCTTCTTCGGAAAGAAGAATATGGAACTGCGCGGAATGACGTATGCATAGGTCCCCGTAATGCTCTGCCGTGCGACCTCGGCTGCACCGTCGGCGTTCGGACCGCTCGCCTCCACGTTCTGTATGCGGAGCGCGGGGAGCCAGAGGACGTAGGTAAGGGCGGCGACGAGAAGCACGAAAACAGCCGCAGAGACGATAAGCCCGGTCTTGCGGGCTTTCTTGCGCCGTTCGCGCAGACGGCCGCTCGGCGGGCGCGCTGCCGGACGCTGCGGTCGTGCCGATCCGCGCGTCGGAGCGGGCGACGGGCGACGCACCGCTGCCTGTCGGACCCTAGGCTGTACGTCCCAGGATTTCCTTTCCGACATAGGGGACCAAGGCTTCAGGCACGCGCACCGTGCCGTCTTCCTGCTGATAGTTCTCGATGATGGCGATGAGCGTGCGCCCGATGGCGAAGGCGGTCGCGTCGTTCATATGTACATGGGTCAGTTCGCCATCCGCGCTCCTAACCCGGGTATTCAGCCGGCGTGCCTGGTATCCGCCGATATAGTCGGACGTGTGCGTTTCGCGATACGCATCCTGTCCAGGCATCCAGGTATTAATATCGAACTGGCGCTGGTCGGGGTTGCCCATGTCCCCGGTGCAGATGGCCATAACCTGATATGAAAGACCGAGTTGCTGCATTAGATGCTCCTGAATGGCGACGAGAAAATCCTGTTCGCGGAAGCCGTCTTCCGGACGCGCAAAAGTCTCCATCTCGATTTTATCGAACTGGTGGAGGCGTAAGATGCCACGCGTATCCTTTCCGTACGTCCCTGCTTCGCGTCGGAACGAAGTGGAATAGCCGACGTATCTGACCGGGAGTTGGCTCTCATCGATCGTCTCGTTCATGTGGAGCGGGCCGAGCGTATGCTCCGCGCTTCCGATAAAAACAAGCTCATCCTTCTCAAAGTAATAACGTTCCTCGATGGGATGGAGTCTCGCCATGCGTCCCATGACATCGGCACGCATCATCATGGGAGGGACTACGGGTACAAAAGGCCGCGTGTTAATGTCGAGGCCTGCTGCAACCGCAATATTCTTAAGCGTTTCTTCGGAACCGAGTATCTTGAAGACGAGCTGTACTAAGGCGAACTGGAGCAGTACGGCGTCACCTTTCAGATACGCGAACCGTGCGCCGGAAACCTCAGCCGCCTTCTGTGTATCGATGAGGTCGAGCGCTTCCCCGATGTCCCAATGGGGCTTCGGGGTAAAAGAAAATTGCGGCTTTTTTCCCCATTCGCGAACGACAACGTTTCCGCTTTCGTCCGGACCTTCAGGAGTGTCGGGGGACGGCAGGTTCGGTACGGCAAGCATGAGCTTCGTCCATTCGTCCGTAAGCGTATTGAATTTCGTTTCGAGCTCCGCGAAGCCTTCCTTCACGTGCCGCATCTGTTCTATGAGCTTCTCCCTCTCAAGCCCGTCGGCGCGCTGGATGGTCCCGCTCATGCGGTTCTGCTCGGCCTTCTTGTCGTCCATCTGTTGGCGTAACACTTTGCGTTCGTCATCGACCCGGAGCAGCCGGTCGACGTCGACGTCGACCTTCTTCTTCGCGGCACCCGCCTTCACCAGATCGGCATTCTCGCGGATGAAATGGATATCGAGCATGGTGGCTCCATTGTACGGCATGCCTACTAACCCGAAAAGGCGCTTGTGCTACTATGCAACCGGAAATGGGAGAGTCTGTTATGAACGCAATAGGTCTGCGACGTTTCTATTTCGAGATTGATACCCCGGGTGTACATTTGGAAGTTTTAAGCGGCTTCTCGGCGAGTCCGTATGAATTGATTGTTGCCGTTACGCATATCCTCCGGGGTTTAAGCAAGGACCAAGATTGGCGAGCAAAATGGGAAGACACTTCTTGTCGTTTTTTGTCCGACCGAATCGGGGAAGATAAAGCCAAGGTTCTTTGGCCCCGACTCCGAGACAGGTATTTGACCTATAACGATAACTAGGACGGCACACAACCTATTGTCGTGCCGTTCAGTTTTTATTTATATAGTTTTTAAGTTTTGATAACGGCCGAAAGCGTATCATGTCTGTATGGAGTTGCAGGAATTGGAGAAGGGGCACTTTCCGAAGCCGCTGTTGGAGATACCTAAACCGCCGCTTATGGCGGCGCGCGTAGTTTGACAGTATATAAGGTATCGAGGTACTTGTTAGCGATATGGCAACGACCAAAGGAAAGAAGCTTCTGATCGTCGAGTCGCCCGCGAAGGCGCGGACGGTGCAGCAGTACCTCGGAAGCGACTACGTCGTGCTCGCTTCCGTAGGTCACGTGCGCGACCTCCCGAAGAGCAATAAGGACGCGGTCGATATCGAGGGCGGCTTCATCCCCCGCTATGTCGTCACTCCCGGAAAGAAGGACGTGATCGAAAAGATCCAGAAGGCTGCGGATGCGGCCAGCGAGGTCTTCCTCGCGACCGACCCCGACCGCGAGGGCGAAGCCATTTCCTGGCACATCAAGGAGGCTGTAGGCCTGAAAAAGCCGCAGCGCGTGGTCTTCCACGAGATTACCAAGGCGGCGGTCGAGGAAGCCCTTTCTCATCCGCGCGCTATCGACGAAGACCTGCGGCAGGCTCAGGAAGCCCGCCGCGTGCTCGACCGTCTCGTCGGGTACGACCTGTCCGGGCTCATCTGGAAGAAAGTGCGGTACGGGCTCTCGGCCGGCCGCGTGCAGTCCCCGGCATTGCGCATCCTGGCCGAGCGCGAGCGCGAGATCAAAGCGTTCATTCCGGAAACGTACTTTACGCTCGATGCGATCTTCAAGACCGACAAAGAACAGTTCCCGACGATCTGCGTCGAGGAGCCGAAGACGAAAGAGGAGGCCGATCGCATCGTATCGCTCGGGACCAAGGCGACGTGGAGGGTGGCGAGCATCACGGAGCGCGCGGAAGAACGCAATCCGCGTCCTCCGTTCACGACCTCGACCATGCAGCAGGCGGCCTCCACGCGCCTCGGCTTCTCGCCGTCGCGCACGATGCGTGCCGCACAGAAGCTCTACGAAGCCGGACACATCACGTACATGCGTACCGACTCGGTGAACCTCGGGCAGGAAGCCGTCGGCAAGCTTGCGGGAGTCGTGGAAAAGGAGTTCGGAAAGGAATATCTGGAAGTTCGCGCATACAAGACCAAGAGCAAGAACGCACAGGAAGCCCACGAGGCGGTACGTCCGACCGAACCGTCTCGTGCTAAGGCCGGCACCGTCGGTGATGAGCAGCAGCTCTACGAACTTATCCGCATCCGAGCGCTCGCAAGCCAGATGGCGGCCGCGAAGGTCCAGCGCACGGGGGTAAAGGCCGAAGCCAACGCGGACATCCCGCAATTCGGCGCGAACGGCTCGCGCGTCCTGTTCCCCGGATGGCTTGCCTGTGACACCCGCGCGCGCGGCGAGGACGTGGAGCTGCCGAAGCTTACCGAGGGCCAGCCGCTCGACCTCGTATCGCTCGATTCGACCGAGAAGCAGACCGAACCGCCGAACCGTTATACCGAAGCCGGGCTCATCAAGGAGCTTGAGAAGCGCGGTATCGGACGCCCCTCCACGTATGCGAGCATCATGAAGACCATCCAGGACCGCGGATACGTGGAGAAGACCGGGCGCACCCTCACCCCGACCGCGACCGGCATGGTCGTGTCCGGCTTCCTTGAGGAGCATTTCCCGCAGTACATCAGCGACTCGTTCACGGCTGAGATGGAGGACGAGCTCGACGAGATCGCGCGCGGCGAGCGCGGGTATAAGGCGACCCTCACGGACTTCTACGGCCCGTTCAATAAGGCGGTGCACGCCAAGGACAATCTGCCGAAGGCGACCTCGCTCGGCGAAGCGCCGAAGGAGTTCCCCTGTCCTATCTGCGACTCCCCGATGGAATATAAGCTCGGCCGCGGCGGCGTATTCCTCTCCTGCACGAGATACCCCGATTGCACAGGCGCACGTCAGGAGGACGGTATGGAAGTGAAGCCGGATGAGCCGATAGGAACGCACCCGGAGACCGGCTTCCCTATTTTCATACGCACAGGGCGATTCGGGCCGTATGTCGAGATGCCGCTTGAGGAGAAGGCAGAGGTAACCGAGGAAAAGTTAGAAGAAGCGATAGAGGAAAAGCCGAAAAAGAAAGGTCGTAAGAAAGCCACGAAGAAAAAAGAGAACGTTAAGCGTGCGAGCATTCCCGCCGACAAGAAGCTCGACGAAGTGACGCTCGAGGATGCGGTCAAATATCTGTCCCTTCCACGCGAGCTCGGAACGCATCCGGACTCCGGGGAAACCATCATCGCGAACACCGGCCGCTTCGGGCCGTACGTTGCGCACAACGGCGAATTCCGATCGCTTAAGAAAGCCGACCCATACACCGTCACTTTCGAGGAAGCGCTCGCGCTCGTGAACGAGCCCAAGCGTCCGCCGAAGGGCGTTGAGATCGTGCGTGAGATCGGCAAGCATCCGAAGACCGGGAAGGCGCTTACGCTGTACAAGTCGAAGCAGGGATTCTTCCTTAAGAAAGGACTGCGACGCATTTATCTGCCCGAAAGCCAAGACGCAGACGCGTTTACGCCCGAAGAAGCCGCTGAATACTTAAAATAAGAGGCTGGATAAGGTATCCTTGCTCCTATGACCACCGTCAAGGAGATCATCGCGGCGATGCACGAGCCTGATGCGGACGACATCGCGCTCGTCGAATCCGCGTACGCCTTCTCGGAGGAGATCCATAAAGAGCACAAGCGGTACTCCGGGGAACCGTATTTCATACACGTTTCCGCAGTCGCGAAGCATCTTGCATCGCTCGGCATGGACAGCGCGACCATCGCCGCGGGGTTGCTGCATGACACCATCGAGGATACGGGCCTTGAGCCGAAAGCGCTCAACGAGAAGTTCGGTCCAGAGGTGACGTTCCTGGTTGAAGGCGTCACGAAGCTCGGGAAGCACAAATACCAGGGTGCGGAACGGCATGCCGAGTCCTTGCGCCGTCTCTTGGTCGCCACCTCGGCCGACGTACGGGTGCTCATCATCAAGCTCTGCGACCGGTACCACAACATGGAGACGCTGGAGCACGTTCCCACGCACAAGCAGAAACGCATCGCGATCGAGACTTTGGAAATATACGCGCCGCTTGCCGACCGTCTCGGTATGGGACGGATGAAGCGCGAACTCGAGGACTTCGCCTTTCCCGCCATCGATCCGGACGCGCACGCGCACGCCGTCGAGGTGATGAAGCTCAAGACCAAGGAGACAGAGGCCGGCCTTATGCGAGTGCAGAAGGAGCTACAGCACGCGCTCGTGCGCCGAGGCATCAGGAACTTCAAGACGACCGTCCGCATGAAGGGGCTCTGGAGCCTGCACCAGAAGTTGAAACGCAAAGGCGATGACATCACGAAGATCCATGACATCGCCGCGCTGCGCGTCATCGTTCCCACGATAGACGACTGCTACACGGCCCTGGGAGCAATCCACTCCCTCTGGAAGCCTCTGCCGGGCGAGTTCAAGGACTATATTTCCTTCCCGAAGCCCAACGGGTACCAGTCCCTCCACACCACCGTGCTGACGGCCGATGCCGGCATCGTCGAGATGCAGGTGCGCAGCGAGGAGATGCATCAGGCTGCGCAGTTCGGCATCGCCTCCCACATGGCGTACAAGCACATCGCGCCAAAGACGAAGAAATTGACGGCGACGGCCGAGAAGCAGGCATTCGAGAAGCATTCCTTTTCCTGGCGGAGCCTCATACCCTCGCTCCTGCATTTCTCGAAGAAGGACACGGTCGACGTCGTTGCCGAGGAAAAGCCCAGGACGGCCAAGCGCGCGCCGGCTCCCCACTGGCTTGCCGAGCTTGCCGACGCTCATGCTCCGGTGACCGGCTCCGAAGAATTCGTACAGGGCCTCCGCGAGGATTTCTTCTCGCATCGCGTATTCGTATTCACTCCACGCGGAGACGTCGTCGACCTGCCGGTCAGCTCCACGCCGGTCGATTTCGCCTACGCCATCCACAGCGAACTCGGAAATCACATGAACGGCGCGAAGGTCAACGGCAAGATGGTGTCCTTCGATACGCGGCTGCGGAACGGCGACGTCGTCGAGATACAGGAGCGCCCGAGCGCGCACCCCACGGCCAAATGGGTCGACTTCGCGAAGACGAGTCTCGCGCGCCGGCATATCCGCCTTTCGCTCGAGGAGAACGAGCGCGGTACGATCTCGAACAAGGGAGCGCTGAAGCCGGTCAAGATACGGAAAAAGAAGGCGTCCAAGCACGATAAGAAATAACGGTCTGGGTGGGAGGTTATCCCTCCAATGCCACGAGCCGGCGTTTTTGTATGGTTAACTTATCTACATGAAAACCCAATTGACTCAGAACCTCTACCCATCCGCTCTTCTGGCAGGAATCACTCTACTGGCGATATATGCCATAACTCAAGCATGGACCTATATCGCCTTTTTCGTAGTCCAAGAGCTGCTCGACAGGGGTATTATCTACGCAGAGAACTACGACCCGAACAATTTCTTAGGAGCTCCTTTTGATTTACTTGCGCTGCTGTTGACGTTACTGGCGACTATCGCTGGCGTCATGATCGCTTCCAAGCTCATGCCGCGCATAGTGAAAAGCGATCGTATGACCAAAGGCGTTCTTTACTTAGGTACGGCCATCTTCCTGGCTGTTGCCTTTATCCTGTTGTACGAAGACTACTTCGCCTCAAGCTATACAGATGTGCTCTATGGCGCGTACGGATGGATCATGAGCCTGGCATGGATAGCGGCTCCGACCCTCGCATTTTTTATCACCTCTAAGAAACATATCTTCAAATAAAGTCGCTTTTATTAAACGGTGAAATTGGTGACCGAGTAAAGTTCCTGCTCTGGCTGTTTCTCCTTAGGCTCTTCGGGAGGCAGCTGGGTAGTGTTGGGATGTATGGGCATATCGCTTGCGACCGCGGCAACAACAGCGCTCGCTTCGGGTGACATGACGGTCTCCTCCTCGCGCTTCTCGGCAAGAATGCCGGCGATGTGCGAGAGATCTTCCGGAGAGAAGAACTCTATGAGCACGCGTCCGCCGTTCGGGCGGTTCTCGATGAGGACGCGGGTGCCGAGGGTCTCGGTCAGGCTCTTCTCAAGCTCCATCATCTCGGGCGACTTGTCGTGCTTGCGTATCTTCTCGGTAGCGATGCGCCGAGCCATCTGCTCCACCATGCGCACGGAGGTCTTCTTGAGGACGATCTCGCGGAAGAGCGTATCGCGCTCCTCCGGACGATCAGTGAGCATGAGGAGCGCGCGGGCGTGCCCTTCAGTGATCTCCTTCCCCACGACCGCCTGCTGGATGGGTTCCGGAAGCGCGAGGAGGCGGATGGAGTTCGACACGTACTCGCGTGAACGCCCGATCTTCGCGCCGATCTCCGCGTGCGAGATACCGAAGGTCTCGGCGAGCTGTGCGAGGGCGCGGGCGCGATCGATGGCGTTCAGGTCCTCACGCTGGAGGTTTTCGATAATGGCGAGCTCGAGCTTCATCTTGTCGCTCTGCTCGCCCTGCCGGATGACGACCGGGACTTCACGAAGACCGATGAGCTTCGACGCGCGCAGGCGGCGTTCTCCGGCAATGAGCTCGTACGTGGTCTGCAGGCCGCCGTCGGCCTTCTCGCGCTCGGTGCGGGTCACGACGAGCGGCTGCAGCACGCCGTACTGACGGATGGATTCGGCAAGGGACTTCAGGCGATCCTCGTCGAAGTCGACGCGTGGCTGGTACGGGTTGGGATCGATACGGTCGACCTCGACCCAGAAGACCGAATCGTACTTCGTGGGGATGTAGTTTCCGCCTTGCATACGCTGCATTGTATCACTCGGTCGGCGCTTTGCGGTTACGGAAGACGTGGAGTACGATACGCGGCATACGCCGGGGTGGTGGAATGGTATACACGATGGATTCAAAACCCATTGCCGCAAGGCTTGAGAGTTCGAGTCTCTCCCCCGGCACAAAATTAATTGTTGTGGAACTTGCTTAGGAAGCTATAGAAGGAATATTGAAGGTCCCCCTTCCAACTGGCAAAGTCAGAGCTCGAGACCCCTGTGAGCTCCCAGGTTCCCGTCCTTTCCTCTGGAGTGCCGCAGGCATCTTCGGACGCACCTTCGACGGCTGTAGTCGCAAGCGTCACCAACTCAGTGCTCGACTCGATCGTAAGCAGCAGCGTTGAGCATTCTCCCGTTACGGTGGCGAGGATCTTCCCCTCAGGCGACCATTCGGTGATCTTTAGATGGCTGATCTGATTATCGAACCACCCGCCTAGATATATGACCGCGGACGCCGCGGTGCATTCCATAACGCTCTTGCGGCAGGATATGGCCACGCTTTCGCCGGTATATCCTTCCTCTTCTGACGAGAGCCTCCACATACCGTTCAGGAGAAACTCTCCTTCTGGTTCGCCGGTAAAGTTGTCGCGAACAGTCTCGACGTAGAACGGAACGTGCGTATCATTGATCGAAGGAGTCAAGAGCCAGTATCCTATCCACCCGATCGCCAAGAGAATAAGTACGAGTACTGGCAGTGCGGTTCTTATGAGCCAGTGTTTGTTTTCCATACGTTCAGTATAGCGAGAGAGGCTCGCTTTTAGGTTCTAACGGGAATAACTGGGGATAGGAGGTTAGTCGTGATACCATCCCGGAAATGTATAGAATCGTCGCCATTATCGGTCCCACGGCCTCTGGGAAATCCGTGAAGGCTATCGAGCTGGCTCTTGAGCGCGGTGGCGAGGTCATTTCTGTCGATTCGCGCCAGGTGTATCGCACGCTCGATATCGGGACCGAAAAGCTGTCTTCAAAAGAGATGCGGAACGTGCCGCATTATCTGATAGATATCCGTGAGCCGGAAGAATCGTATAGTGCGGGCGAGTTCTTGAACGACGCGACGCGTCTTATTGAAGAAATATCTTCACGCGGCAAGCTTCCTATCCTTGCCGGAGGAACCCACTTCTATTTCGATGCCCTTCTGAACGGCATTCCGCAAAGCGGCACGCCGAATCCGCAGCTCCGCGCGGAGCTGCAAAAACTTTCAGTCGAAGAACTTTTCGCGAGACTACAGGCACTCGATCCGCGTCGCGCAGAACGCATCGATGCGCAGAACCCGCGCAGGCTCGTTCGCGCGCTTGAACTTATTGGAGAATTCGGCATGGTACCGGAGCGGCCAGAAAATGAATCTCGGTATGATGTCGAATGGGTAGTTATTGATCCGCCGAGGGAAGAATTGCGAACTCGCATCGATAGTCGTCTCAAGAATGCGTTCGAACGCGGTCTCATGGACGAGGTGAGTATCGTACGTGAACGTGTTGGAGACGCACGTCTGAACGAGTTCGGTCTCGAGTATCGTGTTGTCGGCGAGTGCCTGCGCGAAGAACGGGAAGAAGCTTCGCTTCTTCCCGTTCTGTCCGCCAAGCTCTGGCACTTCGCAAAGCACCAAAAATCCTGGCTCAAACGGCTGGCCAAGGGTGATAGTATTACATCATGAAGAAAATCGTTGTCGGCATAGTCGTCCTTGTCTTCCTTTTGCTCTTTGGGATCCTCGCGTACAAGCTTTCTCGTCCGGACCCTGAAGCCGTCGACTACAGTCAATACGAGCTTCCCCTAGCGACTGAAGCTACCGGTGCCGACAGCCAGAGTCCCGACGAATTCGCGAAATCCTTTTATCAATGGTACATCATCAATATCTCGAGGAATCCCTACTTCCCGTCCGTGGACGTGCGAAGTGAAGTGATGGAACCATGGACGACCAAAGAGTTTCTAAAGGATTGGCGACTTGCCGAGCAGACATTAGAAGGTGACTACATCTTGCAGTCGGGTGACGAAGACCCATTGGCTGCCGGAGCGGATGTTACTACTTCGATAGTTTCGCAGTCCGTTCAAAGAGCAGTCGTAAAAGTAAGTGTCGGCGCAGGTCCCTCTCCCCTCATCATGCGTGTAGAGGTAGTACGCGGACAGGATGGTTCCTGGAAGATTAACTCGATTTTCTCTCCCTAACGGCCAGTCTGGGAGAAATGATGTAGGTCGGCGTTCCAATTTGGGTCGTGAACGAATCCATAAGGGCCGCCGTTAGCCGTGACCCACTCCACCGCGCGTCCGGAGTAAGTGACATCAATTGCCACGCCTGTCTGGTGATTCGAACCACACCCTAGCGAACAAGGGACCGCCGCTGGTCCATTTACAGCACACACCGCTCCCCGGCAGCCGTTTCCTACTCGGCATCGATGCTCAACCCAGATCTCCTCTCCTCGCTGAGGGGTTCGATAGGCGCTATCAAGGGCAATGGTAACGCCGGCGCGTGCGGCATCGGCACGCATACGGATAAAGTTGTCCGCAGCCGCGGTAATCAATTTCATGCCTCCGGTTCCGGGGATGACTTTCAACTGCGAGTCTGGGATTACGGTGCATCTGGAACCTCCCGCTACTTGCCCCCCACCCCCGCCCGCAGTGTCCCCCGTCACCGGTCCCGTCGCGAGGGTGAGCTGCCCGCTCGTAATCGCCGTGGGGTTCCGGGCGATGAGGCACTTGCTCCCGGGGGTGCCGTCGCCCGCAAGG
>JAXDML010000002.1:0-100191 GCA_034666125.1 Candidatus Parcubacteria bacterium
GGCCTAAGTAAACTAAAGTGTTGGTCAAGATAGAGAAAAGCCCTTGTATACCGAGCTCTTTTCTCTGTTTTGAACGAATCTAAACCCGAGGCCCTTTAATCTGATCGGTGCCGGGACATACCCAGAAACGCAAAAAGCCCCTGATGGGCTTTTTGCGTTGCATATACGGGTCGTATTGAAAGTTTCTAGAATATCGAAAGCAATTTTTCACATTTCGCCCTTATGAAAACCAACACTTTAGTTTACTTAACCCAATCTAGACCATTAGGCGCAAATTCCCCTTATCCGAGGCCGCTGGCTTCTTCCGGGCGTTCCTCCGTATGAACACGCGCGCACGACGCGCGCGGTCGGCCTTGCGCAACTTCTTAATGACCGACACCTCCTTATTCTTCTGTCTTTTCAGGTTCGTCAGCACGGTCGTCGCCAGCGCCTTCTTCTCGTGCAAGCGGATGCCGCGATGCCATCGTAGGACCTCGGCGATTGCGCCGTTCACCCATCCCTCGACCAGGTTCGTGGTGTTGGGCGCTTCCGGATGGTCCAGGAACGTGAACAGGTAGGGCAATGCACGGCGTACGATGAGCCGCGCGCTTCGCATGCGGGAATGGACGAATACGCCTCGCTTATCTCTCGCGGAGAAGAACGAGCTGTATTTCTTTTCCCACGCAAGGTATGAGTCGAGCCACGCGTCCTTGCCCGGGTGATCCTTCGCGTACTTGAGGGAGTAGAGGAGCTGTTGGAGCTCGATGGCGATGGCTTCTCTGGGTTTCCTTCCTGTGTACTGCACGGCAAAGGCGATGAGGTGGAACTGGCACCGCTGGATGGAGACTTTGGGCCAGAGAGTCCTGGCGGCAGCGAAGAGCCCCTTCTGCCCGTCCATAACGATGATGTCCGGCTCGACGAAGGAAGATAGGAAGTCGCACCACGCATTGTACGACTCGTACGGCGCGAACTTCCAGTAGAGCTTATCGTTCTCGTCTATGGCGATGAGCGCGCAGAGTACATGCCCGTGGATGTACGTGCCGTCAACGATGAGGATGCGCACCTTGATCATGTCGGGCAATATCGGCTCCTTGCCGGCGAGGTCGATGACCTCGTGAAAACGCTTCCATAGGCCCTGGCGGGTGATCTTTGCCTTCGAGGCGATCTGACTCAGGCTTTCCTTGCCGAGAAGCCACCCGCGCAGGTCCTGCAGGTCGTTGCGCTTCTCGACGTCGTTTCGCTGCGGCGTGGCGGTCTTCCTGCACGCAGTGCAAAAGAACCGGGGTTTCCCTTGCCGGCTGTGTCCCCAGCGTTGCATGTTCCCTCCGCATTCGCGGCAATGAAGTTTAAGCATTCGAGGCACAATGATATAAAGCATTGCTGCTGTCAAGGAACGGGCGTCTGCTACAATCTCTGCATGAAGCTGCAGCACGAGCAGATACAGTACGTGGAGTTCTTGTCGCGGGACCTCGCGAAGGTGAAGAAGTTCTACTCGAAGAGCTTCGGATGGGCGTTCACCGACTACGGACCGGAATACGCAGCATTCGAAAGCGCGTATATCGACGGCGGGTTCACGCTCGGGGAACCGAAGCGGGGAAGCATCCTCGTCATCCTGTATTCGAACGCGCTCGAGGCGACCAAAGAAAAAGTCGAGCAAGCGGGTGGGACCATCACGAAGGACATCTTCGACTTCCCGGGAGGCCGGCGCTTCCAGTTCACGGATCCCGACGGGAACGAACTCGCGGTCTGGTCCGACAGCTAGCATGCACGAGGTCGAGGTAAAGGCGGCGTTAGGTGATAAGCAAGGTTTTATTGCGAAGCTTGCCGAACGCGGATGCGAACTGCTTGCCGAAATAGCGCAGGACGATACGGTGTACGTGCGCGAGACCGGGTCGTTGGAGGTCTTCCTGGGTAACCATGAATTCCTGCGCCTACGGGTGGAAAATAACAGCCGCACGCTCTTCGCCTTCAAGAAGCACAGGACGCGCTCGAACGACCCGAACTCGGCACCGCTCGAACTGGAACTGGCCGTGGACTCGCGCGAAAAGATGGAGCAGGTACTGCTTCTCATGGGATATCAGGAAGCGATGCGGATCAAGAAGCGCCGGCGCAAAGGGGCGTATGAGAACTGGGAAGTCTGCATCGACGAAGTGGAAGGGCTCGGCACATTCGTCGAGCTCGAGGAGCTCGTCGGGGACCGTACGGAGGCGGCAGGTATCCAGGAGCGTATGAAAGCGTTTCTTGCAGAACTCGGCATCGATGTCGGGAGCGAACTACGGGACCGGTACGACATGCTTCTCCTGAACAAGAAATACAGCGCTGCATAGGGTATGGAGCTTCTCGGATTCCTTGCCATCATCGCGCTTGCCGCGATCCTTCAGGGCATCACCGGCTTCGGCTTCGCGCTCATAGCCGCGCCGCTCGCGCTCCTTTTCGTCGACAAGTCCGCCGCGGTCGTCGCGCTTACGTTCGTGAGCATCGCGCTGAATGCGCTCCTGTTGTGGCGGGTGAGAGGCGCGATAGACCTGCGGCAGTTCCGCACGCTCTTCATCGCGAGCCTGTTCGGACTCCCGATCGGGCTGGCGATACTCAAGACGATCGACTTGCATACGTTGCGCGTGCTCGTCGGAGGAGTGTCCGTACTCTTCGCATTCCTCCTCTACCGCAAGGTACGTCTCGCCGTTCGGAGCGGTCATGCCGTCACACTCGCCGGCTTCCTCTCGGGCGTCCTGCATACGAGTATGAGCATGAGCGGCCCGCCCGTCGCCCTGCTGCTTGCGGGACGGGATACGGAGAAGAATGCGGCACGCAGGACCTTCGCGGCCTTCTTCCTCGCGATGAGCCTGTTCTCCGTGCTTCTGTTTGCCGCAACCCGCACCCTGAACCAAGACAACCTTACGCTCGGGCTCTGGGGAATCCCCGCCGCGCTCTTCGGAGGCTATATCGGCGTCCGTTTTGCCCACAAGGTATCGCAAAGACAATTCACGGCCTTGGTGCTCGCGCTCGTCTGCGCCTCGGGGATAATCACTATTTATTCAGGTTTGATGAAATAGACTTACCACATATGCAAAAGATCATTCCGCACCTGTGGTTCGATAAGGAGGCGAAGGAGGCCGCCGAATTTTATGCTTCTACGTTCCCCGAAGGGAAGGTCACGAACGTGACGACCATTCACGACACGCCTTCGGATGACTGCGACATCGTCTCCTTCGAGCTCATGGGGCATCAGTTCATGTCGATCAGCGCAGGCCCGATCTTCAAGCTCAATCCCTCGATATCCTTCTTCGTCACCTGCGAGACCAAGGAAGACGTCGATGCGCTGTGGGAGAAGCTCTCGGAGGGCGGGAAGGCGCTCATGCCGCTCGACACGTATCCGTTCAGCGACTGGTACGGCTGGGTACAGGATAGGTTCGGGGTGTCGTGGCAGATCATCCTCACCAAGCCCGAAGGCGACGAACGTCCGAAGATCGTCCCGTCCTTCCTGTTCGTCGGCGACGTGTACGGCAAGGCAGAGGAGGTCATCAATTTCTACCTCTCTACCTTCAAGGACTCGAAGATGGGCAATCTCGTAAAGTACGGCCCGGGCCAGGAACCGGATAAGGAGGGAGCGGTCATGTTCGCCGACTTCATGATCGAGAACGTATGGTTCGCCGCGATGGACAGCGGCCATCCGCATGACTTCGCCTTTAACGAGGCGCTCTCCCTCATGGTCAAGTGCGATACCCAGGAAGAGATCGACTTCTATTGGGAGAAGCTCTCGGCCGTCCCCGAGTCCGAGCAGTGCGGATGGCTCAAGGACAAATTCGGGGTGTCGTGGCAGATCGTTCCCAGGGAGATGGACGAGATGATGGGCAAGGGCACGGAAGAGCAGCGGGCGCGCGTGACGCAGGCGTTCCTCAAGATGAAGAAGTTCGATATCGGTACGCTCAAGAAGGCGTACGAAGGTACCAGCTAACTAACACTCTACTTTATGGCTAAATACGTTGACGGATACGTGGTCGCGATTCCGAAGAAGAACCTGGCTGCATACCGCAAGATGGCGCAGATGGGGGCAAAGCTCTGGCGCAAGCACGGCGCGCTCGATTATAAGGAGTGCGTGGGCCAGGACCTGAATCCGAAGATGGGGGGCATGCAGTATCTCCCGTTCCCGAAGCTCGCGAAGGTGAAGCCGGGCGAGACCGTGATCTTCGCGTACATCCTGTACAAGTCGCGCGCGCACCGCGATGCGGTGAACAAGAAGGTGATGAACGACCCGGTCATGAACAAACCTGAGTGGAAGGACATGCCGATGCCGTTCGAGATGAAGCGCATGGCGTGGGGCGGCTTCGAGGTCATCGCCGGCGCGTAAAAGTATGAAAAGGGCTGCCGGACGACGGGTCCGGCAGCGCCTCATTCCGCTGACTCGCAGCACAGGTGCGAGTCGATCAGCTTCAGGATATCGAGCGCAATGGCGTGCGGATCGTGAATGAACCTGTCCGCGCCGAGCGGTTCCGCGGGGAGACCGATCCCGATGTCCTGTCCCGGACCTTCCCGTATCCATTTCGTGATCCCAAGCCACGCGTCATCCGTGAGCCTGCCCAGCGGCTGGATCCTTCGCCCGCAACCCATCTCCCGGTGCTCGCGAAGCATTGCCTGGTCGATCTTCCCGTCCGGGAGGATCTTGCTCCGGGAGAAATAGTCGATCGCGCCGAGGATGAGCAGACGGACCGTCGGAGAGTGCATATGCTCCTCAACGTAACGCTTCAGATCGGCGACGGTCCTGATACCCTCCGTCTCGATCCACAGCCTGCGGAGCAGGTCGTAGTCGGTCGAATAGAAATAGGTGTGAGGCAATCCGCGCGTTCCGCTCGGAAGCCAGTGGGACTGCATGCCCATAGAACGCCTCCTGCGTGTTCGTGTCCGGTTAAAACCTAGCGGGAAACTCGGTCGCTGTCAAAACTACAGATCCTTCCCGTGGTAGAGCTCCGGGGAAAGGGAAGAGGCGTCAACGCCGTCGAGGCAGCGAACGTTCACCATGACTTTCGGGAACGTAACTCCTTCGGCATACGGCTGCACGCCGCAGACGCGGCAGAAAAGATGCCGGATGGCCTTCTTGTTGAAGAAATATTCCATGAGCATATCTTCGCTCGTATGGAGCGTGAACTTGTCCTTGTCGACCGCC
The DNA here is from genome assembly GCA_034666125.1 of Candidatus Parcubacteria bacterium. Taxonomy (GTDB): domain Bacteria; phylum Patescibacteriota; class Minisyncoccia; order Phycocordibacterales; family Phycocordibacteraceae; genus C7867-001. Next base: position 5,141 of record JAXDML010000002.1, read on the forward strand.
GAAAGGATGAATCCTTTCTTGCTGCAGTGGGAGCAGTCGCATTCGATGACCTTGTCGAGATCGACTTCGGCCTCGAACCTGACCGCGCCGCAGTGGCACCCGCCTTCGTATGTCTTCATGCGGACATAGTACTATGAAGCCCGTATAGATTGCCATTTTCCGAAAAAGCTTCTATAACTCCACCATGGCCTCCATCCTCCAGTCCCTCGGCCGACCGCGCCCGCCCTTCGTCGTGGCGCTCGCCGTTACGCTGCTTTTCGCCGGCGGGCTTATCGTGGCCGGACGTTCGGGCAGCCTGGACCCTTCCGAGCCTGCGGATACGGCTGTCGCATCGGTGCTGCCGGGCGCCGTCGTCGCGCTTACGAACAAGGAACGCTCCAGCGACGGCCTCGGAACCCTGAAGGCCAGCGCGCTCCTGAGCAGTGCCGCGCAGCTGAAGGCCAACGACATGGCGGCGAAGAGCTACTACGCCCACGTGTCGCCGGACGGCACGATACCGCCGCAGTGGCTCAGTAAGGTCGGGTACAGGTTCCAGGCCATGGGCGAGAACCTGGTCGTGGACCGTGAAAGCTCGGCAGAGGTAGTGTCGGCATGGATGGGTTCTAACGCGCACCGCGAGAACATCCTGAACCCGCAGTTCACGGAGATCGGCATCGGCATCGCGTACGGCAACTACAAGGGACGCGACACGACGTACGTCGTGCAGATGCTCGCGCGGCCGCAGCAGGCCGCGGCCGCTCCGAAGGTCGTCGTACAGCCGAAGCCGACGCCGCCACTGACTCCATCCAAGCCCCTCCTTCCTACGCCGGTACCGACCAAGAGCGCCGCGACCACGTCGGTGCTCGTGCGCCCGCCGACGCCGAAGCCGGTAGTGAAGGACAAGATCACGCCCATCCTCGACACCGTCGCCTCGACGACGCTCATGGAAGTGCCGAGCATCGTCGCGGACGTGACCATCCTTCCGGCACCGGTGACCACCCCGTACATGTCCGAGCCGATAGAGTTGAACGTCCAGGCCGTGGCGGAGGCGCCCGCACAGGCGCCGACGCGCTCCCGATTCAGCTCGTTCATGAGCGAAGTCGGCCGTCAGATAAGCAGCTTCTTCAGTCCGATCTTCTAGCGATATGAACCGTATGCAAAACAGCCGCCCTATCATCCTCGGCGTTATCCTGATCCTAGCGGTCATAGCCGCCCTGGCTTTCCATATGCATGCGGAGCGTCCAGAGGAGCGCGGTGTCACCGCCCGTGACGTGGTGAGCAGCGACTTTGACCATATCTCGATCTTGAAGCTTTACGCGTATGATCCTCGTCTCGATACGGATGCGGACGGGAATATCGTCTGTAGCGAGAAGGGTCTCGTAGCCGTTGAACGTAAAATTCCGGGACCGGATGCGACGCCTCTCATAATGCTCGACCTCCTTTTCAAGGGCTCGCTTACGGAAGAGGAGCGTGCACTCGGCCTTACGACCGAGTTCCCGCTTGAAGGAGTAGAGCTTGATACGGTCACATCCGACGACGGGATCATGACCATCGGTATCCGCGATCCGAACCACAAGCTTTCCGGAGGAGCATGCCGTATCAGCATCCTCCGCGCGCAGATAGAGGCTACGGCAAAGCAGTTCCAAGGAGTCTTGGAAGTACGCTTCGCGCCCGAGGGAATACTCGAACCATAATGACGAAACAAAGCGCAGGGATCCTTTTATACAGGAAAGCAGGCGAGGGAATCGAGGTATTCGTCGCGCACCCGGGCGGGCCGTTCTTCGCGAAGAAGGACGAGGGAGTGTGGTCCGTCCCGAAAGGCGAGTACGAGGACGATGAGGAGCCGCTTGCCGCGGCGCTCCGGGAATTCGAGGAAGAGATAGGGCAGAAGTCCCCCAGGGAAGGGTTCGAGCTGACTTCGGTACGGCGAAAGGACGGTAAGGTCGTGCGTGCGTGGGCGATCGAAGGCGATGCGGACCCGGCGGCCGTACAGAGCAACGAGTTCGAGATGGAATGGCCGCCGCGCACGGGCAGGAAGCAGTCGTTCCCGGAGATCGATCGCGCGGATTGGTTCACGCCCGAAGAAGCCAAGAAAAAGCTCTATCCGTACCAAGCGTCGCTCGTAGACGAACTCCTGGAGCGCCTCGGTCTATAGCACGAAGGCGAAGAATACCAGCGCGAGGAGGATGCGGTAGATACCGAACGGGATGAACGTGCGGGTCTTCACGAAATTCAGGAGGAAACGCAGCGAGAGCATGGCGACGACGAAGGCCGTCGCTATCCCGACCGCCATGATACCGATGTCGCCCGTCTCGAATGTCGAGTAGGTTTTCAACAGGTCATACCCGGTCGCGGCGAGCATCGTCGGCACGGCGAGGAGGAACGAGAATTCCACGATGGCGGCGCGGCGCATGCCGAGCAGGAGTCCGCCCACGATCGTCGCGCCCGAGCGAGATACGCCGGGAATGACCGCGATGGACTGGAAGAGGCCGATGGTAAAGGCCTGGCGGTACGAGATGGCGCGCAGCGAGTCCGTTCCGTCAGCGCGCTCGGTATGGAAGTATTCGAATACGATGAGGAGGATGCCGCCTACAAGAAGCGCGATGACGACCGTAAGCTCGCTGCCCAACAGGAATCCTTTGATCAGCTTATACAGGACGAAACCGATGATGGCCGTAGGAATAAAGGCCGTGAGAAGCCGCTTCAACACTTCGAGGTCGAGGAACGAGCGCCAGAAGGACACGATGACGGCGGCGATAGCACCGAGCTGGATGGCGATGAGGAAACTCGTCGTGAACGGGCTCTCGACGACGCCGAGAAGGTGCTGCGCGAGGATGAGATGCCCGGTCGAGGAGACGGGAAGGAATTCAGTCGCGCCTTCAAGGAGCCCGAGGAGGACGGCATCAAGAAAACCCATCCCGTGATTGTACCGTATGGTGCCCTTCGGACGTGTTACCGTACGGACACATTCATGGAACGCGATTGGAAGGAATTACTCGACAGCAGGCTGGACACCTTCTGGGGGTATGGGAATCTGGACGGGAAGCACTGGTTCGTGGGGATGGAGGAAGGCCACGATCTGGATATGGAAAGCCTGAAAGGCAGACTGAAGGATACACAGGGGAAAAGCATCGTGGACATCGTGGAAGGGAACCCGTCCTTCGTCAAGAAGCTCAGGTGGTTCGTACCGCCCGCCCCACCGATCCAGAGGACGTATAAGGGGTACATAGCGATACAACTCTTCCTGGAACTCGGGAGAATGCCGACTACGATAGAAATACGCGAATATCAGCTCACCAGGCTCGGCCGCACGTACGTAGATGGCTTGCCGAACGATCATGCCATCTTGGAACTCATGCCCCTGCCCGCTCCTTCCCTTGCGGAAAGGCATTGGCCCTATGGGAATCTCGGTATAGCCGGTCTCGAGAACCGGAAAAAGTATCTGGCGACATACAAGCCGGTCCAATGCGAAAAGCTCAAGGCCATGATCGAGGACTATAAGCCGGCACTGGTGGTCTTCTATTCCCTGACCTATCTCGGGGACTGGCAGCGCATCGTTCCTGGAAAGTTAGAAGAGGTCGCCGATCGCCAATTCGTATATGAAGATGCGGGTACGATATATTGCGTACTGCCGCATCCGGTTTCCCGAAATATACGGAACGCCGACTGGGAGACTTGGGGAAAGGAACTGCTCCGGAGGCTCTAATCGTCTTGCTACAATACCTCCGTGACTCAACTTTGGCATACGCTCGCGAGCGGCGAGGTGCTTCGCGCGCTCGAAACGACCGAACAGGGGCTTTCGAAGGGCGAGGCGGCACGGCGCCTCGCCGTGTACGGGGAGAACCGCCTGCCTGAGGCGAAGACCGAAGGGTACCCGACCATCTTCCTGCGGCAGTTCGCGAGTCCTCTCGTCTATCTTCTCTTCGTAGCGGCGGTCATCGTATACCTTACGGGCGGCCGCGGGGACGCGCTTATCATCCTTTTCGTTCTCGTATTCAACAGCATCGTCGGCACGATCCAGGAGGGGCGGGCACAGAACGCGCTGCGGGCCCTCAAGCGCTTCGCCGAGACGAATGCCACGGTCGTACGCGACGGGCAGGAGCTCATCGTGCGCGATGCCGAGATCGTGCCCGGGGACGTCATCATCCTCGCGGAAGGGGCAAAGGTGCCGGCCGACGCACGCGTCATCATGTCACGGACGCTCCGCGCGGACGAGGCGTCGCTTACGGGCGAATCGGAACCCGTGACCAAGCGGACGGAGCCGGTGCGCGGGGAGCGAGCATCGCTCGGCGACCGGATCAGCATGGTGTTCAAGGGCACGAACGTGACCAGCGGTTCTGGACGCGCGGTGATCGTGGCGACCGGCATCGACACCGAGATCGGGAAGATCGCCCAGAAGCTCAGCGGCATCGACACGGAGATGCCCCTCAAGGAGAACGTCAAGAACCTGTCGCGCGCGATCATGTATGTCGTCGGGATAGGCGGCGCATTGCTGTTCCTCGTGGGGCTCGCCTTCGGCAACGCGCCCGCGACAATGTTCTCGATCGTGATATCCCTCGCGGTGTCGGTCATCCCGGAAGGACTGCCCATCGTCATGACCCTCGTGCTCGCTACGGGCGTATATCGCATGGGAAAGCGGAACGTGCTCGTGAAGAAGCTCCAGGCAGTGGAGGCGCTCGGCCAGGCGCGCATCATCGCGGTCGATAAGACGGGAACGATCACGAAGAACGAGCTCATGGTCGAACGCGTGTGGACGCCGGAAGCGCTGTTCTCGGTCTCCGGGGCTGGATACGAGCCCGTAGGAGCGTTCACGCTCGACGGGAGCGTCGTTGACGCGGCGAACCATCCGGAGCTTCTTTTTGCCGGCAAGCTCGCCGCGTACTCCGCGAGCGCGCAAACGATGTACTCGAGCGAGGAGAAGCGCTGGCGGATATCGGGGGATCCGACGGAGGCGGCGCTCCTAGTCTTCGGAGAGAAGACCGGTTTTACGAAGGCCGAGCTCGAGCACGAGTCGGCGCTCCTCTCCGAGATGCCGTTCGACTACCGCCTCAAATACCGCGCGACCCTGCACCGGGACGGCGACAAGAACATTGCTACCGTCACCGGCGCGCCGGAAAGCGTACTGGCGCTTTGTGACAGCATCCGCGTCAACGGGAAGGACGTGTCGTTCCATAAGGACTGGCGGCACAACGCGGAAGCCGCGATACAAGGGCTTTCAAAAGAAGGGCTTCGCGTGATCGCGTACGCCACGAAGCGCACGGAGCACAAGGAACTCGAGGAACGCATGCTCGACCGCCTCAGCCTCGGCGGCCTGTATGCGATGCGCGATGCGCTGCGCCCCGAGGCCAGGGACGCGGTCGCGCGCGCGGAAGCAGCCGGCATCAGGGTTGTCATGATCACGGGCGACCATAAGCTGACGGGCGCGGCCCTGGCGAGGGACGTAGGCATATTGAGGGAAGGTGACGAGGTACTGACCGGAGAGGATATCGAGAAGATGAATGACGTCGAGCTTGCTCATGCGCTCGAGCGCGCGACGGTCTTCGCTCGGGTCACTCCCGATCACAAGCTCCGTATCATTAACGCCTACCGTAAGAGGGGGGACATAACGGCGATGACCGGGGACGGCGTGAACGACGCGCCCTCGCTCGTCGCTGCGGACCTGGGGGTCGCGATGGGGGGGATAGGCACGGAAGTAGCGAAGGAGGCGGCCGATATCCTGCTCATGGACGATAACTTCGGAAGCATCGTGACCGCGGTCGAGGAGGGACGCAGCATCTACAAGACCATCAAGAAGGTCGTCCTGCACCTCTTCTCGACGTCGGTCGGCAAGGCGTTCACCATCATCGCCGCGATCTTCATCGGCTTCCCGCTGCCGCTGCTCGCCGTCCAGATCATCTGGCTCAATTTCGTTACGGACACATTCCTCGACGTATCGCTCGCGATGGAGCCGAAGGAGAAAGGCCTGCTTTCCGAGAGCTTCAGGGGAACCGGGCGGTATATCATCGACCGGCTCATGGTCGTGCGGATGCTCTTCATGACCGCGCCGATGGTCGTGGGCACGCTCTGGGTCTTCTCGACCGCCATCGGCCCCGACCTGACGAAGGCGGGGACGCTCGCCATGACGACGCTCGCGGTCTCCCAGTGGTTCAACGCATGGAACTGCCGCTCGGAGACGGAGTCCCTCTTCCGGATGAACCCATTCGGGAACGTGTACCTCATCGCCGCGACATGCGTCGTCGCGCTGCTCCAGGTGCTCGCGCTCACGGTGCCGTTCCTACAGAGCATGCTGCATACGATGCCGCTCTCGCTTTCCGAGTGGCTCCTCTGCATCGGGGTCGCGACCAGCGTCATCTTTACGGAGGAGATACGGAAGTTCTTCCATCGCCGGATGCTCCAAAATCGCGTGCAGGTATCGCCCATAACGGCTTAATCGTACGTTCACCGAGGGTCCGTCATACTTCCTCTCGGAACGCCGATACGGGCTACGCACTCGATGCACAGCGAATCCAAGCGAATAACGCTTCTCCACTTTTAACCCCGCATTCCGGCACCCTGTCCTTTGACTTGGGAGGTAACGCAGCGCACCAACGCGCGGCCGCTTCCTCCCGCCCCGGGTACCGCGTATTGCGGACCCGCACTACTAGCAAAGGCCCGGCCGCTTTACGCGGCCGGGCCTTTGCGCTTCTTAGTTAATACGCTGCAAGGTCGAGCTTGTACCCGCGCCCGGGCACGGTATGTATGAGGTTCTTATTCCCGGGCAGGTTCAGCTTCTTACGGAGCCCGCGGATATGCGACTCGATGGTATTCGAGAACGGGTCGCTCACCATATCCCAGACGTGTTCCATGATCATGCCGCGTGAGAGCACGGTTCCCTGGTGGCGCATCAGGTACGCAAGGAGCATGAATTCCTTTCGGGTGAGGTATACGCCGCGTTCGCCCCGCTTCACGTTCTGCTGCTTCACGTCGACCGTGAGATCGTCGACGGTCATGATGTCCCCGACGAGGTTCGACGGCCGCCGCAGGAGCGCCCGCACGCGGGCCATGAGCTCGTCGAACGAGTACGGCTTTATGAGATAGTCGTCGGCGCCGGCGTTCAGGAGCTGCACCTTCTGCCAGCTATCGTTCAGGACGGAAAGCATGAGGATGGGAACGGTGCGCCCGGTACGGCGTATCTCCGTGCAGACCGTGGTGCCGGCCTTCTCGGGGAGCATATTGTCGAGTATGACGATGTCGTAGTCGTTCGTGCGCGCCATGTACGAGCCCTCGGTCCCGTCGGCGGCCGTATCGACCGCAAAGCACTGAGTGCGCAGGTTATCGGCCAGCATCTCCCGCAGCGCATCCTCGTCCTCCACTACCAGTGCTCTCATATATTCGTTTCGGTTAAACCTGTATTACCTCATTCTAAAGAGGAGACAGAGCCAGTCGTCGTTCACCTGAACCGAATCGGGGATAAATATCGTCTCGCCAAGAACTCTCGTGAAAACAACACGTATTTGCTAACCCAAACCTTAAGAAAAGCTGCAGAAGAATATCAAGAATAAAAAGAAAAGACCGCGGCGCCGACGGAGAAGGCGCGTTGGTCTTCTCACGGTCGGGCCGCGGTCGTAATTGGTCAGCCGGCCGCTTGGCGCGCCGGGGTCCGGTCGGTTTCGTAGAGCACGATCCCGAGCATCGAGCCGACGATCATGCTGAGGCCTCCGACGACCTCCAGCATCAAGCCGAGACTCTCGAGGCTATCGATGCCGAGCACGCGCCCGACCCCGAACATCGCGAGGCCGATCAGCATGATGCAGGAACTGCAGATCGCCGCCAGCGCTTCGCTGGGGGAGAACCCGTACGCTATCAAGATCTTCCGCATCTTCTCCTCCTCAATCGCGGTGTGAGATATTGATAACATACATAGCAGGTTTTGTCAAAGAACGTATCCTACAGCATGTATTATTGGCTATCGAACAGTTGTTCGAGTATGCTATGGGTATGCAGGACGGACACGCGGAGAAGGTGCGGAAGTTCTATCGGCGGCACAAGCGGATGCCTTCGATCACCGAGCTCATGGGCATATTCAAGCTCGCCTCACGGAGCTCGGCGTTCTATGTGGCGAACAAGCTCGTGGAAGCGGGCGTGCTCGAGAAGGACCGGACGGGAAAGCTCGTGCCGGGAAGCGCTTTCCATGCGGTGCCGGTCGTGGGTCATGTCCGCGCGGGCTTCGCCGCGCCCGCAGAGGAGGAGCTCGCGGACACCATCAGCATCGGGGAGTATCTGCTGCGGCGCCCCGAGGCGAGTTACCTCCTTACGGTCGAAGGGGACTCCATGCAGGACGCGGGCATTCATCACAAGGACATGGTGGTATTCGAGCGGACGCAGGAGTATAAGGTCGGAGACATCGTGGTCGCGCTCACCCAGGACGGCTACACGCTCAAGTATCTGCGCAAGAAACAGGGGACGTATTATCTCGAAGCGGCGAACGAGGACTTCCCGGATATCCATCCGCAGGAAGGAGAGATCGTCGGCGTCGTGACCGCCACGTTCAGGAAGTATGGATAGGAATTATACGGAGCAGTATCCACGAGCGATCCTACACATGGATGGGGACTCGTTCTTCGCCTCCGTCGAGCAGGCGCTCGACTGGAGGTTACGCGGGAAACCGGTGGTAACAGGCGGGGAGCGCGGCGCGGCGACGGCCATGTCGTACGAAGCCAAGAAGATGGGCGTGCGGCGCAGCATGACCATGCGGGAGATTAAGAGGGTCTGTCCGGAGGCGATCGTCGTGCCGTCGAACTACACCGCGTACTCCATATACGCGCACCGCATGTACAAGATCGTGCGGTCCTTCACCCCGGAAGTGGAGGAGTACAGCATCGATGAATGCTTCGCGGATATCACGGGGCTCACCGAACGCTACGGCAAAACATACGAAGAGATCGGACAGATGATTAAGGCGCAGCTCGAACAGGACCTCGGCATCACCTTCGGTGTGGGGCTGGCGCCGAACAAGACCCTCGCGAAGGTGGCATCCTCGAAGAACAAGCCCGCAGGCTTCACGCCGCTACCGAGGGAAGCAATTCCGGAATTTCTCAAGGACCTGCCGATGGGGGCGATATGGGGCGTCGGTTTCTCGACCTCGATGCAGCTCGAACGCATGGGCGTGCGGACCGCGCTCGACTTCGCGACGAAGGACCGCGCGTGGCTCAAGGAGAAGAAGGTGAGCCTCCCTTACCAGAAGATATGGGCGGAACTGAACGGGGGATTCGCGCGTCGGCTCGGCGAGGACGGCGACGAGCGCATCGGCAGCATCATCAAGTCGCATACCTTCAGGCCGACGCGCGACCGCGACTACATACTCTCGCAGCTATCCTCGAATCTCGAGGCCGCGTGCGCCAAGGCGCGACGCCACAACGTGAAAGCGCGCTTCTGCCGCTTCTATCTCAAGACCCAGGATTTCACGTACGCGGGACTGACCCTCGATCTCACCGTGCCGCTCACGGATCCGCGCGAGTTCTTACGGGCCATAGAAGCGCGCTTTGATGATATCCACGACCCGGGCGAGACCTACCGCGCCACCGGCATCGGTCTCTATGCCCTTACGCGCGATGACTCGGTCACTCCCGACATCTTCGGGGAAAGCGTCCGCGTCGAACAGGAAGCGCCGCTTATCGATGCCATCGACCACCTGAACCACAAGTACGGCCGACACACCGTCTTCCTGGGCGAGAGCTTCGGCGCGGTCACGGACGGGGAAGCGTCGCGCAGGGAACGCGAGGAGCGCCGGTTCGCGCTCCCCATACACCAGCGCAAGAAGACGATTTCTATTCCGCATTTAGGCGTGGTGCGTTGAAAGCTCAAAACTTAGCTGGCTAATAGACGCGAAGCATGATGATTCTATTTGACTATAACTATATAGTGTACTACTATATTGCTGGTCTGTTTGTACCTTGGCAGATCGGGAGAATGAAGAAACGTCTAGGCGGACTGGAATCCGCCTGTGCGTGAGGCCCGGAAAACCTCCATATCTCAAGGCCACGGACGGCCAATCCACAAGGTAGGAGACGGTTCATGTCCAAGATCGAAAACCTTGACCAATTTCTTGGCCTCGTCGAAGCAAAAGCAATTCCCGGACACCTGTGCGAAGCCTGGGGCGGCAAAGACCCGCGTCAGATCGCACTCAAAGCGAAGTCTGCGGGCTGGTTTCGTCGACACCCAGTATTGATGGGTACGCTGGTCTTCGCATTTCTGATGGTCATCAGCTTCATGCCCTTTGTCATTGGGAGATCCGCTACCTCCATCCTCATAAATTATTTTGGATGGTGGCTTGCCATGAGTGCCGTCCTCATCAGCATCGCCATGGCGCTGTGGCATACGAGTTCCGCAAAGGAAAACGCCTGGCTGAAGGTCGGACCCTTTGCCGAAACCTATGACCAGATGCTGGAAACCCTCGGCCTCACGGCCGCGGAATGTGCCGTCATGGAGGAGGAAGCCCTGCGTCTCCTCGCAGAGCGCGAAATGGTCGACGCATGCAAGGATGTCCTCGAATATCAGCGCAGGACGCATAAGCTTCCGCCGACCGATAAGAAGCTCGATCGTGAGAAAGAACTTCGTAAAAAGGTCGCGCAGACCTACGACGCTCTCATTCCGTTCGAGCTCGTCTCGGCCGACGGCTTCGGGCCTTATTACGAGATGGCGGCTAACGAGCTCTACGGCGAAGCCGCCTGACTCCCGACTAATTGAAGCAGTGCGCCCGGCTGGACCAGTTCCGGTCGGGCGTGCACTTTATATAAATTCCGAAATCGTTCCAAACTGCTTTTGAATTCACCATCCGTTCACTACCTTATATATACACTTTCCGCATGGCATTCCGAACCGACAACCGTCATAGCATGCGCTTTCGCGCCCGCAGGCAGCTGCGGAGGTTCCGCGCCTCGCTCGATGCGGCCATAGACGGCCTGTTCACTGAGCGAGGACGACGGGCTGCTATCTAATATCGGCCCTTTAGAACGAGGTGCTACCATGTACGCATGGGGGCGCTCCGTTCTTTATCCGCGCGCATAGGCCGGCACAAGCGCCGCGCACGCAACATTCTCCTCAGCGCGATCACCGCGCTCATCGTCGTTGCCGTCCTGTATTCATACCTGTTCGGACCGAGTGCGAAATACGCGAAGGCCGAGCAATTCGTCATTACTCCCGGTACGCCCACCAGCGAGGTCGCGCGACAGCTGAAGGACCAGGGTTTTGTAAAAAGCGCGTGGGTCGCGCGCGTTGTTCTTGCAAGTAAATCAAAGGAAGGAGTACGTCCCGGAGGGTACGATATCAGCAAACATATGGACCTCTGGACGCTGTCCGAGAAGTTCGCCGCTCCTCCGTACATGGTGTTCGTCACGATACCGGAGTCGGTGCGCAAGGAAGAAATCGGCGAGATACTTGCGCGGGAGCTTCGTTGGGACGAGGAGCAGAAACAGGAGTGGGAACGCGCGACCACGATGGACGCGGACCTTACCGAGGGCGTCTACTATCCGGACACGTATCTCATCCCGGGCGACCAGCCGCCCGCAAGCATTGCCGCCCGCCTGCGCGGACGCTTTGCCGACGTATTCGCGGCGTACGCCGACGAGGCGCGAGCGAAAGGTATGGACTGGAACGACGTGCTCACGCTCGCATCCTTGGTGGATAAGGAAGCGGCTGCCGACGATAAGCATCTGGTCGCGGGCATCCTCTGGAATCGCGTGGAGAAGGGAATGCTCCTCCAAGTGGATGCGACGCTTCAGTACATACGCGGGAACGAGGACGACTGGTGGCCGGTGCCGCGGTCTTCCGACAAGTACCTTGATTCACCTTTCAATACGTACCAGCACGGGGGGCTCCCGCCGCATCCGATCAACAATCCGCGCGTGGAGTCGGTCGAGGCGGTGCTCAACCCGACGTCCACCGACTGTCTCTTCTATATCCATTCAAACCAGCAGATATATTGCTCGGTCACGTACGCGGGGCAGGAAGCGAACGTGGATAGGTACTTGCGGTAGGTTCAGAACCTAACCTGTCAGCAGTGTTAAGCTGGTCCGTATGACGGAAAACAATGTCATCTTTGATTTTGATTTGACGATCGGACGCCTGGTAACAGACTGGGCTGAATGGCGAAAGGCAGTCTGGGAACTAGTAAAAACATTTGATTCCTCTTCTACCTACGGGCTAGAGCAAATCACCCACGCTTCTCAGAATGACTTAATATTAAAATACGGCCCGGTCTTCAAAAAAGATCTCGACGAGGTAAATGAGAAGCTCGAGTCGAGCTCTATCGATAGTTTCGTGCCTAACGACAAGGTGGTCGCTTTTATACAAAGCACAGACAAGAATCTATATCTTTGGCCCTCTAATTCACATCCAACTGTATCAAAATATCTGAAGCCTCTCGGCATAGAAAAGAAGTTCCAAGCGATAGTCACGCGCGAACAGGTATCTCTACTTAAGCCTGACCCGGAAGGATTTTCTTTGATCCATAACTCCATCAATGCTCTTCATGACTACGTCCTTGTTGGAGATAGTCAATCTGACGCAACTGCTGCTTTAAATGCTGGAATGCGTTTCGTTCACGTAGACTCCTTCTAAAAATGTTTCAACGTCGCCCCAAACGGTCAGTCTGAAATAACGCGGTATGGTTAGGGAAATGAAGGAGACTAAATACGACGTGGTCGTCATCGGAGGAGGAGCCGCGGGGACGATGGCTGCTGGCAAGGCCGCACAACAAGGGAAGCACGTACTTCTCCTTGAGCGCAACACGCGCCTCGGCGAGAAGCTCCGTATCTCGGGAGGCGGACGCTGCAACATCACGAACGCGGAACCCGACGAACGGAAACTCCTCAGCCACTACGGCCCAGCTGAGAAGTTCCTCCACTCCGCGTTCTCGCAGTTCGGTATGCGGGATACGTTCTCGTTCTTCGAGTCGAGAAGTCTTTCTCTCAAAGTGGAGACGAATAACCGGGCGTTCCCAGAGAGCGAGAAAGCGAGTGATGTAGTGCGCGTACTTGAGGAATATCTCAAGGAGGGGAAGGTCGAAGTACGTACCGAGACGGGCGTAGACAATATCGAGACGAAGAACGGTCGGATAGAAAGAGTCGTTGCAGGAGGGAAGACATTCAGCGCCGATTCGTATATCCTCGCGACCGGCGGGCTCTCGCATCCGGAAACCGGTTCGACCGGAGACGGCTTCTCGTGGCTGCGCTCGCTCCGTCATATGATAGAGGATCCGACCCCCACCATCGTGCCGCTTAAAGTTAAGGAAGTATGGGTGAAGAAACTCTCGGGCGTAAGCGCGGAGGCGAAGCTCACATTCTTCGTGAACGGTAAGAAGAAGTTCTCAAAAGTAGGTCCTATGCTCTTTACGCACTTCGGCATATCGGGCCCCACGGTATTGAACTCCTCAAGCAAAGTCGCCGATCTCCTTCAGGAGGGGGAAGTACGCGTGCGCATCGACCTGTATCCGAAGCTCGATCTCGGTGTACTTGATAAGCGGATAGCGGGGGTATTTGATACAGGGAAGAACCGTCTTCTGCGGAATGCTTTCAAGGAGATCGCGCCTCCGGGAGCATCCGAGGCCCTCCTATCACTCCTTCCCTCCATAGATCCGGAGAAGAAGGTGCATAGCGTGCTCAAGGAACAACGTCGGATGCTCGCGGAACTCTTAAAGAACCTCGAGCTTACGATAACCGGCCTTCTCGGTTTCGAGCGCGCGGTGGTCGCGGATGGCGGACTTGTCCTGAACGAAGTCGATATGCGCACGATGCGCTCGAAGAAGTTCGAGAACCTTTTCGTGACGGGTGACTTACTCCATATACCCAGGCCTTCAGGCGGATATTCGCTGCAGCTTTGCTGGACGACGGGGTACGTGGCCGGGAGCAACGCTTAATTGACCCGGCGCTTAAATAAAGGTATTTTATACATAACCGCCCGCAGGGCATTTTTATTTTATGGAGATACGGAACATAGCGATCATCGCGCACGTGGACCACGGCAAGACCACGCTCACTGACGCCCTCATGCGCCAGACGGGAGCCGTTGCCGACGGGGTGTCGATGGATAGCAATACGCTCGAGCAGGAGCGCGGCATCACGATCTATTCCAAGAACACCTCCATCGAATACAAGGGGACGAAGATAAACATCGTCGATACCCCGGGACACGCGGACTTCGGCTCGGAGGTGGAGCGCGTGCTCCGCTCCATCGACTCGGTGCTCCTGGTCGTGGACGCCCAGGAAGGGCCGATGCCGCAGACGCGCTTCGTGCTCAAGAAGTCTCTGGAACTGGGTTTGAAGCCCATCGTGGTGCTCAATAAGATAGATAAGCCGGCGGCCGATCCCGATCGCGCGGAAGAGCAGGTGCTGGAGCTTTTCCTCGAGCTCGGTGCGACCGACGAGCAGGCCGACTTCAAGGTCCTGTACGCTATCGGCCGCGACGGGGTTGCGGGAAGGAAGCTCGAGGACATGCCGAGTAACGGCGGGGAGGCGCGCGACCTGAGGGCGCTTCTCGACCTTATCCTCGAGGAGGTACCGTCCGCAGTCACGCCGGAAGCGCTTGGGAAGCCTGTCCGCCTTCAAGCGTTCAATCTCGCGTACGACAACTTCCTCGGACGTCTCGCTATCGCGCGCGTGTACGAAGGTACTGTCCGTACCGGGGAGACCGTGACGGTGCTAAAACCCGACGGTGCGGCGCGCACCGGCAAGATCACGAAGGTCTTCACTTTCAAGGGCATCGAGCGCGTCGAGGTACCGGAGGCGCAGGCTGGCGACATCGTCATGATCGCGGGACTTCCGGATATTTACATAGGCGAGACCGTGACGACCGACGCGGGCGTGGAGCCGCTTCCGGCCATCGCCATCGACGAGCCGACCATCACCGTGAACTTCCTCGTGAACAACTCGCCTTTTGCCGGACGCGAAGGGAAGTACGTGACGAGCCGCCAGCTGCGCGAATACCTCGAACGGGAGCTCGAGGTGAACGTGGGACTCAAGGTGGACTTCGTGTCGCCGGATTCCTTCAAGGTATCGGGACGCGGCGAGCTTCACATCGCGATCCTTCTTGAGAACATGCGCCGCTCCGGATACGAGATGCAGGTGTCTCAGCCGCAGGTCATCATCCGCGAAGAGGAGGGGAAGAAGCTTGAACCTTTCGAGGAGGTCATCATCGATACGCCGAGCGCGTACCAGGGCGCGATCATCGAACGCCTCGGCACCCGCGCCTTCGTGCTCCAGAACATGGTGCAGCACGACGACCTCGTGCGCCTGACGCTCGAAGGTCCTACCCGCGGACTCCTCGGCTACCGCAACCAGTTCGTCATCGATACCAAGGGCGAGGGCATCCTCTCCTCCCGGGTGCTCGGCTTCAAGCCGTTCGCAGGCGAGATCAAGAAGCGCGCGGTGGGCTCCATGATTTCCATGGCTACGGGCAAGGCGCTTGGGTACGCGCTCTGGGGGCTCCAGGAACGCGGCCTCCTTTACATAGGTCCGGCTACCGACGTGTATGAAGGCATGGTGCTCGGAAACACCTCGAAGGGCGAGGAGATGGTCGTGAACCCGACCAAGGGCAAGAACCTCACGAACGTGCGCTCCTCGGGCAACGACGAAGCGATCAACCTCGTGCCGCCGTTCACGCTCACCATCGAGCGCGGACTCGAAGTGATGGCAGGGGACGAGTACCTCGAGATCACGCCGGAAAGCGTCCGGCTGCGCAAGCAGCAGCTGACCGAGAGCGGTCGTGCGAAGGCGAAGCGATAAAGACAGAAGCGCCGGGAGGCGTTTCTTGCTTCATGCAGGCTTCAGGGATAAAGCTCTAAAGTTACGGCATTACTCATTTACCGTTACGCATATGCTGATTACCATTGCCGCACTGCTTCTCGTCCTCTGGGTGCTCGGACTCGTAAGCTCGTACACGATCGGGGGCTTTATTCACATCCTCCTGGTCATCGCGATCATCATCGTCCTCGTGCGGATCATCCAGGGACGCAATCCGGTACCTTAGCGTATGCCGCGCGGCGAGAAGCGCGCATCTTTTGACTATTCGATCGACTTCGCGAAGACCGATTTCCGCAAGCACCCGGAACTCTATCGCATCGGGAAGGGAGAGCGGGGGGTACTGCTGGTAGAGCCATACAAGTCGGAGATCCTGCCTCACTGGAGATTCAAGACGCCCGAGATCGCGAAAGCGTCGAGCGAGAAGATCCAGAGGATCTTCCTCGGCTATAAGCGAAAGAAGGATTTCGTCGGCATGGACATGGCGCGGAAGTTCCTGCAGATGGGCTATACCCGCGCGCGTCGCTATGCGAACCATGCGTCGGGACGGAAGTACGCATCGAATCCGCAGAACGAACGTACCGAGAAGCTTGAGCGTAAGGCGCGCACTAACGTACGGCCCCAGGAGACGGATTGGGATACGAACGAGAAGGCGCAGGCTGCGCGCATCTTCTATGAAGCGTACCTGAAGGTTCGGGAAGATCCCTCATACAAGACACTTAAAGCGGAACACGCCGCGCGTGAGAAAGGAACCTGATTAAGCATATGCCTAAGAAGCACAACACTACCGCGTTGCTTATCGTAGACCTGCAGAAAGGATTTGGCACTACCGACAAGCTGGTCAAGGGGATCCTCAAGGCTGCGTCCGGGTACGATGTCGTAGTCGCGACGGAATTCGTGAACGGTCATGCCTTCTCCCCAAGAGCTTCAAGGGAGGACCTCAGGCTCGGCCCGCTTCCTCCCTCGGCAAAGGTTTTCAGGAAGAACACGTACGGCGTTCCTCCCGCGCTCATCGGCTATCTTAAGAAGAAAGGAGTGCGGCATATCGATATCTGCGGTTTGGAGAGGGAAGCCTGCGTACTCGCGGCGGCCTTCAACCTGTGGGATGCCGAGATCCGGCCGCGTATCCTGAAAGACCTCGTAGGGACCAATAAGGGGAATGAGAACCTGCGCAAGCCCGCATTGCTCGTCATCCGTAAGAATTTTGAATAACCTTCTTGCGCATCCAAGAGCAATCTGCTATAATGCATCCACAATCGTTCTCCTAGTTTTGGCGTAGGTAGCCCCTATTGCCCCGGGAAATCGCCCCAAAGGCCAGCCCACGAAACTCTTGAGACCGCTTGGGTCTGGTTTAGAGCACCAGTATTACCATCCGCTCCGATCAGTTTTCGGGGCCACTTAGTTACAACCATAATGGCAACAGTATATATACGCCGTACAGACGGCAAACGCCCTCCGCGTACCGGAGGATACGGCCGCTCCGCAGGCGCTTCAAGTTCGCGCAGTTCGGGAAGCCGCTCGTATTCCGCAGGGCGCCCCGCTTCAGGCGGACAGCGCGGATCGCAGGGTCGCGGAGCCGCTCCCCGCGGCAAGCGCAACTTCCAGGAGATGTCGATAGACCTCTCCAAGCTTATCAACAAGGCGCAGCCCCTAGAGGACAGCGAACCTTTCGCTCCGATTCACACGTTCGCCGACTTCAAGGTCGACGAGCAGCTGAAGGACAACATCGTCGCCAAGGGATACGCGCTCCCGACCCCCATCCAGGACCAGTCGATACCGCACGTGCTCAAAGGCTCCGATATCGTCGGCATCGCGAACACCGGCACCGGCAAGACCGCGGCCTTCCTCGTGCCGCTCATCAACAAGGTACTCAAGAACCGCGACGAGCGCGTGCTCATCATGGTACCGACCCGCGAGCTCGCCATCCAGATCGAGGAGGAGTTCTACGGCTTCGCCAAGCGCCTCCAGATACACGCGGTGACCTGCGTGGGCGGTGCCGGCATCGAACCGCAGCTCCGCGGACTCCGCCGCGCTCCGAACTTCGTCATCGGAACGCCGGGACGCCTGAAGGATCTTATCGAGCGCCGTGCGCTCAACCTCGGGAAATTCGCCACCGTCGTACTCGACGAGGCCGATCGCATGCTCGACATGGGATTCATCGGCGACATGCGCGAGATCATGGCGCTCATGCCGCGCGTGCGCCATACGCTCTTCTTCTCAGCGACCCTGTCGCGCGAGATCGAGGGGCTCATCGGCGAGTTCCTGAACGACCCGGTGCGGGTGTCGGTGAAGACGCGCGATACCGCGCATACCATCGACCAGGATGTCGTGCGCGTCGAGGCCGGACGCAAGTTCGAGCAGCTCGTCGAGCTTCTCAATGAGCCGGGCTTCGACAAGGTTCTCGTCTTCGGACGCACCAAGCACGGCGTCGAGCGGCTCACGAACGACCTCAACCGCGCGCGCGTCCCGGCAGAGAGCATCCATGGCGACAAGCCCCACGGACGCCGCCAGAAGGCTCTCGGCCTCTTCAAGCAGGACAAGGTACGGGTACTGGTCGCGACCGACGTGGCCGCTCGTGGATTGGACATCTCGGGCGTGTCGCACGTCATCAACTACGACCTGCCCGCGACCTACGAGGATTACACCCACCGCATCGGTCGCACGGGCCGTGCAGGGAAGGCAGGGAAGGCGCTTACCTTTATTTAAACGCCTACATAAAACAAGACCGCCCGACGTAGTCGGGCGGTCTTGTTTTATTGTTGACCATTTGGAACGAGGCTGGAACCCGAATACAAAAAGAGCTGCTTCGCGCAGCTCCATTAAAGAGATGAGTGGGTTAAGGCTTGGAAGTGACCTCCCATGTTCAGACGATTGGCTCGCCCTACTCAATCCTCCGGTCAGTCGCCTGCCAGTATAGCTGTCGCGCCATGCGTCGTAACTAGTCCTGGAGAGGAAAGGCCCCATGCACAAGTGCGTGGTTGTTCCCATTCGGGAATCGCCATATTTGGTCTTTTCCCACTCATCCCTGTCGAGTCAATTGGTGGCCTGTCACGGCATCTTTAACGGCTGGCTGCTTCTAAGCCGACCGCCCAACGTATCGACAATCTATTTATATCAAAACCCTAAGGAGTATCAAGTTGGGAGACCAGGTCCCGCTCTATTAAAAGAGTCCTCTATATTAACCATAACCTCAGCATTACGGGGTATACTAAATCCGTTCACCGGAACCCATGACCGACTTCTTCAAGATGGACGCGTTCTTCGTCGTCGCTACCGTAGCGACGGTGGTCATCGCGCTTATCACGATAGTCGCGCTCGTGTATGCCGTCCGTTTCCTGCGGACGATCAACCGCGTCGCCGATTCCGTCGAGGAAGAAGCCGAAGCGATACGCGAGGACATCAAGGACGCGCGGAAGAGCGTGCGCGGGTTCCGGATAAGCGACGTGTTCTCGCTCTTCAAGAAAAGAGCATCTCGCAAGAAGAAATAACCACTAACAACTTTTACGTATGGCATTGAAGAAAGGAACGAAGACAGCGATGGAGGTCGGCGCAGGCGTGCTTGCCGCAGCGGCGGTCGCCGGCGCAGGCTACTGGTTCTATGGCGACAAGAACGCGAAGAAGCATCGCAAGGCCGCGAACGTCTGGGTGAAGAATATGAAAAAGGACGTTGTGAAGAACGCCAAGAAGCTGAAGCGCCTCGACCAGAAGGCGATGGCTCGCATCGTGGACGAAGCGTCCGCCCTGTATGAAGGTGCCCGTTCGGTAGACCGCAAGGATCTCCGCCAGGCGGCCAACGAGCTGAAGCGCAACTGGGAGGTCGTAAAGGCTGAGGTCCGAGGACGTGTCGGAGGCGCGAAGCGCGTGGCAAAGCGAAGCGCCAAAAAAGCGGTCAAAAAGACCGTGAAGAAGGCGGCTCCCAAGCGCGCTCGGAAGGCCGCAAAACGCTCCCGGTAGAGGGGTGCTAGAATAGCGGGATAACAGGCAACTAACAGATTCCGGCAATTATGGCTTCAGAAAATAACAACGAGTTCATGCAGAAGTACCTGACCCCGATAGCGGTGCTCCTCGGCGCAGGGCTCATCGCCGTCGCGCTCATCTGGGGCGGAGGCGTGCGCGGCACGAACCCGAACGATCCGAACGCGGCGGCGCCCGAGGTGGATATCAAGGACGTGGCGACCGACAACAGCCCGTTCATCGGGAGCAAGGACGCGCCGACGGCCGTCGCGGTCTACTTCGACTACCAGTGCCCGTTCTGCAAGCAGTTCGAGCTCTCGGTCACGCCCGAGCTCATGGAATACGTGACGTCCGGCAAGACGAAGATCGTCTTCAAGGACTTCCACTTCCTCGGCGAGGACTCGCTCGCGGCGGCGCTCTTCGGAC
The DNA here is from genome assembly GCA_034666125.1 of Candidatus Parcubacteria bacterium. Lineage (GTDB taxonomy): Bacteria > Patescibacteriota > Minisyncoccia > Phycocordibacterales > Phycocordibacteraceae > C7867-001. The sequence goes on from JAXDML010000002.1 coordinate 25,273, forward strand.
GCGCGCTGTTCGAGGCATATCCTGACCGCTTCGGCGAATGGTTCCAGCTGATGATGGTCGCGCAGGACGACGAGGGCGACGAAGGCTTCGGCGACCTCGCCTCGATCCAGGAAGTTACGTCGAAGATGGAAGGCGTGGACGTCGCGCGCGTCGTGGCGCTCATGAACGAGAAGAAGGAGGTCTACAACGCGGCTATCGAAGCCGACTATAATGAAGGCGTGTCCTTCGGCGTGAACGGCACCCCGACGATCATCGTGGGCAAGAAGCTCCTTTCGGGAATGTCGCCCGCGCAGTTCACGGCGGCTATCAAGGCCGAGCTGGACGCGCAGCTTCAGTAGCGATTCCTCCAGTGAAAAAGCACGCGGCCCCGCAGGGGCCGCGTGCTTTTTCGTACGAGCGCGGTATCGTAGACGCATCATGCGAACCTGGCGGATCACGGGTATGCTTTCGTCGCTTCTTTTCATTGCGCTTTGCGTCGTGCTTCATTTCGCGCCGCACGCCCTCGCGCTTATTGATGCCCGCGCGAGCTTGGCCGTAGCTCCGCTCCAGACCCTCAGCGGTATTCAGTTCTTCCTTGTGGCCACGGCATTCGGAAGCGCCTTAGGCGTCATCGCCATAGGCATCGGTTTCGCCTACATCGGACGCCTGGATACCGCGAATACGTTACGGCTCATATTCCTGCTTTCTGCGGTCATCGCTGCCAACAAGTTCCTCAAGGAGCTTTTCATACGCGCCCGACCCGACGCGCTTGCCTGGTTCGACAGCCTGGCATCGTTCTCGTTCCCGAGCGCCCATGCTTCGGCAGCGGTCGCGCTGTACGGATTCATCGCGGCAGTGCTCTATGCGCGTACGGGCCGTTTGGCGTACGTTTTCCTCCCGGTGGTCGCGATACTGCTCGTCGGGGCGAGCCGCGTCGCGCTTAACGCGCACTATTTCTCGGACGTGATCGGCGGGTGCCTGCTCGGCGGCGCGTTGCTCGCGTTCGCGTTCCTGTTCCCGTTCGAACGGCTGGTCAACCGCTATGAATGAAACGGCCTTTCGCGCGATCGTCGAGGACGAGTGGGCGAAGGTCCCGCCACCGTACCGGGAACGCATCGAGAATGTCGCGCTTCTCGTCGAGGACGAGCCGAGCGCCGAGGTCCGCAAGGCGGAGGGGCTTGAGGACGGAGAAACCCTCCTCGGCATCTATCAGGGCATACCGCTTACCGGGCGAGGCGAGGGATACGGCACCGGGGGAACGCTTCCGGACACGATAACGGTCTATCGCATCCCGACGCTGCTTGAAGCCGAAGATCTGGTACGTGAAGGGGGCGGGGAACTTGCCCAGCATGTCCGACGCGTCGTCCGGGACACTGTCTGGCACGAGTTGGGCCATTATTTCGGTCACGATGACGAGCACATCCATCGCCGGGAGGACGAGGGAACGAACGAATTCAGGCCTTCCTAGGCTATCCACAGGGGTCTACGGTTCAGCTTTCCCTCATATTACGGGGGCTATACTTAAGGGCAATGATAGGGCTCCGTCCCGTATCAGCCGTTTATTATCACCACTAACCAATCCTATGGCTAAAACGCTCGCAATCGTGTTCGGTATCGTATTCGTGCTCGTAGGCATCCTCGGCTTCATGGGAAGCGGTATCGCCGGCCCGATGGGCGTATTCCAGACGAATACGCTTCACGACCTTGTGCATCTTCTGTTCGGCCTCATCCTTCTTGTCGTCGCCTTCACGGCGCCTGCAGGCTCGGCGAAGTGGCTCAAGATCCTCGGTATCGTGTACCTCGTGCTCGCGGTACTCGGCTTCCTGCTCATTCCGAGCGGCGGCCTGCTCCTCGGTATCGTGCTCATGAACGGCAACGATCACTGGCTGCATCTCGTTCTCGGTATCGTGCTCGTCATTGCCGGCATGTCCGGCAGGAAGAGCGGCGTGTCGGGAGGCATGCCGATGTCGAGCCCGTCGATGTAACACGGAGGCTCATCCCTTTGAAAAGAGCGGCGCCATGGGCGCCGCTCTTTTCGTATATAAATACACAAGACCGGACATAGGTCCGGTCGGTGGTTTATTAGAAGCGAACGACTTGCGGTGCTTGCGGGAGGGACAGGCGGCGTGGAGCAACGGGAGTACTGGAGGCATCGAGCGTGCCGGTCGATAGCGATGGCGACGACGTAGCCTGTTCGATAAGTCCGGTAGCGGCAGTTGCACTTACACCGGCACCGCGAAGGAACAGCACGGCGGTACGCTCAGCTTCGTGAAGGACTTCGGGGACGAGGAATCCGAGAATGACGATCAGTATTCCAAGTCCGATAGCTCTGAATATACGCATACAGAAGTGATGAGGAATAAATCGCGCGCACGGGATGTGGCGCAATGAGACAGCAGGTGCTTCCGGTCGTCATTTCAAGGATCCGACTCCCTCCGTTCCTTAAAAGCCCTGATGGTCCCGACAGGTTTCAGGGGTATAGTAATCATATGAATAAGGCGTATTTTGCGGCCGGCTGCTTCTGGGGCGTGGAGGACGCATTCCGGAAGACGCCGGGCGTCATCGAGGCCGTAAGCGGCTATCAGGGAGGACATACCGAGAACCCGACGTACGAAGCCATCTGCAGCGGAGCGACCGGACACGCCGAAACGGTGGAGGTCCTGTATGACCCCGAAAAGGTCACCTATAAGGACCTCATACGGAAGTTCTTCTCGCTCCACGATCCGACGCAGATGAATCGGCAGGGGCCGGACATTGGCACCCAATACCGCTCCGCGATCTTTTATAAGACCGACGAGGAGCGCGCTGTCGCGGAGAAAGTGAAAGAGGAGCTAACACCGAACTATTTCCCGAAGGCCATCGCCACCGAGTTCACGAAAGCCGCAGTCTTCTATCCCGCCGAGGAATACCACCAGCGATACTTCGAGAAGCATCCGGGGAGAGCGATCTGCCACGTATAGGGTTCGAGACGTATCCTCCCAACGCGAGATATACTCACGATATGAAGTCCGCACAAGTGCTTGCCCTGGGAAAATTCAAGCCAGAAGACTTGCTCGTTACGGTAAGTAAATCAAACAGAAAGATCAATCCTGCCATCGAAGAGCAGGTCGATGCCATATGGGAGGCTACTCGGAAGAAAGCGGCTGAAGAAGGCCGAGTATGCTACAACGGAACGTCATATCGCCTGAACTCCCTTAGGGTGGAAGGAAATCAAATCAGGATAGATTTCGGATTGCTTGAATATAAAGCGCGTCAAGCACTCCCGACCATTCCAGGATATTTCGATTTGCCTGACGAGTATTATAGAAAAGGTTGCTATAGCGGAGCTACCGTGAAGTCCAGTGATGGCCGGTATCTGATCGTGGAACTCTCCGGGAAATCCATGAACATGAACAGAATTGACGTGCTTGGTGGGATCATCGAGAAGCCCACGGAGATAGTAAATGGAGGAGATGTCTTTAAAGCCCTCTACGACGAACTCGAAGAAGAGGGCTGTATACGCCTAGCGGATATCGAGGAATCCTATCTGCGTGCCATTTATATGGAAGCTAAGACGAACATAGGTTTTTACTTTGAAATACTCTTAGGTATCTCATCCAAAGAAGTGCTAGAACGCTTTGACCGGGAAATGGACGATCAGGATATAAAGTCATTGCAATCGCTCACGTACGAAGAGTATATGCACGTGCTCCATACAGAAACGAATTCCGCAGGCAAACAACTTATGGCAGAGATCATAGCCATATAAAAGTCCCGATAGCCCGCATGCTAGGGTATAGCTAATGTCCCACAAGGAGCGGCCTCTGATCTCTGCGCGCGAGCACGTCATGCAGTGCGACATCAGCGGGTTCCCGCCGGGTGTGAAGCTCCTGATGTGGACGCGGTTCGTCAGATGGATCGGGTGGGGATTCGGCGAATCCCTCATCCCGATCTTCATCTTCACCCTTTCTGTCTCATACGCGGAAGCGGGCCTGATCAATTCGTCATACAATCTGGTGCTCTTGTGCGCGCTTCCGGTCATCGGCGCTCTTGCGGATCGCATGAGCGCGAAGCTCCTCGTTATCATCGCGCTCGTCCTCTACCCGTTCGTCGGCATCGGGTACTTCCTCGCGGGAGCGAGCGGTCTTGCCGTATACGTGATCCTCGCCCGCGGCCTGAACGGTCTCACGTGGGCCATGGAAGGCGTCGGCGTCGATACCTACTACCGGCGCACGACCAACCGTGAGTGCCTGGCATCGTCGTTCGGTTATATGGATACCTATACGAACCTTGCCTGGATCCTCGCGGCGGTTGCCGGCATCTTCCTTCTCGAGTACGTGCCGCTTCACTACCTGCTCCTCGCCATCGCGCCGTTCTCCTTGCTCGCGCTCCCGTTCGCGCTCAGGGTCCCGAAGGACAACATCAAGATACGCCTGCCCGCGCTTCCGAGTCTCGGCTCATATGTTGCGGCATTCGATGAGTTCAAGAGATGGAATATCCACCTGCATCTGCTTGCCGCGCTCGTCCTCGTCATGGGCATCATCTCGTCGCTTATCGGATTCTTCGTGCCCATCGACGCGTACGTGGAAGGCGCCGACCTCGGCATGGTCATGCTTCTCGGCATCGTTGCAGCCACTCCCACGCTCTTCGGGTTCTCCTTCGGGAAGATCGCCGACCATCATAACAAGTATGTGTTAGCGGCAGTCACGCTCGTGGTGAGCGCGCTCATTGTGGCCGGGCTCGCGGCCTTCCCGTTCTATTGGTACAAGCTCGTCGCCAGCTTCCTGCTCGGCGTTCTTGCGGAGCTTCTCGTGGTGGTCGGGAAATCGCTCGTTACTACCCTCGGTCCCGTGGAGACCTATGGACTGCGGGGAAGCGTATTCGAGAGCATCTCCACGATCGGCAAGCTTGCCGCGCCACTCCTTATCGGCGTTTCGCTCGACGTCATGGGCTTTGCGAACATGAGCCTGATAACCGCCGCGATCGCGATCGTCCTCGGACTCGCGTTCATCATGCTTGAGCGGGATTTCCTCCGGGGGTATGTGAAGCCGTAACGAACGTCAGTCCTTATCTTTCTCGAACTCCAGGCACACTGAATTGATGCAATACCGCTTGCCGCCCGCATCCTTGGGACCGTCGTCGAAGACGTGGCCGAGATGGCTGTCGCAGTTCTTGCAGTAGACCTCCGTGCGGCGCATACCATGTGAATCATCCAAACGCGTCCCGACGTTCTCGGCGACCGCTGGATCGGTGAAGGAGGGCCAGCCCGAGCCGGAGTCGAACTTCTTGTCGGACGAGAAGAGGGCCGCGCCGCAGGCGCGGCAGTGATACATCCCGTCCTCGTGGTTGTTGACGTACGCGCCCGAGAACGGGGCTTCGGTCCCGCCCTTGCGGAGCACCGCGTACTCCTCGGGCGTAAGCTTTTCCTTAAATTCCTCTTCGTTCATACGAGAAGCATACCGTATGGTACGATACCTGCACATGAGTCGCTCCATGCTACTGGCCATCATCCTCGTGCTGGCCTTTTTGGGTCTCGCTGACACGTGGTATCTCGCGCAAGCGGCGCTTACGAACACCGATCTCAACTGCGGCATCGAAGCGCTCGACCATTGCAATACGGTCGCGCAGAGCGAATACTCGCGCGTCTACGGCATCCCGCTTGCGCTCTACGGCTTCGCCTTCTACGTCATGTTCTTCGTACTCGCCGCCATCATCACGACCCTATCGCGCCCGATATTCGTGAAGCTCCTGTTCTGGATAAGCGCGCTTGGGTTCCTATTGTCCCTCTACTTCCTATACCTCCAGATCTACGTCATCGAGGCGCTCTGCATCTATTGCCTTGCGTCCTTCGTGATCGCCACGCTCCTGTTCCTCGCGACCAGGACGCTCAGGACCCGGGAACTTGCCATCCGGCACCCCGTGATACCATAAGCTCATCCTTATGAAGCGAATCTTCTTAACGCTTCTCATCCTCTTATTCCCGCTTACGGGCCTGGCGGCGACATTCGTCAGCGAGAACGAGCTCACGCTTTCCGAACCCGTGCCGGATAACGCGTACGTCGCGGGAGCGAACGTGAGCGTATCGACCGACCTGCCCGCCGATCTTACGGTCGCGGGAGGCACGGTCGGCATCTATGCGCCCGTTACGGGCGACGTGCTCGCCGCAGGCGGCACTGTCGTCATCGAGCGCCCGGTGGGAGGCGATGTACGTGCGGCGTCAGGAAGAATCAACATCTCAAGCGACGTCGCCGGGGACGTGGCTGCAGCCGGGGGTACGGTCACCGTATCGGGCAAGGCGCGCGGGGTGTACCTGTTCGGCGGCACGCTCGCGGTTACGGGAGGCGCCTCCGGTCCCGTCACGCTTTACGGAAGCGACATCACCCTCTCGGGCGACTTTTCAGGCGACGTCGAGATCATCGCTTCCGACCATTTCACCATCGGGGAGAACACGCACATCGCAGGAACCCTGCGCTATAACGCGCCCGAGCAGGCGGCCATCCCGGCCTCGGCGAAGATCGACGGGGGAGCGACGTACACCGGCTCGTATGCGTATGTCCCCACGAAGGAAGAGGCCCGCAAGTTCGCCCTTGCCGGCGCCGGCATCTTCCTGGTCGTGCGTACGCTTGCCGGCATGATCGTCGCGGGGCTTTTAGTAGGGCTCTTCCCGACGTTCGCCGGACGGATCGCCGACCTCGCGCTTACGTCCGGAGGACGCCGCACGGCCCTGTTCGCCCTTCTGGGATTCGGATTGTTCGTCGCCTCGCCGCTTTTGATACTCTTGCTCCTGCTTTCGTTCGTAGGCGCCGGCATCGGGCTCCTGCTCGGCATCCTCTACCTCCTGCTCCTCCTGCTCGCGTACATCTATGCGGGCATCATCGCCGGAGCCGCTCTTCGCCGCCACGCGCTCGCGCGTTTCTCCTCACGCACTGAGATTTCCTGGCGCGACGCGGTCCTCGGTGTCCTCGTGCTGAACCTCATCGGCTTCGTTCCCGTCGTGGGACCGTTGGTCAAGTTCTTCCTCGCGATCGCCGCCGCCGGCATCCTTGCGAGCCTCGCGTACCGCTTCGCTTTCCGTTCGCTCGATACCCAAGAGACGGTGTAAGCTAATTTGAATGGAAGCATACGATGTAGTTATAATCGGAGCCGGTGTAGCCGGGCTTTCCTGCGCGAAGGCCCTTACTGAAGGAGGGAAGAGAGTCATCTTACTTGAAGCACAGGAATATATAGGAGGGCGTATCAAGACCGATCGTATGTACGATACCGTGGAAATCGGTGCCGAATTCGTGCATGGCGAGAACGCCACAACCTGGGAAATCATTCGGGCAGAAGGACTGACTGCCGAGCCCTGGTCATTCAAGGGAATGTCCGACTATCGGGTATACGGCGAAGACGGTCGAATTCGCCCAGACAGCAAGGAAATGATGGCGGCCATGTATGCCGCTGAGGAAGATCTATGGGAGTGCGAAGACCCGGCCATATCGGTGAACGCTTATGTAAATGCCCAAGACGTGCCCGAAGAGATTCGCTTCTATGCGAAACGGCATATAGGGGACGTAGAGGCTGCGGACACCGAAGACTTGAGTGCGGCCAAACTTGCTGCAGCAAGTCGAAGGTCGACCAATGGTGAGGAGAATTTCCGCATACTCGACGGCTACGACCGTATCCCTGAGGCGCTCGCGCGCGGGTTGGAAGTGCGCGTTGGCCACCCAGTGACGCAAGTCAATTGGAAAAGAGGATCCGTTGAAGTGCTCTGTGCAAACGGTGCGACATTCGTGGCACCTCGCCTGGTCTTCACCGTCCCGCTGGGCGTCTTGAAGAAGGATCTGTTGAAGTTCTCACCCGCTCTTCCTTCATCATTCACTGGAGCGGTGTCTCGTATAGGGTTCGGTGATAATTGCAAGATCCTTCTTTGGGTCGATTCCGAAGTTCCAGAATTTCGTATGATCGATACCAGGGGTTGGTACGGTCATTTTTGGCAACAGAAGAAAAGGAACGAAACGATTATCACCGGTTATTGCGGTGGCTCTCGCGCAACGAAACTTACGAATATGGGCGAGGCTGCGGCGATAGAAGTAGGTATCGAAGATATCGCAAGTGCGCTCGGCGAAGATATCCGTGCTCATGTCAAACAAGCTCGGTTTTGCTCTTGGTCGGATAACCCCTACATTCTCGGATCATATAGCTATCCGAAGCTCGGCATGGGCAACGCACGCACGGAAATTCAAGAGCCGGTTGCGGATACGCTTTACTATTGCGGCGAAGCGTCGCACGATAAAGGGCACGCTTCGACCGTACACGGGGCGATCGAAATGGGTCGGGCGACCGCAAAACAAATACTTTATGGATAAAACTATTGAAAGGAGGGACCGCGCCGCCAAGCTCGTCGCGTACCTGAAGGACGCTTACCCGAAGCCGAAGACCGAGCTGCATTATGAAACCCCGTTCCAACTCGTTACCGCAGTCATGCTCTCCGCGCAGTGCACGGATAAGAAGGTGAACGAGGTGACGGACGCGCTGCTGTTTAAGAAATATAAGACAGCGAATGATTTTGCGAATGCCGACCTCGATACTCTTATAAGCGAAACGCGCGGCATCACTTTTAATGCAGCGAAGGCGAAGAATCTCATCGCGGCCGCTACGCTTGTGCGGGACAACTTTGGGGGAGACGTACCGAAGACTCAGGAGGAGCTCATAACGCTCCCGGGAGTCGCGTACAAGACCGCGCATGTCGTGCTCGGTGAGCTGTATGACCTCTGGGAGGGCATCCCGACCGATACTCATGTGCGTCGTTTTTCGATCCGCTTCGACCTCACCGATAACACCGATCTTACGAAGATATCAAAGGACCTGGAGCAGCTCATCCCGAAGGCGGATTGGCGGTACGTGAACAACGGCTTCGTCCTCTACGGCCGGTACGTTTGTCCGGCACGTCCGCACGAGTGCGACGACCATCCGCTCACGCTCCTATGGCCTCCCGCCGCGCATATCTGGCCGAAGGCGAAATAGCTTGACAGGCGGAAATCCTTCGGTTAGAGTCTCCTTAGGTCCGGTCTCCGAAGCAGTTGGCCCCGTGATGCTCCCTCCGGAGAATGGCAGCACGTGTGTCTGTGTGATGGCTGTGGCGCCTCGGCGTCTCTGGCTGACTAATCAGCATGCTTGTCATTGGGCTTTGAATCATTGAAGCCAATTACCACGAGGCCGGACCGCCTCACCCTAGTTCATTCGTTCGCTTTATATGTTCTCTCAAAACAAGGCACCGGTGGTGCCTTTTTCGCTTTTATCTATTCGCGCAAGACGGTACCATTAACTAATGGAAATGGAACGGCCGGTAGCAGTGTTCGATATCGACGGAACGGTCTTCCGCTCGTCGCTCCTGATCGAGCTCGTTGACCGCCTGGTGCTGCGCGGCGTCTTCCCCGAGGCCGCGCGTGTCTATTATGAGAAGGCGCGGGAGGAATGGCTCAACCGCGAGGGCGACTACGAGCCCTATATTAAAAAAGTTGTCCTGGCGTTCGCGAAGCACCTGAAAGGCATTCCGTTCGGCGACGTGGCCGATGTCGCGGGCGAGGCCATCGAGGAGACGCGCTACCGAACGTACCGCTACACGCGCGACCTCATCCAGGAGCTTAAGGCCAAAGGCTACTTCCTCCTCGCGGTGTCGCATTCACCCAAGTTCATCGTGGACGGCTTCTGCTACGAACTCGGCTTCGATAAGTCGTACGGCTCGTTCTATGACACTGGCGCCTCCAACCGCTTCACCGGCGAGATAGTCGACGAGCATCTCATCATGAATAAGGCGGCGATACTGAAGCGTGCCGTCGAGAAGGAGAACCTTACGTTCAAAGACTCGGTCGGCGTGGGCGATACCGAGAGCGACGTCTCGATGCTTTCGCTCGTGGACGAGCCCATCGCTTTCAATCCGAACCGCGGCCTCTATCGCCACGCCAAGCAGCACCAGTGGAAGATCGTCGTGGAGCGGAAGGACGTGATTTACGAGATCTAAAGAGATCCGCCGCGACGCGACTGAAACGGGATCCGTGCTATTGTTTCTGCGGATGAACGCCGCATGGTGCGGCCGATGTGTCCATTTATGACGGGAGGGACTGGGCATGGACTGGTCACAGCTTTCGCTCATTGCCGCATTGGTGCTTTTCCTCGTGCTTGCGGCCGAATGTTCGAACGGCTGGAGCGACGCGCCCGTCGGGACATCCGCGGCAGTCGCTTCGGGAGTGCTCACCAGCAGCCAGGCACTCCGTGTTACGGCTGTCGGAAATTTCCTGGGCGTGCTGGCGGGAGTCCTGCTCGGTGCAGCGGTCGCAAAGACGATCGGGACCGGCATCGTCAGGCCGGAGATGGTCTCGATCAGCTCGATCGGCATCGCCATGGGCACTACCATCGCGTGGGCCGGAATTGCGCTCGTCCTCGGCCTTCCGGTGAGCAAGACGCATTCGCTCCTGGCAGCCCTTGCCGGAATCGGGTTCGCCCAGGGCGGGTTCGACGCACTGACCCCCGCAAGCGGCAACTGGCGCGACAGCGGCTGGGTAGCCGTGGGTATCGGCATGTTCCTTGCCATCGTGTGCGGGTCCGCCATAGCGTGGTTCGCCGCGAGCGTGGTGACGAAGCTCGGATGGCACGAAAAAGTCACCGACCAATGGTGGCGCCGCCTGCAGCTCTGCACTGTCTGGGGCGTATCTTCCGGGCATGGTTTCAACGACGGACTGAAATACGCCGGCATCTTCACGCTCGTGCTCTACAAGGCCGGCGCGATACCGGAGTTCCACGTCCTTCCGGAGGTCATCGCGCTATGCGCGGTGGTCATGGGCTTGGGAACGCTCCTGGGTGGCTGGAGGATCCATCAGCGACTGGACGGAATGGTCAACCAGCAAGAGCAAGCCGGTTCGCTCAAGAAGCCGTTCAGGCCGTATATGGGCGTCTGTGCCGAGAGCACCTCCGCTTTCTTCATCTGGCAGACCGGGTGGCTGGGCATTCCCATGAGTACCAACCACGGGGTCGTGTCCTCTATGGCGGGCGCCAAGTCGGCGGAGGGCAAGGTTCACACCTCTTCGATCATCAGGATCGTATGGGGATGGGTCGTAACCTACGTGTTCTGCTTCATTATCGCGAACCTGCTCGCTGCGTCGATGCTCTGACACACGCGGGCTCTGGGGGTCGTGGCGCATGCCGCGGCCCTCGTTTTTTGTAGCTGACTTGATAATTCGCTATACTAGCCGCATGGAAAAGAAGCTCTATCGCAGCCGCGAGCATCGCGTCGTTTCGGGGGTGCTGGGAGGATTGGGGGAATATTTCACTATCGACCCCGTCATCGTGCGGCTTCTGTTCATCATCGTTACCCTCGCGACGGGATTCTTCCCGGGGCTCATCGCGTACGTCGTCGCGGTATATATCGTTCCCGAAGTGCCATTCATCGTTCATTCGGCTCCGATATCGGCAGAAGGGGATGACACTCCCGCAGTTTAGGAGGATCGTCTGGAAGCACGCCGTCGCGCACGGACGGCGTGCGTTGCCGTGGCGCAGACGTTCGGCAACGCCATACGCCATCCTCGTATCCGAGATCATGCTTCAGCAGACGCAGGTGGACCGGGTCGTCCCGTACTACCGAGCCTTCCTGAAGCGTTTCCCGACGGTGCGCTCGCTCGCGAACGCACCGCTCGGCGACGTACTCAAGGTCTGGCAGGGGCTCGGGTACAATCGCCGCGCGAAGATGCTGCACGAGGCGGCGGAGGCGATAGTTCGTACGCAGGGCGGAAGAGTACCCCACGACGCGCGGTCGCTCGAAAAGCTTCCCGGTATCGGTCCTTACACGGCGCGCGCTGTCATTGCTTTCGCATACAACGAAGATGCGGTGTTCATAGAGACGAACCTGCGCACAGCGGTCATCCATCATTTCTTCCCGGGCCAGGAAAAGGTAGAGGATACGGAACTGCTTGCGATACTCGCAAAAGCGCTTCCGAAAGGCCGCGCGCGCGAATGGTACGCCGCGCTCATGGACTATGGCGCGCATCTCAAGCGCTCGGGAGTCCGCGTGAATTCCCGCTCCGCGACCTATACGAAGCAGAAAGCATTCAAAGGATCGAACAGGGAAGCGCGCGGCGTCATCCTCAGGGCTCTCGTGAACGGTCCGCAGACCTCCCGGAAGCTCTATACGCTTCTCGGGGGCGAACGCCGGGAGCAAATGAAGCTCGCGCTCGCTACGCTCGTCCGCGATGGCATGCTCCAAGCAGCAGGCACAGCATACCGCCTTCCGAGCGCGGGTCGCGTATCATCCGCGCGCTCCACAGGCCGACCAAAAGTATCCCGGCGCCGGTGATCGCGAAGAAGGTCGCGTAGCTCGTGACCGATAGGAGCACGCTGCCGATGATCGGGGCGATAAGCGCGCCGCCCGGGCGCATCATGCGGAAGACGCTCAGCGTATTGGTATCGTTCACGGATACGCGCCTGAAGAAGTGCCCTTCCACCATCGCCTCGACGAGCGCCGCGCCGGTGCGGGACAGGACGAGCAGGACCATGATGGACGCGAACGGCGTCGCTTCCGTGATGAGCCCGGTCGCCGCGAGCGCGAGTCCCATGATCACGAAGCCCGCGATGAGGATGCGCTTGTCGCCAAGCTTGGTGTCGGCGAGCCATCCGGCCGGGAACTCGAGGAGCACGAAGGGGACGAGCATCACCGCGAATATCCAGCCGAGCTCGCTCCAGGGGATACCGAGTACCGTGTGGAGATAGAGCGGGATATAGAGCGGTGCCAGGTGGAAAAATATCTGGAGCACTGCGGCGGCAAGCGCGATGCCCCGCAGGTCCTTGTCCTTCATGATGCACAGGCACGCCTTCTTCACGTTCGTCTGCATGGGCGCGGTATCGGGCCGGGGGAGGGACTTGAGCGACATGAGGAGTATGAAGGGCACGAGCGTGAGCGCGGCGACCAGGAAGACGAGCCCGTATTGGTTAGAGCCGTCAAGCAGGAAGCCGGTCACGATCGGAGCGAGTACGAGCGCGACGTTGCCGGCAGTGAGGAAGGCCGTGCGGATGCGTCCCGTGAAGCTCTCATCGGTGACCGCGGCCTCGAGAAGCAGGTCCTGCTGGTATCCGATGAACGGCGAGTTCGCACAGGCAAGCGCGGCCAATAAGACCGCAAGGAGCGGCATCGGATCAAAGGCAAGCGCGAGCAATATCGCTATTTCGAGCAGGGAAAGGACGATGACGAGCTTCTGCGGCCCGTACTTCGCGACAAGCTTCGGCATGAGGGGGTAGATGCTGAGCGTGACGACCGCACCCAGGGATATCGCAAGCCCCGACACCGCGGCCGGCATCAGCGTCGCCAGATACGGCGCGAGAATATAGATGATCAGGAAGAAGTGCGCGGCGGAAAAGAAGTTCCCGAGCGAAAGAACAGCGATGCGTCGCATATGGAGGGATTGTAGCATTGGCTGAAGGCTCGGAACCCCGCCCGCCATCTACGATATACTTCGAGCAAATGGAAATACCGCCGGGAACTCCGGAGTTTGGCATACGAAGAGAGAACGAGGAACGCCGGGACGGGGGATGCGGCGTCGTGTTCGACCCTGGTAGCCAGAAGTATGCCGTCGGCCGCAGGGATGCTGACGGCCATCTGCTCCTGTTTTCCGGAGGAGTCGATACCGACGAAGATCCTCAGGCCGGGATCCTTAGGGAGGTCACCGAAGAAAGCGGGCTTTACGATTTCATCTACGTAGAGAAAGTAGCGGATGCGCTTACCCACTATCACAACGTCCTGAAGGGAGTGAACCGTGTCGCCTACGCGACCTGCTACCTCGCCATTCTCGGCAGTTCGAAGCAGTTGCCGCTGAAGCTCGAAGAACACGAAAAGTTTTCTCTTTGTTGGAAGACTGCGGATGAGATACTCAAAAGCTGGGAAGAAAACAACGAGGACAAAAGTTACGACCACTGGATTTATTTCTTCAAGAAAGCGGTTGATCGCGTAGCAGCCCTGGACTACGGCGTCAGTAAGGGCGGCTAAGCGTAAGCCAGTTCCGGCATCGTTCCGGACTGCCGCGGATAAGACAAAACAGCCCCGCAGAAAGCGGGGCTGTTTTGAGTACGGTATGGACTACACCCCGATCAGCACCGGAATGACCATCGGCGCCTTGTTCGTGCGGCTGAAGAGGTAGCCCGCCATCACGTCCGCAAGATTGTTCTTCACGTAGTCAAGGTCGACGGGATTCATCCCGTGGGTCGAGTCCTCGACCGTCTTCTTGATAAGAAGACGCGCTTGGTTCAATAGGTCCTGCGATTCGCGGAGGTAGATGAACCCCCGCGAGATAATGTCCGGGGATTTCCGGAGCTTCCCGGTCTTGAGCGCGACGGTGGCGATGATGACAAACATGCCGTCCTTCGAGAGCATCTGGCGGTCGCGGATGACGACCTCCTGCATGTCGCCGATGGCGAAGCCGTCCACGACCAGCGGCGCCGACGGCACCTTCTCCTTGTGGACCTCCATGCGGTCGCCGTCGATGATGTCGATGACGCTGCCGTTATCGGCCACGACGATCGTCTCCTTCGCGCGCCCGGCCTGCTCCACGGCCTTCGCGTGCGACTTGGTCATGGAGTAGTAGCCGTAGGCGGGCATGAAGAACTTCGCGTTCACCTGCTGGTTGATCCAGATGAGCTCGCCCGTGTTGCCGTGCCCGGTCGAGTGCACGTCAGAGGAGCGGTAGTGGATGAGGGTCGCGCCGTTGCGGAACAGGTTGTCCTTCAGGCGCTGCACGCTTATCTCGTTGCCCGGGATGACCGAGGACGAGAGGACGATGGTGTCGCGCTCGGTGAGCGTGATGGACTTATGCTGCTTGGTCGCGATGCGCATGAGCGCGGCGAACTCCTCGCCCTGGGCGCCGGTGGCGAGAATGACAATCTTGTCCGGAGGATAATCGCCGATCTCCTGCGCGGGGATGACGGTGTCCTTCTTGAGGGTCAGGAGGCCGGTCTTCTGCGCGATCTCGAGGTTCGTCTTGATGGAACGGCCCTCGGTGACGATCTTCTTGCCGAGGCGCTCGGCGGTCATGATGATATGGATCATGCGGTCGAACTGCGAGGCGAAGGTGCCGATGACGAGGCGACCTTTCACGGTGCGGATGATCTCCTCGAGAGTCTCGTGCACGCGCTTCTCCGGGATGGAGAAGCCGTCGCGCTCGGCGTTGGTGGAATCGGCGATGAAGAAGAGGTTCTTCTCCTTGCCGAGCCCGCCCCACTTCTTCTGCTCGGCGTCCGTAGGAATGCCGTTCTCGTGCTCGAGCTTCAGGTCGCCGGTGGCGATGACGTTGCCGTACGGCGTGCCGATGGCGATGCCCATGGCGTCCGGGATCGAGTGGGTCACGGGGAAGAAGTGCACCTTGCTATCGCCGATGGTGTGGGTGCTTCCCGGCTCCACGACTATGATATTAAGTTCGGGCATGTCCGGGTATTCCTCCTGGCGCTTCTGGATCATGACGGCAGAGAGGTTCTGCGTGTAGATCGGGGGATTCCCGAAGCGGTTCATCAAGAAGGGGATGCCGCCGATGTGGTCGAGATGACCGTGCGTGATGAAGACGGCGCGGACGCGGTCCTTGTTGTGCTCGAGGTACGCGGTGTTCGGGAGCATGTAGTCGACTCCCGGGGCGGACTCCTCCGATACGAACTGGAAGCCGGCGTCGAAGACGAAGATGTCGTTCTTCGTCTCGACGGCGATCATGTTGCGGCCGACCTCTTCGACGCCGCCGAGGGGTACGATGCGCACGACGTTCTCGGCTGCTGGTGCAGGGAAGTAGTCGGCACCGCGCGGCTTCGAGGCTGTAGGGCCCGGACGGCGCATACCCATGCCGCGGCGCGCATCGCGCATGCCGCGGTTACCGCCTCCTCCACGGCCTCCGCTATTCCTGCGTTGGCCATTCTGTCCGCCGGGACCTCCCGGACCGCGACGCGGGGGACGCGACGAAGGTCCTCCCTGGGGCCGGGATACGTCGCGTGCCTGTGCGGGGCGGGGCGGGGCCGCGCTTCGATTCATGGCCGGGCGGGGTCCTGGACGCGATGCGCTCCCTCCTCGGGATTGCGGTGCGGGGGCCGGTGCTGGTGCTGGACTCATAGTATGTAAGGTTAGGTTAATCGTTCGTATAATTTTTCTTGGTAGATTGGTACGTACCGTACCGTGATCAATCCATGCAGCCTCGCACAAGGGTCATGAAGTGATCACGAAGCGCTACTTAACTAAGAAGGGCCAGATGAATTCGGTACGCCGGTACCAGTACCGCGCGCCCTGGAAACGGTCCGACGGCTCGATGATGTGCGCGAGCGCGACGCCCCTCAGGTCCTCGGGTATCGAATACAGGAAATCAGGCGTATGAGTGAAGACAGCCGGGAAGTCGCTGGCGATACGCTCGTTCGCGCGCGCGAGATCGGCAAGCGCCGCGTCACGATCGGTCTCCGTCCGCGCCCGTTCGAGAAGCTCGTCCACCTCGTCATTCGCGTATCCGGCGACGTTAAGACCCGGATCCTCGCGCTCGTCCGAATGCCAGAAGGCGTACAGGTCGGGATAGCTGCCGACGACCTCGCCGAAGAGGAGCGCGCCGTAGTCGCGGGGACGGATGACCGATTGGGTCAGTTCGCCCGGCGGATACAGCTCCACCGTTACCGGCACGCCGATGGCGTTCCAGTCGCTCTCGATCTTCGAAGCAAGGCCCTTCAGCTCCGGAACGTTCGAGGTCTTGAGCGTCACGGCGAGCGCCACGCCGTCCCTGCTCCACGACTGCAACTCGCCGTTCCACTCCCAGCCGTCCTCCTCGAGCATCGCGCGTGCAGTCTCGACGCGCATCGAAGGGTCAGGAAGAAGAAGGTCCGGGACGCCGGTCCCGGCAGGCACCGGCCCGATGCTCGGCGTGGCGTACCCGCCGAGCACGTCCCGCACCAGGGCGGGCCGGTCGATGGCCGTCGAGAGCGCGTGGCGCACGGCCTCGTCCGCGAACAGCGGTTCGGCCGCCGGGTTGAAGAACACGCCGAAGATGCGGGAATAGGGAGCGCGAAGCGCGCCTTCTCGCGCTACGCCGTACGCGCTCTCGACCTGGCCGCCGCGCAGTCCCGAAAGGAGCGAGGCGTTATCCTCGAAGACGACGAAGCGGATGCGGTCGAGGTACGGGCGCCCGAGCACGTAGCCGGGGTTCGCCACGAGATCGTACTGCGTGATGCGCCCGTCGCCGTCCCGCGTTACGCCCGCCATCTTGAAGGGTCCCGCGCCGACGGGCTCGCTTGCGTACGGCGAGAACGCAAACTCCTCGCTCGATACGCCTTGCCATACGCTTGAGGGCAGGATGCCGAGCGTCGCGTCCTCGAGGAACGGCGCATACGGCTCCGGCAGCGTGAAGCGTACCGTTCGGGCGTCGGTCGCTTCCACCTCGATATTCGCCCAGTTCGAGAGCACGGGGCTCTTAAGCGCCGGGTCCTTCGCTTTTTCCACGGTGAACACGACGTCATCGGCGGTCACGGGACTGCCGTCCGAGAACTTCGCGTCCGCGCGGAGCGTGAACGTATACGTGCGCTCGTCTTCCGAACGCGCGAAACTCTCGGCCAATACCGGAACGGGATTGCCGTTGGCGTCATATCCCATGAGTCCCGCATACGCCAGGGCGGTCAGGTCGCGATCAGTGTCGGACAAGGCAAGCAGCGGATTCACGAAACGCGGGGCGCCTATGACCCCCTCCGTAAGAGTGCCGCCATATACCGGTACTTCCACCTGATACGCGCGCTCAAGCGCGACGATGCCCGCGAGGCTCGTGATCACGACGGCGAGTCCGAGCACGCGCGCGATGAGGCGGTCGCCGGGCGGGAGGCTCCGCAGATACGCGTTCAGCCGCGCGACGGGGCCGTGCCCGTATCCGGTCAGACTTTTTATGCTCCGGAACGTCCGTCCCGGTATTTCGGTAAAGGGAGCCATGCTTTTTGCACGTAAGGACAGATGGGGCAGCGTGGCAGCCCGACCGTACGTTAGAACGTAAGGAAGTGGGTGATCGCGGTCAGCACGAACAGGACCGCGACGACTATCGTGGCGTTGAAAAGGAATTTCTCGGCGCCGCGCCGCTTATAGAACGTCGATGCGAAATTATCGCCGCCAAAAGCCCCTCCGAGGCCCGCGCCGCGCTGCTGGAGCACGATGCCGGCGATGAGGAGAAGGGAGAGCGTTATTTCTGCGTAAGGCAGGAATGCCATGAGTGACTCCATCTGTAGCTGAGAGAATACCATACATAGAGGAAAATGGGCAAGATACGCATAGGCAAACAGTGCCCCGGTCGAGGCGACGCTGCCCTGTTTGCCTATGCGTGCCGCATCCGCTTGGCGGCCGATATCCTTTTCTATATACTGCAAGTACTTCGGCAGGTTCCTGCAGGAATGTGCGATTTATTAGGAAGCCGCCAGGCGGCGCATAACTGAATTTCAACATGGCTAAGGCAACAAAAAATATCGCACTGTCCCCGCTCGGGGACCGCGTCGTGGTAGAGCCCGCGTCCAAGGAGGAGGTGTCGGCGTCCGGCATCATCATCCCGGATACGGCGAAGGCCGAGAAGCCGGAGCGGGGCACCGTCATCGCGGTCGGCCCCGGGAAGTTCGGCGACGATAACGAGCGCGTTCCGATGACCGTGAAGGTCGGGGATACGGTCATCTTTTCAAAGTACGGGTTCGACGAGGTGAAGGTCGATGGGAAGGAATACCTCATCCTCTCGGAATCCAGCGTGCTCGCGGTTGTTAACGATTAATCTCCTTACTATATGGCAAAACAGATACTGTTCGGCGAAGAGGCGCGCAGGAAACTTCTCGAAGGCATCAACAAGTCGGCGCGCGCGGTGAAGGCCACGCTCGGTCCGCGCGGCCGCAACGTCGTGCTCGACAAGGGATATGGCGGCCCACGCATCACCAACGACGGCGTGACGATCGCCAAGGAGATCAGTTTCAAGGATCGGTTCGAGAACATGGGAGCGGAGATCGTGAAGGAGGTCGCGAATAAGACGAACGACGGCATGGGCGATGGTACGACCACCACCGTCGTGCTCCTTGAGGCGCTCGTGGACGAGGGACTCGATAAGGTCGTCAAGGGAGGGAATGCCATGGGCATCCGCTCCGGCATGGAGATGGCGCGCGACGCGGCCGTTGCCGAACTCAAGAGCATGGCCAGGCCTGTGTCAGGCGGGAACATCAAGCAGGTCGCAAGTATTTCCGCTGAAAGCGAGGAGCTCGGCACCATCATCGCCGAGACCGTGGAGAAGGTCGGGAAGAACGGCGTCGTAACCGTCGAGGAATCGCAAGGCATGGACCTCTCGTACGAGGTCGTGGAGGGATTGCAGATAGATAAGGGGTACGTGTCCGCATACATGGTCTCGAACCCGGAACGCATGGAAGCCGAGATGCGCGATGCGCAGATACTCCTCACCGACAAGAAGATCGGCGGCGTGCAGGAGATTCTCCCGCTCCTCGAGAAGGTCGCCGCAGCAGGCAAGAAAGAGCTCGTCATCGTCGCCGACGATGTGGAGGGCGAGGCGCTCACGACCTTCGTGGTCAACAAGCTGCGCGGCACGTTCAACGTGCTCGCGGTGAAGGCTCCCGGATACGGCGACAAGAAGAAGGAGATGCTCGCTGATATGGCGGCCATCGTGGGCGGGCAGGTCATTTCCTCCGACACCGGGCTTACGTTCGAGAACGCGACCCTCGCCATGCTCGGCCGCGCAAGCCGCGTGGTCGCCACCAAGGACACGACGGTCTTCGTCGGCGGTAAGGGGAAGAAGGCGGACATCGACGCGCGCGTGGCGCAGATGAAGAAGCTCGCCGAAGACACGACCTCCAAGTTCGATAAGGAAAAGCTCGAGGAACGCATCGCGAAGCTCACCGGCGGCGTGGCCGTCATCCGCGTGGGTGCCGCGACCGAGACCGAGATGAAGTACCTCAAGGATAAGATCGACGACGCGGTGAAGGCGACGAAGGCCTCTATCGAAGAGGGAATCGTCCCGGGCGGAGGCACGGCTCTTGCGAAGGTCGCCCGCGCGATCGCTAAGGGCGCGAAAGGCATGACCGCCGATCAGCAGGCCGGATACGACATCGTCGTGCGCGCGCTCGAGCAGCCTTTGCGCCAGATCGCGCTCAACTGTGGGAAGGACGACGCCTCCGTCATCGTGCGTGAGGTCATGGACGGGCAGGGTTTCGGCGGCTACGACGCGCTTTCCGACAAGATGGTCCCCGACATGATGAAGGCGGGCATCATCGACCCGGTGAAGGTCACGCGCGGCGCGGTGGAGAACGCGGTTTCCGCAGCAGCGATACTTCTCACTACCGAGGCGGCTATCGCCGACATTCCGGAGCCCAAGCCGGCGATGCCGGAAGGCGACGGGGGCATGGGCGGTATGGGGTTCTAAGATAGTAAGGACAAATGCAAGAAGCCGCGGCTATAGGCTGCGGCTTCTTGATATTCCCGCGCAGAGTCGTACACTATAGATATATGACTATCCTTTATATCCTGATCGCCATCCTGGTGGTGCTCGTGCTCTGGGTGATATTCGCGTACAACGGCTTCGTCGCCAAGGTGAACCGCGCGAAGGAGGCCTGGGCCGACATCGACGTGCAGATGAAGCGCCGCTACGACCTCATCCCGAATCTCGTGGAGACGGTGAAGGGATACGCGACACACGAGCGTGCGACCCTCGACAGCGTGACTGCCGCGCGTGCGAACGCCATGAACGCGCAGTCGATAGGGGAGCACGCGGAAGCCGAGAACATGCTCTCGGGCGCGCTCAAGTCCCTCTTCGCGGTCGCTGAGGCCTACCCGGACCTCAAGGCGAACACGAACTTCCTCGAGCTTCAGCGCGAGCTCTCCGACACCGAGAACAAGATTATGGCCTCCCGCCGCTTCTACAACAGCACCGTGCAGGAACTCAATACGTCGGTCGAGTCGTTCCCGGGGAACGTCATCGCCGGCTCCTTCAGCTTCTCGAAGATGGACCTCTTCGAGCTCGCCGATGCCGATAGTGCTGCCCGCGAGCCCGTAAAGGTCGCTTTCTAATCATGAACGAAAAGAAGATCGGTAGGTTCCGCGCGAGCTACCTGCTCGCGGCGGAAAGCTTCGAGTTCCTGCGCAAGGACAAGGAGATGCTCTGGGTGCCCTTAATGTCGTGCGCGGCAAGCTTCATCCTCGCTGCTGCGGTCATCGGACTCGGCTTCACTTATATACTGATGTTCGAGAACGTGTCTCCGCAGACGGACGATGCCATCTTCTACGTATTCCTCTTCCTGTTCTACATCGGAGCGACCTTCATTTTCACCTTCTTCCAGGGCGTCATCGCGGCCATGGTGCATATACGGGTCGGGGGCGGCGATCCGATGCTTTCCGATGGGCTTGCGAACTCCCTTAAGCGCACGGGCAAGATATTCCGCTGGTCGGTCGTAGCGGCGACCGTGGGGGTCGTCCTCAATCTCATTCAGGAGAAGCTCGGCTGGCTCGGAAGGATCCTCGGCTTCGCCGGCTCGGTCGCCTGGTCGGTGCTCACGTTCTTCATGGTACCCGTGCTCGTCCTCGAGGAAGGCACGATCAAAGGCTCGCTCGAGCGCTCGGGCCGCCTCTTCAGGGAGGCCTGGGGCGAGACGCTCGTCATGAATTTCTCGCTCAGCCTCTTCTTCACGGCGCTTCATCTCGTATGGATCGTCCTGTGCGGTGTTATCGTCTTCTTCTCTGCGGACAGCCTGGCGGCCCTCATACCCGTGGGAATCGCCTTCCTTGCCGGGTTCATCCTCCTGGCGGTCGTCGGTTCCGTGCTCTCGGCGATATTCAAGACCGTGCTATACGAGTACGCGTCGAGCGGCAGGGTTCCGGATACCTTCACCCCGGAGCTCATCATGGGCGCGGTCAAGAAGAAGGGAGCATAACCCGAAGGCCGTTTTGCTATACTACGCGTGATGGCACCCGGCGTACCGACACCCGTTCACGACGAGCTCCACCGCGTCGACGTTACGGGCATCATCTGGCGCAAGGACGAGGACGGGAAGTACCGCTACCTCATCACGAAGCGCGCGCCGCATAAGAAGGCGTGGCCGGGCAAGTGGACCGTTCCCGGAGGCGGCGTCCATGTCCATGACTACGTCAACGGCGAGGCGACGTACCAGAATGACGAAAGCCCGCAATGGTACAACGCGATCGAGAAAGCGCTTCGCCGCGAATGCCTGGAGGAAGTCGGCGTCGAGGTAGACAGTGTCCAGTATCTGCTCGATGTCGCTTTTATCGGGCCTGACGGGATCCCGCGACTGGTCCTCAGTTATTTCTGCAGGTACGTACGCGGGGAAATAGCCCTTGACGACTCCGCTACCGAACACGCCTGGGTCACTGCGGAAGAAGCATCGTCGTACGACCTCATCCAGGGCATCGACCATGAAATACTCGAAGTGGAGAAACGTCTTTCTAATTAATACCTATGGCAACCCTGTACCAAGACCGCTCGAATAACCTCTTCAAGACCTGGGCCCTTATGATCGGTTTCTTCATCGTGGTCATCCTGATCGGCTGGGTCATCGCCCTCTACTACAACGACTCCTCCATCCTGTATATCGCCGTCGCTTTCGCGCTCGTCATGAATGTCGGAAGCTACTGGTTCTCGGATAAGATCGTACTCAAGATGACGAACGCCAAGCCCGCGAGCCGCGAGGAATTCTTCGACCTCTATACCGTCACCGAGAACCTCGCCATCACCGCAGGGCTCCCGATGCCCAAGCTCTACGTCATCGACGATCCGGCGCCGAACGCCTTCGCAACCGGCCGCAATGAGAAACATGCCGTCGTCGCGGCCACTACCGGACTGCTCCAGCGGCTCGACCGCACCGAGCTCGAAGGGGTCATCGCGCACGAGCTCTCGCACATCAAGAACCGGGACATGCTCGTCATGACGGTCGCGGTCGTGCTTGCGGGCTTCGTCGCCATCGTCGCCGATATCTTCCTGCGCATGTCCATGTTCGGCGGGGGAGATCGCGATAACGGGAAGGCGGGCGCACTTTTTGCCGTACTTGCCATCGTCGCCGTCATCCTTGCGCCTTTCGCGGCACAGCTCATCAAGCTCGCCATCTCACGCAGGCGGGAATATCTTGCCGATGCCTCGGGAGCGCTTCTGACCCGCTATCCGGAAGGGCTTGCGTCAGCGCTCCAGAAGATCAGCGCGGCAGCGACGCCCATGAAAAGCGCGAATCACGCGACCGCGCACCTCTTCATCGCCAATCCCTTCGGCGCGCAGGCGGGGAAGTTCGTGAATAAGCTCTTCTCCACGCATCCCCCGGTCGAAGAGCGCGTCAAGGCGCTGCTCACGTGATACTTTTCCGATCAATACCCTGAAAATACGGGGCTCCAGCAGGCTACGCCTCCGGTTCCAAATCATTACGATATACTTGACATTCTGTCTATAACCTATATATAATATATCCAGTTTGAGAGTACCTTGCCAATAGAGGTATTTCTGGGCGGTTTCAGCCATAAGCGGCTTATATACTAGGCCTTTTACGGCTGAAACCGCCAACCATTGATGGTGGACGGGCAGCTAGGGACCGAAGCAATCGCTAGGCTCCGACACAACCTCCACCATCCAAGCATCACCACGAAGGGAGAAGGACATGCGCTTTCCGTTCCTCGGTCGCAATCGCGACGAAGAAGAAATCGAAGATGATGAAACGATCGACGCCGGACCCGTTACGTTCGCTCAGAACAGCCTGGACCCCAGGGCGGTCGTCGGCGAGAATGCGATCGGCCAGCTCGAGGCCGCAAGCATGGCAGCGGGGCAGAGAAAGCCTCAGCCGCCTTGCGGCGATGCGGTCCGCGACCTGGTCGGCCTGACCAACGAAGTGGCGGCAGACTATTACGACCTCAGCCGCCGGGCCCTCGACGATCTCGGCGCCCAGTTCAGGGCTATCCGCGATTCGTCCGAGCAGCCGATCGAGGGGACCAATGCCCCGAGGCTGGACCGGTTGCGTGAGAGCGCGACCGCCATCCTCAAGCAGCGGGCCGCACGGCAGGTCAAGGCCGCAAGCCGCATCAATGAGCTTGCGGCCAAGATCCGCATCCTGACCATCGGGATCGTCGGGGACCCTGGCCGCGAGGTCAAGTCCCTGAGAGCGCTGCTCGCGCTGATCCTGATCCCGTTCGCCACGGTCGCCTTGATCCTGGAGTTCATGTTGAACTTCGACGTCGTCCGCTTTGCGAGCGATCGCATGGTGTCCACGGCGTTTTCGGTCGCGGTCTCGATCTTCGGGATCTTGTTCGCCCACCTCGCGGCCACGGGCTACCGGGTGTGGGCCACGAATCGCGACGCCAAGGCCGCGTTCCTCGACCGCTTCGGTCCGGGACGAATGGCGATCGACCAGGAAACCGGCCAGCGCGTCAACGTCCTGCCGATCGATGCAAAGCAGCGGCGGTTGAGCACCATCGGCCACGTCGGGCTCTTCGCCCTCGTGAGCTCGGTGCTCCTCTTCCGTCTCTATGTCATCGGGACGCAGGACGACCCCAATCTGGGGTCGATCGCCGGCACCCTCGCGTTTGCGTTCACCGTGTTCGGGCTCTACGCATTCGAGCTCTCGATGCCGGGGATCGAACATCCCCGACTGAAGGAGCTCCTCAGCATGAAGGAGGAGATGAACGACCTCCAGGGCGAGATGAGCGACCTGGAAAGCGGGGCCGACGAGTTCCGCGAGGAGCTCGACGGTCTCGTCGCCGAATACCAGCGCGACGCCGAAGCCGGGGCCGACCAGTCCCGCGCGAAGGCCGAGCAGGGCAGAGCGATCCGGGACGATTTCCTGGCGCGCTACGCCGAGCTCCAGGGGGCCAACCCCTGGTTCCGCGATCTCGCGGGGCAGCAGCTCGACGTGTTCTTCAAGTGGGTCGGGATCTCGCATCCTGACCTGCGCGAAGATCCGGCCTACCAGCCGTCCCCGGAGAACATCCGGGCGATAGTGGAGGGCAACCTCCAGCTCGAGGACGTGCCGGACTATGCCGACATCGTGAACTATGAGCCCCAGGCGGCGGACTCGACGGCAGCGGCGGGCGTGAGCTCGCAATCGCTGTTCGACGAGATCTGGTCGTCGGTCATCGGCAGCGCCGAAGCGCGCGTCCGCAAACCGGATGCGCCCGTCGTCGCGGGAATTCCTCACCCGAGGATCCGTTTGGCCGGCGTCTCCCGCCGTTAGCACCGCTATGCGGTAGAAAGGAGCAAGCGTGAGAAGCAATCGTAAGGTCGCCACCAAGGGGCGCTGGAACACCTTGGCCATTACCGCAGCGGGAATTGCCGCTGTGGTCGTCGCCGGCCTCGTCATCTGGTTTCTCGTCTTTAGCGGCGCTTACGCGTCGCGGGCCGACAGCC
The DNA here is from genome assembly GCA_034666125.1 of Candidatus Parcubacteria bacterium. Classification (GTDB taxonomy): domain Bacteria; phylum Patescibacteriota; class Minisyncoccia; order Phycocordibacterales; family Phycocordibacteraceae; genus C7867-001. Next base: position 50,613 of record JAXDML010000002.1, read on the forward strand.
TGGTGTTCGAGCGGGACATCGCCGTGGATCAGGGCGCGAGCCTCGATCCCACGAAGGTGCTCTCGACCGGCACGAGCCGGATCCGGCTCAACGACCTCTGTTCGGAAGAGCTCCGGAATCGCTGGGGCGCGGACGGACAGGGGGAGGACGGGGTCGGCCTCACGGCCGTCTTCGTGCGGAAGTCGGGAACGCGGATTATCTCCAGGGATACGGTCACGATTCCGTCGTGGCAGTATGCCGACGAGACCGCGCTTCCGGACCGCCGGGCGCTCGTGAGGGACCGGTGCGAAGCGCTTCGCGCGCAGAGCACCGCCTTCATGGCCCCCGTCTCGCGCAAGTGCGTGATGGCCGTGGTGGTCGACACCACGAGTGGCATGAACGCGATCCTGAGCCGGCGTGCTCGCGAGGTCATCACCGACTCGAGCGAGCGCCTCACCGGCCGGACCTGCGGGGCGGGCGGCTTCTACGCCTACCGCCTCACCGCCACCCCCTCCCAGGGGGACCGGTGGAGGGTCAATCGCGGGCCCGGCTTCGGGGCCGAGATGCGGGGGGTCGAATCGTGGCTCCTCGAATCCCAACCCGAACAGGCGGAATCCTCGGTCTTGCGGGGCCTCGCGGCCTCGCTCGTCGAGATCTCCCGCCTGCAGCCGGCCGACATTATCCGGGTCGACGTCTTCACCGACGGGCTCGAGAATGTCGGGGATCGCTCCGTTTATCGCGATCAGACCCTCCTCGATGGGGGCAACTGGCCGCGGCTCGACGTGGCATGGGATCCGAGGAGCCTCCAGCTCCGCGGATTCGATATCCACCTGCATCCGCTCCCGGGCCAGAGCGACAGGACCGCGGCTCTCACCGCCCGCGCCTTCCAATATCTGAAGGACCGTCTCGAAAGGGCGGGCGCAACGGTCACGATCGACACGCTCTAGAAGGCGGTCGACGGAAATACCTCTATTACCCAAAGCCTGGCGCCCCTCACCGTGAGGGGCGCCTTCTTTTTATATGTACAGAGGATAATTTATGCTATAACTGCGACGCACGGAGACGTCGCATAGTGGTCTAGTGCACCGCCTTGGAAAGGCGGCAGGCTCGAAAGGGTCTCGAGAGTTCGAATCTCTCCGTCTCCGCCAACCAACCCAGGCCCTATCCACAGGTTATACAGGCTTATACACACCCCATGCTCGTCAGGAGCTGTACTTACGTTAAGAGCCGACGGCCTTACCGAAAGGCTTTATAAAAATTTCATTGACGCTTCATATCCAGAGTGCTCTACTCAGCAATAGTACGGTTCCGGGCAGGAACGATATAGAACCCTTACCTCCTCAAAGACATGATTTTGAGGCGTTCTGTGCGTTTATTTGAAACTCATCGCGCGCTCTTCGCGTACATAAAACTATATAGACCTATGCAAAAGTCATGGACCGGGCACGTACTTCGCGCCCTACAGGCAAGCCTTTTGGGGCTCAGCCTCGTGGCGATGAACCTCGCGCCAATTACTAGCGCGCTCGCTCAAACAACCGACTCGCCCCAGCCAATTGGTCCCGAGATTAGCGACACCTCTTCTCTTACCGTAGAGGACGAAACGGAAGATGCAGAAGATGTGATCGAGATAACGGACCCCGTCGTAGACGAGGAGACCGATACCGACGTAGGCCCTGACATCGGTGACGAGTTGGGCGACAGCGATGAATTCGGTAGTGAGTTCAAAGCGCTCTTTGCGCCCCTTGTTTCGGGCCTTACAGTGGCGGCCCAGGACGTGACGGTCCACATCTATAAGTACGTCGCGAGCCCTTCGGGAGAGGCCCTCGCTACGGGAGGAGATTCCTTCCCGATGCAGTCGAGCTGGGATGCTGAGAGCCTGGGTGGTCCAGGCGCAGGAACCTACTCGCTTTCATCCCCGACCTACAACGCCGACACCGCCCCCATGACCTCGGGAGCCGACTACGCCACCAATGAGGTTACCGGAGGCGATATCCTGCCCATAGGCGCTACGTGCGAGGCTAATAAGTATCGCCTTGTCGGCTATCGCGACGGAACGAGCCTCTCGGCAGCCCAGAGCGATTCCATCTCCACAGCGTCCCCGAATTACAGCGACCTGACGGAAGACATGTACGTCATCGTCGTGAACGAGGACTGCGATAACCTGCCCCCTCCGCCCCCTCCTGAAATTCCTGCGTGTAACCTCGGTGACGATACGACCTTCGATACGTTCACCCTTGGTAGCGTGCATGGCCAGCATGGCTGGAGCTCTACAGGCCCCTACGACCAGGAAGTCGTTGATAACACCTACGGGTACAGCACCTTCGGGTGTAAGTCATTGCGCCTTTCGAACGCCGTCACGAGCGATTCGTTCGGAGACCAGACGTTCTCGTATTCGATCGCGAACGAAGCCGGTGAAACTGACGCTCTGAACGATGGGATGTCTGGAGGTACGCGCCAGAATCACTTCGATGCGCAGTTTGATCTCGGTACGGCCATGGCTACCGTACAGCCAGAAATGGCGCTCTCCGTCTCTCCGGACCGTGGTGACGGCGCCCGCATGAGCTACCTCCGCTTCGAAGACCAAGCCGACGGTATCCACGTGTTCTTCTATGACGTGCAGGGCACTGACGCATCGGCTAACTTTGTCGAAACAGAGCTTCCGGGGAGCCTCAGCCGTACTGACGCGCACACCATCAAGTTCTCGATCGATTTCGTCGATGGTCCTTCAAACGACGTTGTCGAGATCTATATCGATGGTACGCCCGTTCACACGGGTACTACCTGGGAGAATTATTACCGTTTCGATCCGGAGTCGCAGGGAACCCCTCACGACCCAGCCCTTGAGAACAAGAGCCGGACCGTCGATTCGCTTCTCTTCCGCGCAGGCGGAGGGCCTGTTCCCGCTAATGACGAGAACGGATTCCTGTTCGACAACGTCTCGATCACCTCAGACACCGAGGCACCACAGATGTGTTCGCTCGTAAGCGATGACGTGCACACCTTCATTGGCACCATCCCGGCAACGGCTACCTTCGAGCACAATGCCTGGAGCGATGAGCTTGATGGCGACGGAGCGCTATGGATCTGGAACGCACCGCTCGTAACCGATCCAACCCAGCCCGAGACGGTTACCTTCACCCGCACCTTTGACGTTACGGGTACGCCGGGAGCAGCGACGCTTGAAATCGCGTCCGATAATATCCACACGGTCAACGTGAACGGCACAGAAATCGCTTGTGGTGGAGCTACGCAGCCTAACTACGCCTCGGTAGGCGGAGACAATACCTGCTCGATCCCCGTGGTAAGCGGTGAGAATACGATCACCTTCACGGTGACGAACGAGGCGACACCGACCGATTCCAATCCTCAAAACAATCCAGCTGGTCTCTACTACAAGATCACTGTGCCGCAGGCATCCTGCGCCGACGTGCCTCCGGTACCGACATCTGACGTCCTGCTCTGTAAGGTAAGCGATGACGGAGTACCGCTCGCAAATTGGCAGCTCTACCTCATCAAGAACTTCGACACCGAAGGCTTCGAGGTGCCTACGAACGATCCGTCTGGAGTCAATTCGGATACGCTTACGGATGGCGTGTCGTACCTCCTCAGCGGTATCGGTAGCTGGACCAACCAGAACGGCGCGAATCCGGCCGATGCTGAGTACTCGACCACTAACGATTGGGATACGCATATGGACGGCTACGACGGCTATGGCACCGGCATCCTCGAACTCGAAGTAGATGAAACGGATAGGAGTTGGGGTCCTTACAACGATTCCCATTCCTACAGCCAGCTCTTCGAGGGAACCGGCAGTCCCGTCAACTTCCGCATATTCGACGGCGATACCGGCTCGCACGAGCAGAACCTCGACTGGTTCGGCGACAACGAGGGCTTCCTTCAGGTCTACGTCGACGAAGAGGTCTATGGCGGAACGACCGGAAACGACGGATGCATCACAGTTACCGACGTACCGTTCGGCGATTACACCCTCTACGAGGTGCCGCAGAGCGGCTGGTATCCGAGTGACTTCAAGGACGGCGAAGAATCCGTCGGACAGGAAGTTACCGTAGACGAAGAGCAAGAGACGTTCACGTTCGTCAATACGCCCGTCGGTAGCCTCACCATCGTGAAGCACACGACCGGCGGCGACGGCACCTTCACCTTCGGCGTCTCCGAAGTCGATGACTACGACGACGAAGAGGAACCGGTACTTGATGCCCTCACGACCTATTCCCTGAGAGGTGTAGCGGCCCTCGCAGATGCAGAGGAAGATGAAGACGACTACGGCCCGCTCTCATTCGATATCACTACTGAAGGCGGTACCGGATCGACGGGTTCCATTCCGCTTGATGGAGGAACGTACGACGTGACGGAAGTTGTTCCTAATAACTGGGACCTTACGGACTCGTACTGCGAGTACGACGGCGGTGGGGCCGGCATCAGTATCGACCAGGGCGAACAGATCTACCTTGGCGCAGGAGACGAAGTAACCTGTCACTTCTTCGACAACAAGACCGCGGAAATAGACCAGGTAAAGGTACACATCTTCAAATATCTCTGGGAAGAGAATGAAGAGACCGAGGAGGAAGGCGACGGCGAAGCCATACCGGTCGCTGACGGCTCTGGACTCCCGCAGTTCCCGATGACCTCGACCTGGCAGGCAGCGAATCTTAACAACGGCGACTCCACGAGTGGCAGCTACGTTCTTGGCAATAACCATGGCGGAAGCAGCAGCCAATACGGCGCGGATACGAGTCCTATGGACGCTCCTGCCGACTACACGACGACCGAAACCACCGATGGCAGCGTAGTCGTGGCAAGCAAGGACCAGTGCTCGCCTGGGAAGTACGTACTTCTCGGGTACAAGTCCGGCAATACGCTCGCACAGGCTGAGGATGCTTGGATCGAAGAAACTGCACCCGTATACGAGGATCTTACGAGCGACCGCTATATCATCGTCGTGAACGAACCATGCGACGGCGAACCGGAGGAACCGGGGTCCTGCGTCATTGAAAGCGATGCGACGACGCTTGAGAGCGACGAGCCTTCCTTCATCGCGCAGTTCATCCACAGCTCGTGGACGGCGATCATCGAAGGCGCTGAATGGATCTGGGGAGATGAGGCCATAGTTGACCCTGTGGGTACCGAGACCCAGGTCTTCACCAAAACCTTCTGGATCGACAGCCTTCCGGCAACGGATGGGGAACTCCAGATCGCTGCTGATAACACGTATTCAGTCACGCTCAACGGATCACCGATCGGTGCAAGCTCAGACGAGGACAACTACACCTCAGCAAGCCAGGACACGCTCAATGTCCCGACAAGCGCGCTCCAGCTCGGACAGAACACCCTTGAGATCACCGTGACGAACCTGCCTATGGAAGGCGGCACTGAAGAAACGAATCCCGCAGGGCTCAAGTACAAGCTCACGCTTGACGGAGCCGACTGCTCGAACCTTCTCAAGGTGCACATCCTCAAGTACCTCGACCTCGGAGAAACGGAGGTGCAGGTCGCTGACGGCTCAGGCGCGCCAGCCTTCCCGATGCGCTCGAATTGGGATGCTGAAAACATAGGGGCAGGCTCGGGCAGCTACGTTCTTGGTGACAACCATGGCGGTTCACCCAGCACGTACGGCGCAGATACCTCAGCGATGAGCGCTCCTGCCGACTACACGACCTATGAGGTTACGACCGGAGACGCCGACGAAGCAACGGTTAACGACGAGAATAGCCCGGTACTCTCGGTAGGGGCTGTGTGCGTTGCTGACAAATACCGCCTCGTCGGATATCGCAGCGGCACCACGCAAAGCGGGGCTGAAACCGCGCCCCTCTCAACGACCGCGCCCGTGTTCACTGACATCACGAACGATCGCTATGTGCTTGTGATCAACGAGGATTGTGACGATGTGCTTGACGAAGGGGGAGGTAACGGCGATGAGAGCGCTACGCTCACCATCGTGAAGGAGACGCAGGGCGGTGACGGCACCTTCACCTTCGACGTTGCCGAAACAAGCATCGAGACCGTCCTCATTGCTGACGATAGCCCGGAGGCGACGATAGCCACTTCCGAAGGGGCGGGTACAAGTGCCCCCATTACGCTCGACCCAGGTACGTATGACGTTACCGAGAACATTCCTGAGGGATGGGACCTCGTGAATGTTTCCTGCGTGTATGACAACCAGGCGACCGGCGATGTCATCGAGGATCCGCTCGTTGGCGAGACCATAACCGTCGACGACGGCGACGAGGTAACCTGCACCTTCACGAACGCGGTGAGCGATGGAGGGGGAGAGAATCCCGGAACGCTCCATGTGGTGAAAGTGATAGAAGGCGGTAACGGGATACCGACCGACTTCAGCTTCCAAGTCAATGGAGGTGCGCCAATCCAGATTGAAGGAGACAGCCAGAATGACCTCTCTATTGCGGCCGGTGCCTATTCGGTTATCGAAGTGGAGTCGAGCGTATATGACGCCACGTATTCCGAAGGCTGTTCGGGAACGATGCCGGCAGATGGCGACATAACCTGCACCATTACCAACACCGCAACCGCGAATGGTGGAGGCGGCGGAGGTGGCGGAGGTGGAGGCGGTAACTCAAACAACAATAACGGACAGGTCCTCGGCGCATCGACCGAAGGACAGGTCCTCGGCAGCGAGTGCACGCTCCTCACGGCATTCATGCGCGAGGGTATGGCGAACGATTCGGCACAAGTCACAATGCTCCAGGCCTTCCTGAACGGAGAAATGGGCTCCGGCCTTCCGACCAGCGGATTCTTCGGCCCGCTCACGACCCAGGCGGTCAACAGCTTCCAGCTCAAATACTGGGAGGAGGTGCTGAAGCCATGGGCCGACATCGGTCTCGGAGAAGACCACAAGCCGACCGGCTACGTCTTCAAGACCACGCTCTGGAAGATCAACGACATCCAGTGTCCTGACTTGGATGCACCGTTCCCGACCCTTCCGTAAGGAAGCAACAGATAAAGCAACAGGCCCGCGCACTGCGCGGGCCTGTTGCTTTAAGCAGCGTCGTAAAATGCGAACGTGTCAAAAACTCCTGAAAAGGACCGTCTGTTGGCGGCTGCGGACCGGTTCCTCTTCCCGACGCTCGTGATCGGGCAGACGGTCGAGTAATCTAACTAGTTATTTCGGCTTCCACCCAGACTTCGCGAGGTCCACGCTCGCGCCTTTGAATACGACACCCTCCTTCTCGAGCAGCTTCTTCTTGGTGGGGAGGCCGGTGCCGTAGGCATAACCGGTGAGCTTCCCGGTCGAGCCGATGACTCGGTGGCAGGGGACTTTCTTGGTGTCCTTGTTATGGCGCATGCACATGCCGACCGCGCGGGCCGCTCCGGGGCTTCCGGCGAGCTTCGCCACCTGGCCATAGGTCGCCACCTTGCCCTTCGGGATCGCCGCGACGACTTCGTGTACCCGTTCGCTGAATTCGTTCGTTCTTTTCATGCGTGCAGTATAGCAAACCTGATACAATGGATTCATGACGAGTAAGAGACACCTTGTCCTTTACGGTATCGGAGCGGTCGTGCTCCTCGCCGTCGCCCTTGTCTTTTTGATTGTCCGAAAGGACGACCTGTCCGACATCCCCGAAGCCTCGGATATCGCCACTACTTCGGCGCTTGTTGCCCCGCCGGCTCCCGCGCCAGCCGTTCCGGAGACGAAGCCGGCTCCCAAGCCCTTCCGATTCGAGGTCGTAACCACCCAGGCCGCACAGGCGAAGGGGCTGGGAGGTCGGACCGAGATACCGAGCGATTACGGCATGCTTTTCGTGTTCAAAGAGAAGGCGACGCAGAACTTCTGGATGAAGGATATGCTCGCGCCCATCGATATTCTCTGGGTCAGGGACGACGGCGTGGTCGCCGGAGTCGAGAGGGAGGTCGATCCCAAGACGTATCCCTCCAGCTTCATGTCTCCCGAGCCGGTGCGATATGTCCTTGAAACCAGGGCCGGAGAAGCAAGCCGCCTCGGCATCTCGACCGGAACAAGACTCAATTTGCCCTTGCCTTATGGTCGGACTGTTTCGGAGTGACCCCTATCCCCAAGACGAGCTTGGCGCGGTTCGCGCTAAAATAGACCTACGTCGAATCTCCTCCTGCCCCGCCCTCGACGCCGCTTATCACTCGCTATTTAATTACCCGGTATTTCCCATGCCTAAAACCGCCAAGTCTCCCGTACGTGCTTCGAAGACTGCCATGAAAAAACCATCTCCTGTCGCCACCGAAAGCAAGGAGACGAAACGGTACCGCGAACTCATTCCGCAGATAGAGAAGCGCGACGGCCGCATCGCCTCGTTCAACTTCGAGAAGATCGTGGAGGTGATCCACAAGGCGATGAATGCCGCGGACGAGGGCTCGCACGACGATGCGGTCCTGGTCGCGCATCAGGTGGCGGGAGAGCTCGCGCGCATCGCGAAGAAGCATAAGAATTTCCTCCCTACTGTCGAGAGCATCCAGGACGACGTCGAGAAGGCGCTCATGTTCAACGACTTCACGGCGACCGCGAAGGCGTACATCCTCTACCGCGACAAGCGCGCGCAGATGCGTACGGAGGAGGCGGCTATCCCGGCAGCAGTGCGTGCGAAGATCAAGGACAGCAGCAAGTATTTCGACACGGCGTATCAGGAGTTCATCTTCTACCAGTTCTATTCGCGATGGAGCGACGAGCTCGGACGCCGCGAGACCTGGGAAGAGGCGATCGACCGCTTCATCAGTTTCATGAAAGAGCGGCTCGGCAACAAGCTTACCGAGAAGGAATACGCGGAGGTACGCCAAGCGATCCTCGAGCGTCAGGTCTGTCCGTCGATGCGCCTACTCTGGGGTTCGGGCAAGGCGACGCGCGCTACCGACGTGACCGCGTACAACTGCGCGTACATCGCGCCCACGAACTGGCGCGACCTTTCCGAGATCATGTACGTCTCGATGTGCGGCGCGGGCGTCGGCTTCGCGGTCGAGCCGCAGAACGCGGAACAGTTCCCGCAGATACAGAAGCAGAGCGGCAAGAAAGCCGAGACCGTCGTCGTGGAGGACAGCAAGGTCGGCTGGTGCACCGCATACGTGAAGGCCTGCGAAGCGTGGGCAGCCGGTCTTGATGTCGATATCGACTACTCGAAGATCCGCCCCGCAGGCGCGCGTCTTGAGACCATGGGCGGCCGCGCATCCGGCCCGGCCCCGCTTCAGGAGCTCATGCAATTCACGCGCCGCAAGATGCTCGCGCGCCAGGGCCGTCGCCTCACCCCGCTCAACCTCCACGACATCATCTGCCAGATCGGTCTTATCGTGGTCGCCGGGGGAGTCCGTCGTTCCGCGCTCATTTCGCTCTCGTCGCTCGACGACCTTGAGATGCGGGACGCTAAGAAGGGAGCCTTCTGGCAGGCGGAAGGCCAGCGCTCGATGGCAAACAACTCGGCCGTATACGAAGCCAAGCCATCCGCAGCCGAATTCCTCGAAGAGTGGACGGCGCTCGTGACGAGCGGCTCGGGCGAGCGCGGCATCTTCAACCGAGGCGGGCTCGAGAAGCAGGTCCCGGCACGCCGATGGGCGAAGCTGAAGGGCCAGACCCAGGTCGGCGTGAATCCGTGCGGCGAGATCTATCTCCGCTCGAAGCAGTTCTGCAACCTGACGTCCATCGTCGTGCGCCCGGCCGATACCATGGCGTCTCTCAAGAAGAAGATGCGCATGGCGACCATCCTCGGCACGTACCAGGCGACGCTCACGAACTTCGAGTACCTTTCCAAAGACTGGAAGAACAATTGCGAGGAAGAGCAGCTCCTCGGCGTCTCCATCACCGGCTACTACGACAACGCGATCATCCGCAATGACAAGAATCTCGACACGCTCCGCGAGGAAGCGCTCGTGGTGAACAAGGAGTACGCGAAACGCTTCAAGAGGAACCCGTCGAGCGCCATCACGTGCGTGAAGCCGCACGGCAACTCAGGACAGCTCCTCGGCGTGGGCTCCGGCATGCATCCCTGGTTCTCGCCGTACTTCATCCGCCGCGTGCGCATCAGCGTGAACGACCCGCTCCTGAAGCTCGCTGAGGAGCAGGGAGTACCGATACATCCGGAAGTCGGCTATTCGACCTCGAACGCGACCACCATGGTGCTCGAGTTCCCGGTAAAGGCGCCCGAGGGAGCGGTGCACTCGAAGGAAGTATCGGCGCTTACCATGCTCCATGAGTGGAAGCGCCTCAAGGAGCACTTCACCGAGCACAACCCGTCGGTCACTATCTACGTGAGCGACGACGAATGGGTACACGTCGCGAACTTCGTGTACGAGAACTGGGACATCGTAGGCGGCCTCTCGTTCCTGCCCCGCAACGACCACGTGTACCAGCTCGCTCCGTACCAGGAGATCACGAAGGAAGACTACGACAAGCGGCGGAACGCGCTCGGCGAGATCGACTTCTCGAAGCTCCCGCTCTACGAGAAGACCGACAACACTGCAGGCGCGAAGGAGTTGGCGTGCGTCGCCGGCATCTGCGAGATCTAACTGTATCGATAGGGAATAGCGAAAACCCGCCGTTAGGCGGGTTTTCGCATCTCGTGAGACCGGTCCGATAAGCCGAATTCTGTCCCACCGAAGTGAGGACGGTCATCTATCTGGGGTACCTGTTACCAGGCACCTCGAGCGGCGCTCCCTATCGCTAGGGCACGGCCTTGCTCCGGGGTAAGGATTTAGCCGTTTCAGCCTGAAATCGCTCTCAGGACGCTCTGCGGGAGAGCCCCTAGCCTTTCGGCATCGGGCGTTTCTGTTCGCACCTCGCGGATCGCTCCGGACGGGCGTTACCCGCTACCTTGCTGCCTCGTAAAGAGGCCGGAGTTCGGACTTTCCTCTGGCTTGTGCCAGCGACCGTCTGGGCCGGTCTGGGAGGGAATATAGCATGAAATGGAGGGCACGAAACCTATTCTCTCGGCAGGCTCTTCCTTAGGCTGTCCCCACGCCCCAAAACGTTCATTTTTATACGCGATATACTAGATACGTTACTAGTTGTGCAGGGTTAATCCCGTAATTACGGAGTAAAAAATCATATGGAACCAACAGCTTCCGCATCGACGGCGTCTCACCCGCGACGTACCTCGTTCGATGCGCTGGCCTTGTGGACGTTGACGATCACCGCGGCGCTCGCGACTGTAGTCTTCGTCCCCTCGGCGAATATACCGTTCATCTATAGCAAGGTGACCGTGCTCGCGCTCGGCGGGCTCATCACCCTCGGTTTGTACATCCTCGCGCGTCTGACACGCGGCAACATCATCGTGCCGCCGCTTACGCTCGTGGGTGCGTTCTGGCTCGTGCCGCTGGCGTACGCCCTGTCGGCCCTCTTTTCGGGGGCGGGACTCGGCTACGGGCTCTTCGGTACGGCACTCGAGACCGACACGCTCGGCTTCATGATCATGCTCGCATCGTTCGCGACGCTCGCAGCGCTCACGTTCCGCCGTTCGAGCCAGTACCGCATCTTCTTCAAGGTGGGAATCGTGACGCTCGGCATCGTACTCGTCGCGCAGGTGCTCTTCCTCATCGTCGGGAACCTGTCCACGTCGCTTTCGCCGACAGCGAACCTCGTGGGCTCGTTCTCGGACCTCGGCATGCTCCTGGGCCTCGGAATTGCGCTCGTATTGCTCGCATTCAGGTTCCTTACGCTTCCGGAGAAGCTCGTGAAGGTTCTCTGGGGCATAGAGATCCTGAGCCTCTTCATGCTCGCGCTCGTGAACTCGCGCGTCGTGTGGGTGCTGGTCACGCTCGTCGCGCTCGGCCTCTTCATCGAGGCCATCATGCGCCGGCAGGGCGCTTCGTCCGATGAGGATCTCGAAGGCGTCGCCATGATCGATTCGGACCGCGAGAACGCGCCGAGGAACGACACGCACGGCCTCGCCGCGCCGTTGGTGACGCTCGTGGCGGCATTGTTCTTCCTGGTTGGCGGCAACACGCTCGGCGCCTCGCTCGCGGGGGGCCTCGGTACCAGCTATCTCGACGTGCGCCCATCTTGGCAGTCGACATTCGCCGTGGGGGGACACACGTACGCGTCTGCGCCGTTGTTCGGCTCGGGCCCTGGTACGTTCGCTCAGGAATGGCTCAAGTTCAAGGACAGGTCCCTGAACGACACGATCTTCTGGAACGTTGATTTCACGTCGGGCGTCGGCTTCATCCCGACCTCGTTCATCACGACGGGCATCGTGGGAGCGCTCGCCTGGCTCGCGCTCATCGTCCTGTTCTTCTTCATCGGTATCCGGTTCCTCCTGTTCCGTGCGCCCGAGGAGCCGTTCGCCAGGTTCGTGGCCATCGCCAGCTTCGTCGGCACGATCTATATCATGCTGCTCGCGATCTTCGCGATACCCGGCCCGGTAATCCTCACAATAGGGTTCGTCCTCGCCGGACTCTTCGTATCGTCGCTCCGCTACGGCGGTACCCGCAAGGAGTGGGGTCTCATCTTCTCGCGTAATCCGCGCGTCGGCTTCGTCATAGTCTTCGGGCTCACGCTCATGCTGCTCGCGGCGGTCGTGACGGCATACGTCGTCACCGAGCGGTACCTCGCCGACGTGTCGTACCAGAAGGCATCCGGGCTTTTGAGAGCCGGCGACCTTCAGGGCGCGGCGCAGGCGGCGAATCGTTCGCTCACCTTCGCCCGGAGCGATCGCTCGTACCAGCTTATGGCCGCCGTGGGCATAGCGCAGATGAACCAGATCGCCTCGAACACGACCCTCTCGCCGTCCGAAGCCCAGCAGCAGTTCCAGGCGGCGCTCTCAGGCAGCATCGAGGCGGCGCTCGCAGCGACCCAGGCGCGCCCGGACAACTACCAGAACTGGATCGCGCTCGGGAACGTGTACCAGACCGTCGTGCCGCTCCGCATCGAGGGGGCGTACGAGAACGCGAAGGCAGCCTACGAACGCGCCGCCGCGCTCAACCCGACGAGTCCGGGGCTTCCGTACATCATGGCGCAGCTCGAGATCGCGCAGGGGAACGGTGCCGCAGCCGAAGAACAGCTGACAAACGCCATCGGCCTGAAGCGCGATTTCACGCAGGCGATATTCCTCTTGTCGCAGCTCGAGGTCCAGCTCGGGAAGGCCAAGGAGGCGCTCCAGGCTGCGGAAGCAGCGGCGTACTTCGCGCCGAACGACCCGGTCGTGCTCTTCCAGGTCGGCATCCTTCGCTCGAGCACCGGCAACCTCGACGGGGCCATACAGGCACTGTCGCGCGCGGTGGAAGTCAATCCGCAGTACGCCAACGCCCGATTCTTCCTGGCCGTGCAGCTCGCCGCAAAGGCGCAGTACGCGCCTGCGATCGAGCAACTGAATGCGGTCGCCGCGCTTTCCCCGGAGAACGCGCAAGCGGTCGACGGTTATATCACGGTGCTCGGGCAAGGCAGAAATCCTTTCCCTCGTCCGGGTACGGCCGCAAGCGGCTTCCCACCGGAGGTCTCCGACGGAAGCGCAGGTGCGCAATAGCAGTGCATGGTGCGGCGGATATTCAGCAGATTAACCGCCCCGGTACGCGGCCTTCATCAGGCCGCGTACTTGCTGGCTGGGCTGACTCTCGCGTCGCAGGTGCTCGCTCTTTTGCGCGACCGCTTATTCGCTCACCTCTTCGGCGCGGGCGAGGTCCTCGACCTCTACTACGCGGCGTTCAGGATACCGGATCTCGTCTTCGCTCTCGTGGTATCGCTCGTATCGGCCTACGTGCTCATCCCGCGCATCGCGGGGCTTACGGAACAGGGCGAGAAGAAGAAGGCGCGCGAACTCATGTCGCAGACCGCGTCCTTCCTCCTCATCGGTGCCGGACTGATAGCGCTCGTACTTGCCATCGTCGCACCGCATGCGCTCTCCGCGCTCTTTCCGGCCTTCAGGGACTCGGCGCATGCGGCGGACTTCGTCCTCCTGTCCAGGCTCCTCCTGCTACAGCCAATCTTGCTCGGACTCTCGAGCATCCTGTCGAGCGTGACGCAGCTGAATCGCCGATTCTTTCTGTTCGCGCTCTCGCCGGTGCTGTATAACCTGGGGATCATCCTCGGAACGGTGCTGCTCTACCCCTACTACGGGCTTATCGGCATCGGCATCGGGGTCCTTATCGGCGCGGTCGCGCACCTGGCGGTGCACGTGCCGGTGGTGCAGAGGGCGGGGCTCCTGCCGCGGCTCCTGTTTCCGGATCTGCGGCTCCTCTGGGGAATCGCGCGTGACTCGGTACCGCGCTCGCTCGCGCTCGCGCTCGGATCGTTCTCGACCCTGCTTCTGGTCTCGCTCGCATCCCGCACGGGGGAGGGGGGCGTCGCGGTCTTCACGATCGCGGGGAATCTCGAGACGGTCCCGCTTTCGCTCATCGGTGCGGCGTACGCGACCGCGGCTTTTCCCGTCCTTGCCGAACAGATGGGCGGGAAGCATGTAGAGGCCTTCCGCACGACGCTCATCGTCGCCTTCAGGCACGTCATCTTCTGGTCATCGGTCATCACCGTGCTCGCTATCGTGCTGCGCGCGCACATCGTGCGCGTCCTCTACGGCACCGGGGCCTTCGGCTGGGATGACACCCGCCTCACCGCGGCCATCTTCGCCGTGCTCGTCGTGGGACTCCTCGCCCAAGGCATCGTGCTTCTGGCTTCGCGCGCGTTTTACGCCTCCGGACGTTCCTGGAATCCGTTCCTGGTACAGCTCTGCGGCCTTGTCCTCTCGATCGTGAGCGCGTACGGGCTCTTGAAGCTCGCGTGGGAAGTCCCCATGGTACGCTACTTCTTCGAATCGATGCTCCGCGTATCGGATGTGCCGGGATCGGGTATCCTCCTCATCGCCCTCGGCGCTACCCTGGGACAGGTCGCGATGGCCGTGCTCGCGCTCCTGTCGCTTCGCCAGGTCGCCCCGGGCGTCGCCAGGTCGCTCGCTCGCCCCCTCTTCGAAGGGCTCGGCGCGGCCATCCTGGGAGGCGCCGCCGCGTACGGAGCGCTCGCGCTCATGGGCGCCATCGCGCCGCTCACGAAGGTCCTCATCGTGGTTGCGGAAGGCGCCGTAGCTGGTATCGTGGGCTTACTTGTAGCCGGCACGGTGCTGAGCGTCCTCGAGAACCAGGAATTCCGGGATCTCGCCTCCTCCTTGAGGCGAATGACCACCGCGAAGGCGCTGCAGCCGCACGGCGCCATCATCAATGACCAGACAAATACGTAACTTCAGCATCATCGCGCACATAGACCACGGGAAGTCGACGCTTGCCGACCGGATGCTCGAACGTACCGGCACGATCGAGGCGCGGAAGATGCGCGACCAGGTGCTCGATTCGATGGACCTCGAACGCGAACGCGGCATCACGATCAAGATGCAGCCTGCGCGCATGAAATACCGCGCACCGGACGGTGAGGAATACGTATTGAATCTCATCGACACTCCGGGACATATCGACTTCGCGTACGAGGTCTCGCGCGCCTTATCGGCGGTCGAAGGAGTCATCCTGCTTGTCGATTCGACACAGGGCGTGCAAGCGCAGACCCTGACGACGCTCGGCATGGCGCGAAAGGCCGGCTGCGTCATCATCCCCGTCCTCTCGAAGGTCGATTCGCCGTACGCGCGCATCGACGACGTGCGGTTCGAGCTCGCAGAACTCCTTTCCGTGCCTGAGGAGACCGTGCTCGCCGTTTCGGGACGGACGGGCGAAGGGGTCGAAGAGCTGCTTCGGAAGGTCGTGGATATCGTCCCGCCGCCGCGCGCGAGCGCCGGAGGCGCGGCACGCGCCCTCATCTTCGACTTCTCGTACTCGACGCATCGCGGGGTCGCGGTGTATGCGCGCATCTTCGACGGCACGCTTAAGAAGGGCGACGTACTCGAGTTCAAGGCCGCGGGGAAGCGCTTCACGACGCTCGAGACCGGCATCTTCATGCCCGACGAGACCCCGACGGAAAGGCTCGAGACGGGAGAGATCGGATACATCGTGACCGGCATTAAGGAGCCGGGCGTGGTGGCGGTCGGTGATACGATAGCCACCGACAAAGCCGGAGCGGAAGCGCTCGCGGGATTCGAGCGTCCGCGTCCGGTCGTCTGGGCCTCGGTCTATCCGAAGAACCAGGACAGCCTGCCCGATCTGCGCCAGGCCCTAGAGCGTCTTCGCCTTACCGACTCGTCCTTGTCCTTCGAGGAGGAATCCTCGGGCGTCCTTGGGCGCGGCTTCCGTTGCGGCTTCCTCGGCATGCTCCACCTCGAGATCATCACCGAGCGCCTGCGCCGCGAGTTCAGCCTCGACCTTATCGTCACGATACCGACCATCGCGTACAGCGTCACCACCAAGAATGGCCAGAAGGAAGTAGTCTATACACCATCCAAGTTTCCGGCGTACGGCGAGACCTTCGCCGTCGAGGAGCCCTGGGTGAAGGTCATCCTCATTACGCCCAACGAATCCCTATCGGGCATGATCCAGCTCTTTCAGGACCACGAAGGAGCGATCGAGAAGACCGAGACGCTGATCGACGGGCGCATCGAGCTCATCGTCGAGATGCCGCTTCGGGAGCTCATGCGCGGTTTTTTCGACCGGGTCAAGAACGTGTCCTCGGGATACGCCTCGCTTTCATACGAATTCCTCGACGAGCGTCCGGCAGACGTAGTGAAGCTCGAGATCGTCGTCGCTGACGAGGCGATCCCGGCATTCGCGCGAGTGGTCAGCCGTCGCCGCGTCGAGGAGGAGGGCGAGCGCATGGTGGAGAAGCTCCACGGCATCCTCCCGCGCCAGCAGTTCGTGACGAAGATTCAGGCGCACGCCCTCGGCCGCATCCTCTCCTCCAAGACCCTCTCAGCGTTCCGCAAGGACGTGACGGGATACCTTTATGGCGGTGATATCACCCGCAAGATGAAACTCCTCGAGAAACAGAAGAAAGGGAAGAAGCGGCGCGGCGTGCACGCCAAGATGGACATCCCGCAGGAGGTGTTCATGAAGATGGTGCAGGATTCGGAACGCTAGGTTCGGTCTTGGTATACTGGCGAGGATGATCCGCCGGACCGCAAAGAATCGCGCACGCGAGTACGCCACCGCAGTCGTGCTCGCGCTCCTCATCATCTGGCTCCTTTCGCTCATCTGGAACATCGCGCGGAAGGAGGAGATCGCGCGCGGTACGGTGAGGGAAACGCAGGCCGAACTCGCCCAGACCAAGGAGCGTGAGGCGATACTCGAGTCGAACCTCGCGGAACTCGGTACCGACCGCGGCCAGGAGGCGTCGCTCCGCCAGACCTTCGGGGTTGCGAAGCCCGGCGAGGAGGTTATCATCGTCGTGCCCGAGAAGGAGGTTGCGGCGCCCCCGGAACTGCCGTGGTGGCGGAAGGCGCTCGATTTCATAGGGCTCTAGAGCGGGATTCGTTCAGTGGCAGGACGCGACCTTCCCAAGGTTGAGACACGGGTTCGATTCCCGTATCCCGCACAGATCATACACACGCACTCATAAGGCACGGCCTTGATACGGCTAATTGATGCGAAACGTCTTCGACGACGAATCGGGTATATTTCCGAGGTAGACCTCTTTTCATTAAAAGGAAGACTCACGGCATTGCTACCTTGAGTTCCTTGTTCCTCCGCAAACGCGGAGTAGCGCCGAAGCGATTTATACCATCAGGATAGCTTGAAGTGGAAGATGGTCAATAAAAAATTATTCTAGATCAACCAATCCTGTTGATAACCCGAAATGCTATACTACGTGCCTAATACGAATCTATGGACAAAACAGTCACCATCTACAGCACCCCGACCTGCCATTTTTGCCAGCTTGCAAAGGAATTCCTTACCCAGAACAACGTTGCGTACACGGAGCACAATGTCGCTTCGGACCTGGAGAGGCGCCAGGAGATGATCGAGAAGAGCGGCCAGATGGGCGTTCCGGTCATCGTCGTGGGCGACGAGCTGATCGTGGGCTTCGACAAGGAGAAGCTCGCCACTGCGGTCGGAGTTCCTGCGTAAGATAGGTCGCACAAAAGGCCCTCCCTCGGAGGGCCTTTTGTGTTAGTCTCGGTTTGAGCCCTCGTAGTTCAATGGATAGAACATCTCACTCCTAACGAGATAATGTAGGTTCGATTCCTGCCGAGGGCACAACGTAAGAAGCGGTCTCCGCAGACGGCTTAGATAAGGTACTTGCTATACTATTCTTATGACCCAGAAACAGCGGACCATTGCCGCGCTCGTGCTCCTTTTCGCGGTAGCGGGGACCTCCTACGCTTTCCTTGAATGGCAGGCTGCGCGCCCTGTACCCGATGTCGCCGTACAGGTGGCGACCAGTACGCAAGCGACGAGCGCTGCGCCTGCTGAAGACCCGGTGCCCGAGGCCCCCGCGCCAAGCGCCTCCGATCACCAATTCGGGACAGTGACCCTCCGGTTGAATGAAGTGGCGTCCTTCCCGAATGGCCTTTCCATGCGGGTCGCGTCTGTCCTCGAGGACAGCCGTTGCCCTGAGAACGCGCGCTGCATATGGGCCGGAGAGGTCCGCGTATCGGTACGCATACGCTCGGCCATGGGGGTGAGTACGAATGAATTCGCATTAGGAACGCGCATCACTACGGAAGCCCAGGAAATAGCGCTTATGAATGTCGAGCCGGGCAACATGGCAGGGAAGCCTACTGCGGATGTCGACTATCGCTTCACGTTCGAGGTGAAGCCGCGCAAGACCGAGGGCACCGCAGAATGCTTCGTGGGCGGCTGTTCCGCGCAGCTCTGCACCGACGATCCGGACGTGGCCTCCACCTGCGAGTACCGGGCCGAGTACGCCTGCTATAAGACCGCGAAGTGCGAACGTCAGCCGAGCGGCAAGTGCGGGTGGACCGAAACCTCCGAGCTCAGGTCGTGCCTGCGGAATCCCCCGGAGCTTTAAGTAAGGGAATCGATAAGGCGTTCAGCCCGATCCACGGACCCGTCGTCCGGTTTTTCCTGATGCTTCGGCAAGGACACCTCGATGGACGTGCCGCGGCCGAGCACGCTCCTCACGGATATCTTGCCGTGGTGCGCTTTCACGATCTCGTTCACGATGGCAAGGCCGAGACCCGACGTGCCGCCGCCTACGCCGCGTACGCGCGAGGTATCCGCACGATAGAAGGGCTGGAATATGTAGAAGAGGTCCTTCTTGGCGATGCCGATCCCCGTATCGGTCACCCGCGCGGTCACCCGCTCATGGTCTCCGTCGACCTCTACCGTGACCGAACCGTCAGCGTGACGGGGCGTATAGTTGAGGGCGTTCTTGACGAGGTTGGTGAGTACCTGCCCGAGGCCGGTACCGTTCCCAAAGACCACCTGCGGCCCGTTATGCGAAAAGGTGAGCGCGATGCTGCGCGACGCCGCAAGCGCCTCATGCCTAGCGACGACCTCCTGGGCAGTCTCGGAGAGGTCGATCTCGGCATATGCGATCGAGCTCGGCCGCAGGAGCGTGTTGAACGAAAGCAGGTTGTTGATGATCTCCGAGATACGGTCCAGCTCCCCGCTCGTAGTCGCGAGCGTGTCACGCATCGAAGAGGAGAGGAAAGGGTCCATGAGCGCGACCTCGGTATTGGTCTTGATGATCGCCAGCGGCGTGCGTATCTCATGCGCCATGTTCCCGATGAAGCGCTTCTGGAACTGGAGGGAGTTCTTGGTCGGCAGGAGCGCGTACCGCGCCGTCAAGTATCCGAAGAAGGCGGTAAGCAGCACGAGTCCGAGCAGCACGTACGCAAGCGTCATCTGACGGACGTCTTCAAGCGATTCCTCGAGAAGAGGAGTTCCTGTTGAGCGTCCCTCAAGGACCCTCTGGGTCGCCTGACCGACGGTCGCGACCGTGTTGTCCTGCTGGAACTTCAGCGCGAAGCCGAAAACGACAACAATAAGGATCGCCAAAAGGACCTGGAACAGGATGATGTTGATCGTGCTCCGGGCGTACGGGTTGTACCGATACTTATCCGTTAAGACGGTATCCAATGCCCCGGATAGTTTCGAAAAGAGGGTCGTCTTCGCCATAGTCATCTAGTTTCTTGCGCAGGTTCTTCATATGCACGTCGAGCACGTTGCTGAAGGCGGGGAAGTCGAAGCTCCATACGTGGTCGAGGACCGTCTCGCGCTTCACGGCTTCGTTCGGATGCCGCATGAAGAATTCGAGGAGCGAGAACTCCTTGAGCGTAAGCGGAACCTCCTTGCCTGCCTTCGTAACGGTATGCTTCGACGGGTCGAGGATGATATCCCGCACCGCAAGGACCGTCGGGAGGGATGCTTCCGGGCGTCGCAGCACGGCGTTCATGCGGGCCACAAGCTCGTCGAACGAGAATGGCTTCGCAAGGTAGTCGTCGGCGCCGAGGTTCAGGAGGTCGATCTTGGTCTCGGTCTCGTCCCGAGCCGTCAGCACGATGATCGGGGTCGTGACCCCCGCCTCGCGCACGTCCCTGCAGATGGTCGCCCCGTCGACCCCGGGAAGCATGAGGTCCAGGAGTACGAGGTCGTACTCGTCCCGGTAGAGCATCATGCGGGTCCGGGCCTTCTCGCCTTCGGCGAGCCAGTCGACCGTGAAGCCTTTCAATTCAAGGCCTTTCTTAGTGGCTTCGGCAAGCTTCTCTTCGTCTTCTACGATAAGGATACGCATATCAGAGGCTTAGCTGGTACCTCATCAGTATCGACATATACGGATGAGGACTTCATGAAGAAGCCTTCATGAACTTTACTTTCTTTCTAGTCTCTGGTCAAAATATATCTTTAGTGGTAATCCTTACGATTAAGCACTAACAAGCCCCGTTCTAACGGGGCTTGTTAGTGCTTTCTAAGTTTTTAAAAAGGATATCCCAACTTCTCCTCCAAGACACTAATTCGCGCTTCGAGCTTAGCCGTGGACCTTTTTAGAGGAGAATGACGCCACTCGAGCGCATCTTCCAAGGCTAGCTTTAAATGATGCCCTTCAATTCGTAAGTTCTTTGAGATTAGGAGCTCAATTTCCCACTTAGGCATAAACTCCTTTTCGTCATCAGTGTCCATGGTTTTATATTAATTAATAATTTCTCACATAATTATTATTCGCCGCAATGGTGACTTTAGAAGGAGAATTCCATGGGTATAACCGTGTCCCCATTTCATTTTTTCTTTATCTTTTCTGCAGCTTTACATCATGTGCTAGCATTAACGCCATGGAAAACAACAAACAAACGATTACGATCGCGTTCGTGCTCATTATCGGTCTCCTGGGCGGCTACATGATCGCCCAGCATGTAGGACATGCGGCGGAAAGCCATAAGGCCATGCATGAGGAAAAGGACGCCGGACACCATGAGATGGACGACCGCATGGCTCCTCCGCACGAGGAGGGAGGCGCACCCCTCATGGACGGGGACATGCCGGGAGGACCGGAAGCAGGCGTACAGCTTCAATAAAATTCCTGTTCGGGCTTCATAGTATCTTTACGGTAGAGGTGCTTTACTCGAAGGACGTACTTAACGGCTAATATTCTTTAGATCATGAGCATTGTATTGTGGATCGTATTCGGTGCGATCGTTGGTTGGGTCGCATCCCTTATCATGCGGACGAACGGCCAGCAGAACCTCCTCCTGGATATCGTCCTAGGAATCGTAGGCGCCGTCCTGGGAGGCTGGATTATGACCGCTCTCGGCCAGTCGACCGGCAGCGGCTTCAGCTTCTATAGCTTCATCGTGGCGCTCATAGGTGCGGTGGTGCTTCTCGCCATCGTGAAAGCGATCCGAAGAGCGTAAGAGGAGCATAACGGTTCCGAGAAAGGCCGTCCCTCCTATGGTGGAAGGAACGGCCTTTCTGGTACACTCTACCTATCTATGGCATATGACTTTTCAAAATTGATCGCGCACGTAAAGGAAACTGAGGAGTGGCTCCAGAGGGAGCTGTCGGGCATCCGCACCGGGCGCGCGGCGTCCGCGCTCCTCGATTCGGTCAGGGCCGAGGCGTACGGAGCGAAAACACCCATTAACGGGCTCGCGAGCGTGACCGTGGAGGATGCGCGTACAATACGCATCGTGCCGTGGGACAAGACCGTATCGAAGGCGATCGAGAAGGCCGTGAATGATGCCGATCTCGGCGTATCGGTGTCGGTCGACGATACCGGCCTCCGGGTCGCCTTTCCGGAACTGACCGCCGAGCGGCGCACTATGCTCGGCAAGCTCGCCGGCGACCGGCTGGAACAGGCCCGGGTGACGCTCCGCGGGCACCGTACCGATGCGCTCAAGGAACTCGACGCCGCAGAAAAGGAGGGCGGTATGGGCCAGGACGAGCTGAAGCGCCTCAAGGAAGAAGCGCAGAAGCATATCGACAAGGGCATGGAAACGCTCGAAGCGCTCGCGAAGAAGAAACAGGAGGACATCGCGCAGTAGGTCATGACCGTCATCCTTTTCATCGTCATCCTGGTCGTGCTCATCGTCGTGCACGAGTTCGGGCATTTCCTCGTCGCGAAGTGGTCGGGCATGCGGGTTGACGAGTTCGGAGTGGGGTATCCGCCTCGCGTCTGGGGCAGGAAATACGGTGAGACTGAATATACCCTGAACGCTCTCCCGTTCGGCGGCTTCGTGAAGATCTATGGCGAGGACGATACGGATGCGGCCTCGGCACGCGCGTTCTCTGCGCGCCCGCGCATCCTCCAGGCGCTCACGCTTATCGCCGGGGTGGCGATGAACCTGCTGCTCGCGTACGTCATCATCACGATCATGCTCGGAGTCGGCACGCCCCGCGCGCTGACGAGCGAGGAGGCGCTCATCGCACCCGATGCTTCGCTCGTCATAGCCGGCGTGCTTCCCGGGAGCCCAGCTGAACGGGCGGGTCTCGAGGCGGGCGACCGGGTGGTATCGATCGCGAATGCGGACGGCGAGTTCTCGACCGTCGATCCGAACGCCTTCACGGCATACGTAAGCGGACAGGCGGCAGGCAATCCCCTTACGTTCGATATCGTGCGCGGGGAGCAGGCACTTGAACTTTCGGTCGCGCCTGAGACGGGCGCAATTCCCGGTGAGCCTGAGCGCGCCGCGCTCGGCGTGTCCCTGGCTACGGTCGGTACCGTAGCGGTGCCTTGGTATCAAGCACCCGTTGACGGGGCTATCCTTACCTGGGAGATCACGAAGGAGACCGCCATAGGACTTGCGAAGTTCTTCGGCAGCGTCTTCACGCTCTCGGCGAACCTCGCGCAGGTGTCCGGGCCCGTGGGCATCGCAGGCGCGGTCGGCGACGCCTACAGCCAGGGGCTCGCATCCCTATTCACGATCACCGCGCTCATCTCTATCAACCTTGCGCTCATCAACCTGCTCCCTATCCCGGCGCTGGACGGCGGACGACTTCTCTTCGTCATCATCGAGTCGATCATCCGCCGGCCCATCCCGACGGCATTCGTGGGCGCGGTGAACATGGCCGGCTTCGCCTTCCTTATCCTGCTCATGGTCGTCGTCACCGGAAGCGATATCTTTAAATTAGTAACGTAACGGCAGGGTATATACTTTACATATATGAACGACGACCAGATGCAGCTTACGCGCATAGAGCAGCTTCTCCAGGACAACCTCGAGGCGACGCGGGAGGTGAACGAGCTGGTCCGCGACCTCCGGCGCTGGGGGCGACTGGGATTCTGGTTCAGGATCGTCATCTGGGCCGCCGTCATCATTCTTCCGCTCCTGCTCCTCAGGCCTATCCTCCAGACCCTCATTCCGGCTGCCGGCACCGGAGGAGCGGGCAGCGGCTTCTTCGGCTTCCCGTCGCAATCGGATATCGAGGAGGCGCTTGATTCGTACCAGGGAGGCACGCAGTAGGGAGCAGATGAAAGAAAAAAGGCCCCATGCTATATTGGGGCGTACTTGCTTGGATAGCTCAGTTGGTAGAGCACTTCCCTGAAGAGGAAGGGGTCGTCGGTTCGAGCCCGACTCCAAGCACCGATAGGGTCATATTTGGTCGACGCTGACAGGGGTTGCCAAGAAAACGAATCGTAGTACTATGAATCCGGGTAAAAAGTGCCCGAACATTGGCTAGGGGAGTTCCGATGAAATTAGTCCAACGCCTTTTGCTCGATCTCGAGGGGATTGAGCTCCGCGAGCCCACCGAACCCGTGGGAGCCAGGGAGGTCGTGATTCGCGAATTGCCGGAGCCACTCAGGCCGCTCTGGTCGTTCATCGACCAGATGATGGATGCGCACCGTCGCCTCCATGACCAGCTCGGCTTCCTGGAGGGCCCGGAAGGCCACTCCGATCCGGCCGACATGATTGAGCACCACGAGCTTCATGCCGCGATCGAGTACGCGCAGAAGCTGCTGTCGATCAGACTTCAGCTAGAGCTCGGCAATATCGATGGCGATGACTTTGAAGGCCTCAGTGTTCGCCATGGCTGGATCATCGTCGGCGTTCCGGTGCGCCATTCTCCGCTACGCTTCACACTTGCTGGGGGAGAGGGCTTTGCCGAATTTCTGGGCATGTTGCGATCCCGCTGATCCTTCAAGTCCAGACGACTGTTGAGTTCCCGGTCCCGACCGGGAACTTTTCTATTACATAAGCCCAAAGAGTGTCCGGATATATCTAACGTACTATAATTCACTCATGCCCCGCCTCTTGGCCTTTATCCAACGCAATCAGCACCGACTCTCGACCCTGGTGTTCGTTACGGGGTTTGTCACCGACCTCATCACCTTCACGCTCCTTGACCTGCCGGTCGTGAATCTACTGTTCATCGGATACCTTGCCGCAGCGGCCCTTTTCACGTTCGTCACGCATGTCATGGGCCGATATGCCACGGAACCGTCAGGATGGCGGCGTTCGGTCGCCGTCCTCTCGACCCTGGCCGCAAACTTCACGATCGGCGGACTCTTGTCGGGCTTCCTGATCTTCTACTCCAAGAGTGCCGAGTTCACCGTATCCTGGCCGTTTCTGTTGCTACTCGCGGCCATCTTCTTCGGGAACGAGTTCTTCCGAAGCTACCGGTCGCACCTGGTCTTCCAGACCGTGTTATTCTTCTTCGCGCTCTACGCGTACCTTATCTTCGCGCTGCCGCTCTACGTGGACCGGCTCGGTCCAGAGGTATTCCTCTGGAGTACCGGGCTTGCCGTGGGCGTATTCGCCGCCTTCATCTGTCTGCTGGGTTTCGCGGGCAGGGAACGGCTTGAGGAGACGCTGTGGCGCATCGTACTTGGCGCTGCGGCGGTCGTCGTCGCGGTCGTCCTCTCATACTTCACGGGACTCGTGCCGCCGATCCCGCTTACGGTGAAGGACAGCGGCATCTACCATGACGTCGTGCATACCGAAAAGGGCTATGAAGTGACGTACGAGGGATCGAGCCGCTGGTCGCGCTTCCTGCCGCGCACGGTGCATCACGCGTCCGGCACGCCGCTCTATGCGTACAGCGCGATCTTTGCGCCTTCGGCGTTCTCGGCGAACGTCGTGCACCGCTGGGAGCGGTACGACGAGGCCAACAGGAAATGGGTCACGCAGTCCATGGTCGCCTTTACGCTCTCCGGCGGTCGGGAAGGCGGCTATCGAGGGTACTCAATCAAGGACAATCCCGAAGCGGGGAACTGGCGTGTCACCATCGAGACGACCGAGGGACAGGTGATTGGCCGGCTGCGCTTTGAGGTAGAGAGTGTACAAGCCCTACCCGTGTTATATGTGAATTACCGATAAATTCGACGTTTGACAAGTATTCGGACAGCTTGTAAAACTAATAAGTAGGCCTAACGAAACGGCCTTTGAAAGGAGAGACAAATGCCGTCCATTCGGCAACCGATAGTACTTTCCCTGCGTTCGTTCATCAAAAGGGATGACGGACGTCTCCTGCTTGTGCGACGGGCAGCAACCGACACCCGCAATGCGGGCCTCTGGGAGTGTCCGGGTGGAAAGCACGAGCATAACCAGGTCGTGGAGGGTGCGCTTGAATCCGAAATTATGCAAGAAGTTGGACTCAAGATTCGCCGCATTTGCGAACTGGTGTTCCAAGACAGCCACCTCATCGAGGACGGCTGGTATGCGGGACATCTATACCTGGTCATGTTCTGGGTTTCCCGGCCCGTCGGCGGCGAACTCGTCCTAAGCCATGAGCACGATATGCACGCCTGGCTAACCTTCGATGAGATGCTCAGATACGACCTAGTCCCGGAAGTTCGCAAGGCGGCAACCGGACTTCGGGAGTATCTGAAATGAGCACCTCTGCGCCGGTATCATCCGACGAAGCCGTTCCGCCAAAGGGGTCCCCGGGACCTCGAGGCGGAACGGCTTTTGGAATATATGCTACCCGGCCTTAACTTTTAATTTCGTCTGGCGCGACTTGTCGAGGCGAGGGAGGACGAGGGTGAGGAGACCGTCCTTTGCGTTCGCGGTCGCGGTATCGACGTCGATCTCCTGCGGCAGATGGATGGTCGTGGCGAATGAGCCCCAAAAGAGCTCGCGCTTGATGTAGTCGTTGTCGATGACCTGGTCGCGCTCCTCGCGCACCCCGTCGATGACGACCACGTCCCGGGATATGGAAAGGTTGATGTCATCGGGACGAACGCCCGCGACGAAGGCGCGCACGATGATCTCGTTCTCGGTCTGGTACACGTCGACCGGGAGCTGTCCGTCGGCATCCTCATGCCCGGGATGCACGGGGTAGGAGGCGGGCATCGCACCCGAAGAAGCCGGGCCGCGCTGCGCGGGATACGCCTGGGCTGGTTCGTCGTCGAATTCGTACTCGTCGACCGGGACAGAGCCGGAGAGACGGTCGAAGAATGAGCGCTTTTTCATAGGGTAATACTAGCAGGTATTTGCGGGTAAGTTGCGATAGCGGAAGTACCGCAGGACCTCAAAGAGGACGAAGAAGGCGACGGCCGCGGTCCATACGACCAGGAAGGCCAGAAGCGTATAGGCACCGTCTCCCTGGATTATAAAAAAGTTAAAGACCGCGTGCAATGCGATGGCAAGGATAAGTCCGGTCACGGCGCAGAGGGCCCGCAGGGGCTTCGGCAGGCTGAACGAGAAGGCCAGCGCGAAACCGATGACCGAGGAGGCCATGACGTGGAGCAGGGTCGAGCCGATAAAGCGCAGGTTTCCGGTCGCGAGCCCCGTGAGCACCTGGCCGCCCGCGAAGGGCACGATGAGGAAAAGGACGTTCTCGAGCGCGGCGAAGCCGATCGCGACCGTAAGCATGTAGATGACGAGGTCGATGGACTCATCCACGTCCTTGCGCCACAAGACGATAAGCGCGGCGAGCACGTATTTGAGCGTTTCCTCGATGATCGCCCAGCCGATGATGATGGGGGTGCAGAGCACGCCGTACGCATTGCACTGCGCGTATGCTGCATAGGCGTAATCGCGCACGATGGCTTCGAGCGGAAGCGCGAGCGGTACGGCGAGCGCGCCGGCGGCGAAAGCCATCACGATCATCGGAAGCGGTTCGGGACAGCGCGCGTCCTCCTTGAGTAGGAAGTAGAGCCAGACCAGGGGCGGCAGAACGCCGCCCAGGAAGGCATAGCCCAGGGTATGGAACGGAATCGACTGGAGGAGGTCCATTACCTACCTAGTATACAAGCCAAGAGCAGGCTTTCCGCTGGGTATAGCGGGTCCGTTATCTGGGCCAGGGAGCGACCATGAGGAGGTCCTCCGTACCGGGAATGGAGCCCCAGAGCTCCTCGGTCACGAACGGCATGAAAGGGTGGAGAAGCTTCACGGAGTCGGTAAGGAGGGAGAGCAGCAACGTCTGGCGCGAGGCTTTGGCAACGGCATCCTCCCCCGCAAGAACGGGTTTCGATTCCTCGAGTATCTCGTCTGCAAGGCGGTGCCAGACGTAGTGATATATCTTCTCGGCGGCCAGGTAGACGCGGTACTCTTCCATGTCCTTCGTGACATCGGTAACAAGCGCGTCGAGTTCCTCACGAAGCTTCGCATCGGCGTCCACGAGCGTAGGTACAGCTTCGGTCCCTTCCGTATTTTCCAGTACGAAGCGAGCGATATTCCAGAGCTTATTGGCGAAGTGCTTATAGCCCTTCACCTTATCCTCGCGGAGGGCGAGGTCCGTGCCTGGAGTATTGCCAACGACAAGGCTCATGCGCAGGGCATCCGTGCCGTACTTCCCTGTAAGGTCGAGCGGACTGATGACATTTCCTTTGGACTTCGACATCTTCTTGCCGTGCGCATCGTTCACCAGGCCGTGGAGGTATACGCTATGGAATGGCGCTTTCTTGCCCAGATAGAGACCGAAAATGATCATGCGCGGGACCCATATAAAAATGAGGTCATGACCAGTCTCCATGACGTCGGTGGGGTAGTAGGTCGCGTAATCCTTTCCATCCGGATATCCGGTCATAAGAAGCGGCCACTGGCCGGAAGAGAACCAGGTATCAAAAGTGTCAGTATCTTTCTCCCACCCGTCACCCCCGGGGCGTTCAACAGAAGCGACAATTTGCTCATCAGCCTCGCCCCTGTTGCGGAACCAGGCAGGTATGCCGATGCCCCAGACGATCTGGCGCGAGATGTTCCAGTCGAGGGTGTTCTCCATCCAATAACGGAAAACCTTCCCCTGATTCTCGGGGATGAACGCTATCTCGCCACGGTCCACTGAGTCAAGCGCCATTTTCGCAAGCGGCTTCATAGAAACGAACCACTGATCTTTCACCTGAGGCTCGATCATCGTGTTGCACTTGTAGCAGCGCTTAACGACATTCTGATACTTCTCATCGGTACTGACCAAAAGGCCTTTTACAGACAGCTTCTCGACTATTTTCGATCGGGCCTCCGCTATCTTCATGCTTTCGAATTCCTGGGCGATGGGAAGGAGTTTCCCGCGCCAGTCGATGATCTGTGTCATATCGAGTCCGTGGCGCTTCGCTATCTCGAAGTCCACCTGCGAGTGCCACGGAGTGATGGTCATGACCCCGGTACCGAACTCCGGGTCGACCGATTCGTCTTTGATGACGGTCGCAGTTATGGGACCGTTGATCCATTCGACGTCAAGCGTCTGGCCGTGCTTCCAGTCCTTATACCGCGCATCATCCGGATGCATGACGACGTACTTGTCGCCGAACTTCGTTTCCGGACGCACGGTGCCAATATCGAACGGGCCGTACTTGAACGTATAGAAAGGCGTAGTTTCCTCGACATTTACGGTTTCAAGGTCCGATAGGGACGTCTGATGC
The DNA here is from genome assembly GCA_034666125.1 of Candidatus Parcubacteria bacterium. Taxonomy (GTDB): domain Bacteria; phylum Patescibacteriota; class Minisyncoccia; order Phycocordibacterales; family Phycocordibacteraceae; genus C7867-001. The sequence goes on from JAXDML010000002.1 coordinate 79,636, forward strand.
TTCGGGCACCAGTTCACCGTACGCTTCCCGCGGTACACGAGGCCGTCTTCATGCATCTTCACGAAGGTACGTTGCACCTCGGCTACTACGTCCGGATCAAGGGTGAACTTCTCGCGCGACCAGTCGCAGGATGCACCTAATTCCCGCACCTGTTTTTCCATATTCTTCTTATTCTCAAGCGTAAAGGCGAGTATCTCGTCGTAGAGTTCTTTCGGATCCATCCCAAAGCGCGAGCGCCCTTCCTTCTCGAGCTTTTTCTCATACACGACCTGGGTCTCGAAGCCCGCATGATCGGCACCCGGGAGCCAGAGCGCCTTGTATCCCTGCATGCGACGGAAGCGGGTAAAGAGGTCCTCGAGGGTTATGAAAAGCGCGTGACCGGCATGGAGATCGCCGTTGGCGTTCGGCGGAGGCATGACGATAGTAAAGGGCTCGCTTCGCTCGCCGGGAAGATTGTCCGGATCGAAGTATCCGCTTTCTTCCCACCTTTCATAGATACGTCCCTCCGTTTGGGATGGATCGTAGGGCTTCGTGAATTTCGAGTCCATTTAGCCCAATATAGCAGAGAATCGGCCTTATTTCAGGCCTTGCGCGAGCCTGAGGTTCCCATCGGCCCGGAGCGCGGACAGATCGGCGAATTCTTTCCGCAGGGCGCGATAGTAGCCAGGGAGAGCGATCATGATGGCGTTGTCTCCCGTGAGGAACGCAGGCGGTATAAAAAGAGAAATGTCGGGACAGTCCTGAGCGAGGCGCTCCCGGAAGACGCGCTTGATGTACGCATTCGCGGAGACGCCTCCGCCGATGGCGAGCGACTTCGCATCGGTTTCTTCTATCGCACGGAGAGTCTTCACGTACAGCACGTCGGCGACCGCATCCTCGAAGGCAAGCGCCATGTCCTCCTTGTCGGTTTCACTGAGTTCCTTGCCTTTTACGAGATAGAGCACGGCGGTCTTGAGGCCGCTGAAGGAAAAGTCGCAATTGTCGTCCTTGATCATCGGGCGCGGAAGCGTGAACGGATTCCCGCCACCGCGCTCGCGTGCCTTTTCCGCGAGCTTCGATATCTCGGGTCCGCCCGGATACGGAAGTCCGAGCATGCGCGCGACCTTGTCGAAGGCTTCGCCGACCGCGTCGTCGCGCGTCTGCCCGATGAGCCGGTATGAAAGCCATTCCGTCGTAGCGACAAGCTCGGTATGACCCCCGGAAATAAGGAGTCCAAGAAGGGGATGTATAAATTGCGGAAGGAGGTATTCGTTCTCGCCGCCTTCCTGAAGGAGCGCGGACAGGAGGTGCCCCTCCATATGGTTGACAGCGACGAGCGGCTTATTCCAAGCGAGCGCGAGCGCCTTGGCGAAGTTCACGCCGACCCACAGCGCGGGTTCGAGCCCGGGACCGGCCGTTACGGCGATGGCGTCAAATTCGGGTGGCTCGCATTCCTTCAGGAAGGCGAGCAGATCCGAAGCAAGGTCACCTTCGCGCTCAAGCAGCTCGCCGATCGCGACCTGCGTATCCTCGTGAGTAACCTGCGCGTCCTCATGGAGCAGCTCGGCCTCTTCGAGCGCCGCAGCGAGAAGCGGCACGAGGTTCTTCGCATGTTCGCGCTTGGCAAGCATGGGATACACGCCGCCGTATTCCCGATGCACTTCTATCTGCGATAGGAGCGCGTTTCCGAGCACCTTGAACCGAGTCCCGTTCCCCGCATCGCTGCCTTCGACGATGGCGACCGCCGTCTCGTCGCACGACGTCTCAATTGCCAGTATCCTCATGATCCTCAACAAGCTTCCAGGGGAACGGGCCTTCGCGCGGTATGGCGAAGCCGGCGGAACTCGTATGGCCATTACCTCCGTACTTCGCAGCGATCGCTGCGACGTCGACCGTGCCGTCGCCACGTATGGAAACGCCATATCCTTTCGGGTGCGCGCTGACTACGAGCGCAAGCGGACCCTTCTTCCTGGCGAGACGATGTCCGATCAAGGACTTCATGGTCTTATGCGGATGGGCATTTGCAAAATACACCTCGTATCCCTCAAATGAGACAAGCTTAGCCTGCTCGATCGCCTGCTCGGCAAGGTATTCGAAATATTCGCGGTATGCGGACGCTTTCTCGAGAAGGGCTGCGCGTTCTTCAGGATTCTCAAGTTTCCCCGATATTTCGTCCCACGCCGTAAAGTCGAGCGGCTGGATGATGAGATAGGTAATGAACGGCTTCGTCTCGGGGAGCGCGAATCGGAAAATGTCGTCGTCCTCTACGTATGCAAGGAGCCGGGGAACCTCAGTATCCGGGTGGAAATACATCCAGCTGAGGACCGCGCCGGAATGGAAGGCGTCATATATATGGTTCGGCATCGCTTCGGTGATCGAACGGATGCCTTCATGGTGATCGATCACGGTGAGCGACGCCGCTCTCTGCTCGGCCTCCTTCATTTCCTCGATCGTGTTGAACGTGTAGTCCAGCATATAGACATCGGCGCCGTCGATACCTTCGGGCACCGATCCGCCGCGGTGGAGCGGGATGTATTCGGCCGAATCGCCGAACTTCTTCCATGCGGCGTACGCGCCGCCGAAGCCGTCGGGACAGCCGCCGTGATAGAGGATGAGAGTCTTGGGAGATTCCATAGGTACTCACTCTAATCTAAAGGATGGGAGGAGGGAAGCCACACTTATAGCATTCGGTCCCCGCAGGGCGGGGACCGTTGGCTCAGGAACGTCAGGGGCGGTCGATGCGGCAGACGTGGCGTCCGTTCTGCGGTGCGCAGACCGCACGACCCCGAATGCGGGCGGAAAGCGCATACGCCGCATCGAAGTGGCCTTGGCTCTGGCAATCCACCGTAACCGCTTCGATATCCCGTTCCCCATAATTGAACAATGTGGGACGGCAGCCCTCCGGCGGCGTCCTCATGATGAAATCCTCGAGCGAGTCTATCTGCCTCGGGGCGGCGGCGGCAGGAGAGGCGATGAGTGCCATTCCCGCGGCGACCAAAAGAAGCCTACGCATCTTGCCTTTCTCCTTCGGATGAAGACGGACCGGGAATCAGGATCCGCTTATAACGATACTCCTCTTTTCTGGAAGTTCAATTGGATGTGGTTTTCGCAAGCGACGCGCGGCGTTCCCAGAAGGACGAATACACCGAGGCCCCTATGAACGCGATGCCAATGAACCCGATAACGAGCTCGGGGATGGGGATGATGAGCGTCGCGAGCATCGAGAGCGCAAGGCCGAGGATGGCCCAATGCGCGCCATGCTCGACGTATACCAGGCTCTCCAGGGTCTTCTGGCGCACGAGGTATATCGTCAGGGTGCGGACGAAGTAGGCACCGATGCCGAGACCGATAATGATGACGGGGAGGACGCTCGTGATGGCGAACGCGCCGATGACGCCGTCGAGCGAGAATGACGTGTCGAGGACCTCAAGATAGAGGAAGAGCGACAGACCGCCTGCAGCGCCCGCCTCGACCGTAAAGGAGTTCCCGATACCCTCCACCAGCACGAAGGTGACGAGTCCGATGATGCCCGCCGTAAGGATGATCACCGCCTCGTGCGGCACAAGCATGCTGATGGCGACGAGAAGGATGAGCGCGGACGCAATCTCCACGGCCTCGATGTGCCCCCATTTCGAGACATGCCGCTCGACCGCCCGGATCCAGTGGACGTCCTTGTTCACGTCGAGGAAGTACTTGAGCGCCACCATGAGGAGGAACATGCCGCCGAAGGCGGCTATGGCATAGTGCGCGCCCTCGAGCAGGTGCCCATACTCCTCGGGATGGAAGGCGGCAAGCTGACTCACCGCCCACGGGGACATACCCACGCTCACGGCCACGATGAGTATGGGAAGGATGATACGCGTGCCGACGACGGCTATCAGGATGCCCCAGGTGAGGAAGCGGCGCTGCCAGACCGGGCTCATGTTCTTCAGGACCTTCGCGTTCACGACCGCGTTATCGAAGGAGAGGGTCACCTCGAGGGCGACGAGGATGAGGGCGGTGACGAAGGCGGCTAAGCCGAGATAGCCGAGGACGCCGCCGAGCAGGACGACGGATATGATCGTAGGAAGTACGAAGATACGATATTTAGGATTCATCGGTGCGCGGTGAGGGATTCGAACCCCCGACATCGTCAACGTCAATGACGCGCTCTACCAACTGAGCTAACCGCGCAATTGAGGCAGGATAGCGCATTTGCAGCCGCTTTTCAATTATTTAGTCTGGAACGTATACGCGCCGTCCCAGTCCTTGGGCTGGTCAGCCTTGAATTCATTCGAGCGGCGAAGCAGCTCGCGGCTCGGTCCGTCATGCGGCCTTGCCTCAAGCACGCGGGTAAAGTGCACTATCGCGGAGTCCCAATCGCCTGTGCGGTACGCCTCCAGGCCTGCATCAAAATGCGAGAAATGCTGCTTCAGTGCATCGTCTCGCGTCTCGGTGACTAATTCGAAGATCTTCCTCGGTTCCCGCTTGCCTTTGACGCGCACGAGATCAAGCTCGCGGAAGAGAAGTCCGGAAGAGGCCGCGGAGGACTTCGTCGATTCGCTCACGATACACTCGGTGCCGTATGCCTTGTTTAGGCCTTCGAGGCGCGAGGCGAAATTCACCTCGTCGCCCATCACGGTGTAGTTGAAACGCTTCAGTGAGCCCATATTCCCGACGATCACCGGTCCCATGGCGATGCCCACCCTGATGGCGAGTTCGGGCGAACCTTCACGCTTCCACCCGGCGTTCAGCTCGGCAAGCCTCTCGGACATATGCGCGGCAGCACGGCAGGCATCTCGCGCCTGTTCAGGGTTCTCGAGCGGCGCTCCCCAGAAGGCCATGATCGCGTCGCCAATATACTTGTCGACTACGCCCTTATTCTCCATGATGACGTCGGTCATCGCGGTGAGGTACTCGTTCATGATGCGGGTAAGGTCATGCGGAGAAAGGCGCTCGGAGATCGCCGTAAAGTCGCGTATGTCGGAGAAGAGGATGGTCATCTCCTTCCGCTCGCCGCCGAGCGTGAGCTTCTCGGGGTGCTCGATCAGCTCGTCCACCACTTCGGGAGTCAGGTAGTACTGGAAGATGTTCCTGATGAAGCGTTTCTCGCGTGACTCCGTAAGGTACTGGAAAGCGATCGCCAGTACCGTGACAATCAGAAGGCTTAGGTTGAGGTAGAGGATCGGGTAGAGAATGTTGTAGGAGAAAAGCAGGAATCCGGCAAGGTTGAGCGCGAGCACGAGCCCCGCAAGCGCGGGAATCAGGAAGGAAAAGCGCTTCAGGCGCATGACGAGAAAAAGCACGAGAAGATTGGCGAGCGCGATGAACGCTGCGGACATCCACGGCAGCATCGGACGCGGGAACGACCCGACGGCGATCGTTTCTATGGCGTTGGCGTGCGCCTCTACGCCCGACATGAGGCCGAACGGCGTCTGAACAGTGTCGTGCAGGTCGCTCGCTGTCGCCCCGATGAGCACGATGCTGCCCTTGAGCGCGCTCGCAGGCACGCGTCCTTCCAAGAGATCGACGAACGGAATGGTCAGGAAGGTCCCTTGCGGACCGTGGTAGCGTATGCGGAATTCGGCAGGAGTGAAGCCGACCGACTCCGGGAAGGCATCTGCGGATAGGAGGGAAGGGAAACTCGGGTACCCGTCACGGGAAAGCGTCGTGCGACGCGCCACCGCGTCCTGATCAACGGGAAGATTAACGAAGCCTTCGTGCGTGTATGCCGCAAAGAGCGGCAGAGGCTCTGCCGAAAGCTTCCCGTGCGCGGCAAGCTGGAGGGGCAGCACTATGCGCGTGGTAGAGCCGACCTCCCGCAGCGCGTCCGCGAACGTGCGATCGTCATCTAATCCTGCGCGCGAAGGCTCGGAGAAGCTGATGTCCATGCCTATCACCGCCGCGTTCGGAATATTCTTAAGCGCACGCCCAAACAGTTCCCGCGGCCACGGCCATTGCCCGATCTCGTTGAGGCTCTCGTCGTCTATCGCGATGATGACGATGGGATGTGTAGGCTCCTCCCGAGTGTACAGCCGATCGAAGAGCTTCTCCTGCCAGGAGTCGAAGGAACCGAGCGCGTACAAGAGAATAGATACCCCTACGACGAGTCCGTAGATGCCGAGAACCGAAAGAAGTCTTTTCCTCGCGCTCCCGGTGCCTGCCGACTTCATGGTCTCCATTACTGCCTCGGAGGGTCCTGGTTGTACCCCTGCGTGCTTGTATCCTCAGGCACTACCTCATGCACGGTGAGCGCGCGTTGGAGGGTGGCCGATTTGCCTCCGGCTCCGATCACGGTGATGTCGTACCTGCCGGGACTTATGTCATCGGCGTAGAACGTGATGGCGGTATCCCGCAGGACCTCGAAACGCACGTCCTTCGAGCCTACACGCACCACGGCTACCTCTCCGAACCCGCTCCCTTTCACGGTGATGCGTTCGTCCGAATCCTCATCGACATTCGAGGGACTGACGACGGATATCTTCAGCTCGTTCGCGGGCGGCTCAGTTGGGATCACCGGCGACGGCGCGTCGGGAATGCTTACAGGCGTTCCCTGTGGAGAGTCCACCGGCATCGGCGCAGGAACCGCGCCCGGGCTCTCATCCGAATCATTGAAAAGCACCCAGGGGAGTGCATAGTCCGCTTTCGTAAGGCTCGTTACCGTGATCTTCCCGTCCTCATCACATACCGCTTTCTGGCCTGCGTCGACCAGTACCTCCGTGCCGGGAATCGCCAGGCCGGTCATGGGGTCTGTCGCAGAGAAGGCGACCGACCCTTCGAGCACGACGAGCGTCGTCATGCCGGAGGAGTACCACATGCCGAACGAGGTTCCACGGACGGCAGCGACCGCGTTGCCGGTCTTGATCTCGTAGTACTCTCCCGAGTCGAAGACCTTCGCGAGGCGCGACCAAACCGCGCCGGTGAGCAGTTCGACCTTCGTGCGCTTGCCGGCAGACTCGCGAAGCACGATTTCCGAGCTGTAGTCGACGAGCGTGCGATGCGCGGCGGAGGATTCGATGAGCGCCCGGCCGGTATCCGAGGTCCGGATGGTCGAGCTCCCCGTGGTCGTGGCCTGCTCGCCGATCTGCCGGAAATCAGCGTCGCCCTCCTTTATGAATACGTCCGAGTGGAGCGTAGTGACGTTGATAACGTCGAGGTTCTTTTGGGCTTCATCCTGCGGCACTAAAGATAGCCAAAGGATTATCGCTCCGATAACAAGCAGGGCTGCGAGACCGATAATACTAAATGCCCGGTAACGTGATGCATTCAGGCCGGCAAACATACTGAAAGGATAGCACTACTTCAAAATGCAAATAATGTGAAAGCGCCCCCCGAACAAAAGCTGGGGGGCGCCGCACTTGAGTAGGTGTGTGAAACCTTAGCGGGCGGGCACCGTCGCAGGAACCCCCGGCCACGAGGTGGGGGATTGCCCGTTAAGGTGCGTAAAACACCCTCGTTCTAGACCCGAGCAGGTGGTACTCGTCAGTAGGCTTGTGCTTGATATGCCAGGAGAAAGTCCCGCGCTGCCACCGAAGCAGTGCCATGACGATCTCCCCATTCACCTTCAGGAAAAGAACGTTGGTGCAACCGCTTGTCGTAAGCGGGCCGTCGCCGCCCTTCTCTTGCGCGAGCATGAGCTCGGCAACAGTGTGAATCGACAAAATGCGATTGTTGAAACCCATATCGGGCCACCAGGCGGCTTCCTGGCCCCTGGCCCCGCCTTTAAGCACCTCGCTGGCAGGGGTGTTGTGGTCGAGGTCAAAGTACTTGACCTGTCTCGGATCAGGGGAGTCATGCACCCCGCCAACGACAAGCGCGAGAAAGTTAGGATCAGCCGAGCAGTTGTGCAGCCGGCTGAAGATGTCTTCGTAAGTCGGTGTCTGGGCGATGGCTGCCCTGCTGGTCCTGGCCATGTAAGGTCTCCCTAGATTCTTTGTTGGGGAGTCGAAGCTCCAAATTTAAGCTAGCATATTATATAAGAATGTCAATTTGTGACCCAAATTAGTCAGAATTGGAACCAACTGGTCGAGGAACTTAATGGTTGGTTACTGCTTGGACGTGCACTTCAATCTACTGAAGCTTCTCTAGGAGTGCAGTAAAACGCTCCCCAAGCTCAGTTCTAGGTGTCCAGTGTATATCCTGATTGTCCCCAGTCCTTCTAGGAACGATATGGAAGTGAATATGAAAAACGTCCTGCTGCGCTTGGCTTCCTGAACTATTAATAATCTGTACATTTTCAATACCTACTTTCTCCTTAAGTAAGGATGTAATGTTCTTGATGGCTGAGGTGATTTGCAGGAGATCCTCCTCAGGAATTTCAAAGACATCTTTATAGTGTTTCTTTGGAATAACCAATGTGTGATATTCGCTTACTGGATTTACATCGAAGAATGCAAGCACATTATCGTTCTCATATACCTTTGATGAGGGGAGTTCACCCCTTACTACGCGGCAAAAGATGCAATCATTCATATGCGAATGATACCAATCATATGGACTGGTTCCAACAACTACTTTGGTACCGCTGTACAAGTACAAGCTTGTATTTAAAGCACAAATTCTGTGTGACCCCACGGGGAATCGAACCCCGATTTCCTGCGTGAAAGGCGGGCGTCCTAACCGTTAGACGATGGGGCCTTTATCGCACAGCACCATGCCATCCTACATTTCAGCGGCCAAAAATGCTAGGATAGCCGAGTCATACGGAGGGGTGCGTGAGTGGTTGAAACGACCGGTTTCGAAAACCGGCATACCGAAAGGTATCGGGAGTTCGAATCTCCCCCCCTCCGCCCAATGAGTAATACGCGTATCGAACACGAATGGAATCTGACACCAAAGGAGGCGATAGCCCTTCAGAAGGAGCTTAAGGACCGGGTGCGGCTGGTGCCACTTGAACGAGAGCCAAAACTGATCGGGGGCGCGGACGTATCGATGAACCGGTTCGCCAAGGAGGGCTTCGCGGGGTTTGTGACGCTGTCGTTCCCGGGACTCGGGCTCCTGGACCACGCGGTCGTGAAGGACGCGATACCGATGCCGTACATACCGGGGCTGCTGTCGTTCCGGGAGATACCGATGCTCGTGAAGGCGTGGGAAAAGCTGGAACGGAAGCCGGATGTATTAGTCGTCGATGGCATCGGCATCGCGCATCCGCGCAGGCTCGGCATCGCGAGCCACCTGGGGCTCGTGCTCGGCATCCCGACGATCGGCTGCGCGAAGTCGGTTTTGACGGGCGTACATGAGGAGCCTGCCGATGTGCCGGGTTCGGTCTCGCCGCTCACAGACGCGAAGACCGGGGAGGTCATCGGCATGGCGCTGCGCACAAAGTCCCGCGTAAAGCCGGTGTTTGTATCGCCGGGACATCTGATAACGCTTGAGGAGTCGGTGGAGCTCGTGCGGAGGTGCGTCGTGAAGCATCGGCTGCCGGAGCCGACGCGCTTCGCGCACAATACGGTGAACGAGTATCGGCTGCGCGACATGGCACATAAGACGTCTGACGATATACTACGTATATGACAAACGCTGCAGGCTGCATCCACTGCGGCGGAGACGGCGTGCCGCACCGCGTCACGTACATTACGGTCGCGCTCGATGATACGCTGCGCCCGCTCTTCACGCCGGGTTTCCTGTTCAAAGGCCTCGCCCGTTTCTTCAACGCGATCGAGAGCTGCGTCACGCCGCACATCCTGCGGTTCCTCGTATGGGTAGGCCTGGCGAAGAAGCAGGAACGGCCTGACGACGAGACGCTGCTTCTGGCGAAGGTTCTCTGGGAAGAAGCGGATGCGCGCGGCATAGAGATGTGGGAATTCCGGCTCTTCGGACTCGCGCGCAATATCTTCCATGCGCGCCTTCCGGGCGGCAGGAGAGTCGCCTTCGAAGGCATACCGCAGCCGCCCTCGGGCATCTCCCGCGTCTGGTGGATGGATAACAAAACTGAACTGAAGAAGCAGTTGCGCAAGGCCGGATTCCCAACGGCTCATGGCGGAGGAGCGTTCACGGAACGCGCAGCGCGTCGCCTGTACGCCGGACTCACGCCTCCGGTCATCGTGAAGCCGCATTCGGGTTCGGGATCGCGCCATACGATACTGCATATCAGGGACGAAAAGGGCCTGCTTGACGCCTTCCGCGTGGCGAAACAGGTCGCGCCGCTCGCACTCATCGAGGAAGAGCTCACGGGTCCGGTGTACCGCATCACGGTCGTCGACGGCAGGTACAGCGCGACGCTCCGTCGCGACCCGCCATCGGTGGTGGGGGATGGCAAGCATACCGTCCTCGAGCTTGTCGAAAAGGCGAATACGCATCCGGCTCGCGGCGGACCGTACTTTTCAAAGCTCAAGGTCGATGACTACGCGCTCGAAGAGCTTGCCTGGCAGGGGTATACCCCTGAAAGCGTGCCGGCTGCCGGCACGCGCGTCATGCTCCACCAGAAGGTGAACTGGGGTCTCGGCGGCACGACGGCGGATGCGACCGACGGCGTGCATCCCGACAACGTGAGGATGTTCGAGGAGGTCGCGGAGCTCCTGAAAGCGCCCATCGTCGGCATCGATTTCATCATCGAAGACCTCGCGCGCCCGTGGCACGCGCAAGACCGGTGCGGCATCCTCGAGTGCAACTCGATGCCGTTCTTCGACAACCACCACCTGCCGTTCGAGGGCAAGGTGCGGAACGTATCCGGAGATATCTGGGACATGACGGAACGTGCGTACCGCTGACGGCCGTTCATAGCCAAATTCATTGAAAGCACAGGAAACTCTGCTATACTAGCCTCGTTAGTCCGGTCGAATCATTGCCAGCCAATTCATGGACGGCTTTTCTTTTTCTGGGTAACCAGGGAAGGAGGTCGCAACAAAATACTATGGATGAAGACAAGAAGATGGAAGAGGGTGTAGCTCCTGAGGGAGAAGGAGCGGCCGAGGCCGCTCCGGGACAGGAGGGTAATGGTGGTGGAGCAGATGCACCTGCTGCACCAGCCGGTGAGTAAGTTCACAGCTCCTATAAAAAGAACGCCCGTGGCCTAGGCTGCGGGCGTTCTTTTTAGAATCCGCTAGTGCGTCTTGAGCCAGAGATAGATATCTTCGAGTGCCTTCACCGCATCGCCTGCGGCGATGTTGTTCTGGTGGTAGAGCTCGTCGGTCGCGTCGCCCGCCGCCCATATGCCCTCGACACTCGTATGCTGGTCGCGCGACTCCGTAACCACGTGTCCAGCAGCATCAAGCTCGACCAGCCCTTTTGCGAAATCAGTATTCGGTATCACGCCGACCTCGACGAATACGCCGGTAACGGAGAGCGTCGTCTCTTCCTTCGTATCGATATGCCGCACGGTCAGCCCGCTTACGAACGTATCGCCTTCGACCTTCACCGGTACGGTCGACGTAAGCACCTTCATCTTCGGATGCTTGAGCGCCATCTGCACGGTCACCGGATCGGCCCTGAAGTTGTCCCGGCGATGGATGAGCGTGACGGTATTGCAGTACGCGAGAAGCTGGAGGGCGGTCTCGAAGCCCGCGTTCCCGCCACCTACGACCGCCACGTCCTGTCCGCTGAAGAGGGGGCCATCGCAGGACGCGCAGTACGTGACGCCCTTATGCTCAAATTGGTCCGCACCGGGTATCTCGAGGCGCTTCCTCGCGGCTCCGGAGGCGATGAGCACCGCGCGAGCCTCAAGGGCCTTCCCGCTCTTAAGGGCAGCCGAGAAGCCATTTTCCGCCTTCTGAAGCTTCTCTACCCGCTCACCCTCCATAACGGTCACGAAATCGCCTTTTACCGCGTCGAGGTGCGTCTTGAAGGACTTCCTCAGGTCGGCTCCCGCGATCTTCGGGGTTCCGATCCAGTTCTCGATGCCTTCGCTCACTACGCTCTGCCCGCCGATCTCCTCGGTGACAAGCGCGGTTTTCAGGTGCTTACGCGCGGCGTATACGCCCGCAGCGACTCCCGCAGGACCGCCGCCGATAATCAGAAGGTCGTACGTCATAAGTCATGGGAGTATAGCAGAAATCCCCCGGTGAACGTCGGGGGGATTTCTCGAATTGAAACCTATTTCTTGTGCCTTCGGAGGAAGGAAGGGATCGCGCCCCAGGCCTCCTCGTCCTCGTCGACGACGGGCGCGGCGACTCCGGCATTCCTGCGTGGCGTAGCGGTCACGACGGGCTCCTCGCGTTTCGCGCGGGTCTTCGGCGCTTCCTCGACCTCCTCGGTCACGACGCCCGCGTCTTCCTCGCGCCTGAGGTTTCCGAGTATCGAGCTTTTCGCCTCGGTCTGCTCGCGCGCGGGCATGGAGAAGAGGGACTGACCGAAGCCGCCCGAGGAGCTTTCGCCGGCCGAATCCGGGAAGCCGGTAGCGATGACGATGATGCGTATCTGGCCCTTCTTGAGCTTCGTGTCGTGCATGATGCCAAAGATGACCTTCGCGCCCTTGTCGACGGATTCGTTGATGACCGCGGCAGCCTCCTGCACTTCGTGAATACCGAGGTCCTCGTGTCCGGCGACTACGAAGAGGACTCCCTTCGCGCCCGAGATGGATACGTCGAGAAGCGGTGAATTGACAGCCTGCGTGGCGGCGTCCTTCGCGCGATTGTCCCCGTCGGCAATGCCGATGCCCATGAGCGAGGGACCGGCGCCCTCCATGATGGCCTTGATGTCGTTGAAGTCGGTGTTGATCTCGCCCGGGATAGTGATGATGTCGGATACGCCCTCGACCGCCTGGCGGAGAACCTCGTCGGCGAGCGCGAAGGCCTCTCGGGCGCTCGTCTTGCCCTCCACAATGGAAAGAAGCCGGTCATTCGGAATGACGATGTACGCGTCGACTTCACGCTTCAGCTGAGCGAGCCCTTGGTCTGCGATCTCCCCGCGCTGCGCGCCCTCGAAGGAGAAGGGACGCGTGACGATGGCGATGGTGAGCGCGCCGATCTCCTTCGCGATCTTCGCGACGACGGGCGCGGCGCCGGTGCCCGTGCCGCCGCCCATGCCGCACGTGATGAAGACCATGTCCGAGCCCTGGAGCGCTTCCTGGATCTCTTGACGGGTCTCTTCGGCCGCGCGCTTGCCGAGGTCGGGATTCATGCCGGTGCCGAGCCCGCGCGTGAGATTCTTCCCGATGTGTACCTTCTTCTTGGCAAACGAACGATGCAGGTCCTGGGCGTCGGAGTTGACGGCAATGAATTCGACCCCCTTCACCTTGGAATCGATCATGTGGTTCACGGCATTGAGGCCTGAGCCGCCGCAGCCCACGACCCGAATCCGGGCAAAGGTCTCTACTTCGGGGGTAACGCGCTTGGACATAGGGGTTAGATAGTGAATATGGGATTAAGTGAACGTATCGTACCACTCGCCCGCGATATGCAAATCTTGACGTGCCACGAAAGACTGTTCAAATCCAACCATTCCGAGACGCTCCTATCCGTATAAATACGCGCCAAGCGCGATACCCAGGTTAAGGACGACCCAGATACTGTTAAGGATAACCATCACCCGTGCCTTGTGGGCGATGCCGTAGAAAACCCATACGATCGAGAAGAAGCCCCACATGGTCCACGAGAGCACCGAGACCCCGTCTGCATTGTGATAGACCCATATCTGCGCGATCTGCGGCATGGCCGCCGCAATGCCGAGGAAGCCGATGGGATAGACGAATACGTCGATGAAACGGATCCACTTGCCGCGTATGCCGCTCGCTGCGGGCGTACCGTGCTTGCGCTTCAGGCGGTGATGAAGGACATCCTGCATAACGCCTATGGCATGAACTGCCGGAAGAATCCCTGCACCAGTTTCCCGACCTCCTTGAAGCTTTCCCTCCGCGGCGCCTCCACGTCGCCCGTCATGCCCCAGAGCGCGAGGCCGTATGCCACTGCCCAAGTCGCATCCTTCACTTTCGCGTCGGTCGTAACGCGCATGTCGGCGACGCGCGACGGAAGGTTAAGCGCTCCCTTCGCGATGTCGCTGATGCTTCCGGAACCTGATCCGCCTCCCGTGAGCACGATGCCCGCCGGAAGCGCGCGGTGCCTGCCGATGGCCTTCAGGTGTTTGTCGATAAAATCGAACATCGTACGGAAGCGGGCCGTCGTGATGTCCTCGACCTTCTTGCGCGAGTACATCGCTCCGGACAATCGCCCGAGCTTGATCCGTTCCGCGTCCTCGAGCGAGATACGAAAGCCCAGGGCCAAGTCGTCGGTGATGTTCGTGCTGCCGACGGGGAAGACCTTCACGGAAAGCGGAAGGCCTTCGTCATAGACGACGATGGATACGGTCTCGGCGCCGATGTTGGCGAGTACGCAGCCTTTCATCTTCTGGTCCTTAGTGAGGGTCACGTACGAGCCTGCAAGCGGGGAGGCCATGCGATCGATGACCTCGATGTCGGCGCCTTCGACGGCCGTCGTGAGCGCATCGGCGTGCTGCGCCAGGCAGGTGACGAAGAGGAACTCGCCCTCGAGCCGGGTGCCCTTCATGCCGAGCGGCTCGCCGATGACCTTCGCACCGTCGATCCGGAACTCGATGGGGATCTCATGGAGGACCTTACGGTTCAGGAAGTTCGGCTCGGCGCTCCGACGCGCGGCGTCGCGCACCTTCTCGATGTCGAGCTCGGTGATCTCGGCGTCCGCGCGCGAGATGACCGTCTCGCCGGCGCCGCGCACCTCGTCGAGCGATACGCCGCCGATGGCGAGGAAGCCCGCGCGAATAGGGACGCGCGCAGACTGCTCCGCCTGGCGCTTGGCTTCATGGATGCTCGCCGTCGCGTCGGCCAGATCCACTACGTATCCGTGCCGGATGCCCTGGGTTTCCGCGAGCCCGGTCCCGATGATGCGTATCGCAGGGCCGTCAGGGGTGTCCAGTTCCTCAACGACGACGACCTTCGTCTGGTGCGTTCCGATATCGATGCCGGTTGCTATGCGTCGTGCCATTGGATGTTGAGGGTAATGAGATGCAGGTGCGGAGGAGACTCCGCTCTCGTGCCTCCATTGTAGCGCTATGCCGCATGCCCTTCAAATGAAGGAGTCCGTGGATAAACAAATAAAGGAAGTGTTCGTTCTTCGTATGCCCGTATCCTTGAGCTTCGCGCGCGGCTACGACAGGGCAAAGAATGATCTCGCCGCCACGATCGCCGACTTGATATGAAAGGACGTTCGGGATGTAATCCTTGCCGCGAAGCGCTTGGTTAAGCCTCTGGGCGCGAGTCTCGCCCGCAAGCACCAGCGAGATGTCCCAGCCGGGGAGCGCCTTCTCTACGGCTTTCGAGAACGGCAAACGGGGCACAGGGCCCCGGGTAAAATTGCGTATGTCGAGCGTCGTTGCCACGAGCTACTTCCTGCCGCGGGTCTTCTTCGCCGCCGGGTCGATCTTGCCGAGCTTCACCTGCTGGTTGTACTCGTTGATGCGCTCGGCGCGCACGAGCGCGCGGGAGTGGTCCACGTTCTTCGACTTCTGGCGGATGTAGTAGCGGCGCTTACGCAGCCCACGCACGATGTTAAGCCCCTGCGCGCGGCGGGAGAAACGGCGGATCAGCGACGCGGCGCTCTCGTTCTTGCCGCGACGAACTTCTACGCGTACTGCATTCTGCATAATGGGCGAATCCTACAGGAATAGGCCTTTTCTGTCCAGACGTATATATAAATGACTGACGGGCGCGGCTCAAAACGAGAGCCGCGCCCGCTCGAATGGCCGCTTCAGGGCAAGGCCCAGATAACTGCGCCGGCGATGATCGCGCACACGCTGATGACCACCGATATCAGGAGGCCGCCAACGAATGTGCCGCTGAAATCGTCGTCGCCGCGCATGCGAACGCCGACGATCAGCAAGACCGCGGAGGTAGCGAATGCCAGGGCCCAGCCCGCCGCGAACACCTTCGCGCCTAAGTCGCTTACCTCAACTGCGGCGTAGACACATCCGGCCGTGAGGATGACGAGCGTGACGATAGCCGCTGAGTGGCAAATCATCCATTTGAGTTCCGATTTCTCGGATGGGGCATTTCTGATGAACATGAGCTTCCTCCGTACGACTGCCGGATACCGGCGTGCCTCCTGACCACAATATGCATTTAGTACGGGAACACGTCAAGGTCAGTCCGTGAAATGCTGGCCGCTTGGAAAAAGAAACCCTAAGCGACCTCACGGAGTCGCTCCACGAGCGAATCGAGCGGTATGGATACTTCAGTGTAGGTGGCGCGGTTGCGCAGGATGACGGAGCGTTCCAGTGCCTCCTTGCGGCCCATGATGAGGACGTACGGGGGGTTGAGGGCGTCGACGTAGCGCATTTGCTCCGAAAGGGACTGGATGCCGATGTTCTGGGAAAGGGAGATGCGGGCGCGGCGGAGATCGTCGGCCATCATCATGCTCTCGCGCTTGGCCTCGTCACCGATGTGCACGAAGACGAAGCGCGGCGCGGCCGCCGTCTTCACAGGAGCCATGGTCTCGCGGTCGTCGGTCGTGATGCGGATGACGGCACCGATCGAAGGCACGTGGCTCTTCCAGAAAGCTTTCGCGAATTCGCTGTATCGTGAGCCCCAAGCGTGCGCTCGGTCGCCGGCCGTTATCTCGAAGCAGGTCTCGGTCCAGGACGCGCCGCGCGACAGGAGGTCCGAGGCAAGCTCGTACGGGGTGTCGGTGGATTCGAGGTATTCGAGCACCGATTCGAAGTGCTTACGGCTCGCCTCCGAAAGATGGTCGGTCGAGGAAGGGAGCACGTCGGCGTCGGCGATCGCAAGGAGCTCGGCGGCTTCGAAGACGTCGCGCTTCGCGCAGTTGACGCAGTTCTCAGGCAGGGTAGCGCCGTGCTTGCGGAAGAACGTGGTGAGCTCACGCGCGAAGCGGCTCCGGGTCTCCTTGTCGCCCATGGAGTTGATGCGGAGCGCGTGGTCGCCTTTCACCACGTCCTGCAGGAAGGCGCGTACCGCGCGCATAAGCACCGCATCGGCGATGGAATGCTCCACACCGAGCGCGTGGAATTGTATGACTAAGTTCTTGGGCGCCGGACGTCCCGGAGCGGCGTTCGTGTGCCAGATGAAGAGCGGCTGCGCGGTGGACGGCACGAGTCCGATGTCACGCACGTGCTTGAGGAAGCTGGCGACCTCGCGCGCCACCGGGTCGAGAGCTTCGGGAACTATGGAGTCCGGGTATGGGACGCGCTTCGACATCTTGTGCGTCGCGGCGAGCGTCGAGAGCGCCGTGAATCCGTAGTAGCTGCCGATACTCGACGCGCGCCGCAGGATGTCGTCGGGCTTCATGTGCATGGTCATTGCGGGAGCGGTACGGCACCCGGGAACAGGTCGATCTGCGAAGCAGGCAGAAGTCGGAGGAAGGCGCGGCCCATGAGGTCCTTCTCAGGCAGGAGTCCCCAGACGCGGGAGTCGGACGAGCGCGGACGATTGTCGCCCATGACGAAGAACTCGCCCTGGCCCACGACGGTGTTCTCGGTATACGTGGCGTCCTCGGCGACGACGTACGGCTCGTCGAGGGTGACCGTGGTACCGTCGGCCTTCAGGATGCTCACGACCCCCTCCTTGATGGATACGGTCTCTCCCGGGAGCCCGATAACGCGCTTGATATAGAAGACATCGGGATTATTGGGGTACCGGAAGACGATGACGTCGCCGCGTTCCGGTTCGTTCAGCCGATAGGTGAGCTGGTCGACGATGAGGTAGTCGCCGCTGTCGAACGTGGGGTACATGCTCTCGCCCTCGACGACGAATGGCTGCGCGACGAACAGGCGGATGGGGAGGACAATGACTACGGCCAATACCAGGAACGTCGCGATCTCTTTCACGGCGCTGCCGAGCAGGTTCATGCGGGCATTGTACGCTCGGTTTTTTCCGACGCAAGTTTTGCTACAATCGTTGCATATGGCCACCGTCATCATGGGGTTGGGAAATCCAGGCGTGGAGTACGCGAAGACGCGCCACAACGCCGGACGCATGGCAGCGGAGCTTCTGGTGAAGCAGGAAGGCTTTGGCGAGTTCGTCTTCAAGAAGGCGGCGAATGCATCGGTCTCGCAGGGAACGCTCGGCGGCGAGAAGGCTACGTTCGTCCTTCCGGAGACGTATATGAATCATTCTGGGAAGTCGGCGCCGGCATTCGTGAAGTCGGTCAAGGCGGCAAGGAGTCTTCTCGTGGTGCGCGACGACCTCGATATGCCCCTCGGCGCCATAAAGATGACGATGTACGGACGTGGGTCGGGAGGGCACAAGGGCGTGGAGAGCATCATGCGCGCGCTCCGCACGAAGGAATTCGCGCAGCTCAAGATCGGCATCTCTGGGGCGACTGCGAAAGGGAAGGTAAAGAAGCCCGTAGGGGACGAGAAGATCTCGAATCATGTCGTGGGGAAATTCAAGCCGACGGAAGAGGTGCTCCTTAAGAAGACGCTTAAGAAGGCGGCGGAGGCGATTCGCATCTTCGCTACTGACGGCATCGAGAAGGCGATGCTCGCGGCGAATACTCGCTAATTGCCCCGCTCTCGTTTCAAGGGTAGGGTATTTGGGGGGAGACGCGCACCGCGTCCAGAAGGAGAACATCAAAATGCGTAGGCTCAAACCGCTCGACGTCCTCGAGATCGCGCTTCGCGCCTGCCTGCCGCTTCATGAGGAGCGCGTCCCGGGATGGCACCGCACTTGGGGAATTGGTGAGGAAGACCCATTCGAGAGCATGAACGCCGTCGTGCTCGCTGCATGCCATGGTTGCGCCCGGTACGCGGACGCTCATTCCGACCCAATCCTCGTACGGGACTTCCTCGACTACATGCGCGGCGGAACGTTCCGTCCGCTTGCGGCACGGCTCGCGGAAGAGCTCGTCGATTCGCCCAGCAACGTGATCGACATTCATTCCTCGCGCAAGCATAAGAGCGTCTACTATACGTTTCCGCCATTCGCGGACTATCGTGACACGCCGTTGCTGCGACCCACACGAAGCACCAACGAGATCCTCAAGCTCGCGTCCCTGATCAGCAGTTCGTACGAGCGCCTGTTGCGCACGTGCTACGAACCCAGCATGATCAGGCAGGCGATCAGGGAATGGGAGCAAGAAGATCAGCAAGCGGCAGCCTGACGCAAAAGCGCTCCGGGACCTTGGTCCCGGAGCGCTTTTCGCATTATCGCTCTTACTTTTCTATTTCTTTTTCTTCTCCCCGCCGTATGCGAGCGTCATGCGCTGATCCTTCGGCTCGAATAGCGTGATGGTGAACGGGTACGTCTTGCCGAGCTCGAGGGTCTCGCGCAGCGCTGCAGGCGTCTCGAATTCCGAGATGTGCACGAGGCCTGCCACGCCTTCCTCGATGGATGCGAGTGCGCCATGCTTGTTGTACTTGATGACGACGCCGTGCACCTCCTGGCCCTTGGTGTAGCGGTCGGAGGCGGTCTTCCACGGGTTCTCCTTGAGCGCCTTGATGGAGAGAGACACCTTGCCGTCCTTGATCTCGATGACCTTCACTCGAGTGCGGTCGCCGACCTTGAAGAGCGTGCGCGGATCCTCCACGAGCCCCCAATCGAGCTCCGAGATGTGCACGAGTCCCTCGAGTCCCTGTTCGAGCTTCACGAAGACGCCGAAGTCGACGGCGCCCGTGACCTCGCCCTCGACGATGTCACCCACCTGGTACTTGTCGATAAGGTTGGTCTTCTCGGTCTCCTCGTCGCCGGAGCGTTCGGAGAAGATGAGTTTTCCTTCCTTAGCGTCGGCAGTGATGATGCGGACCGAGAGCGGCACGCCCTGGAGCTTCTGAAGCTCGCCGAAGATCTTGTCCTTATCACCCTCCGGAACGCGCGGATAGTGATCCTTCGAGAGCTGGGAAGCAGGGAGGAAGCCCTGGATGCCCTGCCACGAGAGGATGAGCCCGCCCTTGTTGGCCTCCTCGACCGGAAGGGTGTACACCGTCCCGGCGACAATGGCCTGTTCCGCCTCGCCCCAGATAGCGGCCTGGCGAGCCTCTTTGAGAGAGAGCTCGATGTAGCCGTCGAGGCCCGACGGGTCAACGACCTTGGCGGTGATGGTATCGCCCGGATTCGCCTTGCGAAGCACGTCCGCAGCGTTCAGGTATTCGCGTCCGTAAATGAGACCCGTACCGAACGGTGGCAGGTCGACGTAGAGACGACCGCGTACGAGTTCGATAATGGTGCCCTCGATGACGTCGCCAGCCTTGGGCGGCGTGGCGATCTTGTCGGCGAGCGCGGTCATCGGGTGACCGGCGTCGACGGTGAGAACCGGAGGGAGTACGACCGGGGCCGCAGTCTCCTTAACTTCTTCTGGCATGTATTAAATGGAGGCGCGCGGTTGTGCGGCGGGTACTAGTTCCTCAGCCTAAGCTTTCGAGAACCAGGGATAGCCCGCTCGCGGCTTCTAAGCACGCGCCCCTGATAGGGGGAAGATAGCACATCTATAATATAAATGGAAACGGGAGCCCTATATAAAAACTTCGACCCGCCGGGGAGGGCGAGTCGTTTGTTGGGCCTGGCGTGAGCCGGGGATGGCATTAAATGCCGAAGGTACTTGCCTAACAGATTTTGGGGTTAAGTAAACTAAAGTGTTGGTTTTCATAAGGGCGAAATGTGAAAAATTGCTTTCGATATTCTAGAAACTTTCAATACGACCCGTATATGCAACGCAAAAAGCCCATCAGGGGCTTTTTGCG
>JAXDML010000003.1:0-26417 GCA_034666125.1 Candidatus Parcubacteria bacterium
GCGCGTGGCGATAGCAGATTCGCCTAGTATCCGAATTCATTATACAAAAAAGATGCCGCCGCGTGGGAACGCAGCGGCACCAAAATTCAAAGGGTCCAAAAGTTCTAATGCTCCGAGACCCAAGCGCTCACTTGCGCCGGCCGGCGAACCACCAGTAGCCGAGCCAATCGTTGTCGCTCCGGTTGACGCTGACGCCGCGGTCGTCGTCCCAGCGGTCGAAGGCCGCGAAGCAATAGCGGCCCCGGTCGTCCTTCCAATGGGTCGCATTGGGGTGGTCGTCGGCGAAGACCGGATCGTCCTGGTTCACGGCGGCGAGCGTGTCCGGCTCCTCGGGGACGAGGCCGCGCAGCTCATATTCCTTGTCCAGGTCGGCGTCGCTGATGTAGCCGCCGCGATCGGAGAGGTCGAGCCTGAAGAAGACGGTCTCGCCATCCTCGCCGGTGCCGCGGGGCATGGCCGCCACGACCTCGTCGTTGACATAGAGGTTGCGGCCGGTGGCCCGGAGCGCGGCGTCGGAGGTGAGCGTGCGATCCGGCTTCGAACGGCGAACGATCAGGTCGCTGTTCGCTTCGACATGCTTCCTGAAAGCGGCGAGCATGTCGCTGATCGCCGCGCCACCCGGCGCTGCGAGCACGAGCTGCACGCTCTCGGCCGAAAAGCCGGAACTGCGGAGCTGGGTGGCGAGCCGATCGTTGATCTGGCCGATCTGCTTATTGGTGATGGTGTCGGACTGGGTCCTGGCGGAAGTCGCCATTGCGTCGTCTCCTCGGTTACGCTGCCCTCTCCCAATTCCTGGGCGGGTTCAGCCAGGAGAAGCCGATGTGCTCGGCTGCTTTTGGCTGAATCCGCCCCTTTGGACCTTTTTGTAAGGAGCTAGAAACTGTTGTATAATATACACCTATTGACCGTGTTTGTCAAGCGCCTCAAGCCCCGGAAGGGTGCGCTTTGAGAGAAAATCGAGCATCGCGCCGCCTCCGGTCGAGATGAACGAGAACTTCTTGGAAAGACCGAGCTTCTCCACAGCGGCGACCGTGTCGCCACCGCCGATGATCGAGTACGCGTTCGAGGCCGCTATGACGCGTGCAAGCGCCTCGGTCCCCTCCTCGAAGCCGTTCTCGTAGTTCCCCAAGGGACCGTTCCAGAGGATGGTGTTAGCCTTTCCCGCCAGCTCGCCAAGTGCGGCGATGGTTTTCGGCCCGTCATCAAGGACTGCCTTGTCCTTCGGCACGTGGTCGGGCGCGACCGTCTGCTCGTCCACGTCGTCCTCATGGCTTCCTTTCGGCGCGACCACCTCGTCGAGCGGAAGCATGAGCTTCGGGTTCTTTAATAGCTCCCGCAGTGTCTCCTTGTCCGAATCCTCTGACACGAGGGATGTACCGACGCCGTATCCGCATTCCACCATGAAGTCGTTCGCGAGCGCGCCGCCTACGAACACGCGGTCATAGCAGGCGAGGAGCTTCCGCAGGACCGGCTCCTTGGTCGAGAACTTCGCGCCGCCGATGATCGCGAGCGACGGACGCTTCGGGCGAAGCGCCTTCGTGAGTTCCCGTACTTCCTCCTCGAGTTGGAGCCCCGCGTACGGCGCGAGATGCTCGGGAACGCCGACGACCGACGCATGCGCGCGGTGGCATACATCGAACGAGTCCTGCACGAAGACATCCGCGAGTTCGGCGAGCTGGAGCGCGAACTCGCGGCTATTCTCCGTCTCACCCTTGTGCCGCCGCAGGTTCTCGAGCATGAGCACGCCGCCCGGAGGAAGGTCACGCACGGCCGCGCGCGCCTCGGGACCGACGGTCGAGGGACAGAATGTGAGGTTTGGGATGAGGGACTTCATCGCCTCGTACACCGGTATCAGGCTTTCCGTTCCCTGCTCCCCGATATGCCCGATGAGCACTACGCGAGCGCGTTCCGTGCGCAGCAGGTTGATGGTCGAAAGCGCCTTGCGCAGGCGAAACGTGCTCGTCACCTTCCCGTTCTCCACCGGGACGTTGAGCGCAGTGCGCACCAGTATCGGAATGTTCTCTACGTGCGGGATGTATCGAACGCTTCGCATGCTTGTATAGTACCGCGCGCAGGCGGGACCTTATCGCACAGGAAGGCTTGGGCGTATGGCGTCGAACCAGAGCCCGTATCCCGCCGAAGACGGATGGAAGCTGTCGGGAGCGAAGTACGTCGCGGGGTCCGTTGCGAAGAGCTCGCTTCCGGGATCTTCCGACAGGTCCACATATATGGCTCCGTGCTCACGCGCCGCATCGGCAAAGGCCGCATGGTATCGCTTATTGAGCGCGCTGTAGAACGGACGTATGAAATGCGGGAATATGCGCGCCGCACCCACGTCGGCAGCGGAGATCACGACCACCGTTCCGGCCTCCGGCAGTTCCTCAAGGACTGCCCCGAGCAAGCGCGCCGACTCCACCGCTCCGTGGAAGCGGACCATGTCGTTCCCGCCTATCTGGATCAATATCAACTCATAACGCGGAAGTGCGGCGCGTTTCGCCTGCGCCGGAAGATCCTCGACGAGCGCACCTGAAACTCCGTAGTTCTCGACTTTCGTAGCACCGACATGTGCGGCAACTCTTCCCGGCACGCTTTCCGCTACGGTACTCGCACCGACGCCGACCGCCGTGCTGTCGCCGAGTACGAGCATCGCCCTGCTCGTATCCGTAGAATCCTGCGTAAAAGGAGTCGCCTGCTCGATCAGTTTCTTCGATACGTTAAGCAGGGAAAGGAACCGGATCCCGGAATAGAAAAGGTAGATAGCGACGAGCCCGATAAGGATCGCCAGGAGAGTTTTCATGAGTTAGGCAAGCTCCTTTACCAACGCGGAAAAGGTCTTCGCGTCCACGCTCGCGTGACCGATGAGGAAGCCGTCCACGCCGCCTTCTTTCGCGAGTTCGCGAATGTTTCCGGGCTCGACCGAACCGCCATAAATGACGCGTATCTTGTTCGCAGTGCGCGCGGGCAGGTGCTGCGCGAGGATCTTCCGTATGTACAGCACCATCTCCTTGAGGTCGGCGGGCGTGATGGCGTCGCGCGCGGACTTGCCGATCGCCCAGACCGGCTCGTACGCGATGACGAGTTTCGCGCGCTCCTTGGGAGCAAGCGCTTCGAGCACGACCGCGAGTTCCTCGCGCAGTTCCTTCAGGTATCTCGCATCCGCATCGCGGTCGCGCTCTCCGATACACAGTATGGGAACGAGCCCTGCGGCGAAGGCCTGCTTCGCCTTCACGGCGATGACCGCATCCGTCTCCCCGAGCGCACGACGCTCCGAATGCCCGATGATGACGTACCCGACGCCGAGCTCCCGCAAAAGCGAGGCCGGGACCTCGCCGGTCGCCGCGCCTCCCGATTTCTCCGACACGTCCTGCGCGGCGAACTGGAGGTTGCGCTTCCCGACTTTCGGAAAAAGCCCGAGATGCGGCGCTGACGGGGCGAGCACGAACGTGTGACGGCTCCGCGTTGCCAGCCGCTTCGCGTTCGCCACGAGCGCCTTCGCGCGCGTCGCGCTATCCACGTACGCCTTCCAATTCGCAATGATCAGCATGGAACCATGATAGCACCGTGCGGTAGAGTGCCGCTGTAAAGAAAATGGAAGAGGAGTTGAGAACTTAGTGCACCTCGTCGGAACCGAGCGGCCGTATATGCTCTTTCAGCATGTCAGCTCGTCGCACGGTTATGAGCTTTTTCTCCAGTCCGTACGTGATCATGTCGGACAAATAAGTATCAGCGCCGAAGCTCACCCCGTCTTCTTTCGCTTTCTCCTCGATATCGCTCAGCCAGTGGAACTCTTCCGTAAAGAACCGCTGACGCTGCGGATTCGTTCGTGCTTCTTCCCACAACGTGGATATCCAGGGGAGAGCGTGTTCCAGCCAGTCGGGCCTTTCTGCCTCGGCCCTTCGCTCGAGCCGCCCACCGAAGCGCGCCTTATCAAAAGGCCCAGGATGTGCTGACTCTAGTAGGCTCATATAAAAAGTATACGTTACTCCTCCTGCCAATCCACGAACTGGTAGTCGCTCGAGACGATGGGCGTGAAGGGCGGCGGGTCAGTGGCGAGTACGCGGTCGTAGGCGTCGACGCGCGTCTGATAGCCAGCGTCTCCCGAGCTGCAGCCGTTCACCCACTTCGTACCGGTGCGCTTATTCGACACGGTCGTGCCATGGATGGTGAGCGAGGTGCGCGGCTCGTAGGTGGCGTGGCAAGAGCCCGAAGAACTTGAGCGATAGCGGTTCCTGCCAAACGCTCCGTCCTGCGCGATGAAGACGCCGTTCAGGGTCATGTTCTGGGGCGAGTCGGGCACGACGAGCACGTCGTGCTCGGCGATGACCGTGAGGCCGGCATTCGTATTCCCGTACGTGATGTTGCCCTTCAGGTACGCGTTCGGTGCGACTCCGGTCGTGGTCACGTTCGCTGCGACGACCGTCACCTTTCCGGTGATCACCCCCTCGACCCATATGTTGTCCTCAACGAAGATGAGCCCGCAGTTGGCGGGTAGTGTGTACGTCGCGTACGCGCTCTCGCTTCCCGAGAGTGCGCGGTCGGTCAAGGGGTCCGCGCTGTTCACGGGCGTGACGTTGAGCGCGGTGGTCGCGGTCACGCGCCGCACGGTCACCGTGCCGTTGCTGTTGAACGTGAGTCGATATCCGCGCCAGTAGTTGCTGTCGGTCGACGCGCCCGAGCTGTAGCGCGGGACGTACTGGCCGCTCGTCTGCGCGGTCGCCTTCAGGAACGAGAAGTCGGCGGAGATCCCGGCGAAGTCCACCTGTGGCGAGGGGAACGACCAGAGGCCAGAGTTCGGCCCGTCGCCGAAGACCCCGTTCACCGTCTGGTTGGGAGCGCAGCCGAACGAACTGGTACACAGCCACGAGGATAGCGAGCTCGTCACCGGAGCGTTCGTCGTCCCGTCCATGCGGATGCCGCCGTTGGAATGGTACGGACCGTTGATGACGCGGTCGTCGCCCGCCCAGACGCTGTCATTCAATATGTAGGAATACTGGGCCACGGTCGGGCGCGAGTAGCGGGCGCGGATAGTGCGCGAGACGTGCGTCTCGTCCTCGGACGTACCGGTGGATCTGATGTCGATCGCGCCCGGCTGCCCGCAATAGCTCGCGCCTTCGACCTCGAGCGAGATCGTCCCCACGACGCCTCCTTCAGGGTCGCTGTACGGGATCGAGTACGGTCCCGCTGCTCCCGTGCCGTTGGTGAGGTCGCCCGGATGGTGCGCGAGGAACCAGCGGTAGTACTCGAGCCCGGCTTCGGCGAGCGCGAGCGCCTTCACGCGCCCGGTGTTCACGTTCTGTACGCGGTTCTGGGTAAGCGTCACGCTCGACAGCGCGCCAAGCACCGTAAGAAACACCGCCCCGAACACCAGCGCAAGGAGCATAAGAAACCCGCGGTGCTGATCCCTAATGCGCCTCTCCGCCCTGGTCGGGGCGACGGTGCGTCGAGATGCATTAGGGATCCGCTTAGCGCTATTCATACTTATTCATCGGTGGCACGGAGGTTCCTCAATGTAGCCTTCTCCGTAAGGGTGAAGACGTTCGGGGCGCGGCTCGGGTTCAGGTCCACCATGAGCGTAATGGTAACCGAGGCGATGGCTGATTCGTCGGTCGAGGTGGCGGAAAGCTGCGCGCCGTTCGCGTTGAAGTAGGTAAACAAGGGAGTCGACGTGCCGTTCGTCACGTACGTCGCGATGGTCGTCGTGCTCAGCGCCTGCCCCGTGTACGTCGGGGGCGAGCCGCCGGAATTCGTCACGACGCGGTACAGGGTACCGCTCTGCAGCACGTACTTCTCGCGCTCCACCGACGCGTCCTTATCGTAGTCGCTGTAGAACGTGATGGAGGAGGTCGCTGCGGTCTCTATAGGATAGGAGCCGTCGTCTCCGTAGGACGCTTCACGGATGGCGACGACTGCCTCGCGCACGCCGCGCCTCGCGCTGTCGAGAGCCGTCGTCTGTTCGAGGAGGAAGGCATTGCTACGATAGAAGTACTGGATGGCACCCGAGAGCGCGATGCCGGCGGACGACACGATCGCGATGACCACGAGCATCTCGATGAGCGTCATTCCTTTAGGAGTTTTCATACAACAGTTAGAACGTAATCGCATAGAACAGTTCGCCGGATACCGATACGCCCGTGGCGACCGCGTCGGCATGGCCCGACGCGCTTACCGTTATCGTGTAGTCGTTCGCCGTAGCGACGGCTCCGAAGTACGCCGCGCCGCATTCGCTCGTCGTGACGGACTTCGTGAAGCCGGATCGTGACAGGACCACGTTCGCTCCTGCCACAGGCACGCCAGATGCTCGCACCGATACGAGCGCCGAGTGCGCGGTGGACGTGCCGAGCACCAGCGACGAATCGAGGGACGCGCCCGGGGCGAGCGTATACGGCGGCGCGTTGCAGGCGTCAACCACGTCGTACGAAGGGACATCGGCCTCGTACTCATCCCATTCGAGCGACAAAACACGCACGCCGTTTGAATCGCTCGACTGCGAGACGTTCGTCTTATAGATCGGCGCGCCCGCGCCCGTAGAACCGATGGTCTTCCCGCCCGTGAGCGTGAAGGCGATATTCGGCAGCGGTACCGGCCCCCGCCGGTACGTGATCGTCCAGTCGAGCAGCGCCGGCGTTACGGCCGTCGACGGCGTCTGCAGGTCGGCGATGAGCGAAAGGGATGTATACGTCGTCTTGGATACGCCTTGCAGGTCGACCTCGCCGGTAAAGCCCGCGCTGTTCCCCGGCAATGCGCTGTCCGGAAGGAGCGTGCCCGACCCGTTCGCGACATGGAACCGTACGCTCGTCCCCGGCGGAAGCGAGGTGCTCGTGGAGGCGGCTGACCATCCGGCGAGATAGTCGGGCGTAAGCGCGACCGAACGGACGCTGCCGTTCGACGCATACGTACCTGCCGCGCCCGCAAGAGTCACGCTCCCGCCACTGACGGTTACGCTCGACTGCGACGCGACCTTGCTCGCGTCGTTGAACGAGTCGCTCCACGTCGTCGTGGCGACAGGCGAGAACGTGCGTAGCGTGAGCGCGGCGAGGACGTCGATGGCGAACGTGCCGGTCGTCGTCTGGTCCTTCACGATCGTCATATAACCGGGCGTCGGGTTCTGGTTCGTCGCGTCGCGGACGTACGTGGCTGCGGTCGAGTACCCGTCCTTCGTGACGGTGATGCGGTAGTTAGTAGAGGTCGCCGCACCCGGAAGGTATACGATGCCGGCGTCGCTGCTGAAGGCGGTGAGATTCACGCTCGGGTTCGTCGAGGGATTCGTAATAGTCACGCTCGCGCCCGGCACCCCCTGTCCGGACGCATTCACGACGTTGACCTTCAGCGTACCGCCGCCGGTCGTCGTCTCGAGGCCCGGCGGCGCATAGTTCGAGATAAGGTCCACGTTCCTCCCGCTTCCCGCCGCCGTATACGTGACGCTCACCTTGATGCGCTTGTAGTCGGTCGTGATGCCAGTCTCGTCCGCAGCCTCAAGGCCGTCCTTCGGGTCGTCGACGTATTCAATGTACGTGCGGGTGACGAAGCTGATCCCGTTGCTGGTCGTCGTGGCGTACTGCGGGATGTTCCCCGGAGGGATGCCGCCTACCGTACCGACGGCGTCGTACGAAAGCGAGCGCACGTATTCCATCTGGCTTTCGGCGACCGCGGTCGCGATGGCCTTGCTCTTCGCGAGCGAGGCGACGACGAGCGAGGAACGCAGGAGTCCCGAGAGCGCGAGGAAGACGATGAGCAGCAGCGCGGTGCCGATGATGACATCCATGAAGCTCATCCCTCGATGCGCCGAAGAACGCTTATAAAAGGAACGCATATGAACGTATGATAGCGCACCGTTTATCCTGTGAGCGGCAATTGCTACGCGAACACGTATCGAAGCCGTTTGGCATCGAAGTCGGTCAGAACGTGCTTACGCTTTTCTCCGTACCCGATCAAATCATCATTACTAGCGATTTTTACGTGTTCGAGACGCGCGAAGTCGGCGATGAGATCCATCTGCGTTTCAACTGTCCTGCGGTCTTCTTCCTCGTTACCTCCGTGCTTCTTCACATATTCAGTGAGTCGGTCAGGCCACGTTTCTGGGCGATGCGCTTTCCAGTCGAATAGTGGTACGGGCTTTTCACCAAGTTCGCGCTTATCGCGGGGTTCCTTGCCTCGACGCCCATGGGGACCGCGGTGAGTATAACTCCAGTCTCCTAGCTTTTCTCCTTCTTTAGCGCTCGCAAGCTTTTTTCCTCTTGCGACAAGACGTTCGATATCGTTCCTTGTGATATTGCCCGGGAGACCGTGGCGCTCGGCGAACTCATTAAAATTATCAGTGTCGGAGTCATCGTCTTCCAACTCCGATCCCATCCTATTCACGCGTTCCCACCACCTAGCTTCTTTTTGCGCTTCCGTCCACGTGTATACGTCATAGGGCAGGTCTCCGTCAGGTCCGACGGCTTCTTCGGTGATCCAGTCTTCCCATTCTTCTGCAGCTCGTTCTTGTTCCGCGATTCTTCGGGAGTTCTGCCTATATCCCAGTCAAAGCCACTATTACGGTCTATGTGTTCGGCGGAAATTTGATCTATAGGAACGAACTCGCCGGACTTACGAGGTGGCACAAAAGCTCCTTCTGGATTCGTCATACTTTTATCATACCATCGCTGTCCTGCAGTCAAGGCCCTGCCTAGGCGGGTATACGATTACGACTTCTTGCCCTTAGCGACCTTCTTTACCACTTTCTTCGCTACCGCTTTCTTAGGAGCTGCAGCAGGCTTCGCGGCCGGGATGTGCTTGCGCACCTCCTTGGTGAGCGCCGCTGCGCGGTTGGAGGTCTCGAACGCTGCGACCAGCTTCTCGAGCGTGGCATTCATGGCGTCGAGCTGGCGCTTCAGTCCGTCGATGCGCGGATCCTGCTGCTGGACGCGGGGAGCGGCGGATTCATACGGGCGCGACGCGTTGAACTCCCGTTTCTCGAAACGAGGCTTCTCCGCGCGATCGTCATCACGATTGAAACAGTCGGGGCAGTAGACGGGCTTCTTGCCGTTCGGGCGGAACGGCACCTGGCATCGCTTGTGGCAGCTGTTGCACTCGGCATCGAAAAGCTCGCGCGGGCCGTCGTTGCGAGGGCCGAAGGAGCGGCCGGCGCCTCCCTTGGTGAAGGGGCGTCGGGGACCGTTGAAATTGCTCTTCTTGAAATCGGGCATAAGGCGAGTTATTTACGGCTTAGTTGTAAAAATGTCAGCACGAATGCCGAATAAGCCGTAAATAACTTGTCTCATGGAGACGAAGCAATGATTCCTCAACAATACTAGAAGTCAAATTAAAAGTCAATACCCTAGATCTTATCCGACAGCGAGTAGATGGGAGAGATCATCGAAAGCGCGAAGATACCGACGAACACCCCTATGAAAAGCATGAGGATAGGCTCGATGATCGTGGAGAGGTCCTTCGTGCGGCCCTCGACGTCCTGCTCGTAGTACTCGGCGACCTGACCGAGCATGTCTGCCAGTTTGCCGGTCTCCTCGCCGACCGCGACCATCTCCGACACGAATACCGGGAAGAGCTTCGGATGCTCCATGAATGTCGCGGACAGGGCTTCGCCTTTCTTAACGCGCTCCTCCGCTTCATTGAGTACTTTCCCGAAGCGGTTCTCGCCCACCACTTCCGCACTGATGCCGATCGCGGTCAGCATCTCGACGCCCGAGGAGAGGAGCGAGGAGAGCGTGCGTGTCGCCCGCGCGCTGTACGTCTCACGCACGAGATGCTTGATGACCGGGAACCGGAGCGCGACGGTCAGGATGATGCTCTGCCCTACCTTCGATCGCACGAAGACGATGATGAGCACGGCGACCAGGAGCAGAAGGCCGAGCACGATGGGGATGTGGCTCACGGCGAAGTCCGACATTCCCACGATGATCTTCGTCGAGCGCGGGAGATCGACGCCGAGCGAGGCGAACGTGCTCGACAGCGTCGGCACGACGTAGATGAGCATGAGGACGCCGATGACGACGATGGCACCGAGGATGATGGAGGGATAGATCATCGCTCCCTTGATCTTTTTAGTGAGCTGATGGGACGTTTCCATCTGCTTCCCCACGACTTTAAGGGTTTCCGCAAGCTTGCCCCCCTCCTCACCGGCCTTCGTCATGGCGATGAAGAGCCGCGGGAAGACCTTCGGGTGCGCCGCGAGCGCCTCGTGGAAGGACGCGCCTCCCTTCACCGCGTCTTCGAGTTCCGCGACGATCCTCTTCAGTACCTTATTCTCCGCCTGGCGGCCGAGCACCGAGAGCGCGCGGGAGAGCGTGAGGCCGGCACCGAGCATGGCGGAGAGGTTCTTGGTGAAGGTTATCTTCTGCTCGGTCTTCACGCCCGAACCGATGGAGATATTCGCCCATGCGGGGAGCGCGAGCGACGCGCCCTTCTCCTCGAGCGACACGACCGACGCGCCGCCCTTCTCTACCTGCTCGTACACCGCGAGCCGGCTCGCCGCCTCTATCGTTTCCTTGGACTCGTTACCGTCAGAGTTGCGTACGACGACGCTGAATTTCATGCAAAAAGTGTAGCACGCAACGATATTCCGTATATAAAAAGAAACAGCCCGCGTCGCGAGCTGCTCAAGGTGCGGGGACGCGAAGCGTCGCCCATGCGCTGTCGATTATTCGTTCGGCTTGCGCGACTTGCGTCCGGGCCCTCGCGAGAACTCGCTCGGCTCGCCGCACAAGCGAACGCGTCGACTCGTAGCGCTTTTTCTTACGTTTACCCATATTCCTCCTTTCTGCTTCCCCGGGCAGGCTTGCGCCTGCCCGGGGCCGCTAGGTTGGCCCTAGGCCGCCGCGGACTCGTCCTCGTCGAAGGACGTGCCGTTATCGGCGTACCGCGAAACGAGCCGCTTGGTCGTCTTGCCCCGGTTGAGGTGATTGCGGAGGAGCATATAGAGGAGCTCCGCCGCCTTCCCCGTCGCGCCCGAGAGCTGCACGACCTGCGGATCGTCCACCGGAAACTGCGCGAGCTTCCGGCGCAGCGGCGCCTCGACGAAGAGGCGGCGCTCATCCGGCTGCTTCCAGAAATCGTGATGGTCCGAGATGAGCCGGGCCAGCACGGTCAGGAACGTCGCCTTCATATAAGACGCGCCGTCGCGGTAGTGGATGCGCCGGATGCCCCAGCACTCGTCGACGAGGCCGAAGAACGCCCTCACGTTCTCGCGCATCACCTGGACGCCGAAGGACTCGACGCCGTGATCGAGGGCCGCCACGAGATTGTTGAGGCTGCTGTTCCCTCCGGCGATCTTGTGGCCGAGCAGCCTGCCGACGATCTTCGCGAACGCGAACGCCGGAAGGAGCTCGCCGCGGACCATGTTCTGGCCCCAGGCGATCCGGTTCTGCAGCACGAAGGTCTTGTCGGTGTGGGTGAGGCCGTAGAGCATCAGCACCGCCGCGCTGTCCGAACGCTTGTTGCGGAGCATGATGTTGGCCGAGACCTTGACGCGGCTCTTGCCGTTGAGGGTCTCGAACCGCTCGCGTTCGTACGCTTCGGTCGTGTCGAACCGGATCATGGCGCCGAGGCGCACACGGCCGTCCGGCGCGAGATCGAGGAAGCGGAGCCCGGTCTGGATGCGCTGCCAGCCGTCGATGGCGAAGACGGGATCCCTCAGGGTGAGGATCCCGCGCGCCGAGTCGTAGTTCTGGCCGCGCATGCCGAGCTCGACATCCGGAAGCTGCGCTCCGGCGCGATAGCCATCCATGATGTCCTTGCGGTTCATGATCCCGCGCTGATAGGCATCGGCCCGGATGTTCCCGAGCGAAGCCTGGTCGATGACGCCGCGAAGGACGATGGTGCCGTCGTCGAGCTCATCCAGCATCCCCTTGAGGATCCTGACGGGTCCGTTATTGCTGACCGGATTGGTCATGTCCGTTCTCCTAGGTTGGAGTTGGGTGGTACAGACCTAGAGTGTGGCATTCAGCCGTATATCTAGGGGTTTGCTGTCATAGCATTCCATGAACGAATATATATATAGTTGAATTTCGTCAACTTTTTCGTATTTTTGTCAAATTTGCGATGCACGCTACTCACTATATTTATATGGCTATTCAGAGATCGCCCTCAGCACCTCCTCCAGGGACGTGATGCCCTGCGTGGCCTTATAGATACCGTCCTCAAGCATCGTAAGCATGCCTTCCTTGCGCGCCTGGGCCTCGATGGCGTCCGGCGTGCCGTTGTGAAGGATGAGGTCGCGGATGGTAGGCGACACCGAAAGCACTTCGTGGATGCCGATGCGGCTATGGTACCCGTCGTCGCTCTCGGGCCCCGGTACCGGCTTATAGAACGGCACGTCGCCGATCTTCGTGCCTGCCTTTACCAGCTTCTCATCGATGAGCGCCTTCAAGGCCGAGTCGAATCGGTCCTCGGTCGTGACCTTCGCGCGCGCGATGTCGTCGAGCGTGTATGTCTGCTTGGAATCCGTAAGGCGTCGCACCAGGCGCTGTCCGACGACCAACCGTAACGTCGACACAAGGAGGAACGGCTCGACGCCCATGTCCATGAGGCGCGGGATGGCGCCTGCGGCGCTGTTGGTATGGATAGTGGACAAGACCAGGTGACCCGTGAGCGCCGCATTGATCGCAAGCGCCGCCGTCTCGCCGTCGCGGATCTCTCCCACCATGATGATGTTCGGGTCCTGGCGCAGGAGGGCGCGGAGGCCGTTCGCGAACGTGAAGCCGATCGTCGGATTCACCTGGGTCTGGTTCACACGCTTCATCTGATACTCGATCGGGTCCTCCACCGTCGAGATGTTCACCTGCGGCGTATTCAGGATGTCGAGCACGGTGTATAGGGTCGTCGTCTTTCCGGAGCCGGTGGGTCCTGAGATGAGGATGATGCCGGTCGTTTGCTTCACGGCCTGGTGGATGCGTTCGAGCGGGTCGCCGTGGAAGCCGAGGGCTTCGAGGGTGAATCCCTCGCCGCTTTCCTTGAGGAGGCGCATCACGACCTTCTCGCCGTAGTAGGTGGGGAGGAGCGACACGCGGAATGAGACCTTGTCGCGCTCGGTCTCCATCTTGAAGCGGCCGTCCTGCGGCAGGCGCTTCTCGTCGAGCTTCAGGGACGCGAGGACCTTGATGCGCGCGGTGAGTCCCGGCGCGGCCGCCTTCGGCAGCGTCATCGCGTCGTGCAGGATGCCGTCGATGCGATACCTGACCATCACCTCCTTATCCATCGGCTCGATGTGGATGTCCGACGCATCCTCCATGATCGCGTGGCGCAGCAAGGTATCAACGATGCGCACGATGGGCAGGTCCTCCGCCATCTTCTTCAGTTCCTCTCCCGACTTCTCGCCTCCCGTATCCTCCGCGACCAGCGTCAGCTTCCCGGCCTCGGTCGTGATGAGGTCGCCGAACTCCTCCTTGAGGGACTTCTGGTACTGCAGGAGCGCGTGGCGTATCGAGTCCTCGTCGGTCAGACGGGGAAGGATATTCAACCGCGTCTTCTTCCGGACCGAGTCGATGGCCGGCAGGTCCTCGGTGTCGAGCATCGCGACCTCGAGCCCCTTCTCGGTCTTCTTGTACGCGATGATGCTGTGCGTGCGGGCGATGGGCTCCGGGATGAGGGAGAGGACCTCGAGCGGGACCTTGAGGTCCTTCAGGTTCACGAACGGCATCCCGAGCACGTACGCCTTGATGCGGCGAAGCGCATCGGAGGACAGCGTGCCCTTCGACACGAGGATGTCGCCGATGGATTGCTTGCGGCGCTTCGCCTCGTCCTCGGCAGCGTCCACCTCCGCGCGCGCGACGAGCCCCGAGTCGAGGATGAACGTCTTCAGATCGCTTTCTGCAACTTGCATGCTGAGTAAAG
This sequence comes from Candidatus Parcubacteria bacterium, assembly GCA_034666125.1. Taxonomy (GTDB): domain Bacteria; phylum Patescibacteriota; class Minisyncoccia; order Phycocordibacterales; family Phycocordibacteraceae; genus C7867-001. The sequence goes on from JAXDML010000003.1 coordinate 13,828, forward strand.
TATAGCGCGCCGCAATCAATTGCGACGCGCATGCCCTCCCTGACGGGGAAAGTTGCCAGGCTTTCCCGAAAAAGTCCTCGCGATCCATGCCGGACCCGACCTGATACTGACCTTGCATTTCTACCGATGCGTACTACAATTTATCTATGGAAAAACCACACGAAAATATCTTGCAGTTCGGCCGGCCTGACAGGAGTCCGCAGCCCGAGGACGTTCGCCTTGCAAGCGGCAGCCCTCTGTACTACGCCCTGCTCGAGGACAGGGAGGGAGTGGAGCGCGGCACTATCTCGAGCGAGGATTCGCAACAGGCGCACGCGCGACTGAGGGACCTATTCGCAGCGAATCCCGAAAGGGTGCTTGCGTGCCAGGGCAAGACCGACGAAGAGGCCACGGAAGTCCTCAACGCTATCAGCTCCGACATCGATACTAGGCAGGCGGCTTAAAGGAAAAGGCGTCCCCCGCCCCGGGACGCCTTTTCCTTCTTGTTAAGATTTCAGTATGAAAGGGTACGCCATCCGGCACGGCCAGACACAACTGAACGCTGAGCGTAGAATGGCCGGTCATCTTGACATTCCTTTGGCTGAGGAAGGTGTCGTTCAAGCCAGGCAGGCTGCACACGAGCTCCCAGAAGGACTAACGGAGATTTACTCTTCAGATCTACTCCGCTGCAAACAGACTACGGACATTCTTAACGAGAAATGGGGGCTTCCGATAATTTTTGACGCCAGGCTGCGGGAGCGGTGCTTCGGTTCTCTTCAGGGCCAACGGTGGGAAGACGCTGACCCGACGGGAACTCTTTGGGAAGCGGATATGAACCAGCAATATGATTATCGTCCTTATGGGGGAGAGTCCGTAGAGGACGTTGGGCAGAGAGTGCTGGCTTGCATCCAGGATATAACTCTAACCTCCAAGGGAAAGCCGTTATTAGTTACCTCAGGAGGAGTGATCCGTTTTTTAAAGAACTTGGAGAGCGAAGCGCACGGGATTATCGGGAACGCTTCGATCCACGAATTTGAGTTCCCGGATTCAATACGATGAGAAAGTTCGTCATTACGTCGCTCTTGGAGGACTCTCCCGCCGTCTTCCGCCAGTCGGACTGGCGCCCGCATGTTACGATCGTGCGACCTTTTACGACGGACCTGCCTATCGCTCAACTGGCTGAGCGCATCGACCATATTTGCGCTCAGTTTCCCAAGATACCCATTACCGGAAAGTCCAAAGAGTTCCTCGGCCCGCAGAAGGAAATACCTGTCACGGAGCTCGAATCGTCACCGATACTTCAAAGGCTCCACGAGGAGGTCATGCAAGAATTCGGGCCCTTCGTAATTCCCGAGAGCCATGTGCTCAGCTTCAGGCCGCACGTAACCGATCTCCATTCGGGAATGTTCGGCGTAGGCGAGGAGGCAATAATCGGTTCTGTCTCGATCGTCGAGATGGTGGACGACGAACGCCGCATACTCCATACCTCGCCTCTTCATTGACCCGCCACACCTATATATGGTAAATTCCCTATATCTGAGATGCCCTTGCGGGCATCTCGTTTTAAAAAGCACATATTTGGGGGCTAAAAACTAAATACAGGCGTATGTTGGACCTAAAGACAATTCATTCGGTGCTGGGCGAGTTCGAGGACCGGGGCATCACCCGGGAGACCATGATGGAGGCCATCGAGTCGGCCATGGCAACGGCGTATAAGAAGGAATATGGGAAGCGCGGGCAGATCGTGCGGGCCATGATCTCCATGGATACCGGCACCGTATCCTTCGAGCAGGTGAAGACCATCGTCGACGACACTATGGTCCGGTTCCCCACGCCCGAGGAGGAGGCCGAGGAGATCCCGGAGCACCCGGAGCGTTTTCATCACCAGGAAGAAGAACTTCCGGAGGGCGAGCTTCCGCGCTTCGACGCCGAGAAGCACATTCTTTTGGAAGACGCGAAGCGCATCAAGCGCGACGCTGAGCTTGGCGGCGAGATCGTCTTCCCGCTCGAGCCCCAGGATGATTTCGGCCGCATCGCCGCGCAGACCGCGAAGCAGGTCGTCATCCAGAAGATCCGCGAGGCCGAGAAGCTCTCCATCCTCGAGGAATTCGGCCACAAGAAGGGTGAGATCGTATCGGGCATCGTGCAGCGCGTGGAGCGCGGCGCGATCTTCATCGACCTCGGCCGCGCGACCGGCATCATCCCATACGAGGAGCAGATCCCCGGCGAGCGCTTCCGTCCCAGCGAGCGCATCCGCGCGTACTTGTACAACGTGGACGAGGGATTCCGCGGCGTGTATCTGCGCCTCTCGCGCAGCCATCCGAAGTTCCTCATCAAGCTGTTCGAAGCTGAAGTTCCGGAACTCGCTGCAGGCTCGCTCGAAGTGAAAGGACTTGCTCGCGAAGCAGGCTCCCGCACGAAGATCGCCATCTCCTCGCTCGACCCGCATGTGGACCCGGTGGGTTCCCTTGTCGGACAGCGCGGTGTGCGCGTGTCGACCGTCATGGGCGAGCTCGGCGGCGAGCGCATCGACATCATCGAGTGGTCCGAGGACCAGAGCGCGTTCATCAAGGAAGCACTCTCCCCCGCTTCAGTACTTGAAGTGGAACTCGACGAGGAAGGCCATCGCGCGACTGTCACCGTCTCCGAGGACCAGCAGTCACTCGCCATCGGCCGCGGCGGACAGAACGTGCGCCTCGCCGCCAAGCTCACCGGCTGGAACATCGACATCGCTTCTACCGGAGGCGCGTCGGTTGCCGCAGCCGACAGCGACGAGCTCTACGCAGGCAAGAAGAACCAGCCTGACACGACCATCGCCGCCGAAGGCGATATCGAGGCCGCTGAGGCCGCGATAGAGGACAGTCCTTCCATCGAGGCAGGCATCGCTCCTAACGAAAGCGAATCCATCGTGATGACCGAGGACGATGCCAACGACGACAGCGGCGCGCTCACGGTCGAGGAGGAGACCAATGTCTCGGACGACGGGGATGCGGCCAACCCTGACGACCGCGATATCACCACCGACGCTCAGGAAAAGAACCAGTCCTAGGCGGTATACTCGATATATGAACCTGCTTCACGACATAGCGCCGGGCACGAAGGACGAGATGAACGTCATTGTCGAGATTCCTCGTGGCTCGAAGAACAAGTACGAGATCGATAAAGAGACCGGACTCATCAAACTTGACCGTGTGAACCACACGGCTCAGGCGTACCCCTTCGACTATGGGTTCATTCCCCAGACCCTATGGGACGACGGGGACGCTCTTGACGTCGTGCTTCTGACGACCGAACCGCTTGCACTTGGCATTCTCGTGAACGCACGTCCGGTGGGCATCATGCACATGGTTGACGGCGGCGAGGCGGACGAAAAGATCATCGCCGTTCCCGCGGGAGATCCGAGATGGAAAGAGGTGCGCGATATCAAGGACGTGAATGCGCATACGCTGAAAGAGATCAGTCACTTCTTCGCCACATACAAGCAACTCCAGGACAAGGTCGTCGAGGTCGGAGACTTCGAAGGCAAAGCTGCGGCAGAGGCGGCATTCGACCGCGCGTGCCAGATGTACGTAGAAAAGAAATAACCGGTTTCAGTTAAGCAAAATCCCCGACCACGGTCGGGGATTTTGCTTTTTCTGCCTGACCGTCTGGAACGATACTGGAATCCCGCTCCCTGCTACCATATTCGAATGGATATAGCAGCGCTCTGGATCCTCATTACCCTAACGGGAATTTTTGCAGGAACTCTGAGTGGAATCATCGGATTTGGCTCCTCAGTCATAATGCTGCCGCTGATCGTATTTACCTTCGGCGCAAAGGAGGCCGTCCCAATCATGGCCGTCGCTGCGCTGCTCGCCAATTGCACGCGGGTCGGGATTTGGATCAAGGAGATCAACTGGCGAGCAGCAATGGCCTTTTCAGTTACGGCAGTTCCTGCTGCATACCTGGGAGCACGGACGCTCATTGTGCTTGATTCAAGCGTTCTGGAAGTCATCCTCGGCATTTTCTTCGTAGCAATCGTGCTCATCCGCCGGTGGATCGGTGAGCGGAACTTTAAAATTCGTGATGTGCACCTTGCAGGTGTAGGACTTGTCCTTGGTTTTCTGACTGGAATCGTAGTGACGACGGGACCGATAAACTCTCCGTTCTTTTTATGGTACGGGCTTACCAAGGGTGCCTATATAGGGACGGAAGCAATGGCGTCACTAACCGTGTATGCAACTAAAGTGGCAACGTTCGGATTCTCTCAATTCCTTTCCCTGCAAAACTTTATTAACGGGCTTCTTGTCGGCGCTTCGCTCATAATCGGCTCCTTTCTCTCAAAGTTCCTTATCGATCGAATCGACCCAAAATGGTTCAGGTTCATTGTTGAAACAGCGCTCATTATCACAGGTATTTTGATGGCTCTTAAAGGAATACTTGAGTTGATATAGCAATTTTCTAGCTGGCAGACCAGGTTTTGAGCCCTATCCTACCTTCCCACTCGGAACGTACAAAAGCGCCAGCGAAACCGTGGCGACAGTCAGCCCGAAGTCCCGTACGCCGATCGCCGTGAGGCCGATCTCGACGGTGATGAGCGCCAGGTGGAGGGCGAGGAGTATGGCGACGGGTCGTACGAAGAGTCCTGCAGCCAGGAGCATTCCCGCGATCACTTCGAACGTGCCGTTCGCAAGCACGATCATCGCGGGCGGAATGTGGAGCAACGCGCTTGCCCACTCAGGCACCCACCCGACCCAGTTAAGGCTGTCGAAGAGCTGCGAGAAGCCGAACCACAGGAACATGGCGGCGAGTCCATAGCGGAGCACGAGAAGTCCTGCTTGTTGTTTATTCATATCTACTCGTTATCGTCTCTTCCGCGTCGGTTGCGACCCCGGTCGTCTTCGACCGGAGCGGCTGCCGAAGGGGCGGGGTCTTGCACGGATGCATCCGTGCCTCCGATCTTGAAGCCCGCGAGTATGGCAGCCTGCTGAGCCGCTCCTCCGTGCTGGCCGTTGAACTGCGCCGACCCGTCGGTACCGCAGAGCTGGAGTATGGCGTCCTCGCCTCCCGGATGCTGCGGTATCCAGCTCGTGAGGTCGTACGCGTCTCCGTTGATCATCGTCCAGCAGCTTTCGCGCGTATTGTGTGTGGCGACCTCTTCAAGCGTCACCACCGAGGAGGTTGCCGTTGTGCCGGCAACCGGCACAGCTGCCTGTTTCTGCGCAAGCACGATCCCGGCGATGGCAGCCGCCATAGCAATCGCGATGAGTATATTAAGTGCCATTCGATTCATTCCAGGATTCTAACCCTTTTTGGTGTAAGTTTCATCGAATCCACACGACATCTATATTAAAGATAAGGAACCTATGGAAGCTGAGCTTAATCCCGCCGCCCGCCCCAACAATTCCTGGGGCGCGATGATATCCATCCTCCTCATCCTCGCCATCGTGGTCGCGGGCGCCTACTACGCTTTCACCGACCGGGTCTCTCCGACCTCCACCACGACCGTAGAAACGAACGCAAGTTACTAACGGTTCGCCTCCGGGTAGGAAGTTTGCTACCATCTTTGTCATATGAATCACCAACCATCGCGTTCCATGCTCGTGCCCATGGTCATAGAGAAGTCGCAGTTCGGCGAGCGCGGCTACGATATCTATTCCCGCCTTCTCAAGGACCGCATCATCTTCCTCGGCGGCGGCATCGACGATGACGTGGCGAATCTCATCATCGCCCAGCTTCTCTTCCTCGAGTCGGAAGACCCGAAGAAGGACATCTTCCTCTACGTGAACTCGCCGGGCGGCTCGGTCACCGCGGGTCTCGCCATCCTCGACACGATGAACCACGTGAAGCCGGCGGTCTCGACCGTCTGCGTCGGCATGGCGGCGTCAGCTGCGGCCGTGATCCTTTCTGCAGGAGAGAAAGGAAAGCGCTTCGCGCTTCCGAACGCCGAAGTGATGATCCATCAGCCATGGGGCGGCGCGCAGGGCCAGGCGACCGACATCGAGATCACCGCGCGGCATATCATCGCGACGCGCGAGCGCCTGAACAAGATCCTCGCGAAGAATACCGGGCAGTCGCTCGAGAAGATCGAGAAGGACGTCGACCGCGACTATTTCATGATGGCGGAGGACGCGAAGAAGTACGGCATCGTCGACCAGGTGTATAAGCGGTAGGCGCTTAGGAAAGAGGGCCGCGCAAAGGGCGCGGCCCTCTTTTTACAAATAGTGCCCGTTGTGAGAAGGTGTCTCTGTTATCGAACCCAACCCCGCAGCTTCGCTTCCCCGCCGCCGAACTCCTGACACGACCGCCTGACCCGAGGAATCCCGGAGCTACGGACCCGAAACCCGTATGTCCATAAAAATCGTGCTCATACTCCTGGCGCTGTCCGGCATGGTCGGCATCGCGCTCGGCTATATCCTCCGGTTCCTCATCGCGCTCGGACAGCGGGGTTCCCTCGAGATAGAGGTGCGGCAGAAGCTCCTCGAGGCCCGTGAGAAGGCGAGCCGCATCATCGAAGAGGCGGAGGAACGCGCTGAAAAGATCGAGGAAACGGGCAAAGGACCGCTTCGCGAGCGCGAGGAGCGCCTCGAGCAATACGCGACGCGCCTCGGGAAGCGCGAGACATTCCTCGACGAGCGCGAGCAGTCGCTTTCCGAGAAGCTGGAGCAGGCCGAGCGCCGCGAGAACGAGGCCGAGAACCTCACACGCGAGCGCCGCGCCGGCCTCGTCCGCCTGGCGAACCTTTCTGAGGAGGAAGCGCTTCGGAAACTCACGGAGGACCTCGAGGAAACGCATAACGAAGCGCTCCTCGCCCGGCTCCAGAAGCTCGGGACTACCTCACGCAAGCAGCTCGACGAGAAAGCGCGCGAGCTTCTCGTGACGGCCATTCATAGGCTCGGCAGTTCCGTGAACGCCGAGGTGATGAGCATGTCGGTACAGATACCGAGCGAGGAGATGAAAGGCAAGGTTATCGGCAAGGAAGGCCGCAATATCAAGGCGTTCGAACGGGCCACCGGCGTGGACGTCATCATCGATGACGCGCCCGACCGCATTACGCTTTCTTCCTTCGACCCGCTTCGCCGGTATATCGCCAAGGTCACCCTTGAGCGCCTTTTCGAGGACGGACGTATCCAGCCTGCGAAGATCGAGGAGACGCTGGAGAAAGTGCAGCGCGAGGTCGATGTCGTCGTGAAGCAGAAGGGCGAGGAAGCCGCGTACGAGGCGGGAGTCGTAGGACTCGACTCGAAGCTCACCGCGCTCCTCGGACGGCTCCACTTCCGTACGAGCTATGGCCAGAACGTACTTCAACACTCCATCGAGATGGCACACATCGCCGGCATGCTCGCGGAGGAGCTCGGCGCGGACCCGGACATCGCACGTGCAGGCGCTCTCCTGCACGACATCGGCAAAGCGGTGGACCACGAGGTGCAGGGCACGCACGTGGAGATAGGCCGGCGCATCCTCGAGAAGTTCGGGGCCGACAAGCGTATCATCCAGGCTATGCAATCCCACCACGAGGAATATCCATACGAAACGCCGGAGTCCATGATCGTGCAGGTGGCGGACGCCGTCTCCGCAGGACGCCCGGGAGCGCGCCGCGACACGGTGGAGCGCTATCTGGAGCGTCTGAACGACCTTGAGCGCCTCGCCGCCAGCTTCCCGGGCGTCGAGAAGGCGTACGCCATCTCCGCAGGGCGTGAGATACGCATCTTCGTGAACCCGGGGAAGGTGTCTGACATCGCGACGCACAGATTGGCCGCCTCTATAGCAGAGCGCATCCAGGAAGAACTTAAGTATCCGGGAGAGATAAAGGTGAACGTCATCCGGGAGAACCGCGTGGTGGAGTTCGCGCGGTAGTAAACGCGAATAGGAGCGCCCACGGGGAGCGCTCCTATTTCCCAGCTAGGCCCAGAATCCTGGGACCTAGCTGAAATAGTAGATTGCACCGGCAATGGTGCCGATCGCGAGAACGATGCCCAGGATCACGCCGGGCTTCAAATTGATGTTGCGATTGCTGTTCACGTACGACATCTGGGTCTCCTCGAAAGGGCAGAAAAGGACAAAAAATCGTTTCTGCACGCGGCAATTTTGGCCTATTTACTACTCCATGTCAACGATTTTGGCTATCCCCGCACGATTTTGCCTGCTATTGCGTAAAACGGCTCATTTCCTATACTTTCTGCATAGTCCCCGGAAGGTGGATTTAGTACTAAATTGCACGCAGCAAACCTATGAACAAAGCAGATATCGTATCGAAAGTGCAGGAGGTTCTCGGCGGCACTCGCGCCGATGCCGACCGCGCGGTTGAGTGCGTCATCGAGAGCATTACGGGAGGGCTCCGCAGCGGCGACGAGGTGTCGATCGCAGGGCTCGGCATCTTCGTAGCGAAGGCGCGCCCGGCTCGCACCGGACGCAATCCGCGCACCGGAGAGACCATCAAGATCGCGGCTACCCGCACTCCGAAGTTCCGCCCCGCAAAGGCGCTCAAGGACGCGGTTAAGTAGACCGTTCTACTTGAGAAAAGGGCCGCACGAGTGCGGCCCTTTTCTCATTACTCCTTGCCCCTTTTCTTTTTCTCCTCGGGGAAATACTTCTTATCCTTCAACTTCTCCGGCATATAGCTTTCAGTGTCGTAGCGCTTGTATCCTTTGCCATAGTCGAGGTCCTTCATGAGCCTCGTGGGCGCGTTGCGTATGTTCTTCGGGATGGGCAGGTTACCGTAGCTCTTGATGTCGGCCTGGGCTTCCCGTAGCGCTTCGTACGCCGACTTCGTCTTCGGACAATTCGCGAGGTACGCCACCCCATGCGCGAGGTTTATGGAGCATTCCGGGTAGCCGATGGTCTCACAGGCGCGGAATACGGCGTTCGCGACTACGAGGGCTGTCGGCTGCGCGAGCCCGATGTCCTCTGACGCGAAGATGACCATGCGGCGCGCGATGAAGAGCGGATCCTCCCCCGCTTCCACCATGCGGGCGAGATAGTAGACGGCCGCATCTGGCTGGCTGGCGCGCATGCTCTTTATAAAGGCGCTGATGGTGTCGTAGTGCTCGTCGCCCTTCTTGTCATAGCGCAGGTGCGGGGACTCAAGGGCCTTGTTGAGCGTGTCCACCGTGATCTTTCCGTAGAGCTCCTGGGTATTGTCGAGAAGCGTCAGCGCACGCCTCGCGTCGCCGTTGCTGTACCCCATGAGCCACTCGAAGGCATCCTTGCCGAGCTTAAGCTTCGTGCGCTTCACGATCGCGCGGAGGGATTCTTCCGAAAGGGGCTCGAGCACGAATACGCGGCAGCGCGACAGGAGCGCAGGGATGACCTCGAAGGACGGGTTCTCGGTCGTCGCGCCGATGAGCGTCAGCCGGCCGCTCTCCACGTACGGAAGCAGGAAATCCTGCTGGCTCTTGTTGAAACGGTGGATCTCGTCGAGGAAGAGCACCTTCGGCTTATCCGACATCAAGGACGGCTGCCCCTTGATCCTGCTTCTCTTCTCGCCCTCGACGATAGTGCGGATGTCCTCCTTCCCTGCGGATACGGCCGAGAGCTCGTGAAGTTCCGCGTCGAGCGCGTTCGCATAGATGCGCGCGATGGTCGTCTTCCCGGTCCCGGGCGGTCCCCAGAAGATGAACGAGAAGAGATGCTTCTTATCGATGGCGACCCGTAACGGCTTGTCCGGCCCGACCAGGTGCTCCTGCCCGACCACGTCGTCGAGCTTTACGGGGCGTAAGCGGGCTGCGAGCGGTTCCATATGAGCATTGTACGCTTTCGCATAAATACCGCATGAACGACGAAAGGCCCCCAAGGGGCCTTTCGCGAAACTCGCTTTATAGAGAGCTTTTAGAACTCGTCGAGAGCCTGGTCGATGAGGTCCTCGATATCATCAACCAGGTCCATGACCTCGTCATAATCCTCGTCATCGAAGGCTTCCTCGGCATCGTCGAGAAGATCATCAGCTTCCTCAAGGAGATCCTCGGCATCGCCGGTATCGTCGTCATCGTCCTCGGCTGCGTCGAAGTCCTCCCAAGCGTCGTTGAGGGCTTCCTCAACGTCGTCGAGAGCGTCTTCCGCATCGCCCTCTTCGTCGCCGATATCGACGTTCGATTCGTCGAGAGCCTCGTCGATGAGATCCTGCGCCTCGTCGGCGAGATCCATCGCGTCGTCCCAATCCTCATCGTCGAGCGCCTCCTCCGCGTCGTCGAGGACATCTTCGGCCTCATCAAGGAGATCTTGAGCGTCGCCGATGTCGTCGCCGTCGTCCTCAGCCTCGTCAACGGCATCGCGCGCATCGTCAAGATCGTCCTGGGCCTCGTCGACTGCATCTTGCGTATCGCTTTCGTCTCCATCATCATCGTCCGAATCATCGGATGCGTTGTCGGCCCGGGACTTTGCTGTTGCCGAAAGGGTGACCGAACTCGAGTAATTTCCGTTCATGAACGCCGTCATCGCGTCGAACAGCGCGTCTCGGGCTTCACTAAGATTGCTCGAATCGTCGTCGGCTGCGGATTCATACGCGTTCATCGCGTTCGTGAGTGCCGTGCGGGCCACAGCCGCTCCGGAGGTATCAGGTGCCGGAGTGGTTGGCGCAGGAGTGGCCGGAACGCTTCCGCCCGTAAGCGCTCCGTACTTCGTGCGCGAAAGCGGACCGAACATGCCGCTCGCAGGCGAGATGCCGTTAGCTGTCTGCCACTTCATTACCGCCGCCTGGGTCTTCGCCTGGTATTGGGTCGTTTCCTGGCCGGCGGAGCCTACGCCGGAAGTCGAGACCACGAAGCCGGTCGAGTTCAGGTACTGCTGAAGGCAGCGCACCTCCTCGCTCACGGAGCCTATGGTGAGATCGCTGGTAAAGGAGCACGTCCTCGCTGCGGACGCCTGCAGGGGCGTCATCGCAATGACAACCGCAAGCATCGCAAGCGCGACGAAAGCAGCTAGAACGCTTCTTTTCAGAGTCATGGACATATCGAAATAATCATTAAACACTGATAACCTTTCCTCCCAATGCAATAAGAGTAGCATGCAACAACGGAACTAAAGGAACTGTTAAGAACGCGAAAGCGACGCCGAAGGCGTCGCTTTCGTTCGCACATGGAGAGGGATTTAGATCTCGTCGAGAGCTTCGTCGATGAGGTCTTCAGCGTCGTCGGCGAAGTCGATGGCGTCATCGTAATCTTCATCTTCGTACGCATCCCAACCATCGTCTAGAGCGTCTTCTGCGTCATTGAGGAGGTCTTCAGCATCGTCGGTATCGTCACCGTCCTCCCAGGCGTCGTCTACCTCGTCCCAGGCGTCCTCAAGGGAGTCCTCGGCGTCATTGAGCGCGTCCCACGCGTCTCCTTCGTCGCCGTCGTGATCATCGTCATCATCGTCATCGTCGTCATTAGAGTTCGAATCTATCTGATCCAGCGCTTCGTCGATGAGGTCTTCAGCGTCGTCGGCGAAGTCGATGGCATCGTCATAGTCGCGGTCGTCGTACGCATCTTCGGCATCGTCGATGGCGCGCTCCGCGTCATCGAGAAGGTCCTCGGCGTCATCGCGGTCGTTGTCGTTGTCAGCGTCTTCAACCTCGTCCCATGCGTCGTCGAGCGCATCCTGAGCGTCGTCGATGGCATCCTTGGCGTCGTCCTTGTCGCCGTTGCTGCTGTTGCCGCTCTGGCCGTCCGCCTCGTCGCTCGCGTCCTCGGCCTCATCCTGCGCATCCTCGGCGCGGTTGATGGTCTCGTTGTAGTCGCCACGCGCGAAAGCCTTCATGGCGGCCACGAGGTCGTCCTGGGAGTCGCGAATGAGGTCCTCTGCATCATCACGGTCGTTACCGCTCGCGTCATCAAGGTCGTCGTAGGCGTCATTGAGCGCGTCTATGGCATCGTTGATCGCATCTACCGCCCCGTTCGAGTTATTGGTGTAGCTCACCCCGAGCGGAGCGAGGTCCATCCGGACGCTTGCCGGAGAAAAGACCCCGGTCGTCGCCAGACCGCGTGCTGCCTGCCAGCGTACGACCGCCTGCTGGGTAGCCGGGCCGTAGTAGCCGGTAGCGCCCGCGCTGAAATATCCCTGAGCGGCAAGCCAGTTCTGGAGGCAGAACACGTCCGAACCCGAGGAGCCTACATAGAGGGTCCTCGCGAAGGTGCAGGACTGCGCGCCTGCCGATGCGGGCACAAGCACAGCCGCGCCGAGCATGAGGATGCCGATAGCACCGAGCATCAGGCTGTTTTTAGTTATGGTCATGTAGATAAAGCTTTACTTTGATAATATTCCTGTCCAAATCTATACCACGCGCACTATACAGAACCCATGAAGAAAAGTCTAGTCCTAGCCCGGATTCTGGCTACGATAGTCTCTCACTATATCCCCGAAGTCAGAAGCCGGGTGTACGATCATAGAATCCCCTTCAATACTGGAAATTTCCTGGTCCGAATTTTCCGCTGGAGGCAGGCTTTTCAATTTCTCTGTTCTCTCTGTAAAGGAGGCGGCTATCCTCTCCATCTCGGCAACGGATATGCCTATTTTTCTTTTCGGGAATCCTCCTTCTTGGCCGAACTTCATATTACTTAATACTCTACCATCCGAGTGCGGGATAGGAGAATCGGACTCCTGCTCTCAGTTTGGAAAACTGATGTTCTACCATTAAACTAATCCCGCTTCAGGTG
>JAXDML010000004.1:0-36119 GCA_034666125.1 Candidatus Parcubacteria bacterium
GCGCGCGCCTGAAAGGCGCGCGCTTTGCTAACAGTACGGTGATCTAGGCGACCGCGTACGTGCCGTTCTTATTCCGTTTGAAATGCTTGGAGTCGTTCAGGTTGACGAGGATAGTGTTGTCTTTCACGTAGCGGACCTTGCGCACCTCGTCCATGACCTTCTCGCGGCTCATCGGGCCGCTCTTCTTGAGCACATCGCGGATGACGTCCCGTACGACGCCCGGCTGATAGCCCCATTCGGAGAGCGCGTAGAGCCCGCGGCCCACGAGCACGAAGCGCGCGTCCTTGATGAGCTCGTTGTGGGTGGTCGCCACGTGCGCCTCTTTGGCGAAGAGTGTGCTGATTGCCTTGGCGACGTCGGAGAAGTGCATCGGCGTTCCGGCGCGTTTGATGACGAGGTACGCATAGTCGCGGATGCCCTTGGTGCGGATGGCGGGAGCGCCCGCGCGTCCCCATTCGGAGAGCGGGTTGCTCGAGATGCCTTTCGAAAGCGAGAGCCAGCGTTTGAGGACCTCCTCGTTCTTGTACGCGTCGTTCACCCCCTTGAGTTCGTCGAGGAAGCGGTCGAGCATCTCGCCCTCGGTAAGGACCTCGGTATCGGAAAGCGCGGAGTAGAGCGAGGAAAGCGCGCGGTGCACCTTCTCGGCGGTCGCCTGGTCCACGTGCCAGCGCGCGTAGAAGTCGTCGGTCTCGCGTTCGCGGAAGAAGGAGCTGCCGACCACGAGGAGGAAGCGGAAGCGGTTGCGCGCCTTCTCATCGGTGGCGAGTCCGGAAAGGAGATCGTCCTCGTGTACGACGGCACCGAGTGTATGCATATGGTTGCAGAGTTCATCGAAGGCCTTCTGCGCGTCCTCGAACGCCTTGGAGGAGCGGATGGCCTCGAGCCCCGCTGCCTCGATCTGGCGCACGCGCTCGCGCGTGATGCTCCAGCGCTCGCCGATGGCCTCGAGGGTCTCGCGGTCGGCGGACGAGCCGAGACCGAAGCGGTATACGAGGACCTCGCGCGCGCGCTCGGGCACCTCCGCGAGGAGGTTCTTCACGAGCGCGACGTTGTCGAATGACATAATGGTCAGCCCGCCGGCCGAGGCCTTTCGCGTCTTTTTTACGGGAGCTTTCTTCGCCTTGGGCTTAAGGCTTTTCGGGGTTTTTGTTGCCATATGGTGTAATACTGCCTTTATACCAGATAGGGCTTAAAGCGTCAAACCCGTGTTTTCGAGAGGTCTTTGGGGATAACCAGGCGAAGGTGCTCATAGATGAGCTTCAATGGCGCCGAGCGCGTATGCAGGAGCGGGAGGAAGTGCATGAGGTCGTCAATGAATAAGCGTAACTGACGTTCGTCGTGACCTTCTTTTCCGATCATGCGCGCGGCGTCAGCCGATCGCATGAGGTCCTCCGCGAGACGTACGGCATCGCTGCGTGCCTGCTGCTTCTCCTCGTCCTTGTCGGACTTACTTCGGTCGACCAGCTTTGCGACGAACTTCTCACGTTCTGCGTCGTCGGCAGCGAGGAACTCTCGCGCAAGCTCGGACATGCCGGATGCCTGCTCCTCACCGCTCCCCTTCGCTGCTGAAACAGGAAGCGTCGAAAGGCGTGATCGAAGCGTCGGAAGCAGCACTCCCTCCGAGGGAAGGACAAGAACCAGCGTGACACCTGCAGGCGGCTCCTCGAAAAGCTTCAGGAGCGCGTTCTGCGCCTCGTGGAAGAAGCGTGTCATGGAAACGATAACGACCTTCCTGTCGCCGACGGGCGCGGCAACGGCGACATCCATCAGTCTGCGGGCGTCGTCGACCGAGAAAAGGTTGTGGCGCAGCAACACCAGATCCGGGTTGCCGCGCCCGCGTATCCCAAACTCACTCTCAGCGAAGGCCTCGGCCTTTCCGATTCCCTCCTCGCCTTCTCCTGCTACGTAGTACGCATGTGCCATTTGACTAAATAATACCGTATTTCATAGCCTATTGACAAAATGGTGATTCTATGCGTATACTATACGCAGACGGTTCGCATCTCGCGCCGTGCAACAGGGAGTCCGCGCCATGCGCAATCAAGCCCTTCTCATCAGTGCCAGTGTCGCTTCGATTTTCATCGCCACGCCCACCCTTGGGCAGACGACGATTGTTCCCATTGACTATAGGCTTCCCGCCAATTCGACGGCAAGCCAGTCGACGGGCGACGTTCGTCCCGCCGGCAACGACCAGCAGACGGCTGCGGCACCCGCGACCTTGGGCCTGACGCTCAACGTCAGCGCCTCGGTCGAGGACCGAGCCCTGTTCCTCGATCAGGGCTTCACCGCGACCGACCGCCTGACGGGCGTCATCACCGCGAGCCTGTCGAAGGACGGATCGTCACTCGGCATCTTCCGGCGCCAGCCGCTCACCAACAACCGCTGCGACGGCGAAACCGACGTCGAGGCCATCCACCAACGGCCCGTCGGCCCGGTGACGGTGGAGGTAAAGGTCGCCTATATCTCGATCTGCGGTCCGGACGCGCTCGACTTCCGGCTGACGGCAAGCCGTGACCTCGGCAACGGGTTCACGGCGTCGGTCAGGGGCGAGATCATCCGCGATACGGGCGGCGACGGCTTCAACGACGACGTCCTTCGCGGCAGGCTCGACTACAGCCGCAGGCTCGGTCAGGGCTTCACCGCCAACGCGAGCGTGCAGGTCGCCTATAGCAGCTTCGCCGGCGGCGTCAGCATCGGCGGCAGCGGCGGTCTGAGCCGCGAGATCGGCAACGGCCTCTCGGTCAACGCCACTGCCTCGGGCTATTGCGGCCCGCTCGGCTGCGACCGCGCCTTCGCCTTCGGCGTGAGCTTCAGCCGCTAGGCACGGGGGCGCAAGCCCCCTCTGGATCCCCTCCCTTCGCGGCGAGGGGGTTCTTTTTTTACACCTACTTCTTCGTCAAGATACTTTTCTTGTACGTATCCAAATGCCTGAGCGCAATGCCCGTGCCGCGCGCGACGCAGAAGTACGCATCGTCGGCGAGCTCCGCGTGCACGCCTGTGCGACGGTACACGAGTTCAGGAAGATTCCGGAGCTGGCTCGTACCGCCCGTGAGGATGATGCCGTTGTCGATGATGTCACTCGCAAGCTCGGGCGGAGTCTCTTGAAGCACTTTGCGTATGGCTCCCATCATTTCCCGCAGTTCCCTGCTGAACGCTGTCACCACCTCGTTCGTCTTGAGCTCGATCGTACGGGGAAGTCCCGACACGAGGTCGCGTCCCTTTATCTGCATAGCGAGTTCCTCGTGCGACGGCACCGGTACTGCCGACCCGACCTGGATCTTCACCTCCTCCGCGGTCTTGTCGCCGATCGCCAGGTTGTACTGTTTCTTCACGTGGTCGATGATCGCTCGGTCGAGCTTGTTCCCCGCGCATTTCACCGATGTGGACGACACGATGCCGCCGAGGGATATCACGGCGACGTCGATTGTGCCGCCGCCGATGTCCGCAACCATGCGACCCATCGCTTCCTGGATTGGGATGCCTGCGCCGATCGCAGCGAGGATCGGTTCTTTCACGACGTACGCATCCTTTGCTCCCGCCTTCGCTGCGGCTTCGATCACCGCGCGCTTCTCGGTACCGGTCACGCCTGCAGGCACGGAGATGAGCACGGTCGGTTTGAATAGATTCCAACGACCGAGCGCGCGCCGCATGAAATACCGGAGCATGGCCTCGGTCACGCGGTAGTCGGCGATGACCCCGTCCTTCATGGGGCGGTACGCGGTGATGGAGTCGGGCGTGCGGCCGACCATCTTCTTGGCTTCCGTGCCGATGGCTAGCACCTTATTGTTCTCGGTCGAGACGGCTACGACCGACGGTTCATTGAGGACCACGCCCTGCCCGGGGACGAAGACGAGGACGTTCGTGGTCCCGAGGTCGATGCCGAGCTTCGGGGAGAAAGAGAATAGCGCCATGTGGAGGCATCATACCGCGCGGCGAGGGGTTCGCGCAAAACGTACGCTATTGGAACCCATTTGATTTTAGATCGTCATAACGCAAATTGACCTTTCTAAGCACTTCGCTAGTATTAGCCAGGGCCCTTGTTGAAGGGTGTCGAGAAGGAGAATTTGAGATGCTGGGAATTCTTACTGTAGCCGCGCTTGCATTAAGCGCGCAGTCGCCGCCTTCTGAAGCAGGCAATCCCGATCCGGAGGGGTGCGGCCGAGTCACTTGGCCGCTGAACCAGAGGCTCGCCGACGATATCGTGGCTCTCCACGATGCGCAGACTTTCGCCTCCATCTTGATCAGATCGGGAGCGATGGTCGTAAGGAATGGGGAGCTGGTCGAAGGCGACCCGAACGCAGTGGTCGTCGTCACGGCGGACGATTCCGCTCAGATTCAAGCGTCTGGGAATATGGCTGAGGCGCTCAAGCGTGCGCGGAGGAATCCGGACGCTCAGAGGCGCTGGGCCGAATTCTTCTGCCCGAGGACGGCGAGCGCGCGACCTACCACCGTCGCAGACTGAGCGACAGCTTCGGCAGATCCACCAAGATCGCCATCACAAATGGGACGGGTCGCCGATGCGCCGCGCTCCATAGTGTCGGCGATCTTTCTCTTTATATAGCTGGTAGACCAGGGTTTCGAGCTGATCATCTGTAACGCGCTAGTATAAAGACATGTACGTCGTGGATGTCATCCCCTTTGCGCCGGGCGCTCCCGGAGGCTCGCTGTCGTACCGGAGCGTCGACAAGCTCCCCGTCGGGAGTATCGTGACGGTTGGCCTGCGGCGGAAGAAGGTTTCGGGCGTCGTGGTCGGGATCGAGGAAGCGCAGGACGTGAAGGCGACCCTGAAAGCCGCGTCGTACGCACTTTCCGGGACCATCTCAGAGCCGATCGGTCGTCTGCCAGGATTCCTCATGGATGCAGTTGCGACCATCGCCACCTGGCATGCGGCAGCACCGGGTAGTGTGCTTTTCCAGCTGCTTTCGGAATGGGTGAGCGGCAGTACACTTGAGTCGCTACCGGATAAATGCGGTACCGGCTTCGTCGTCGATCCGGTCGAATGCTCGCTTGCGGAGCGCAGAGCGCGATACCGTACGCTCGTTACCGAAGCCGAGAATCGCGGCAAAGCAACGCTGCTCGTAGTCTCTACCTTGGCCGAGATCGAATATTGGAAGAAGGCCTTTGCCGACCTTTCTCCCGTTGTCCTTTCGGGTGCCCTCAAGGAAGCGAAGCGCGCGGAGGAGCTGGAGAAGGCCCGCGTAGCCTCCCTGGTCATCTCGACTCCCCACTTCGCCTTCGCGCAGATTCGCGACCTGGATACGGTCATCGTCGAGCGGGTCGGTGCGGGAGGCTTCCGTTTGCCGAAGCGTCCGTACCTCGATATGCGCATTGCGCTTATGGAGCTTGCCCGCTCTCGTAGGCTTCGCATCGTGCTCGGTGACTACCCGCTCCCGCTCGAGTATCGCGCGGGCGGGCGGAAGCTTTCCGGAAAGGGCGAATCGGTGGCAGTCATCGATTCTCGAACCGAGCGACAGGAGGGGGAGGCCTGGGCGGCGGTCCCGCAGGAGCTTCGTGCGCGTATTACGGAAGCGCTCGAGCAGGGAGGTCGAGTCGCCGTCTTCGCCGCGCGCAAGGGGTACGCACCTGTCGTCGTCTGCGGCGACTGCGGACAGGCCCTGAAGGACGAGCGCGGCAAGGTATTTGCGTACTTTCAAGAGAACGGCAAGCGGCTCTTCCGCACATCCGACGGCAAGAGCGAACTCTCCACCGAGCGTAACTGCCCCAACTGCGGCAGCTGGAACCTACGGCCGCTCGGCGTGGGAGTGGAGCGGGTTTTCGAGGAACTGCAAGAAGCATTTTCGGACGCGCCGCTCGTGCTTTTCGATGCGGATACGGTGCGCACGAGCGTGGGCGCAAGACGACGCCTCGCGCCGCTTGCCGATATCGGCTCTATCGTCGTTGGCACCGAAGCCATGGCCCCGTGGCTGCTTGCCGCGTCCCCCGCCCCGCTTTCGCTCGCAGCGATCGCCTCGGCGGACACGCTCCTAGCGCTTCCGTTCTGGCGCGCTCGCGAACGCTTCCTGCGCCTCGGATACCTCCTTTCCTCGATCGCGCCGTACGCCGTCGTCGCGACGCGGCTCCCGGAGGACGCCGCCGTACGGACGCTTCGAGATCCGGACGATCCGGCCTTCTTCGAGGAGGAGACGTCTCTCCGCAAAGCCCTCGGCTACCCGCCCTTTGGTACGCTCATTTCGCTTTCGTGGCAGGGAAGTCAGACTGCCTTGGACAGGCTCGAGAAGGACGTACAGGAAGCCGCCTCACGGCATGTCACGCGCTCGGTCCCCGATCGCTTCGTGAGCGGCAACGTATCGCAGCGCACCCTTGTACTCCTCATTCCGAAGGATGCCTGGCCGGACTCGACGCTTTCCGCACGTCTGGCTTCCTTGCCACCTTCGGTCCGCGTACTAGTTGACCCGGAGTCATTCTGGTGATATAACGATGACAGGTCAAACCGCCAGGCGACTCCCCCGCTGATCCAAGCAAAAGAGTCGCCCGCGCGGGGGCACGGGCGGGACACTGAGGATGGCGTCCCTGTTGGCCTCTTAGTGCACCGTCCGTGCCTACCCCATTGTTGTTTCGTCTTTCCGCGGGTTGCTGCCCATGCGCAGGCCTCCCCTCCCCGCCGGGGGCGCGGGGAGGTGGGCGCAAGTCCACCTCCCCCGCCTTCCGTCGGCTTATGCTGACAGACAAGCTCCTCCCGAAACGGCGAGGGCTTTTTTAATACCAAAATGCTATCGTCATTCCCATGAACGACGTTATCGTCCAGGACGGCGACCCCGTGCTTCGCCTCAAGGCCGATCCGATACCCGAAAAGAATTTCGGGACGCCGGAACTTGCCGCAACCGTCGAGCGCATGCTCGCGGCGCTCGACAAGGAGATAGACGGTGTCGCGCTTGCCGCGCCGCAGATCGGCATTCCGCTGCGCATCTTCGTCGTACGGTACGACCGTCTGCGGCATCCTGATGAAGGTGCTTCAGAGTCCGAGATCGGCATCTATATCAATCCCGAGATTGTGCGCTCCTCGCGCCGGAGCATCCTCATGGACGAGGGCTGCCTCTCCGTACGTCGCATATACGGGAAAGTCATGCGTCACGAGCGTGCGACGGTCCGGGCGCGGCTTCCTGACGGCACGCAGTTCGAACGCGGAGGCGGGGGAATCCTGGCAGAGATCTTCCAGCACGAGACGGAGCATCTGGACGGCATCCTGTTCACGGACCATGCCACCGACCTGGTCGAGATCACCGAAGAGCAATATGAACGAGCAAAGCAGCGTTAGTCCGGTTCCCTTCGCCTTTTTCGGCACCCCGTACGTCGCACGGGACACGCTCGCCATACTTGTGGAAGCCGGCTACGTGCCGAGCGTCATCGTGACCTCTCCGGACGCGCCGCGCGGCCGCGGTCTCGAGCTCGGGCCCTCCGAGACCAGAACGTTCGGCGAAGCGCACGGAATCCCGACCCTTGCGCCGAGCAAGCTTGATGCGGCTTTTATCGAGGAACTTCGGGCATACGGCGCTCAGTACGCTGTCGTCGTCGCATACGGGAAGCTCCTCCCGCAATCCCTTATCGACGTCTTCCCGCTCGGCATCCTGAATATCCATTATTCCCTCCTGCCCAAATACCGCGGCGCCTCGCCCGTCGAGGGAGCGCTGCTTGCCGGCGAGACCGAAACCGGGGTCACCATCCAACGCCTTGCGTTGAAGATGGATGCAGGCGACATGCTCGCGCAACGCTCGGTCGCCATCGATGCGGCCGAGACGACCGGAGAACTTCGCGCCCGGCTCATCCGGATCGGGGCGGAGCTTCTCGTCGAAACGCTCCCCCTCTTCATATCCGGCACTGTCCAGACGATCCCTCAGAATGAGAGCCAGGCTACGTTCGCCGGGAAAATAGCGAAGGAAGAGGGATTCCTTTCGCTCAAGGACGACCCCGACACCAACTGGCGCAAGTACCGCGCGTACCACGAATCCCCCGGCACCTTCTTCTACGCGCATCGTGGTGACAAGCGCATCCGCATCAAGATACTCAAGGCCTCGCGCAAAGGCGACATGTTCGTCATCGAGCGCATCGTCCCCGAGAGCAAATCGGAACAGGACTACGCGATGCTCGCGCGCAACGGATGGGAAGCGGAATAGTCTACGAACAGTATCGGATCAGTCTCCCGGCTTAAGCGTGACATCGACTTCCCGGTGCTCAGGAGTGACCGACTCATTAAATATGTCCGCGCAACGCTTCACGATAGCGAGATCATTGATCTGCCGGATGGAGACACCTGTTTCCGTAAGACGCCGGTTCGTTTCATCGCTTTGCTTTGGATCGCGCGCTCCGAATACTACCGAACCGATTCCCGCCCCGATGATCTGGGTCACGCAGTCGGGCGTTCCCTTAATCGAGCGCTTGCTGCAGGGCTCGAGCGTAGCGTAAAGTACCACGTCCTTGCCGAGGGCCAGGCCGCCTTTGGTAGCAGCCTCGAAAAGAATGTCCTCTGCATGCCGTAGACCATCGTCCGAACTCACTGCTGTTGCGATCACCGACTCGTCCCGTACCAGGCAGCAAGTCACCACCCCGCGAGGATCCTTTGAAGACCCGGCTGCGTCGAAAAGCTGTTCAAATATGTCCTTTTCAGTCATGCGCGCATTATACCAAAATCGCTGGAGCCCAAGGAACAGGAACCTCCATATAGGCCGCAGAGTAGGTAACTAAAACGCATGCCGAAGCGTTATAGTAGCTATATGAAGTGGAATCCTTTCATTAATGCGATCGCTGCGGTTGCCTATATCGGTGCGGTGGCACTATTTATGCGCTTTATCGAGTCGCTCCGTCACAATACGCCGGACACCATGCTCGATGGCATGGGCTTTATCTCATTGTTTGTATTTTCTGCAGCCGTTATGGCATTCCTGTTCTTCTATCAACCGATACTCAGGCTCGCGGAGAATAAAAAGACCGAAGCAGTATCGTATTTCCTCAAGACCCTCGGGATATTCGGCCTGATAACAGTAGTTATGCTCACACTGGTGAGCATACAATAGGCTTCTACTCTGACGGAGTAGGGCTCGACTCCGGTTACTCCCCGCCGCGCCCGAATCGTTGCTGCAAACCCTTCCAGAATCCTCCCTCGCGTCTCGCAAGAGCACGTCGCTTCCCGCGCGTCTTCTTCAGCTCCGTCACTATTTCCTTGAGTACCCTTTCCGAAGATTTCTCGGGGCTATTCGAAAGCTCAGATGCATGAAACCGCGTGCCGTTCGCATCGATAGTGATCGTCGCGCCCCACATGTCGCCCGTCTGGTGGGAACCGACCGATTTCTCCATGCTGAACACCGCGTTCGCGGGACTTTCTCTGGTATCCGCAAGTTTCGAGAGCTTCACGAGTTTGCGCTCCACGCGCTCCTGGAGCTTCGGCGAGAGGCCCCCGTGCGTGTTCTTGAACTGGATCTGCATAGTGCTTTAGATTACCCTACCGAGCCCTGTGTAAAGCGTTCGTGAAGATACGTGACGATCACATCCGAGCCGTACATCGACTTGCCCGTCTCGTCGTCGATGAGGTATGGCACGGCAAGCTTTCCTCCCTTCTCGACAAGCTCCTCGCTTACGCCCGGATCCCGTATGCTCCGTTCGTCGAATGTGATTCCAAGGAGTTTTCCCTCCTCCCTCACTTTCGCGCAATATGGACAGCCGGGCTTGGTGTAGAGGGTCAACATGCGGTAAGTATAGCAAGTCGTAAGTTGCCGAATTCCATGCTTGGGCCTAGAATACCGAGGCTCTGGGATGTCCAGAGCGATTACATTCCGCGGTAGCTCAGTGGTAGAGCAGCCCGCTGTTAACGGGTCGGTCGTAGGTTCGAATCCTACCCGCGGAGCAGAAAAGCAAAAGCCCCTACGATGGGGCTTTTGCTTTTCTGCTCCCTATTTTACTTTGTATTTATTTATTTATTCCTGCACCTCGAGCTTCGCGGCGGCTTCGGGAGTCGAGACCGACTTGCTCATGACGAGGAGCCGCAGGATGCCAAGCGCGACCAGCCAGTAGACGAGCATGGCAAGCAGGGTCGTCCACTCGAAGACGCTGCCGGATACGCGAGTGGCCTTGAAGACCGCGAGGAACGGTGCGGCGAAGGGGTACGAGAGCGTATAGATGAGGTCCGTGAAGCCCGCTCCCGGGTTTGCACCGAACAGGCGGAGCAGGAAGCGGAAGGCCAGGAGCGCCTCGATAATGCCGAGTATGTACCAGACGATCTGGGTACCGCGATAGAGTGGCTTGGTGCTGGGTGCGACGTAGGAATCAACCATGAGTGACAGATTAGCTGGATATACGCACACGTTCGCAGGTGCATCCTGAAGCAGGCGTGAACGGCCATTTCCAGGTGAAGCATTATCAGGCCGGATATCCTATACTGGATACGATCAGAAGCCATAATCATTTACGTATGAAATTCCTAGTCATATACAAGACCCCCGTTTCCGTGCTCGACAAATGGATGGAGACACCTCCCGAAGCGCGCAAGGAAATGGAGGAGAAGATGGGCGCCGAATGGAACGCGTGGCTCAAGCAGCACGC
Source organism: Candidatus Parcubacteria bacterium (assembly GCA_034666125.1). GTDB lineage: Bacteria > Patescibacteriota > Minisyncoccia > Phycocordibacterales > Phycocordibacteraceae > C7867-001. The sequence continues at coordinate 10,552 of JAXDML010000004.1, forward strand.
CGACCACGTAAAGGAGACCGCCGGAGCCGGCAAGACCAAGCTCGTCACCAAGGACGGCATCGCGGACGCCCGGAACGACATCATGATGTACTCGATCGTCGAGGCGGACTCGCAGGAGGCCGCGGCGAAGATGTACGAGGGTCACTCGCATCTTCAGATCCCGGAGGCGACGATAGAGATTATGCAGGCGAATGTCCTGCCCGGGATGCAGTAAGGGCTTTCCCAGGCATTCCCATCACAGGCTGCCACGCTGACCGATTACGCATGATACGCGCGCTCTTTCTCGGCAAGCCTTCGCACACGGGAATAGAATTCGTGCGCTTTCTGCACGTCGGCGTTGTCACTACGCTCATCGATTTCGGCGCGCTCATCCTCCTCACCGAGCACTTCCACGTGCACTATCTCCTGTCGGCGGCGATCGGCTTCCTGCTTGGGCAGATATGGTCCTACTACATGTGCATCAACTGGATATTCGCGAGATCGACCATCACGAGCCATGTTTCGGGATTCACGTATTTCCTGGTTCTCTCGGTCATCGGTCTCGCCATCACCGAGCTCTTTCTCTGGTTCTTCACTGAAGAGGTGGGCTGGTTCTACCTCTACTCGAAGATACTGGCGAGCGCGGTGTCCTTCCTGGCCCTCTTTTTCGTGCGTAAACGTTTCCTGTTCTCTTGAGATGCAATCCACACGCCAATTCCCCGTTAGTCGGCTAGGATGAAGGGAACCATGCCCTCCCGCCTCGAAGTCATCGTCGGTCCCATGTTCTCCGGGAAGACCGAGCGCCTTATCGCCAAGCTCTACCGCGCGCAGTACGCGCGTAAGCGCATCCGTATCCTGAAGCCCCGGAAGGACACGCGTACGGAGGCATTCATCGCCTCGCGCGCGGTGGACGAAGGCGGGACTACGCGCGTGACCGCGACCCTCGACGCGGTCCTTATCGGCTCGCGCGAGGAATTCCTCGAGGCGATCGCCGACGGCGCCTTCGACGTGCTCGCAATAGACGAGGCGCAGTTCTTCCCCCTGGACGGGTCGTCGCCGAACGATCCGCTCGGCTGGTTCGGACGCGAGATACGCGAGCTCCTGCGCGCAAGAAGCGACTCCCCCGTGCGCGTCATCGTCGCCGGGCTCGACATGGACTTTGCAGAGAACCCGTTCAGCATTATGCCCGGGCTGATGGCCCTCGCCGACAGCGTGGAGAAGCTTTCCGCCGTCTGCATGTCCTGCGGTGCCGACGAGGCCCATCTTTCTCAACGACTCTCCCCGAACGAGGAGCAGGTGGCAATAGGGGACGCTGACACGTACCAGGTGCGGTGCCGCGCGTGCTACGCGCCGCCCTCGACGGCTTGAGCATTGCCTTTCGTGCTGCGCTGGGAGACTATGTACCCATGAATAAGGCATTACTCGCGGTAACAGCAGTTCTCGGCCTAATTGCACTCGCGCTTCTGGGATACCTGCTCCTCTACCAGAGTTCGGTTCCCGTTCCGATCGTCATCGAGAATTCTCCGAAAGACGAAGCGCCTTCGTATACGTCATCCGAACACGGGATTGCCTTCGATTATTCCCCCGGCTACTACCTCAAGGAACGCGATGTCGGAAGCAGCGAGCGTCCGCAGCTTTCACTACTCCTGGTAGAAGACACGGCCGAAAATCGCGATGTGGTCGAGGGCCGTTCGACCGAAGGCCGTGATGGCCCTATCTCGATCGTTATCGACGTGTATCCGAATCCCGACAAGCTCCCGGCCGAGGACTGGGTGCACGCCGATACCAATTGGACGGTGCGCACGTCCGATGCGGCCCCTATAGGACGCGGACAGATCACCGGCGTCACCTACTCCTGGAGCGGACTGTATGAAGGGAAGTCGGTCGTCATCACCGAAGGCAGTCGCGCGTACGTCTTCTCGGTCACTTGGCTTGAGCCCGATGACCCTATCCTGACGGAATTCGATCGCGTACTAAGTACGGTTCAGCTTGCTCCCTAAGGTTCCCATTTCCCACAAAAGGTGCTATTATAGACAAGTCAAATCGCAGCGCTGGCAATTCGTAGCTAGTCGACTCCTCGTTTCAGCCTCCTGCACTTGATAGTTATCAGGTGCCACGAATACACGACCGCTATGCAGCAAGGAACAATTGCCGGCCTCACGGACAAGGGATTCGGATTCATCAAGATCGAGGGAGCTGAGAAGGACCTGTTCTTCCACTCCAACGAACTTATCGGTGTAGAATTCGATTCGCTCCGCGTCGGTGACAAGGTTACGTTCGAAATGGCCGAGGGACCGAAAGGGCCGAACGCCATCAAGGTTTCGAGGGTAGAAGAAGAGGCGGCAGCAGCCTAACCACCGGGAGCGTCAAACGCTCCCTTTTGGTACGAAAATTAGCAATTATCACAAAGAAGTATGTCCAGAGGAGGTACCAAGCACGGCGTAAGCCCGAAGATCCCCCGCAAGCGTCCTCACAAGACCAAGGCGCGCCTTGCGGTCAAGGCAGCCCGGAAAGCGGCACGCTAACCTATGCGCGGCCCGGATCTCGACAAGGAGCGCAGCGAGAAGAAGCGCACGCTCAGCGAATTCCTCGCTTCATACAACGAGGGTCTTCCTGCCGAGTACCCGAAGGCATCGGCTCCCCTGTTAAGGAAATTCAACGGAGCCTATCCGGAACTTTTCAAGAACGGCAATATCTGGTCGCTCGACCAGCACCGTAAGCGCGTCATGGACTGGCTTCCGAACTATATGAGGGCGAACCCGGAGGCGTGAACAAGCATTAACGCAAAGGTTGAGCTTGCTTCATGATTTGCTCACATTCATACTAGCCAGATGCAGATTGCGAAGCTGGTGCGCAGGGTTCCTCGAACATCGAAGAAATTCCCTCAGTTCCCGCCCGAGCGCATGATCGAGTACCTGGGCATGGTCAACTACGCCACCTCCGAGCGTGTCATCGAGGAGATACGCGAGCTTGTGCGGGAGGATGCAACGAAGGATATAAGCCTTTTGGTAACGTGCGCGGGCGGTCCCTCTGGGACCGCCATGGGCTTCTACGATACCGTCCGCTCGGTCCTGAAGCCGAAGCTCACTACGATTGGCTCAGGCGACGTCGATTCCTCCGGCGTCGTCATTTTCCTTGCCGGGGATACACGGTACGTGACCAAGAATACGACGCTTCTTTTTCATATGGCCGGTGGCAATTTCGAAGGGAATAAGCGATATACGTCGGTCGAAATAGACGCCATCCTGCGGGAATACCGCCTTAAGGACTTCCAGTACGCGTCCATCGTCGCGGAACGTTCGAATGGGCGCCTGACGAGCGAACAGGTGCTTTCCATGATGGAGAAGAACACCATACTTACGCCCCCCGAGCTCGTGAGTTACGGACTTGCCGACGCGATCCTGAAATAGCTTCACTTAGGGTTCACCACCCATGCGTTACGGTTGAGGCTCAGTTACCAGCCTTAAGTAACCGTAATATGGCATTAGATACCCAAACCACGAGAAAAAGTCGGCGCGGCTTCGCTGCCATGGATCCGGGTCAGCAGCGCGAGATAGCGAGCAAGGGCGGACGTGCCGCGCATATGAAGGGCACCGCACACCAGTTCACTCCCGAGGAGGCTCGCGAAGCTGGAAGGAAGGGCGGCCTGTCGAGCCGCAGCTCAAGGAGCGGCGACGAATAAGCCTTACGCGGCGAGAGCTCGCTCCCCATGGAACAACCCGCGCCTCAGGCGCGGGTTCCTTATATGTCGAATCCGAGCGCCGGCATGCGTTTCTTCGTCCGCTTGTCGCATTTGACGCACTTCACGTAGACGCGGGTCTGCGCGCCGCTCTCGATCCGCTTATCGCCGATCCAGTCATGGTTGCAGAAGAAGCGCCGTATCGTCGCACCGATGTTCTGCGTGCTGAAGACGTACTCCGACACCATGTCGCGCAGGTCGTCGTGCTCTTCGAAGGTGAGGGGACGGCCGAGGAGCTCCTCGATGTAGCCGTATATCTGCTGGCGGTAGTGCTTCGGGTGCTTCATGAATAGCTTGACTGTAGACCTATATGTATAAGACGCAACCCTGCGTCCGGGCTTACCCCTACCTTTTCTTGCCCTTAAGACGGCACGAGTTGCACTTGCAGGGCGTGCAGTGCTCGTCGATGTACTCCTTGCCGTAATCGTAGGTGATCTCCTCGGCGGGCTTGATGCTCCTGGTCGCGAAGATGAATACTCGCTGATCGTGGATTATTGGCTCCGCGTTCGGCTTGCAGGAGTGATTGATATATCCGGCCTTGTTAACGCGCGGCTTCCCGTCGATGGTCTTGTTCCTGGTTATGGAAAACAGATATTTGCTGCGGCTCGTAAGCTCCTCCTGCTTCGAGACTGTGCGCCCGACGTACTCGATGATGCAGACGTTCTTCGGAATGCGCTCTCCGGCGAACAGGCCGAGGCCTGCGAACGACCGCTTCACCAGCAGTTCGAAGTCGCCCGGCACGTACCGTTTCTGCTTGGTCGCCATGTTTCGTTATCGTGCGAATGATACCGTTTCTATCGTCGAGCCGCCAGGCGATTGGGCGGGTACCGTAACCGTAGGTCGCAGGGCGATGTTCACGAGGAGGAAGAGGAGCGCGATCGCGAGGAAGGCGGCTCCCCCGCCCACGGCTTCCACATAGAGCGCCCGCACGTGCTTGGCAAGCGTGATGGCGAAGAGCACGATAGCTGCGGACGTGAACAGGGTCAGAAGGAAGATGAGCGTCGCGCTCGGAGACGTCACGACCTTCGCGAAGAAGCTCCCTGGCTCATTGGCGGCGTTCATGACCTGTATCGAAAGGGCTTCCGATTCCGCACCGAGCACTGCGGAATCAGCGGGCACCGGTTCCGTCGTAACAACCTCTGCTTCCGTCGGTGCAGGGGCCGCGCTGTTCTCGGTCGTAGGGACGCCCGGCTCGGTTTCGGGCGCAGGAGCGGCTTCAGGCTCAGCTGCGGGAGCCGGTGCGGATTCGGGTGCCGAGGGGACGGGTGCCGAGGCAGGAGCCACAGCAACCACGCGCGGGGTAGCGAAATATTGTACGACGAACGTCGCTTTCTTTCCGTTATACGTACCGTTGGCGACCGCAATGCCGATGCGCGTATACTGCGCCTTCGTGATGTTCGCGCGATGGGTCGGCGACTTCATCCAGGCATCCTCGACGGCCTTCGAGTCCGTGAATTCCACGGCGAGGTTCTGTCCGGAATAGGAATAGTCGTAGCCGACCCGGTTGAGCCAATACCACGGACTCTTGCCGTCCGGACTTACGTGCGCAAAGTAGCCCCGCGAGGCCATGTCGTTCACCGCGAGCTGCGCGGCTTCGACAAGCTTCGGATCCTGGACGACCTCGGGCAGATTGTTCGCCGCTCGGTCGTCGTTCGTAAGGGCGGTCAGTGCGCCTGGGAGTACGGATGCGAGGAAATCCGTACGCTCGAAGATAAGCTTGGTCTGGGCGAAATATGCGCCCTGGAGCACGAGCAGTCCCAGGACGAAGACGCCCAGGGAAACGGGCGAGAAGATGTGCGGCTGGTACGCGTTCCGTTCATGCGGGAAGAAGTGGTCGTGTATCCGGTGCAGCCAGCGGCAGCCTTTATCCGTAGAGTTCCCTGTCATTGCCGGTAATTATAAAACATATTCATAAATACAACAAGCCGCCCTTGGGGCGGCTTGTTGGCAAGGCTTCTTTTATAAATTCTATTGCGAAACGCCCATCTTCGTCCGGGACTGCGGACCAAAAAAGCCTGTTCCTGGAAGTCCGTTCGCGCGCTGCCAAGCAGCGACGGCCTCCTTGGTCGCAGGTCCGAAGTAGCCGTTCGGAGTTGCCTTCAGATAACCTTTTGCGACGAGAATATTCTGGAGCTTCCTCACGTCCGCGTTCTCCATGCCGAATTCGAGATCGGACTTGAAGGAGTAGCTCGTTCCCGGAGTAGGCGTTGGAATGGGTGCGGGTATCGGAGCGGGAACAGGCGTCGTGACGACGGGGCTTCCAGGATTCCCTTTCGGTGCCTTAAGGAGCTTGGGTGCCTCGTCAGGAAGCACGTCCCACATGCCCGAATCCAGACCCCCGTCTATCTTGAAGATAGCTATGCCAGCAACCTTGAGCCTCTCCGCCAGTTCGACCTTCTCCTTGATAGCTCCTTCGTCGCTCCAGGTGAGGTACGTTACGGGTGCCTGCTTGCGCTCCTTTTTCGCATACGCGAGGGCGCCTTCTGCGGCAAGGTAAGCGGACTCGGTATCACGGGGTGCGAGACGAGCGAGGTCCTTTTGGGATGGCAGGGACGAGGAGGTGCTCTTAGGGACATACGTAAGTTCTAGTTCTCCTGATTCGCCGCGGGATGGCTCGAGATCGTATTCTTCGGCGATATCGTGGCCGTACTTGGGGTTGAAGGCTTCGAGCTTGATATACGAGAAGCCGGTGCCGCTCGTGTTCGCCATGAGCTGGTATATATTCCCGTACGTGGGAATGCCAAGGACCATCTTGCCCCTGTCGATGTCATTATCCATATAGTTCACGACCTTCTCGACCCACTCAGCGTCAGAAACGGGTCCGTACGGCTCCCCCGCATGCTTACGGTTCAGCTGTATATCGGCCGTCTGTTGGTCGTACGTCATGATGCGAACACGGTCGCAGTACTGGTTCACGCGCTTGAGGTCGTTGGCGTATTCGATATTTGCGGGCGGCGTACCCGAGAAACGGGCTTCAAGCGGCATACGGGCCTCTATGGTGCACTGGAGCCACTTGGGAGAACCTCCCTTTTTCAACTCGATGGAAAGTTCGCGTAGGAACGAGCTGTATGCGTCCCGCGTTTCGGCCTTCTTGCCCTCATAGTCGATATCCGCGCCATCGAAATCGTTCTGCTTCACCATATCGGCGATCGCCTTGATATGGCGCGCACGGGAGGTGGGATTCGAGAGGATGCTATGTATATTCTCCGTATCGCTCCACATAACGGTGGGCACGACGCGCACATTCTCACGATCTGCGTCCTTGATAAGGCGCTTCCAGGCCGCCTGGTCGATCTTGGCCGTATCCGCAAGACTACCATCGCTCTTTACGGAATACGCGAAAGGATTCACCTCGGTGAACTGTTCTATGTGTTTACGGGCATCGGCTGCGCCCTGCTCGGTCCGCCAGTAGGGTATCCAGCCGGATACCTCGAGTGCGGCGAAGGCCGAGGCTGGTGCACCGAATATGAGCGTAGTAATGAGTACCGTTGCGCTTATGCGCTTGAACGAAAAGAAATTGGTTTTAGAGATCATATCGGGGAAAGTATACCTAATATGACGTGCGGGGGCACGTAAGCTTTCCTAAGCTAGAGCAGATATAGGTCGTGATATGACCGAGAGAGGAAAGCGAACTGCGTTCAGTATTATGGGACGTTCGAGTGAGTGCATCGCTTCGATCAGTATGTCACACGTGTACCAAAGCTCAGGTGTACCCGGTATGAAGAAGTTCCGACCTGCTTCTATTGCGTTGCTTATGTACGAGAAACAGCCCCGCCGTACGTCGGCGAGGCTGTTTCCATTAAGAAAGAGGTTAGCGGAGCGCTACTACCTCCGAACCCTTCTCGACCATTGCGGCGAGCTCTGCCTGGGTCATCGGGATCGACGACACCGGCATCGAGCCGATAACGGTCACGGACACTGCAGAACATTGTCCGACGGCAAGCGCGGGATTCACCATCCGGCCATCCACCCACACCTTCTTGTTCTGGTTAAGGAGCAAGTCGACGGTGTTGGAGATGCGGGGATTCATGGCGTCCGCGATAACGCGATAGCCGATCTGTCCCTCTACCGAACTGAACCTGCAGGACGGCGTGTCCGCCTGCGTGCGCTCGATCTTGATGATCGTGCCGTAGGGAAGCTTCGCTGCGAGGTCGCTTGACCGCGCTGCAACGACTTCCGGGTTCGAGAACGCGCCGGCGGCCGTGACAAACGGGGTTGCGTCCGTCTGTCCAGGCACGGCGTTATATGCGGTGAGCTTGGCCGTGAAGGGTACAGGCTGTACCTTCGCGCGGACGCCCGGAGCTACGAGAGCTTCGATCCCCATACCCGGCGTGAGAGCGGTTTGAGCCGCTTCAGCCGTGTTCGGGGCGATGACGCCTACCGGCAAAACGAGAAAGCCCACCAGGGCTGTTATGAGAAAACGCATAAGCGCAATGGCGCCTTACGGCGCCACTACTCAAGTAGCCTATCAGTCCAGGGTCTCGCTGTCAAGCATTTTCACCCGTTTTTCAGGTGCTCGGCAACGAAAATACGTAATAAATAAGCCATATTCTGTTCATAATTAGAACACTAATCCACAGCTTTGTCCAAGGATTCTAAGGCCTGCTAGGGCACCAGATTGAGGATTCTGCCCGGCTTATAGATGACCTTGCCCGGCTTTCCTCCCGGAAAGGCTCCGGCTACCTTCGGAAGTTCCATGGCTGCCGCAACCGCCTCTTCCTGGCTCGCTTCCGGAGCTATTTCGATGCTTCCCCGGGTCTTTCCGGCAACCTGGACGCCGATGACGACCGTTTCCTTCACCAGAAGCGACGGATCAAACTCAGGCCAGGACTGCTGATGAATGCTTCCCTCCCCCCCCAAGGTTTCGTAGAGATGTTCGGCAAGATGCGGTGCAAAGGGCGCGAGAAGCACGAGAAGATCGTTGAAGGACTCTTTCGAGGGTGACTCTTCATCCTCGAACGCATTCAGGAGGATCATCAGGGCTGAAACAGCAGTATTCGTCTTGAAGCGTTCGAGGTCGGATGCCACCCTATGAGCTGCTGACGCGAGCGCGCGCATCTCGGACCCCGTTCGCTCCGCATCGACTACTTTTCCGGAAAGCGCATATATGCGGTCAAGGAACCGGCGTATCGAAGCGAGGCTCTCGGGCTTCCAGGGATAATGCCCCGGCTCGCTGTACGGGCCGATGAAGGCGAGATACACGCGGATAGCATCGGCGCCGTATTGCTGCACGGCATCATCGGGATTTATGACATTCCCTTTCGACTTCGACATCTTCGCCCCGTCGGGGCCGAGGATGAGGCCTCGGTTGAAGCGCTCGTTGAAGGGCTCTTTCGTAGGCACCAAGCCGAGGTCGAACATCGCTTTATAAAAGAACCGTGAGTACAACAGATGCATCGTCGTATGCTCAGAACCTCCCGAATAGCGGTCGACCGGAAGCCATTTCTTCATGAGTTCCGGGTCGGAGAACTGCAAGTCGTTCTTGGAGTCCAGGTAGCGGGTGAAGTACCACGAGGAATCCACGAAGGTGTCGAGCGTGTCGAACTCCGGCGTCCACCCTTTTCCGAAGAGCCGCTCCACGCGTTCGCGCAGCTCCTCTGAGGACGCGAGCGGTGAGGCTTCCCCAGTCGGCGTGAAGTCCACGTCCGTCGGCAAAAGCCACGGGAGGTGTTCGGGCGGGACCGGATGCGCTTTCCCGTCCGGATCATAGACGATCGGTATCGGGCATCCCCAGTATCTTTGACGGGATACGCCCCAGTCGCGCATGCGGTACTGGGTCTCGCGGATGCCTCCCACGCTTTCCGCGATCTCCCACGTGACCTCCTCGCTGTCGCGGCCGGTGAACGGACCGGAATCGATAAGGGAACCGCTTCCGCCATACGGCGTATATCCCTGAACGAAGGTACGGAGCGCGTACTGGTGCGTATCGGGCGTAAGAAAATCCTTCAGCTCCTCTTTCGTGAGCCAAACGATGTCGTGCTTGGCACCCTCTTCGGGATCGATCGCTTCACGCGTGTCATCGGTGAGCTCCGCATAGAAAATGTGACCGTGTACATGCTTGTTGATCGCCTTCGGCACGTGGTAGAAGAGGCCGTCCACGACGCCGAGTGAGCGCACCGCCTTGGCATTCATATATCCGGTCTCCTCCCGGATTTCCTTGAGCACCGTTTCTTCCGGAGTGAATCCCTCGTCGACAACGCCGGTAAGGAGCGTGCCCCAGTCCACCTTCTTCCACTTAAGCGCAAGGAACGTATCGTCCTTCCAATGCTTCACGAGCGTGATAACCCCGTCGTTCACAAATACCGGCTCGTTCTCGCGGAATATGCCCGGTTCGGTCGTCTGCTTGAACGGGGGCGCGATGACCTGGGGTATCGGAAGGTCATACTTCTTCGAGAACTCGAAATCCCGTTCATCGTGCCCGGGCACGCCCATCACCGCTCCGGTACCGTACGAGCCGAGTACATAATCGGCGACATAAACCGGTATCTCTTCTTTTGTGGCCGGGTTCGTGGCTGTTACGCCTTCGAGCCGCACGCCGGTCTTCTCCTTGTTCTCGGAACGTTCGCGCTCGGTCTTACGGGCCGTGAGTTTGAGGTATTCGCGTACCTCGATCGAATTCGGAACAGTCTCAAGAAGTTCGTCTATAAGCGAGTGTTCGGGTGCGAGCACGACGTACGTCGCACCGTAGATAGTATCCGGCCGGGTAGTGAATACCTCGGCCTTTTGGCCCGCCGAGAACGAAAAGGAAAGCCGCGCACCCTCCGACTTGCCTATCCATGCGCGCTGCGCCTCCTTGATATCCTGGCGCCATGGCAGGGGCTCGAGGTCCTGGAGAAGCCGTTCGGCATAGTCGGTGATCTTGAGGAACCACTGCGTAAGACGCTTTTCGATTACCGCTGTGCCGCATCGCTCGCAATGCCCATCGACGACCTGTTCGTTCGCGAGCACGGTCTGGTCTTTCGGGCACCATTTCACCGAAGCCTCCGCGCGATACGCGAGACCTTTCTCGAAGAGCTTCGTAAACAGCCACTGGGTCCAGCGGTAGTAGTCGGGGGAACAGGTCGCTACCTCCTTGGACCAATCGAAGGACGCGCCCATGCTCTTGAGCTGCGTGCGCATCCGGTCCATGTTCGCGAGGGTCCATGCGGCCGGATCCGCGCCGTTCTTGATGGCGGCGTTCTCGGCCGGAAGGCCGAAGGCATCGAAGCCTATCGGGAACAGCACATTCTTTCCCTGTGCGCGCTTGAAGCGGGCGAAGATGTCCGTTACCGCGAAGGCGTACCAGTGACCGATATGGAGGTCGCCGGACGGGTACGGGAACTCGAAGAGCGCGTAGTACGGGTCGTTGGCCTCGAGGTCCGTAACGTGCAGGGAAAGAGTCTCCCACTTCTCCTGGGCCTTTTTCTCTATCTCCTTATGCGGATACGACTGCTTCGCCATGAGGCGTTAGAGCGGCTTCGGGTACGGCGGGTAGCGTTCCGGGTCGATGGTCCTCTCAAAGCACGTCTCGCCCGCTTCGTGGCTCCAGTTCTCATTCGCCGGCATGCTCGGATAGCTCATATCCATACCCTCCCCATAACCCATCGACGGATAGGCTCCTTTGCCTGCGGTATCCGGACTCGACTGGTTGAACGTCGCGCAGAGCCTGAAGGAACTCTTCCCCGTCGCCTCATAGCGATACGGTTCATTGGACTCGGGATCGACCGGCACTATGCTCCCGCTCAACGGATCGCTCAGGCCGGCAAGTGATGTGGGAAGTTTCTGTTTGCTCTGCCAGTAGTCGAGCACCTGCCATTGGATTCCCTGGAGATCCGAAACCTTCTGCTCATCGAAGCGCATAAGCCGCATCTCGCTCGGGGTGCCGATGATGAAGAATCCTGCTACGACGACGATAAACGCCAGGATGCCGGCCTTAGCTCCCACGAGCGCCGCGCGTCTCGGATGCGTAACCCAGTAGCCCCGGAAGTCCGCGATATAGTGGGCACCGACGAAGAGCGAGACCACGAGCACCACGAAGACCTTCAGGATGAAGCGCATCGTGATCTCTCCGCCGAGGAACGTGGTGATGAGGGTGATGAGGTCGATGGCACCCATAGCGACCGCGACGAAAATGGTGAGGATAAGCGCCCATCGACGCACCCATATCTGCGCCTTGGCCGGCTCGCGCATCACCCCGAGGCGGATGGTACGGAGAAGGAATATTCCGATGGGAGCGAGCACTATAAGCGTCGCCATGGCGACGCGGATGGAGCCGCTGTACGCGTCCGCATGGTACGCGAGCGGGTCCGGAAAGACGTGATTTATGTACTCGAACAGGAGCGTGATGATTGCGATGACGCTGCTGTAGAGGCAGACGAGCGCGCCGAGCCACAGGAAGAAATCGAGCGGCGTGGCCTTACTGGTAACGGCTGCGGGGGCTTGTGGTGCGGTGTCCATAGGCTGTTAAGTATAGCAAACGCAAACCTTCCGTTACGAATGGAGGAAGACCATCACATCCCCGTCCTGAACGATGTACGTCTTGCCTTCCGTACGGATATCTCCCTTGTCGCGCGCCGAGCTCCACGAACTGTCGTCGAGCAATTTGTTCCATTGGATCACCTCCGCGCGGATGAACTTCTCCTTGAAGTCGTTATGGATCGCGGCTCCGGCCTCCGGAGCGCTCGCGCCTTCCGCAACCGTCCACGCACGACTCTCCTTCGGTCCAGTGGTGAAGAACGTGATAAGCCCGAGCGCGCGGTAGCTGGCGCGGATGAGCGCATCGAGTCCATCGACCTGCACGCCGAGTTCCGAGCGGAACATCGCCTTGTCATCCTCGGCCACATCGTTCAGGTCGCGTTCGGTCGCCGCATCCACGTGCACGTACAGCGAGCCGAGCGATTCGATGAGCGTACGCGCTGCGGCAGCCCGGCCGTCCTTTACCTCGTCCAGATTGTGGCCGCCGGTCTTGCCGTTGAGCGAATAGAGGATGGGCTTCAGGGTGAGGAGGTTCAGCGACTTAATGGTCTTGGCTTCATCGGGAGTAAGTCCGAGGCTGCGTGCGAGCCGTCCTTCGCCGAGCGCCTGCTCGACCCTTAAAAGAATTGCCTCCTCGGCGATAGCCTCCTTCGAGCCCGCTTTAACGTCTCGCGCCAGGCTTTCACGGCGTTTCTTTACCGACTGCGTGTCCGCGAGGATGAGCTCCAGATTGATGACCTCGATGTCCCGTACCGGGTCCACGTCCCCGTGCACGTGCGTGATGTCCGGATCGTCGAAGAACCGCACCATCTGCAGGATCGCATCCACTTCGCGGATATGCGACAGGAACTGATTGCCGAGGCCCTCGCCCTCGCTCGCCCCTTTCACGAGCCCAGCGATGTCCACGAACTCTATGGCTGCAGGCACGGTCTTCTCGGAATTCGAGAGCGCTGCGAGCTTATCGAGCCGTTCGTCCGGCACGCCGACCACGCCCACCGATGGATCGATGGTGCAGAACGGGTAATTCTCGGCAGGCACGGCCTGGCGGGTCAGTGCATTAAAAAGCGTCGACTTGCCGACGTTGGGGAGCCCCACGATACCGATCTTCAACATGACTAAGCGCCCTTCCGCGCCAATGCGGAGATCTTCTCTTCCCAGGAGTCCTTACTCGATTCGGAAAGGCCCTCGGAATGTCCTACCTCCGTGATGCGTACCTTGTAGCCCGCGAAGCCGAGGAGCGCCCTTCCCACCTCGTTCTTGAAGTCGCCGAAGAGGAACCGCTCTATGATTGGCCAGTTTTTGGAGAGGATGACGACGCGCGCGGTCTTTCCTTTCAAGAGCTTGTCCCATCCCAGCCCGTTCTCCCAGAAATGAAAGGCAAAGCGGGGGATCCACATGCGGTCGAAAAGCCCCTTGAGGAGCGCGGGCATGCCCGCCCACCAGAGCGGATAGATGAGCACGAAGTGATCCGCCCACTTCATATCCTCCTGGACTTTCTTCACATCCGGCTCGAGCTCCTGGATGACCTTGTACCCCTTATGGAGGATCGGGTCGAAAGCGAGATCGCCAAGATTCGTGCGACGGACTTCGTGTCCGGCCGCACGCGCCTCACGCTCGTACACGTCGGCGAACCCGTTCGAGAGGGTTTCGACCTTGTCCGGATTCCCCATCAGGATGAATATCTTCTTTGCCATTATCCTTGCCTTAGTGCCGCTAGCCGAGGGCCATACTTCTTCATCACTGCCATCGTCGCCTTCATTTGCGGCTCGCCCCCTTTCACCCTCCGGTCCACCTCCTCGCCGATCTGCTTGAAGAGTTCCGGATCCTTCTTCACGAGCTCCATGATCTGCTCGCGCTGCGCCTCCGGCACGTCCTTCAACTTCCACTTCATGGCCTGTCCGAGTATGAAATTCTGTATACCCATATAAGCCGATGATACCATAACCAGCCCGTATTTGCTGTATACTTGCTCTATGCAATCCTCATCCGCCGAACGTCTGCAGTCGCACGTCCTGTTCGCGCTCCTTGCGATCGCCGCCGGCCTCTCGTTCTTCATATTCAAGCCTTTCCTGATACCGATCGCGCTCGCCGCCATATTCGCGGTCGCCCTCCAGCCCATCTTCAAGCTGATCTGCCGAAAGACGGGAACCTGGCGCGGGCTTGCAGCGCTCGCGACTATCGTCGTTTCCGCGATCTGCCTGCTTGCCCCGCTCTTCCTGGTGGGAGTGCTTATGTTCGGCGAGGTCGAGCGGAGCTACGTGTCCCTCACCCAGGGACCGGGGCTCGCAAACACGCAGCAGGCCATCGTACGTGCGGGCGAAGCGCTCAATCCGTATATCCCCGGCTCCTCTACACTCGCGAGCTCGGCCGGTTCCGATCTGAACCGGTATGCGAATCAGGGATTCTCCTGGATCCTCGCGCATGTGGGCGCCGCTTTCTCAAGCATCCTGGGCTTCGTGCTCGATCTGTTCATATTCCTCATCGGCCTCTTCGTATTCCTTAAGGACGGCCCGCGCATCCGCGCAGGCATTCTGAAGATCTCCCCGCTTAAGGACGCGGACGATGAGCATGTGCTCGACCGGCTCACGCTCACCGTGAATTCGGTTGTTCGGGGCAAGCTCGTGATCGCCGTACTGCAGGGCATCGCGGCCTCGATCGGCTTCGCCATCTTCGGCATACCGAACCCACTCCTTTGGGGACTCATGACGAGCATCGCGGGCCTGGTTCCCGGCATCGGCACGACGCTCGTGATCGCGCCCGCGATCCTCTACCTATTCTTCACGGCACCTCTGACCGCGACGCTCGGCCTCCTTGTCTGGGGCATAGCGGTCGGGCTCATCGATAACGTGCTCGGTCCGTACCTTATGAAGCGCGGCCTTGAGATGCCGCAGTTTGCGATCCTCCTCTCGGTGCTCGGCGGACTCGCCTTCTTCGGTCCTGCGGGCGTCTTCCTGGGACCGCTGACCGTGAGTCTTCTACTGGCACTTTTCAGCCTCTATTCGGCCGAGGGCAAGAAGCGCCCCGCTTAGAGGTGATAGCGAAACCTTAGTCGCGACCGCCCAAGCTCGCCTTTCTATTAGCCACCTCATCCATAAAAGCCTTTTCGAGGTCAACATCATACGTCTTGGCCAGGATAAGTGTGGCCCACAGGATCTCAGCGAGTTCATGCGCGAGATTCTTCTCCAGATCAGGCATATCCCTGAAGCCCTGCTTTGCGAGGACCAGGCGTCCCAGATCTCCGACGTCGGATACCATAGACTCGTATATCTCTTCAACTCCCCAGGGTCGAAAGGACTCTCTATTCTCGAATTTTTCGTACTCCTTTTTAAGTTTCAGCGCCTCCTCTTCCAGGTCATGCAAATTCATGCGCCAAGTATACAAGTATTCGACGTGGACAGGGCTAAAGCAGCACTGTCGCCTGATTCTTCGATACCTCAGCGACGCCCGCACCGTCGTTCTCGATGCGTTGCGCCTGTCCGTCCGCAGCGATGATCACGATCGGGCCTTCCCTCAACGCGCATACGAACGGTTCGTGATTCGCGAGTACGGTAAATACCCCCTCTGCTCCCGGGAAGGTTGCGGAAAGGGCTTCACCGTCGAAGAGGTTCTCTCCGACTTTCGCGATCGTCAGATGGAATGTCTTAGCCATGGTTAGGCCGTAACCTGGTCGATGGTGCCCTTCATGTAGAACGCGGATTCTGGCTTGTAGTCGTGCTTTCCGTCGACGATCTCTCCGAAGCCGCGGATGGTCTCCTCGCGGGACACGTACTGGCCCTTGCTGCCGGTGAACTGCTCCGCCACCGAGAACGGCTGCGAAAGGAATCGCTGGATCTTGCGGGCGCGGTACACCACCGTCTTGTCCTCTTCCGAGAGTTCCTCGATGCCGAGAATGGCGATGATGTCCTGGAGGTCCTTATACCGCTGGAGCACCTGCTTCACTTTGTTGGCGACTCGGTAGTGCTCGTCGCCTGCGACGAGCGGGGTAAGCGCGGTCGAATTCGACTCAAGCGGATCGATGGCCGGGTAGATGCCGAGGGACTGCAGCTGACGCGAGAGCACCACCGTACCGTCGAGGTGCGCGAACGTCGTAGCAGGAGCCGGGTCCGTAAGGTCGTCGGCAGGCACGTACACGGCCTGCACGGACGTAATCGAGCCTTTCTTAGTTGAGGTAATGCGCTCCTGGAGCTTGCCCATCTCTTCAGCGAGCGTCGGCTGGTATCCCACGGCGCTCGGCACGCGGCCGAGAAGAGATGACACCTCCGAGCCCGCCTGGATGAAACGGAAGACGTTGTCCATGAAGAAGAGCACGTCCTTGCCGCCCTCGTCGCGGAAGTATTCGGCCTGGGTAAGTCCGGTGAGCGCCACGCGCGCACGAGCACCGGGAACCTCGTTCATCTGCCCGAATACCATGGCGGTCTTGTCGAGCACGCCCGACTCGGCCATCTCGTGGTACAGGTCGTTACCCTCGCGCACGCGCTCGCCCACGCCAGCGAACACCGAGTATCCGCCGTGGTGCGACGCCACGTTGTGGATGAGCTCCTGGATGATGACCGTCTTGCCGAGTCCCGCGCCTCCGAAGAGTCCGGCCTTGCCGCCCTTCAGGAACGGCGTGATGAGGTCGATGGCTTTGATGCCGGTCTCGAAGATCTCGGCCTTGGTGGTCTGTTCCTCAAAGGAAGGCGGCTGGCGGTGGATGGGAAGACGCTTCGATGAAGCCGGAATCGGGTCCTTGCCATCGATGGTCTCGCCGAGCACGTTGAAGAGACGTCCGAGCGCTTCAGTGCCCACGGGAACGGAGATGGGGCCGCCGGTCGACGCGGCCTTCTCGCCGCGCGAAAGACCGGCAGTCTCGGTCATGGCGATGGTGCGAACCCGGTCAAGGCCGAGATGCGACGCAACCTCGAGCGTGATGACGCCGTGGCTGTCGTTGCCCTCGATGACGAGCGCGTCCTGGATCGCCGGACGGTCCTCCGGAAAGTGAACGTCGACGACCGGCCCGATGACTTCTGTGATGGTTCCCGTGTTCATACGCTTATGGTTAGTACTAAAATTACGTTGCTAATGCTTCCCTCCCGCCCACAATCTCCGACACCTCGCGCGTGATAGCTGCCTGACGGACCTTGTTGTACACGCGGGTAAGGTCCCGGGCGACCTCCTTCGACTTGTCCGAAGCACTCTTCATGGCGACCATGCGTGCCGAGTGCTCGGATGCCTTCGCCTCGAGCAGCATGTAGTAGAGGGAGACGGCGACCAGACGCGGCACGAGTACCTCGAGCACGTCGTGGCGCGCTCCCGCTTCCGCATCGGTATCGTAGCTTGAGGGAGCCTCGAGGAGCGGCTCGTCGCTCCACTTACCCTTCGCCGGACGGATGTCCCGCACGAGCTCCGCAAGGGTGTCGAGGGTGAGCGGCAGGAGCGTGCGCGCGGTCGACACCTGCTCGAAGGTCGAGCGGAAGTTGCTGTACACGCAGACGACCTCATCGAACTCCCCGTTCCGGAATCCGTTGGAGAGCTCGTTCGCGAACTCCTCCATGAGCGGGAGCGATACGTCGTCGCTCTTGTTCTCCTCGGAGCGAAGGATCCGATAGTCGCGTCGGCGGAAGTATTCCTCGCCCTTGCGGCCGATGGCGTACACGAGCACGTCCTTGGCGGAACGCCCGCGCAACGCCAGCTCCGCCGCCCTGATGACGCCGCTGTTGAGCGCTCCCGCGAGCCCCTTGTCGCTCGTGATAACGACGAGCGCGGTCTTCTTCACCGGACGCACGATAGCGAGCGGGTCCTGCGAAAGGCCTTTGCTCCCGGTGAGGCGGGTGAGCACCGAAAGCGCCGCACGTGCGTACGGGCGTCCTTCGAAGGCCTTGCCCTGGGTCTTGCGCATCTTCACGGCCGACACCGCCTCCATGGCACGCGTGACCGTATGCATGCGCTTGGTGGCCCCGATCTTCGTCTTGATGTCCTTCAACGCCATGTCGTTATTTCGCCGCGCGCTTCGCGAACGTGTCGAGAACGCTCCGCAGCTCCTTTTCCGTATCCTCTTCGATGCTGCGTGAGTCGCGGATCTTTCCGAGCACCTTCCCGCCTTCGCGGCCGAGGAAATCCTGGAGCGCGCGCTGCGCCTGGGCAGTATCCTCGGGAGCGTAGCCGTCGAAGTATCCGTTCGTGGCCGCGAAGATGATAGCCGCTTCCATCTCGAACGGGATCGGCTCGCCCACATTCTGCTTCAGCACCTCCGTCATGCGGCGTCCGGCGTCGATCTGCTTCTTGGTGTTCTCGTCGAGGTCCGAGGAGAACTGCATGAAGGCTTCGAGTTCGCGGAACTGCGCGAGTTCGAGCTTGATCTTGCCCGACACCTTTTTCATGGCCCTGGTCTGCGCAGCGGAACCCACGCGCGAGACCGAAATGCCCACATCGATGGCCGGGCGCATGCCCTTGTTGAAGAGGTCGGCAAGGAGGTATATCTGTCCGTCAGTGATGGAGATCACGTTCGTCGGGATGTACGCCGACACGTCGCCTTCCTGAGTCTCGATGATCGGGAGAGCTGTCAGCGAGCCGCCGCCCTTCTCCTTGGAAAGCTTCGCGGCGCGCTCGAGGAGACGGGAGTGCAGATAGAAGATATCGCCTGGGTACGCCTCGCGGCCCGGAGGACGCCGAAGAAGCAGGGAGAGCTGACGGTACGCGACCGCCTGTTTCGAAAGATCGTCATACACAACGAGAGCATCCTTGCCGGCATCCATGAAGTGCTCGCCGATGGTAGCGCCTGCGAAGGGTGCCAGGAACTGGAGCGCTGCAGGCGCTGACGCCGGCGCGGTCACGACGATGGTATACGCCATAGCGCCTTTCTCTTCGAGCTCGGCGACGATCTTCGCGGTCTTCGACTCCTTCTGGCCGATGGCGACATAGATGCAGATGGGGCGCGACTCGTCCGGCTCTGACTTCTGGTTCAGGATGGTATCAATGGCGATGGCCGTCTTGCCCACCCCACGATCGCCGATGATGAGCTCGCGCTGTCCGCGGCCGATCGGGATCATCGCGTCGATGGCCTTGATGCCCGTATGGATAGGCACATTCACCGGCGCGCGGTCGATGACGCCGTACGCCTGGCGCTCGATCGGCTTAGGCACGGTTCCCTTGATAGGACCCTTCCCGTCCACCGGCTCGCCGAGCGCGTTCACCACCCGTCCCACCATCGCATCCGAGACAGGCACCGAAAGGAGCTGCCCGAGGCGGCGCACCAGCATGCCTTCGTACACCCGGGACGCATCGCCCAGGATGGTAACGCGCACACCGTCCTCCTCGAGGTTGAGCACGAGGCCGTACACGACAGACGCGTCCTTCAGTGCCTCCTCGAGCGTGCGGTCGTGGGTCGGGTCGAACACGACCATCTCGGACATGAACGCCTCCTCGAGACCGTCGATGACGGCGATGCCGTCGCCGGTCTCGCGGACGGTGCCCACGCGCTCCGTACCCTCGGAGGGCGTGAAGCCGGCGATCTCGTTCTCGATGCGTTTGATGATGCTTTCCATGATGTGCTGGTTCCTAATAATCTAATGCGTGACCTTGCGGTATAGGTCGATGAGTGCCCGCTTGCCGGATCGGTCGATGAGCGTGTCTGCGGTCGTAAGACGCCATCCACGGATGAGATCCGGATTCATGACGGCCTTCGCGGAAACTCCTTCCTTCTGCGCTGCGGCTTCGGCACCCTTCGCTTCGGAAGGCAGCGCGACCTCGAGCATGGGACCGCGTGCGCTCTTGCGCTTCGCCTGCGTTTCGAGCTCCCGAAGGAGCTGCGGCAGGAGCTTCATGCGTCCCGATTCCTTCAGCTGCGCGAGGAGCTTCCTGAAGACCTCTTCCTCCTTCATCCCGCTTGCGAGAAGCGAATCGATTGCCTTTGCGTATGCCTTTTCCATGGTCTTTATGCTTCCTTCCGCATCGCCTTCTCAGCGGCGAGGATGGCAAGCCGCGCGATTTCCTTCTCGCTCTCGCGGAGAGTCCGCGCTGCGGTCTCCTTCGCCCGCGCCTCAGCGTCCGCGGCTATGCCTGCCGCGCGTTCCTCGGCCTCCTTGAGAAGGCGCGCACGTTCCTGACCAGCTTCATCACGAGCCGAGGCTACGATCGTCTGCGCTTCGGTTTCCGCGCCCTGTACCTTCTCCGCTACTTCCGCATCGGCAGTGGCGAGCTTCTCCGCGGCCTCTTCCGCATCCTTCACTCCCTGAGCCACGACGTTCCTGCGCTTCTCAAGCGTGTTGAGCACGGGCTTGTAGAGAAGGTACGTAAGCACGACGAAGAGCACCCCGAAGTTCACCGCCTGCGCGAGGAGGAGTTTCCAGTCGATGCCGAACGCGCCGAAGAGTGCTTCCATGCCGAAACGTTAGTGCTGCTAAACGAACTTAATGATGAACGCGACCACGAGCGCGAGGATGCCAAGCGCCTCCGTGAAGACGATGGCGAGGATCATGTTCGAGATGATCTTGCCGGACGCTTCCGGATTGCGGCCGATGGCCTGCATGGCGCCTGCGCCGATCAGACCGATACCGATTCCCGGACCGATGACTCCGAGCCCTGCGGCAAGGGCCATGCCGAGCTGTGTTGCTGCTTCTAGTTCCATGTATACGTACCGTGAGTTAATAAATGGCTCTCCCGGAGCCGCACGAAAGCCCGCTAGTGGCTCTCGTGCGGATCCATGATCGCAAGCTTGATGAAGAACAGCGTCAGCATCGCGAACACCACCGCTTGGATGAAGCCTACGAAGACCTCGAAGGCCATCAGCGGCACCGGCAGCAGGTACGCGAGAAAGAACGCCGCCACGACGATCATCACTTCCCCGGCGAAGATGTTGCCGAAGAGACGGAACGAGAAGGAGATGACACGGCCGAGGTTCGATACGATCTCGATGAGACCGACCGCGAAACCTACCGGTGACTTAAAATTAACGTATTTGCCGCCGTACTTCAAGAAACCTAGCACGGCGATGCTGGTGATCTCGATCGTGAAGAAGGAGATGAAGGCGAGCGCGAGCGTGAAGTTCAGGTCCGCTGCGGGAGCGCGCAACAGGGGCACGAGCCCGTGCTCGCCCCCCACTCCGATCGACCCGACGCCCGGGACGAAGGCCAATTCATTGCCCAGCAGGACAAGGAGGAAGATCGTCATCACGAGCGGGAAGAACTTCCGAGCGAGCTTTTCGTTCTCAAGGGTCTCGGACATATAGTTGAGTACCGCCTCGAAAAGCCACTCCACTCCCGCCTGGAGTTTGCCCGGGATGAGCGCGAGTTTCCGACGCAACAGGAATGCGAAGATAACGAGCACCGCCATGGTGATCCAGGTCAGCAGGAGGCTGTTGGTGATCGGAAGCCCGAGGAAGTGACCGATGGTCTCGGCCTTGAGTACGACGTGAATACCGCCGCCTTCGGCGGCATGCTCAGCAGTAGCTGCTGCCTCCGCTGCGTACGCGGTCAGCGCCATAGAGTATAAAAAGACCCCTCACGGGCCGTGGACCCTACCATATGGATAGATTGTACCATCGAGTCCTCAGTCCTTAAAGTACGGCTCCGGAACGATGGCGCCGAAGTAGCCGTTCTTCTGGAAAACGTTGCGGAAACCACCTAGGAACCGCCTTTTGACGGGCTTCAGTTCGAAATGCAGATGCGTTCCGGCTGAAAGCCCCGTGTTGTCCGCAAGTCCGATAATCTCTCCCTCCTTATATCTTCTGACCAGGTTCGACTGTATATGAATGGAGATGCCAGTACCTTGTCTTTACGCAATAGGGCTTAGCGACCCCGTCTAGTACGTAGTACTCCTTGGAAACGATCTCAACGCCGATTCCCCGCTCCTTCTCGGAAACCAGTTCATAGACCGTACCGTCGGTTGCTGCGTATACGGGCTGCTTTTCGGATGCCATAAGGTCGAGACCGTTGTGACCCTTGAGTCCTGCTGATGCGTATAAGGATTCATAACCGTCGGGACAGGTTCCGTTCGGAGTTCGTGCGATGCACTTCGTGCGGGTCGCCGTATCCACGCATGCGAGGTCCTCGCCGAAACGCTGCATTACGACGAGCGGGGTTATAGGCTTACCGAGCTTAAGCCGTTCAGGCATACGGCTACTATAACGAGGACACGCGATCATTGACATTCAAAACAAGGCTGTTACTCTTAAAGTGCAATTGTTTCCGCGGAGAAGGAATGAGCTATGCGCTACCGTTTTCTTGGCTTAACGCTTCCCGAATTGCTGATCATCGTGTTGCTGATCGTTTTCGTGGCTTACATGCCGCGCTAGGACGATCGCAACGACATCAACAGCGCGGCGCCGAGCGTCAACGGCTCGACTGGGCAATTCGAGCCAATAGAGTTCCGGTCGGCAGTGCCGGCACGACTTGGGAGGGTTAGCTTCGGCGCCCTCCCTTTTAATTTAAGCGGCGCCCTACTTCCCCTTCTTCATCGCCTCCAGGTCCGCAAGCACCCGCGCGACGTCCCTCGTAAGCTGCTCGAGCACGACCGCGTCATCCTTCGCCTCCACGCGCTGCTCCTTCACCTTGTCGCGCAGCTCGTCCTCGTTCATCTCCTCGATGTCCTCGCTCATCTCCTCCACGTCCTCCTGGAGCTCATCGATGTCCTCGCCGATCTCTTCCATATCCTCTTGGATCTCGTCGATATCCTCCTCGACCTCGCGAAGACTCTCGGTGTTCGAGTTCACGGTCATCTGGATGAAGATGGCGAGATAGATGGCCTCGAGGGAGACGATGGTCGTGAGAATGAGAAGCATCGTCTCAAGTTCGAGGATGTCCAGGCCGACGAGCGCGAAGAAGCCCGCGAAAATGAGCGTGTGAAGGACGAGCGAAGCCCGGGAGCCGACCCACGACGTAAAGCGGAAGGTAAGGGTCTCCTGTTCGGGATGCGGCTTCATATACGGGAACGGTAGCATATTTAGGCCGTAGCGGCCTCTCTTGCGCAATCAGTCCGGTGCGGTTTTCATTCCCGCGAGTGGCGGATACAATATACGGACATGAATACTCCGCGCAGGCCACTCATCCCGCGCCCGGGCGTTTCGCGCCGTAAGGCCTTTTCCTCTCCTCTGCGATCGGGAACGTACCAGGCGGCGCTCAGGCGCGAGATGACCAAGCCGCGCTCGGTCGGGCGACCGTACCTGCCGCTCGTCGGTTCCGCCTTCGTCATCGCGCTCGCCTTCTTCTCTCTTCCGAGCGTTCTTGCGACCGACCTCAAAGACGAGAGCGTGAGCGTCGCCGCGCGGGCATTCCCTGTAACCGTCCGACCGGACCAGAAGACCATCGTCGAAGACCCGCAGATCGAGGAGCTGCTTTCGGTAGCGCCGACGAGCCTTGCGGCCGCCGCGAATTTCGGTGAGGCAGCATACCGCTGGCTTGCCGTTCTCATTTCCGATACGCCGCTCTACCGGCAAGTGGCGGGCGTGGCTGGTATCAACAACCTCTTCGTCACCGTGTATCCGGGGCAACGCGCCGAAGAAGTCGCGGCGTCCTTCGGCGCGAAGCTCGGCTGGGGATCGAAACAGCGCGCGGAGTTCCTGAAGCAATCGCGCGCGCTCGAGCCTGAACTCTCGGACGGCCTCTTCGTTCCCGGAACGTATTTCGTCGGAGTGACCGCTCCGGCAGACGTCGCCGGGATCACGCATGAACGCTTCGATAGCGAGATACGAGCCCGCTACTCCACGA
Organism: Candidatus Parcubacteria bacterium; assembly: GCA_034666125.1. Classification (GTDB taxonomy): domain Bacteria; phylum Patescibacteriota; class Minisyncoccia; order Phycocordibacterales; family Phycocordibacteraceae; genus C7867-001. The sequence goes on from JAXDML010000004.1 coordinate 34,405, forward strand.
CGACCGCGGCGCAGGTACCGCTCGAGGACGCGATCACGATCGCCTCTCTGCTTCAGCGGGAGGCCGGCGGATGGGAGGATATGCGGCTCATCTCTGGAGTCATATGGAACCGCCTGTTCAAGGGCATGAACCTACAGATAGACGCGACGATGCAGTACAGCAAGTCGACCATCGCAGGCGGCAAAGGCGGCTGGTGGCCAACGCCCATACCCGACGACAAGAACATACGCAGCTCATACAATACGTACCGCCAGGCGGGCCTTCCTCCGGGACCCATCGCAAACCCGTCCATAGCAGCGGTCGTGGCCGCGCTCAATCCGAAGAAGACCGATTGCCTCTTCTATTTCCATGATCAGTACGGACGCTTTCATTGCTCGCCGACATACGAGGGGCATGTCGCCTTGCTCAAGAAATACTACGGCCAGGGGAAATAGCGGGCGCGTCGGCTAAGCCCGTCGGTTGCGTTTCCTGACCCAGAAGTAATAGATAAGGCCAAGGAGTACGAGGACCACGGCAACTGCCACGAAAATCTGCTTTTCGAAGCGCTCGATGACCTCGAGGTATTTCAGATAGAACTCGCCCGCCTGCCAGCCGAGAAGCGCCAAGGCGACCGCGCGCACCCCCGATCCTATGAACGTGGTGAGCATGAAGCGTCCGAGGGGATAGCGGACGACCCCGCAGAACCCCGAGAGCGCCACTCCCGGAATGATGGGTACGAGCCGGAGGAAGATAAGAGTGATCTCATCGCGTTTCCCGCGGATCACCCGCCGCTCGATTCGCTCGATGTCCTTCCACGTTATGCCGAGCCAGCGCTGGCATTTCTCTATGATGGGCTTCCCGCCGTAATAGCCGAGCGCATATACCACGCCCGAGCCGATACAGATTCCGATTGCGACCGGAATGGCGATAAGTCCGATCGATTTGAGTATGGCCGCGGGAACTGAAAGAGTCTGAGAGAGGAGGAAGAAGCCGGAAGCGAGCGGGACGAACGCCGAAGGAATGGGTGACACGACCTCCTCTATCAACGTGGCGAGAAAGACTCCCCACGCGCCGTACGCGACAATAATTGCCTGGATGTAGAGGATCGCGTTCTCGATCATGCGTCGCTTGATGATACACTACCCAGCTCTCATAAGGTCTGCTATCTTCTTCAGTACGCGGGCGATTAGCTCAGTTGGTTAGAGCGCACGCTTCACACGCGTGAGGTCACAGGTCCGAATCCTGTATCGCCCACAAGCAGTATGCTATCCTCTCTGCACCCGACGTTTTCATGAGATGGGTTGTAACGGGCTGTAGTATACCGGTAGTACGCGTCCATGGGGTGGATGTAGACCGGGTTCGATTCCCGGCAGCCCGACCGGGCCGTGGTATAGTGGTATTACGTACGCTTCGGGTGCGTATAACCCGAGTTCGATTCTCGGCGGCCCGACCAATCAGCAAAAGCGCTTCCTGACGGAAGCGCTTTTGCGTTTTCTTCGGTGGACCGTACAGGATTCGAACCTGCGACCCTCTCATTGCAAATGAGATGCTCTACCAACTGAGCTAACGGCCCGTATGGGATGTTATACCATACCTCTTTTAATTTTGCAGCTCAATGATCTTCGCCGCGAGGATAAAGTCGTTCTCCGAGAGCCCGCCCACGGAGTGCGTGGACAGGGATATGCCGACCTTGCCCCAGGAAAGCGTGATGTCCGGATGATGGCCTTCCTCCTCAG
>JAXDML010000005.1:0-19932 GCA_034666125.1 Candidatus Parcubacteria bacterium
GTGCTACCGGTGGCCCCCACGACCGGCACGCTGTCGCATTTGCACTCGACCGGGACGATCGGTCCGAAGAAGCCCGCGTGGGCAGGGGCCGGGACGAGGGTCGCGATGAGGAGGAGGGAGAGGAGAAGTGTACGCATAACCTTATGGCAACGGCACCGCACCAGGACAGAAACTGAAGCCGAGTTCAACTCCCGCAAACGTACTATTTACCCACACGGGCGCCCCAAGCGAATAATTAATACTGCACATTTCGTCTTCAGAAAGGCCTAATCGGGCCTTCAAAAATTGCTCTGCTGCGCGGCGCGTTTCTCCGATCGGTTCGCTCAAAAGAACGATGTTGAAATAACCAGTTTCCTTAGTATAGGTAATGAGATACGGTGGGCCCGGAGAATCTGGATTATACTCCGGCTGATACCCGATATGGTAATACCCGGGATTGTATAGATCTTCTTTGGCGTCTTCCCTTTCTAAAAACGAGTATTTTCCGGCTTCGAAAGCGGGAGTACTCGTACTAATCAAAGAAGGAAAGAGATCTCCTGGTTCCTCTTGGATTTCCTTAGCGGGTTCCTTGAAGTAACTATACAGGGCAAGACCAAGAAGGAGAACGCCGCCGAGTATGAGTAGTAAGAATATTTTCTTTTTCATAGTTATCTACGGGTAGTGCCGTTTGGATCGTAGCGATTCGCGCATGCAACGGCCCCAGAGTTCCAGGGCTGTCCATAGGGGATATCTCCACATCCCCCTCTGTCTGCGCAACGACCAGTCCATGGCTGGTATCCACGCTGTTGAAACAGTATGATCGTTGTCTGCAGATTGCATTGGCCATTATGGCAATCATTAACGTTGGTGCTACACGGAGCTCGGTGGTAGCGAGGATTGTTCCAAATTTGATTGGATCCCGCAGTTAGGTGTTGAAACAAGCCGCAGGCGCGAGTTGAGCATGTTACGAGCTGCCCCCTAACTCTACATTTAGCGAACCCTATCGCGTGATTACCTCTACTTTCAGTCATGGCGATGCAAGACATCACCCGTGCCTGCGGTTCGGTAAGACCTTGTGCCGTGAGCACCCGTACGCTGCAGAATGCATTAGAATCCGCGCACAACGCCCCACTACCTGCGCTAACTTCGCCGCCAGAAGACGATCCTGGTGTGATTCCCATAACAAGCTCTACGAGACCCGTCGTGATCGGCTGCGGTTCGCGCACTACCAAGCATTTGCTGTCCTCAGCAGCCGACCAGATGGCGTTCCAGGGACCGAGCCGAGCGTTCCCCGAAATGACCGCCTCCGGCTTATAGACAAACTTTAGTATGAAATCGACCGTCACCCAGGCGAGGAGGATGACTGCGAGCGCCACCATCGAATTCACGATGACGTTCCTGCCTTGCGTACGGGCGTTCGGGTTCGCGCCTGCCGTCATGAACAGGAAGCCAGCGTACACGATTGCAAGGATGACAATGATGACGCCGATGAAGACGAGGGCATTGATGGCGCGCTGCACGGTGTCGAGGATGCAGCCCCAGCTTGGTGCAGAGGGCGACATGGCTGTACTTCCCTCGACCGACACGTTCTGGCAGGTACAGGCGCCCACCTGCGGGACGATGGACTCTATGAAAGACCTCCTCTCCTGCGCATAGGCAAAGGATGGCGCAAGAACGCTTACGAAAAGGGCGAGCAGCAGGAAGTGGCGGAGGGGCCGCATACGTACGTCCATTGTACGTCATTTTACCGACTCCGAACTTCGGGAAATATGCTAAGGTGGGGACGAACGGGCCTATAGTTTAATGGTAGAACGGCGGTCTCCAAAACCGCCAGTCGAGGTTCGATTCCTCGTGGGCCCGCAATAAGGAGATACGTGCTCTCGAATCCGTTTGTACTTAGAAAACTTGCATTTCGTGCAGGAAAGCTCATCCTTATGACTAAGGATGCCCCGACGCTTAAAGAGGCACGGTACGGTGACGGGCGCTAAACTCTAACCAACGGAACTATGGACGTAAAAGGATGGGCGACGGGCGCGGTTATAACACTGCTCGTAGGCGGATCGGCTTATACGTTTAGTCAGGGTGACGTTACTAAGCATTTCGCTGCCGACACTGGTATGAGTCAAGAGCAGGCTGAGCAATACGTGGAGAATGTGAGCGACGACGATTTGGTTGCATTCGACGAGTTAGGGGCCAACCTTCTTAAACAAGGCACCGAAATCTTAGGTTTTGCGACTGAAATTGACTGCACGACGTATGAATACGAGTGGGAGTCACCAACAGTGAGTTGCGCCAGCGGTAAACAACACATGAGGAAGATTGCTCAGGACTTCACGGCATTAGGTCACTCATACGAGACTCTTGCTTTAGACACTGCAAGTCCAGCCGACATGGCCGAGACAATTAGGCTGATCGACAATCTGAATGCTGATTTGAAGCACGACATTGTTGTCTCAAATATCGCGAAAGCAGACCTAGAAGAAATAAGGAACACTAACTCATACAACAAGGCAATGCTCGAAGCTGCTATGGCAAGTGATCAGTAGAGCCCACCAAATAGCAAAAGACGCCGCCCGAAGGGCGGCGTCTTTTGTCTAATGAATCACTTATTTCTTGACCTCTTTGAAAATCTCCCTTTTGCGAGTGGTGGGATCGAACTTCTTCATCTCGAGCTTCCGCTCGACCTTCTTCTTGTTCTTGCGCGTGAAGAGGACGTGCCCGGACGCGCTCTTCAGCTTGATCAGATTTACCTGTGACATGCCGCCAATTTAGCAAAGTAACGGGAATCAGGCAAATAAGCGGCCTAAAATTGCATGTCGCACCGTCGCCCCGACCAGGACGGAATGCAGCATCTTAGGCCGCCACTGCCGTTTTTGCTCGAGACTTGCGCGGCGCGTTCTTTTTCACCTCGAACGTTGGTTCCCCGTTCTTCATGCCGACCGTGACCGAGCCCCCCTCCATGATGCCCTGGTCGACCATGAACGAGGCGATGGGCGTAAGGATCTTGTCCTGGATCGCGCGCTTGAGTGGCCGCGCACCATACTGAGGGTTATACCCGACCTCGGCGAGCCACGCGCGCACTTCGGGCGTGACCGTAAGCGTGATGCGCTTCGTCGCCAGGCGCTCGATGACGTCCGCGACCTGTATCTCGACGATCTTCGCGAGCGCCTCCTTGGAGAGCACGTCGAACATGACGATATCGTCCAGGCGATTGAGGAATTCGGGACGGAAGTGGTCCTTGAGCGCGCCCAAGACCTTTTCCTTGATGCGCTCGTATTCGTCCGCCTCGGCACCCGACGTAAAGCCGATGCTTGCCATCCGGTCCATGAACTCCGCGCCGATATTCGACGTCAGGATGACGATGGTGTTCTTGAAGTTCACCTTGCGTCCCTTGCCGTCGGTAAGGTGTCCGCCGTCGAGGACCTGGAGGAGGATATTGAACACTTCCGGATGCGCTTTTTCTATCTCGTCGAAGAGCACGACGGCATACGGTCGGTGGCGGATACGCTCGGTGAGCGACCCCGACTCCTCGTATCCGACGTACCCGGGCGGCGCGCCGATAAGCTTCGCGACGGAATGCCGCTCCATGAATTCGGACATGTCGACTCGTACGAGCGCGTTCGGATCGTTGAACATGAACTCGGCGAGCCGTTTCGAAAGTTCGGTCTTGCCGACGCCGGTAGGGCCGAGGAACAGGAACGAGCCGATGGGACGGTTCGGGTCCGCGATGCCGACCCGCGAACGCTTCACTGCGTCCGATACGGTCTTGATGGCCGTGTCCTGGCCGACGACGGCGCTCGTAAGCTCGCCTTCCATGCGCGCGAGCTTCGCGGCCTCTTCCTCGATCATCTTGTTGACGGGGATGCCGGTCCAGCGCGATACGACGCCCGCGACCTCGTGGTCGGTGACCTCTTCGTGGAGGATACGGCGCGACTTCTGAAGCGTTTTCAGGCGCTTGGTCTTGGTCTCAAGCTCTTTCTCGTCAGCCGGGATACGGCCGTAATGGATCTCGGCGGCGGTCGTGAGGTCGCCGGCAGCCTCGGCGTTGTCGGCCTCGATGCGGAGCTTCTCGAGGCTCTCCTTGATGCTCCTGATGCCCTGGATGGTCTCGCGCTCATTCTTCCATTTGAGCTCGAGCTCGGACGTCTTCTCGCGCAGGTCGGCGATCTCCTTGTCGATCTGCTTCACGCGCTCGCGCACCTCCTTGGCGTTCTCGCGCTCCTGGCCCGACAGGGTCTTCTGATCGTCCTTCTTCAGCGCTTCTCTTTCTATCTCGAGCCTGCGGATCTTCCGGTCGGTCTCCTCGAGGATGGGCGGCTTGTTCTCGAGCGCGATGCGCAGCCCAGACGCGGCCTCGTCGATCAGGTCGACGGCCTTGTCCGGCAGGAAACGGTCGGTGATGTAGCGGGAGGACAGTTCTACCGCAGCGACAATGGCTCCGTCCGTGATGCGTACGCCGTGGAAGAGCTCGTACTTATCGCGCAGTCCTCGCAGGATGGCGACGGCATCCTCGATAGGGGGCTCGTTCACGAAGATCGGCTGGAAGCGTCGCGTGAGCGCCCCGTCCTTCTCGATGTGCTGCTGGTATTCCTTCAGGGTCGTCGCCCCGATCATACGGATCTCGCCGCGCGCGAGCGCGGGTTTCAGCAGATTGCTGCCGTCCATGGCTCCCTCGGCGGCGCCGGCTCCCACGAGCGTGTGCAGCTCGTCAACGAAGAGGATGACTCGGCCCTCGGCCTTCTCCACCTCTTTCATGACATTCTTCATCCGCTCCTCGAACTCGCCGCGATACTTCGTGCCCGCGATCATGAGGCCGAGGTCGAGCGAAAGAAGCTCCTTGCCCTTGAGGGACTCGGGCACGTCGCCGACCGCGAAGCGCTGCGCGAGACCCTCGGCGATGGCGGTCTTGCCGACGCCGGCTTCGCCGATAAGCACCGGGTTGTTCTTCGTGCGACGCGAGAGTATCTGGATAACGCGGTTGATCTCCTGGTCGCGGCCGATGACCGGGTCAAGCGCGTTGTCGTGAGCGAGCTTCGTGAGGTTGCGCGTGAACTTCGCGAGCGCGCGGAAGCGCTTCGGTTCGGCGGCCGAGCCGTCGCGCGAGTTCCTGAGTTCCTTCAGGACCTGGAGCACCACCTCCTTCTCGATGCGGAAACGACTGAGCGCGTCCTCGGCGGGTCCCGGGTGGTCGAGCACGGCGATGAACAGGTGCTCGCAGCCGATGAAGGAGTCGTTCATCCCGGCGGCTATCTTCCCGGCGGCGTCGAGGACTTCGGCGAGCTCGGGGGTGATGTACAGGTTGTACGAGGGCGAGAGCACGCTTGCCGAGTCCGGCGCCTCGAGCGCTTCCAGCAGGGTGTCGGCGAGGAGGATGGCGTCGATGTCCATGCGATCGAGCACGGAGAAAACGAGGCTCTCCTCCTGGTGGACGAGTGCAGTGAGGAGGTGCAAGGGACTCACGTGGTTCTGCCCGCGCTCGATGGCGAGCTCATGCGCGCGCTTGATGGCCTCCTTGGCTTTGGTGGTGAAATTCTTGAAAGGTGGCATAGGGTAAGTATGCGGGATTAGGGCGTCTCGGCAAGCAGGGCCGTTACCGAATCGGTCGGTATGAAGAGACCGGCCGTGAGCCCCTGGATGCCGATGACGGCCCCGGAAAGGCTCACTGCGGCCGCTCCCGGAGGTATGCCCGCAAGGCTCGTAAGTATGCCCGAATTGTCGACCTTGCTGACGATGCCGGTAAGTGCCGCGCTGTCGCGCGTGATGGCGATCGCGGTCTGTCCGGGCTTGAGGTCGCCGAAGGACACGAAGTTCGATGCGGGCGCGTCAGGAAGGGCTGCCGTGTCCGAAAAGCCGTAGATGGCGATCCCGCCTCCCTGCTTCACGAGGGACGCATCGCTTGACTGGCCGTTCGCGAAGACGATGGTGGCTTCCTTCGGAAGCGTCGCCACGCCCGTCACGGTCGCGACCGCCCGCTGTTTCGGCAGGTACGTGCCGTACAGGATCGCCGGGGTCGTCGTCGCTCCCCTATGGATGAGCACGGTACGATTCACGCTCGCGCTGATGGCGGTCGTAAGGAGCTGCTCGCCCGAGGGCGCCGCCGGGGTCGGCTTTACGGCGGTCGTCGCGACCTGTATGGGCGTAGAGATGGTCTCGACCGTGTGGTCCACGATGCGGTTCACGGTCTGCGTGATGTTCGCCGGGGCCTGATCGAGAAAGGATACGGTGAGTACGCCGGTCGCGATGGACACGACGAAATTGACCAGGACGGTCAGGAGGAGGAGCTGCGCTTTCGAGAGGTCTTCGATATCCATACGCTAATTATACCGAAGTGCCGTCGAGGAAGCGAATGGTGCGCATAAGCGCGTGAGCAAAACGGTCGAGATCGCGCGAGGAGGTGGAGATGCCCCAGGAAATTCGAAGGGTCGAGCGTGCACTGGCCTCGTCGTTCGTGAGCGCGAGGACAGCGCGCGAACCCTGCTCGCTACCGCTTTCGCAGGCGCTCTTGGTGGAAACCGCGAAGCCCTCGCGGTCGAGGAGCATGACGGCGTAGTCGGTGTCGCGTCCGGGGAATGAGAGGTTCAGGATGTGCGGGACGCCTTCCCTGCCTTCGTTCACGGTCATGCCGGGAATGGCATCGGTAAGCGTGCCGATAAGCCTGGTGCGCGCGCGTTGCGCATGCGCCAGGAACGGCTCGCGCGTTCGTTCCGCCTCCGTCAGTGCCGCCGCGAATGCGGCGGCCAGCGCCACAGGTTCCGTTCCCGGCCGCAGCCTCCCTTCCTGCCCGCCGCCGTGCATTAGCGGAGACAGGCGTACATGGGAACGCGTGCAGAGTGCCCCTATGCCGCGTATGCCGCCGACCTTCTGCGCATCGAGCGTAAGCATGTCGGCAGAAAAACGCGTAAGGCTCCAGGGAAGCCCGGGTGGCGTCTGGCTTGCGTCCACGTGCAGCAGGATACGCTGCGCACCGCTTCCTTCCGCATGCGCGTTCAACACGTTACGGACGCCTCGCGTATTCCACCGCGTTCCCGTTTCCCCGCAAACCGCGTCGATGACGACAAGTCGCGTTTCCGAACGAAGCTGCTCTTTTAAGCGGGTGAGGTCGATCTTCCCGTCCGTAATTTTAAGCGGCTCGATTTCAACTTCCCATCGCGCAAGAGACTTGAGCGACTCACGCACGGACGTATGCGCGCTTGGAAGATATAAGACATGGATACCGTCCTGACTGTTTTCCTTCATTCTCATGACCGAGCCCGCAAGCGCCAGGTTGTTCGCCTCGGTCGCGCCTGACGTGAAGATCACTCTCGCCGGTTTTGCTTCCGCGAGCCGCGCGATGATCGTACGAGCGTCCTCGAGCGCGTGCTTCGCGCGCGCTCCTTCCTCATGCGGCGACGACGGATTGCCGAATTCCTTCAACGCATCATCGAACGCCTTACGCGCGTCGCGCGATACCGGTGCCCCCGATGCCCAGTCGAGATAGGTGCGAGAACTTCCGAAGAGAGACATCTGCATACAATGCGCCGACGCGGTTGCCTGCGCAAGCGCCATCGATGGTGAATTTGCTCGTCATATGGCATAGTGGGGCCTTATGGCACGCTCCCCTCGTCCGCCCATCGTCGCCGTCATGGGCCATATCGACCATGGTAAGTCGTCGCTTCTGGACTACATCCGGAAGGCGAACGTGACCGCTGGCGAAGCCGGCGGCATCACCCAGCATGTCTCCGCGTATGAGGCGGTCCACGAGCACGAAGGCAAGGAGCGCCGCATCACCTTCCTCGACACCCCCGGACACGAGGCCTTCCGGGCGCTGCGCGCCCGCGGAGCCGCTGTTGCCGACATTGCCATCCTCGTCATCGCCGCCGAGGAAGGCGTAAAGCCCCAGACCCTCGAAGCGTTCCAGGCCATCGAGGAGGCGAAGACGCCGCTCGTCGTCGCCTTTACGAAAATCGACAAGAACGGTGCCGATATAGAGAAAGCGAAGATGTCGGCAGTCGAACACGCCATCTATCTCGAAGGGCTCGGCGGCTCCATCCCCTTCACCGGCGTGTCGAGCAAGACCGGCGAAGGCGTGCCGGAGCTTCTTGACCTCGTATTGCTCACCGCAGACCTCGCGGAACTTGCCGCTGACCCCGACGGAGCCGCCGAAGGCTTTGTGCTCGAATCGTCGCAGGACGCGAAGCGCGGCATGTCCGCGACGCTTATCGTCAAGGAAGGAACGCTTAGGATCGGCTCCTTCGTCGTCGCCGGGAGCGCTATGGCACCGGTACGCTTCATCGAGAACTTCGCGAACAAGCGCATCCCCGAGGCAGGTCCTTCGCAGCCCGTAAGCGTGTCCGGCTGGAGCGCGCTGCCGCCCGCAGGAACGCCGTTCGTAGCGGTCGCCACCAAGAAGGAGGCGGAAAAGCTCACGAATGCGGATGCGGAGGGACGGAGCGCCGCCATCGCTCCCGAGGCCGCAGCCGCCGGGATGACCGCCCTCCCCCTCATCCTCAAGGCCGACGTCACCGGCAGCATCGAGGCCATCAAGCATGAGCTCGCGAAGGTCGAGCATGACCGCGTCGCTATCCGCATTCTCTCAGAGGGCGTCGGTACCGTCGGCGAGAACGACGTGAAGTCCGCACAGACCGGCAACGCCGTCGTTATCGGCTTCAATGTCGGCACCGATCCGCAGGCCCGCGACTATGCCGAACGCACCGGCGTGCTTATCGAGTCCTTTACCATCATCTACGAGCTGGCGGAGCGCGTCCACGAGCTGGTCGCCGAACGCGCGCCCCGCATCACCGTCGAGGAGATCCTGGGCGAAGCGAAGGTCCTCAAGTCCTTCAGCGTCGCCGGAGCCAAGCACGTACTCGGCGCCAAGTGGATCTCCGGCGAGCTTTCGCCCGGCGACCAGGTCAAGATAGACCGTCGTGGCATCCCGCTCGGCCAGGGCCGCCTTACGAACCTCCAGGTCGCGCGCGCAGACGTATCCGTCATCAAGGGCGAGGGAGAATTCGGGCTTCAGGTCGAGACGAAGGCCGACGTCGCGCAGGGAGACACCCTGCAGACGTTCCGTATGGTCGAGAAATAGGCCGATGGCCGGTCATAATCTATGAGCATCAAGGACCAGCGCGAGGAGCACATACTGGCAGAGCTCGCGGCGAAGTACATCGCCCGCGAGGCCGGACGCAATACGCTCATCACGCCGACCCGAACCGAGCTCTCCAAGAACCGGAGGAACGTGACCATTTTCGTGAGCGTGTACCCGAGCGAAGAGACCGAGCACGCACTCGCATTCCTTAAGCGGCACAAGGATCTCTTCCGCGAGGACCTGAAGAAGACCGCCCGACTTGCCGTGCTCCCCTACATTACTTTCGAGCTCGACTACGGCGAGCTCAACCGGCAGCGCCTCGAGGAGCTCGGTCAGGAGATAGGTCCGATCGCACCCGAATCGTAATATCCCGGACCCCTGTGGCGTGGGGTAGCGGTGCGCGCTAGTATAGCCATACGGCCCAGTGGCGAAGTAGAAACGCGGCGGATTGCAAACCCGCTATGCACGGATGCGATTTCCGTCTGGGCCTCAAATAGTTCTGCAGGGATAATAGAGCGAAGTTAGAATGTCTGGCCTCCAGGGTTCCGTATCCACTTGGCCTAGGATATCTAGTCCGTTTACAATGGACCTATGATCACGGATCGAGACATTACCAAGCTAAAGTCTGTCTTCGCGACGAAGGACGATCTGACTGCTTTTGCCACGAAGAAGGATTTAAATGCTTTTGCGACTAAAGGCGATCTGACTGCTTTTGCGACTAAGGGCGATATGGCGACCCTTGCGACCGCTGTTGCCCGGATAGAAACTAATACGAATGGGCTGCAGGAGAGGATGGCTCGGGTAGAAGTCGGCGTGAGTGATTTGAACGAAAGTGTGAGTCATTTGGAGGGACATATGATCCACCTGAATGGTCGTGTAGAGGAATTGGGAGATGCCGTGAGAGCGATGGATGAAAAGCTCGACGGCTACGTTGTCAGCGTTGATGCCATTGCGGGAAAGTACGATATGCTCGTAATGGAGAACGGTGCGGGCGGTCTCGTATTAGCGCGTCATACACGCCAGATAGAGACGCTTGCGAAAGGAGCGCGAATCAAGCTTCCTGACTGAACACGCCGGGGTGATGGAATTGGTAGACATAGGGGACTTAAAATCCCCGGACGGAAACGTCTTGTGGGTTCGATTCCCACCCCCGGCACCATCCCTATACCTTTGTAAGGTAGCGGCGGTACTCCGGCACCTTCCCGTGAAGGAGATCGAAGTACTTCTCGCGCAGCTTCTCGGTTATCGGTCCGGGCTTCCCGCTGTTCACGACGCGCTTGTCGATCTCCACCACCGGAGTCAGGAACGCCGAGGTCCCCGAGGCGAATACCTCGTCGGCGACGTAGAGCTCGGTAAGGTCCACAGTACGTTCGCACACCTCGATGCCCATGTCCCGCGCAAGCTCGAGCACGGTACGACGGCTGATGCCCTCGAGGATATCGCTCGCCGTGTCGGGGGTATGGAGCACGCCGTCACGTACCAGGAAGATGTTCGCTGCCGAGAGCTCGGAGACGTGGCCCGCGACGTCGAGGAAGACGCAGTCGTCGTACCCGCTGTCGATGGCGTCCTGCCGGGCCAGCACCGAATTCACGTATGCGCCGTTCACCTTGGCGCGCGACGGTATGGCATAGTCGGGAACGCGGCGCCAGACGCTCGTCTTCAGTCGTGCGCCGTCCTTCGGGAGGATGCAGTCCGCTCGGTACACAAAGAGGCTCAAGTCGGTCGCGATCCCCCGCGACCGGGTCCCCGGTACGAGTTCGGTCACGTGCGCGGTCACGCGCACGAACACGTCTTCGTCGACCTCGTTGGCCGCGATGGTCTCGCGCATGGCCGCAAGGAAGACGTCGTCGCTCCACTCGAAGGTATCGATGCCGATGATGCGGGCGGAGTCGGCGATGCGCCTCCCGTGCTCCTTCATGCGGAAGGCGAACAAGCCGTCGCCGTTCTTGAAGACGGGCACCACGCTATACACGCTCAGCCCGTAGAGGACGGCCGAGCTCGCGATGCTCAGATTCGCGTCGGCGAACGGGACGACCCTGCCGCCCAGGTACGCATGCGGATAAATCTTCGCCATACGTCCGAGTGTACCATCGGAACGATGCTATCCGGGTTGAATAATTGGCGGCCATCCTCTACTATGCGAAGTGTCGCCGTCCCTGCGGGACGGCCTGCATATTCCATCGGTTATTGCGTCCGCCCATAGCTCAGTTGGTAGAGCAACTCCCTCTTAAGGAGATGGTCGTAGGTTCGAATCCTACTGGGCGGACGCAGCACCTGATGCATGCTGGGGTGGCGTAATTGGTAGCCGCGCCTGCCTTAGGAGCAGGTCCCTTCGGGGGTGGAGGTTCGAGTCCTCTCCCCAGCACTACTTGACTTATGAGCCTTTTTTGTTATATAATATAGCGGGAGAATATTTGAGACTCTTCCCGGGCGTCCGCCCGCGGAATCTAAAGCAACCCCTGGGGAAAGGGCCGGCAATGAGCAAGATATTGAAATGGGTGGCCTGTCTGCTGCTTGCGGCTTTCCTGGTGTGGATCGTCCTCACGGACCCTCTGCTCAAGGGCATCGTGCGCACTGTCTGGAACGTCGCTGTCGCCACGGTAACGAGCTTCCTCCATCGGCAATAGCACGGAGCCTACAACAAGGCTGCGCGGACAACGGTGCTAGGTCGCAACGTGATGTCCCCGACCCGGCTAAAAGCCGGGTCGGGGACAAGACCGTCCGGTTCCCGGGCGGCTTTTTTATATATCCCGTTACGTTCCCGTACCGACCAGCCCGGTCGCCGTCGCGCCGATTATAGTGGTGAGGATATAGGCTCCGAAAATGATAACGAGCCCGAGGATGCCCCAGAGCATGTGGCTGCGTCCCGTACGCCGCTTCTCCTCGTCGCCTGCGCCCATGATGAATTCGACCAGTCCCCAGAGGAAGATCAGGAATGCCGCAAGGGCGATGAGCGTAATGATGGGAGACAGTATCTGCTCCTGTACCTTCCCGATGAAGGTATTGAATGTTCCCAGGCCTTCCTGTTGTTGCTGTGATCCCATACCTTAATAATAGCAGAACGCCGCACTGGATAGCGCGGCGTTCCGTGGAGAGAGAAAGCTTAGCGGTTGATTTCCACCGCGCGTGGCAGCTGCGACGGGGCGTCGTTATTGAGGCGGGCCGAGCCCACGAGGATGTTCACGAGGCCCCAGACCGACACCATGATGAAGAAGCCGAGGATGCCCCAGAGCATGAGCTGCTTGCCGCTCTTGCGCTTCTCCTCGTCGTGGCCGCCGGCGATGAAGTAGAGGAAGATGCCCCAGATGAAGACGATGAAGGCGAGGGCGAAGATGACCGGGACGGCGACGTTCGTGATGATATTGGTGATGAACCTCCCGGCGTCCTGTACACTACCGACGCTCTCCTGCGCGGCAGCGAAGAAGGGCACGGCGAGGGCGAATGCGGTATAGGCAAGCTTTTTCATAAGTTGATGGTATGGGTCAGTTAGGTACAGTACTAAGGATAAACCGTAATAAAAGCGCGTCAATACGCCTCCGCCAGGCGTGGGGACAGCTGCACCGCTCCGAACCGTTAATAGATCGGTGGAAGACCAGGACCGGGATCAGGCACTGGATCGGGCACAGGGACTCCTCCCGGGGTTGGGACCGGCCCTCCGAACATAGGGGAGCCCCCCGAACTGCCAGAACCGGTCGAGTTGCAGTTGGTGCTGAAGCACGGGAGATTGGGGCGCGTCTGATCGTTAAGCGAGGGTACCGTCAATATGAGAAGTTTCACCAGTCCCCATATGCAGATCATGACGGCGAAGGCGAGAATGCCCCACATGACGAACTTCCTTCCCTCTTTCCGGCTCTCCTCGGCATTCGCTCCGGTCGAGAAAAAGAACTTGAAGACGCCGAACAGGAACATCAGCAACGCAAGGGCGAAGATAAGCGGGATCAGAGCCGTATTAATGAGGCCGATGAACCAGTTTATGATCCCGGTTGCGGTATTCGTATCCGCGCTCTGAGCGTAGGCGATAGTGATGAGATTCATAGAGTAAGCGTAGCAGGGACGGGCGTCGCGTCCAAATCAGGTTATGCCCAGGACTGGAGAATCGATAGGAAGACCTTCACGATGCCCCACACGGCGAACATGACCGCAAGCGCGATCACTCCCCAGAGCATGAGTTGCTTCCCCTTCTGCCGACTCTCCTCGGCATTCGCCCCGCTCACGAAGAAGTACTTGAATACGCCGAACATGAAGATGAGGAAGGCGATGGCATACACGAGAGTGCTGAGAAGATTCCCGAGAGTAACGACCGGGCCGTCGACAAGCTGCTTGAAGGTCGATGCGGCCAGTACTGACAAGGGCGCAAGCGCGATAAGCGCTGCGAGGCCTGGCGCTGCGAGCTTCCGCGATATGGAGGAGATAGGCATAGTTAAGGGCCGAGCGTGTTCGCCGTCGACTGGATGACGGCGGAGAGCCCTCGGGCGCCGAGAAGTATGAGCCCGCCGATGATGGTCCAGAAGAAGGCCCTGCGGGCGTCGCGGAGCTTCTCTTCGTTCCCGCGCGCCGTCACGAAGAGGAATCCGACCCAGACGAGCATCATTATGAGCACGATGGTGCCGATCCGTATGACCGCGACGAGCACGAGGTCCAGGAGCGCTTCGAGCGAACAGACCTTCAGCGGATTCACGAGCGTGCCTGAGGTCGTTCCGCAATTACCCGTAGTTCCGGCAGACCCGCCGCCGGTGGCAGTCGGCGCTGCTTCGGGAGTTTGGCATGATCCTTCCTTGCATATTTTGCCGCCCGTACAGACGGTGGATGCGTTATCGGCGGTACAAGTTTGCGCCGATGCGAAGGCAAGCGGGATCAGGAAGATAACAAGTGCAAAAACAAAGGTTGTGAGGAGCTGCTTGGTAGGGACGGTGCTCATAGGGCGGAATTAAGGGCGTCGTTGGCAGTCGTGAGGGCTTGCCCCACATTGCGGCGGCCGCTCGTGATATCCCTAATCATAGCGGCAAAGACGGAGTCCGTGACCGAAGGCGATGGGGATAGCCAGCCGCGGGCCACGAGAGCCTCCGGGAAGTAGACCGGCTGGAAGCGGTCCGACTTGGCGGGAATGAGCGCCGCGCGCGCAGCAGGCGCCATGGAGAGCGCGCTGGCCGCGCGGAGCTCGACATCCTTCGCCGTGAGCGCAACGGCCGTTGCATACGCGCCCTTCGGGTTCTTCGAAGTTTTCGGGATGGCGAAGGCGTACGCGAGGCCGTACGTGGAGCGGGTCGTGCTGCGGGATGGCTGCGGCATCGGAGCCATGTCGAAGTCCAGGTTCGGATTCCCCGAAGAGATCTGCGGGAGCTCCGACGCGTATCCGAAGTACAGTGCGAGATCGCCGGCGAGGAAGGCCTGGCGCGCGTTCGGCAGCGCGCGATTCCAGGAATAGACCGTCTTTGCCGGGTCCGAGAACTGCGTATAAAAGGAGAGCGCGGACTCTGCGGCCGTCGTCCCTTCCACGTTGGGTCCGCGCGTGAGCGCGGAGACGAGATTGCCGTTCAGCGTCTCGCTGATGGGCGTGCCCGCCTGGAGCAGGAAGAGCGAGAGGATGGCGCGCGCGTTCGGCACGTTGTCGTATTCGCCGAAGGCGACCAGGCTCCGCGTCACCTGTCCTGCGGTACGCACCGTCAGCCGGTCGGACATGCCGATGACGGCTTCCCAGGTCGATGGCGGCTGGGGGATGCCGGCTGAAGACAGGAGCGCGCGATTGTAATACATGACGAGAGGGTCGACGGCGAGCGGGATGCCGTACGTACCCTTATCGGTGAGATAAATCTCCGTGATAGGGACGAACATATCGCGGAAATCGCGTTGCGATACCGTGGAGTACGGGATGACCGAAAGCTTATTGCTTTCGGCGACGATCTGCTCCTGCGAGATGAGTATCATTTCCGGGCCTTCGTCGACCGCAAGAGCCTCGGCAAGGTCCGCGCTGAACGTCGCCAGCGGCCGCTCCACGTATGACACGTTCACGTATGCCGGATTGCTCTTCTGGAACTCGTCCAGCTGGGAGATGATGACGGACTCCGGGAGCGTTCCCCAGATCGTCACGACCCCGATCGCGTCCTGTCCGTTATCGAAGCCCTTGAAGCGGGCGAACATGAAGAGGCCGATGACGGCGATGAGCGCGAAGACGCCGAGCACGATGACGCGGAAGGGCTTGATGGTGTCGAAATCCATACTAAAGATAATAAAAAGATTATTGGGGCTTTGAGAACACTATAGCGTAATGATGGGCGCCCGCGCGGAAGTCATTCGTCTTGTGGAAGCCCGCGTCGATGAACAGCTTCTCGGCCGCATGCTCGGTCACGACGTGGCCCGGCTTCGGCCCGATGCCGCCGTAGCTTCCGGCCCAGTCGATAACGAGGAGCTTCCCGCCGGGTGCAAGGATGCGGTCGATCTCCGCGACCGCATCCCCTTTATGCTCAAGCTGGAAGAGGGTGTTCGCGAGGATGGCCGCGTCGAGGGCGCGGTCGCGGAGCTTCGTGCCTCCCGGCTTCTCCACGTTACCCCAGACGGTCTCCACGTTCCTGAGGTGCTGTTGGTGCGCCAGATCCTTCACGTGCTTGAGCAGGTCCTCCTGGATGTCCACGGCATAGACCTTCCCGCTCGCGCCGACGACGTGTGCCGCCGCGAGCGCGTAGTGCCCGGAACCTGCACCGAGTTCGCCTACTTTCATCCCCTCCTTGAGACCCATCTGGAGGACATTGGACTTGGGTTCCGAGAAGTGCTGCATTGCTTACTAAAATAGCACAGGACCGCTGTGACAATGCCGCTTGGCGGCCCCGTTGCCCCAACCAAGGCGCCAAGCGGCATTGTCCCCGCACCCTAGAGCGCGACCATTGATGCGATAGAGTCGCCCTCGCGCATCTTCATGATACGTACGCCCTGAGTCGCGCGCGACAGGCTCGGTATCTCGGCGGCTGATACGCGGATGACCTGCCCTTTCTTCGAGATGACCACGATCTCCTGCGCCGTTTCTTCGCTGCCGGTAAGCACCTTCGCGCCGATGATCTTCCCGGTCTTCGCGGTCACCTCCGCGGTCTTGATGCCCGAGCCGCCGCGCCCCTGCACCTTGTATTCCGAAAGCGACGTCTTCTTGCCGTAGCCCTTGTTCATGACAACCAGGAGCGCGAAGTTGCCGTTCATATTCGCGGGAATCATCTCTGCGGACACCACCCGGTCGCCCTTCTTTACGCTCATGCCGCGCACGCCGGCTGCGGTGCGCCCCATGGCGCGCGCGTCGGCCTCATCGAAACGGATGCTCTGGCCTTCGCTCGTGACTATTGAAACGCTATCGCCTTCGGCAGCGAGGTGCGCGGCGACGAGCTTGTCCGAGCCCTTCAGGTTGATGGCGATGATGCCCGAACGGCGCACGTCCGCAAAGGACGGCGCGCTCACCTTCTTCACTACGCCCTCGGCCGTCACGAAGAATACCGACAGCGCATCGCGCGCGGCGCCCTTGGGCACCGCGAGCACGCTCGTCACCTTCTCCTCGCTCGCGACCTGCAGGAAGTTCATGATGCTCTTGCCCTTCGTCGCGCGCTTCCCTTCCGGAAGCTCGTACATCTTAAGCTGGTACGCCTTGCCGAAATCGGTGAAGAACAGGAGATCCGAGTGCGCAGACGCCTTCACGAAGTGCGTGACCACGTCCTCTTCCTTGGTGGACATGTCGATGACTCCGATCCCGCCCCGCTTCTGCGCCTTGTATTCGCTCGGATTCGTGCGCTTCACGTATCCGCCCGCGGTAAGCACGAGGATGCTCTCCTCGTCCGGCACCAGGTCCTCGACCGAGATGTTCTTCACGCCGCCCTTCACGATCTTCGTGCGGCGTGCGTCTGCGTACTTGTCCGCGAGGTCGCTCAGTTCCTCGCGAACGACCGCCAGGATGGTCTTCGTGCTCGAGAGTATCTTCTTGAGGCGCTTGATGAGTTCCTGTATCTCGGTGAGTTCGTCCTCGATCTTCTTGCGCTCGAGGCCGGCGAGAGTCTGGAGACGCATCGCGAGGATGGCTGCCGTCTGCCGTTCCGAGAAGGCGAATTTCTTCTGGAGGGCTGCGCTTGCCGTCGCCACGTCCTTCGACGCCTTGATGACCTTGATGACCTCGTCGATGTGATCGAGGGCCTTCGAGAGCCCGAGGAGGATATGCTCGCGCTCCTCAGCCTTCCGGAGGTCGTACTCCGTCCGACGCTTCACTACGATGTTCCGGTGCTTCAGGTATTCCTCGAGCATGCCCTTGAGCGAGAGCGTCTGAGGGACGCCGTCGACCAGCGCGAGCATGTTGTAGTGGAACGTGCTCTCGAGCTCTGTGTACTTGTAGAGGTTGTTCAAAACGGACTGCGGGTGCGCTGTGCCCTTCAGCTCCACGACGACCCGGATGTCCGCGGTCGACTCGTCGCGCAGGTCCTTGATGCCTTCGAGCTTCTTGTCGCGCACGAGGTCCGCGATGCGGGTGATGAGGTCGGCCTTATTGACGCGGTACGGGATGCTGGTGATGACGATGTTCGTGCCGCGCTTATCTTCGATCACTTCAGCCTCACCGCGCACGACCACACCGCCCTTTCCGGTCGTATACGCGTGCTTGATGTCGGCCGAATTGAAGGCGACGCCGCCGAGCGGGAAATCGGGACCTTTCACGAACTTGAGCAGGTCCTCGGTCGTAGCGTCGTCGTTGTCTATCAGATGGATCGCGGCGTCCGCGACCTCGCGGAGGTTATGCGGCGGAATGTTCGTCGCCATGCCCACGGCGATGCCGAGCCCGCCGTTGAGAAGCAGGTTCGGTGCCGCCGCAGGCAGCACCGAGGGCTCCTGGTGCGTGCCGTCGTAGTTCGGGACCCATTCCACTGTCTCCTTGTCGAGATCATTCAAGAGCGCCGCACCGATTCGCGAAAGCTTCGCCTCGGTGTAGCGCATTGCGGCGGCCGGGTCGCCGTCGACCGAGCCGAAGTTCCCCTGCCCGAGCAAGAGCGGATAGCGGGTGGTGAACTCCTGCGCGAGCTTCACCATCGCGTCGTACACGGACGCGTCGCCATGCGGGTGGTATTTGCCGAGCACTTCGCCGACCACCGTCGCGCTTTTCCGGGTCTTCGCGGTCGGTCCGAGACCGACCTCCCCCATGGCGTAGAGGATACGGCGGTGTACCGGCTTCAGGCCGTCACGCACATCGGGCAGGGCGCGCGACGTGATGACCGACATCGCGTAGTCGAGGTACGACGAGCGCATCTCGGTCGTGATGGACTGGTCAATGATGTTGACGACCGGAATCGGTTCTTCTGCTGGAACGGCTTTCTTGGGCATGCGGTATCTGTATGGAAACTAGAAAGGTATGGACGTGGCGCCGGTCTGGTTCTGATTCTCCACGGGTGCGGCATCGAGCGAGGACCTCGTGTCCCCGTCATCGACGACGGTGAGCTGCGGGTCGCTCGAGGTCGCGCCGAAGGCGCTGCCGACCGCGCCGGCGAGCTGCGAGAAGTCGGTCTTTGCCTGCGCGAGGTTCTCAGCCGCTGCCTGATCCTCCGGAGTCGGCTGCGGAGTCGAGAGGGCGAAGGAACCGGTCGCTGCATGCGCGGCGAACCATACGACAGCGACAAGCGCCGTCACGCCCGCAGACGCTCCGAGCGCGATCTTATGCCGCACGTGTTCCGGCTTTCCCTTGAGGTTCTCGATGTGTCGCTGCATAGGCAAGAGGTTAAATAAGCGGGTCAGGCACGTATGACGATTATAGCACCATCTTTGTCCGCAACATCCTTTTTCTTGATAGTCAACTTATCGACCTTCTCCGCCTCTCCGCCCTCCTCCTTGAGGAAGGCCTCCAGCGCCTTCGGCGCTCCCATGCCGCTCCAATGCATCGGAATAACGACCTTGGGCTCGAGGAACGTCGCAAGCTTCGACGCTTCCGCAGCGTCGAGGACGCCGCCGCCCCCGACGGGAACGAAAAGAATATCCACTTCCTCGATGCCCTCGCGCGCTGCCAAGGGAAGCTCGACCTCCGAGAGCGCTCCGAGATGCACGAGCGTCATCCCTTCCAATTTCACCGAATAGACCGTGTTCATCGCCGGCACCTCTCCTTTTGCGAGACCGTATTCGCTCTTGGTCAGGAATCCCTGCACAGTGACTCCTTCCTTCTCATACTCGCCAGGTCCCGATATCACGAACGGCTCCTTGTCGCCGAAGGCGACCTCGTTCGCGCCGTTCATGTCCGGATGATTCCGGGAGACCAGCGCGATATCCGCGCCGAACCGGACCGCCGGCAGCGTGCCGCCCTTGGCTATCGGGTCGAAGACGAGCGTCAGGTCACCCAAGGTGACCTTGAAGCACTGCCCGCCATGATGGGTAATTACCATAAAAGTAAGACTATTTTAACATAACTCAGCTAAAATACCCATCTTATAGGCCCGTTCTTAGCTATCCCCAGATTGACCTAACGACTCTTGCTATTCAGGTAGCTCATGGTATGTTAACCGAGTTGTCTCGATTCCCGAGCGACATAAGGAGAGATTGCCATGCGCGATCATCAGACCACCAATATGCAGCCGCCGACCAGTGCCAGCCTGCGCGCCAAGGTCGCCGGCCGCGTGACCGCGTCCAACCAGGACCGCTTCGACGAGAATCAGCCCGCGCCGCTCGACACCACCGATCCGGGCTAGGTCGTCGGCGGCCAGCGCCAGCTGGATAAACAACATCAGGGAGGGCGCTGGCGAGCCCTCCCACACTCGCCCAAAATCTGGGCCTAAGTAAACTAAAGTGTTGGTCAAGATAGAGAAAAGCCCTTGTATACCGAGCTCTTTTCTCTGTTTTGAACGAATCTAAACCCGAGGCCCTTTAATCTGATCGGTGCCGGGACATACCCA
>JAXDML010000006.1:0-54015 GCA_034666125.1 Candidatus Parcubacteria bacterium
TTCTGGGTATGTCCCGGCACCGATCAGATTAAAGGGCCTCGGGTTTAGATTCGTTCAAAACAGAGAAAAGAGCTCGGTATACAAGGGCTTTTCTCTATCTTGACCAACACTTTAGTTTACTTAGGCCCGGACTTCGATGGTGCTGAAGGGCGTCTCCTTCTCGGGGGCCGGGGCCGCGCGACTGCGCACGGGCACGGCGGGAGCCGCGGGCGGGACGTTGACGTTCGTCGGGCATATTCACCTCCTATGGTTGCCGATATTGAATGTAACGCAACGCAACAAACTGTCAAGTTGACAGCCTCACTAGGTACTGGCGCCTAGAAACGGCGGGTCATGGTCATGGTCGAGCGGAGCGAAAAGATGATCTCGTTGTCGAGTTCGTCCTTCTCCCCGCCATCCTGGACCGCAAACCACCTGATCATCTGCCAAACCGCGAGCCCGGCGACGATCTCTGCCGTAGGGCCGACCGAGATCGAGGCTCCGCAAGCGGAAACCTCCGTCTCGTCGTCGTCGTATAGCGTTTCCTCCCACCCGAGCACATTGCTGCGCAGGGAAGGATTCAACGCGTATACCCGACCGGTGTCGGCGCCCATGCGCGTCTCAATCAGGAGTGGGGTTCGGGGGCGATATTTGAGCCCCTTATCCCATATCTCCCTGCGGGACGCCATGGTGTCCGTCAACAGGAACACCACGTCGCCCAGAGGCTCCGAACCATCGACTCGAGTGGCGTGCGCGGTGACCGCGACGCCAGTCTGTTCCTCGATGATCCGTGCAAGCGCCTCAACCTTTGGCATCCCGATGTCGCGGAAGCCAAAGGCCTGGTTTGCGAGATTGTGCGACTCGACGACATCGAAGTCGTGGAGGTGGATATTCTCCACCCCGAGCTTCGCAAGCTCAATCGCAACGCGCGATCCCGTTGCTCCGCACCCGATGACGTCGACACGCTTGGCGCCAAACGCATGGGGGCGGAACACGGACAGATGCCGGAGCGGATCAACGCTCATCTTCCTCCTCCTCTCCTTCGAAGTAGCGGACATCGAGGGGACCCTCGGCGCCCATCCTGAGAAAAGCCGGATCGAAGTCGCCTCCATCACCGGTTTCGTCCCAGGGGCCGTTGAATTGCGGGCCGAATTGGCGTTCAACGACTTTGGCGTCGAACTCCGCCTCGATTGCCGCGCGCATGCTGTCATCGATCGGTTCGAGGATCGCCCAGGGCACATCGGCAATGCGCACGCCGACGTTGAACAGGTAGATCGTGAATTCCATGCGGCCCCTCTTGTTGAGAATGCCGCGGACGAACCAGTCGCTACCGTTCTCGCGGAACGACACCATCTGCTGATCATCCTGGGAAGACGCGTTCGTGCCCATCATGACGTGCGAGTGGCCCCAGAAACGAAGCGAATTGACCGCTTCGAGGCCGTTGTCGCGCATCAGAAGCTCCTCGGTGAGCTCGACGATGCCGTCTTCGGAAATCTCCGTTTCTGCGGCGGTCACCTGCTGGTTGAGCAGGAAGACCTCCGTGATGAGGAAATTGCCGTAGGCGGTCTTTTCGACGGTGCCGAGCCAGCCGACTTCCTGCTCGGCGATATCCACGAAGTGCCACATCCGCGAGTAAACTTCGCGCGTGACGTAAACCATCGGGATCTCGCCGGCATATTCCACACGCGTCTGAAACGCATGCGGACTGAAGATTTCGGCTGGCGGGCTTTCGTAGACGAAGGTGACAGCCGGTACCGGCCGCGCCTTGCGGCGCGGCCTCGACGGCGGTTTCCTCCGATGGGTGACTTTTTTGCCATCGTTCGGCATCTCGTGCACTCCTTTCTTGCGGTGCTTAGGCCGCGATCGGCCATTGATTGATGGTTTCTCCCCATGGGTCATCCACGTTCACCGATTCGATGAATTGGATGGCAACCATGACGAGGGCGGCATATTCGTAGTTGCCCGCAAGCTGCGGGAGAACCTCGGAAACGTTCCCGAGGCAGGCTTTGCCCCCATCCACATGAGGGGCGTCGTAACCGTGGATCTTCCGCGTTTCGTTATTCCAGGTGACGGCGCCGTCCATTCGGATAGTGATGCGGAACGCCCCGATTTCGTGTTTCCTGCTGGTGCGAGGATCCACGCAATAGAGGGTGTCGGTGAAGACGACGATCGTGCCCCGGTCGACCCGTACGTCGATGACGTTCGGGACCGAGAAAAGCTTGTCGAATTCCCGTGCATAAGCCCCGCGGTCCCCTTCCCGAACGGTGAGCATTTGGCTCAGCTTGCGCTGGAGGCCGGAACCACGGCGAATGGCCTCCACGAGCTTTGCCTGGAGCTCTTCGACTTCACTGCCGCTTTTCTCAATTGCTCGACGCGTGTCGGCGACAGTGTGTTCGAAGCGTCCGGCGCATGCCGTGACGTAGGTTTCACGGGACGTGTCCCGAGTCGCCTCGCCCTCGGCACGAATCCGAGAGATACGCTCTTCGGCTTCGGCTCTGATGCGTGCCAGTCGTGCTTCCTCGCGGGCCTTCCGAAGCGCTGCACGCTTGCGGGGGGTTCCGCGGCTGGCAAGAGCTGCTTCGAGGATTTTGCGGAAGACCGCGACTCCTCGACGCATTTCGCTGCTGTAGACCGGATAGTAGATGTAGAGGTTGTTTCCGATCATCTCCGCGACCGGTGTTCCGGTATCGTCGGTGATAACGTCCTCTTCACGCACAGGCCTCCATACATCCCAACTACCGGCCTCGCCGATCCGAATGTCCCATAGCTTTTCGGCCGAGGGGACATTGCGATTCGTGTCTGCAGGCACTCCCCACATCAAGACCCGGAAGGTGTCCGGGTCGTATTGCGGATTGTATTTGCTGTGGTCGAGGTCAAGGTGAAGCGTGAAGTTTCGGACCTTGAAGCCGTCAGCGACTTGTCGGGCGACTCGTTCGTACTCGGCTTTATCTCGTTGGTCTCTCCAGCCGTACCAAGCGCTGGTCGAAACCAGCGTCGGTCCCACGTGACGCGGTGAGCGGCCTGCGGGAGTGAGGTCGGCGATGGTGACGCCGTCATAGCCGGACGAACGCAGATTATCGATGCGCAAGCGCATCGCAGTCAGCGCGTCGACTACGTATTGCGGGTCAATGAGGAAGCCTTCGGTGCGGCTCATCGTGAACCGGTCGAAGGGAATGCCGCGGGCAAGCAGAATCGCTTCCCGACCGGCAGCATTGGCGAAGAATAAGACGTTCATCGAACATACTCCTTAGATACAGCGGACGGGGATCATTTGCCCCGTTTGACTGTGTTTCAGCACGCCAGTACTTTCAAAGTACAGGAATACCTATTGTGACTATATGATAAAGATATTATATAGTCAATATTGATAATACTTAGACTTGTTTGGTAGCGATATGGCCCATCGTACGTGTCTGCGTAGAAAGCTACACCCTTTCTAACGTCCCTTCCCATGGAACTTCTTGTGGACCTCGCGCAGGTGCGAGTCGGTGACGTGCGTGTAGATCTGGGTGGTGGTGATCGAGGCGTGGCCGAGAAGCTGCTGCACCGCGCGGATGTCGGCGCCGTTCGATAGGAGATCGGTAGCGAAGGAGTGGCGGAGGATGTGCGGGGTCACCTTCTTGGTGATGCCAGCTCTTGCGGCATAGGTCTTCATGATGAGCTCGATCGAGCGGGGAGTGAGTCGTGAAGGCGCGGCCTTCGCGGTCCCACTCGTTGCCTCACTCTTACCGCCCCCGCGCGGCATGCTCACGAAAAGCGCCTCTTCCATATCCTTCCGGGACTTCAGGTACGCGCGGAGCGCGTCCTTGGCGGCAGGGGAGAGGAACACGAGCCGCACCTTGTCGCCCTTGCCGCGGACAGAGAACTCGTCACGCGAAAGATCGAGGTCGGTATCGAGGGAACAGAGCTCCGATACGCGAAGCCCGGTCGAAAAGAGGAGTTCCATGATGGCCTTATCGCGCAGCTCTTTCTCGTCGTCGCCCGAAGGCGCGCTCATGAGCCGCTCGAGCTCGACCTTGGTTATGAGGTCGAGCGAACGTTCCGGGGTCTTCGCGAGTTCGATCTTCTCGGGGGCCATGCCGTCGATATCACGTTTCCGCAGGTATTTCAGGAATGCGCGGAGCGCGATGAGGTAGTAGTTCTGGGTGCGGCGCTTCATGGAGTCGCCTCCGGTGCCCGACTGTCGGTTCAGCCACAGTCGGAACACGCGAACTTTTTCGTACGTGATGTCGGACACGTCCCGTATCTCCATCTGATTGAAGAAGCGGGTGAGGTACCGGTCGTAATTCTCCACGGTCTTCACTGCGCGGCCGCGCTCGATCTCGATGTACTCGAGGAATTCGCGCTTCAGTGACTCTGCGTTCATGTGGAAAGTGTAGCATCCATCACTTCGCACAATATTCAGGCAGAACCGTGCGCACTTGTTATACTGAAGATATGCTCTATCTCATACTTGTCCCGGTAGTCATCGTGCTCCTCGTCATCCTTATCCGTCAGGTGAACCAATACGAACGAGGAGTCAGGTTTACCATGGGAAGGTTCTCGGGGGTCATGGAGCCAGGCTGGCGCATCATCATCCCGGTCTTCCAGTCGTCCCAGAAGGTGGACGTGCGCACGAAGGCCGTGGACGTCCCGGACCAGAACGCGATCACCCGTGACAACGTTCCGGTACGCGTGAACGCGGTCATCTACTACCGCGTTTCTGACGCCGTGAAGGCGATCATCGAAGTGGAGGACTTCAGATACGCCATTTCCCAGTACGCCCAGACCACGATGCGCAATATCGTGGGAGAAGTCACGCTCGACGAACTTCTCTCGAGCCGCGACCAGATCGCCGATCGCATCCGCGAGATCGTCGACAAGGAAACGGATGCGTGGGGACTGAAGGTCCAGAACGTGGAGCTGAAGGACGTGAGCCTTCCGGGCGACATGGAACGTACCATCGCCAAGCAGGCGGAGGCCGAGCGCGAGAAGCGCGCGGTCATCATCAACTCGGAAGGCGAGCTTGCTGCAGCGCAGAACGTTGCAAGCGCTGCGTCCGTCCTTTCCGCGATACCGGGTGCGCTCCATCTGAGAACCCTCCAGGCGATGAACGATATATCGTCCGATAAGAGCAATACCGTCATATTCACGCTCCCGGTAGAGATCCTGCAGGCCTTCGAGGGCTTCAGGAAACCTTAGCCGGAAACCGGTTTTCGGCTAGGGGACACTTGCATAATTAGTCAAGGTGTGGTAGGGTGTTGGTAATGCTAACGAAACGAGTAAAGGCAGCCACGATAAAGGGCGTGGCCATGCATGATGCTGACAGCGGCTCTTCGCCGGTACAGGTGGGGCTCCTTTCCCGCCAGATCGACGAGCTTGCGAAGCACCTGAAGAAGAATCCGAAGGATTTCCACTCCCGCCGCGGACTGCTCCAGATGGTCGCCGACCGCCGCACGCACCTGCGCTACCTCGAGAAGAACAACAAGCGTCAGTACTCGACGCTCATCAAGAAGCTCGGGCTGAAGAAGTAGCTCCTTCCGGAGCTACGTGGGTTTTGCTAGCAGACGAGTGCTACTATTTAAAGGTGGCGCACTCGCCACGACATTTTAATAACACATCGGGTCCTTCGACCCTCTTAATCTCATTTTTATGGCAGTTATCAAGCATCCGGCGCAGCGCGTAGGGGTTTTCATCGATACGCAGAACCTCTACCACAGCGCCAAGCATCTGTATAAGACCCGCGTGAACTTCCAGAACGTGCTCCAGGAAGCCGTGGGGGACCGCATCCTCGTGCGCGCCATCGCGTACGTCATCTCGACCGAAAGCGGCGAGGAAAGCGCCTTCTTCGACGCTCTTACTAAAATAGGTATCGAAACCAAGGTGAAAGGCCTCCAGGTCTTCTCCGACGGCGCCAAGAAGGCCGACTGGGACGTGGGGCTCGCCATCGACGCGGTGAAGCTCGCCCCCAAGCTCGATACGGTCATCCTCGCCACCGGCGACGGCGACTTCGTGCCGCTCATCGAATTCCTCGATATGAACATGGGCTGCCAGGTGGAGGTGATCTCCTTCGGCAAGTCCTCCTCGGCGAAGCTCAAGGAAGCGGCGCATGCCTTCACGGACATGTGCGACGACCCGAAGAAGTTCCTGATCGGGCAGAGAGGGTAGCGGACCCTCGTTAAAACCCGCAAGCCACATGCGAAGCCCCGGAATCGGGGCTTCGCATGTAAAATAGGAAGGAATGGCCGACCCCGTACCCAATACGAATCCGCAGGCGGGAAGCGCTCCGCAGAACGTGCCGATACCGCAGACGGGCGGCGTTCCGTCCGTTGCTGAGTCGCGCGACATGTCGCAGTTCATACGCACGTACGCGAAGGACGTAGCGCAGCTGACGAACCAACCGGCACCCGTGATCCCGAAGCCCGTAGCGCCTGCGGACGACGGAGTCATGCTTCCCGAGACGGACGCCTCTCCCGTGAATCGCCCGGGCGGTATCACGAAGGAATTCCCGCAGGAAGAACTCACTCTTTCCAAAGAAGACAGCGCCGACATCTTCACTCGGGCACCAGCACCGCAGGCTGCGCCTGCGGTGCTGGTGCGTCCGGCGCCCCCGCCCCAGCCTCAAGCGCCGCCGACCCCGCAACCTCCTCAACCGACTCCTCCGGACGAGCTGGAGCGCCGCCAAGCGGTACTCGCGCGCCTACGCGCGAAGATCGCGTCGCAAACGCCGGCAGTGCCGGTTACGTCCGCGTACGTCCCGCCGCCCGCTCCGCCTCAACCGGCACCTCCTGCAGCCTACGTCCCACAGCAGTTCGTCCCGACGTTCTCTCCGTTCGCGCCTCCGGCCCCGCAACCGGCATCTCCCCAGCCAGCGCAGTCCGCGCCCCCGCCGCTCGGAGTCGTGCCGCTCGATACTAATCAGCCGTCGCCGTTCCATTCGTACACCACCGATTTCGCCAATCGCATCGACCAGCAGCAGGCGTCCAAGTTCAGCGTGCTCGCCGCGCAGAGCGATGCGGGGCTCCGCACCACGACCACCGCTTCGACGGCCAGGCGCGGCGGTCTTATCCCGGTCGTGCTCGCCGTGCTCCTCATCGTGCTCGGCGCGGGGGGCCTGTATGCCGCCTACCGCTTCGTGAGCACGGGAGAGAAGACTGAGGTGACGCTCGGCGTGCCGTCCCTTATCTTCGCCGACGAGAAGACGGAGCTTCCGGGTCCCGACTACCGACAGGACCTCGCAAGCGCGGCCTCGCAGCCGCTGGTCGAGGGAAACATTCTCATCACCTATATTACGGTCGCAAGCTCCACGCCGCTCGGACTTTCGAACGCGCCGCAACCCGGCGGGGCCCTGCTCCGACTTCTTGACCTCGGTGCGCCGGACATCCTCCTGCGTAACGTCGACCTTTCCAGTACGGTCGGCGTGGTGTCCGCAGGGAGCCAGACGAATCCGTTCTTCATCCTGCGCGTGAGCTCGTACGAACGAACCTTCGCGGGCATGCTCGCCTGGGAGAGCCGCATGGCCGCCGACCTGGAACTCTTCTATCCGCCGTATCCGGAACCTCAGTCCGATCCGGTATCGGTTGCCACCACTACGGCCTCGACGACGAGCTCGCTGGTCGCGGCACCACCGGTCGCGCTCTCCGCACCGCAAGGGTTCACTGATGCGATCGTCTCGAACATAGACGTGCGCGTCCTCAAGGACGGGCACGGCAGGACGCTCATCCTCTATGGCTACAGCGACAAGGAGACGCTTGTCATCGCGCGTGACGAGGCGGCGTTCACGACGCTCGTCGCGCGCCTGACAGCGACGCGGGGAAACGAGTAGGGTCTTTGGAAGACTTCGCCTGTACCGGATACCGTGTTAGATTTTCGACATATGGATACCACCAACTACCGCGCAAGGCTCGAAGAAGAGAAAGCCCGCCTTGAAAAGGGGCTCGGAACGATCGGACGTCCCAATCCTTCTAACCCGGCCGACTGGGAAGCCGTCCCTCAGGAGACCGAGCAGGAAGCGGATCCGAACGTGCGGGCCGACCAGATGGAGGAATACAGCGAGAACAACGCCATCCTTACGGACCTCGAGATCCGCTACAACGAGGTCAAGGGAGCGCTCGAGCGCATCGACGACGGGAGTTATGGCACCTGCAAGGCATGCGGGAAGGAGATAGAAGCCGAGCGTCTTGACGCGGATCCGTCGGCGGACACGTGCGTTGAACATAAGGACCAATAACCCGCTATATATGGAAATCACTCTGACTCCGATCATTTCAGTCCGCGAATGCATCCGATTCGGATGGAACACGTTCAAAGGCCGACCGCTGCCGTTCATTGCCGCCGTGATCGTAGTGGACGGTCTGACATTCTTATCTGAATACGTGAGCCTTTCCCTATCTTTTGAAAATCCCGCATCAATAGCATGGTTCGTGCTCTCGATACTCGTGGTGGTAGCGGTCCAGATCGTCATCATGACGAGCTTCACGCTGCGCGCGCACGACAACCCGGGAACGGTCGGGCTGCGCGACTTGCTCTACGCTCCCAACGGCTGGAAACTTGTCGGCGCGTCGATCCTGAGTCTCCTTGCCGTACTTCTCGGATTGATCCTTCTCATCATCCCCGGCATCATCGTAGCGCTCGCGCTCACTTTCAGCGGATACCTTGCCGTTGAAGGAAGACGTCCCATGGCGGCGATCAAGGAAAGCGCAGCGCTTACGAAAGGAAATCGTTTCAAGCTTTTCCTGATCGGCCTGCTGATGCTCGTAAGCATTTTGTTCTCAGCGATATTCCTCTACTGGGGCGAAACCGCTTCACGTATCGCGGAATTCATCGTGGACTTAGTAGTGCTTCCGGTGGTGTGGCTGGCCTTCGCGCATGCGTATCGCGTACTCCAAAAAGCAAAGTCGGCCGAAATCGTTCAGGCACAACCAGTCATTTAATTTACAAAGCCTAACGGGAAAGTGTGCTTTTTATGATATCCCGTAGCGGTTTTCCAGACTGAAAATCAGTTCCCACGCTTCCACCTTCGTTAGCGTGAAGGTAAGGTATGGACGACGAAGGTCGGGAAGCGGGCGGTCAGCGCGAATTGTTCGGCATCGAGTGATGCTGGCAGATTATTTAAAAAGGATTCTTCGCGCCGTGCACTTCGAAATGGAGATGGTTGCCGGTGGACGAGCCGGTCATGCCGACGTAGCCGATGACGGAACCTTTGGAGACGGAGCCGCCCGACGCGGCGACCCTCGACATGTGCGCGTAGAGCGTGCTCGTGCCGTTCGGGTGCGAGATGACGACATAGTTACCGTAGCCGCTGTTCCAGCCGCCATCGTTCTTCACGGTCGTGACGGTGCCGCTTGCTGCGGCATAGATGGGGGTGCCTGCGGGCGCCGAGATGTCGACACCGTTGTGCCCGTGGAGTCCCTGCGACTTCCGGCCGCCCGGAAGAGGGTTGCCGAAGTATCCGGAAACTGCGGGAAGCTTCGCCGAGACCTTTGCCGTTGCGCTCGTCTTGGCTGCGGCGGCTTTCTGAACGGCCTTCTTCTTTGCGGCGGCTGCCTTCGCCGCTGCCTTCTCCTCTTCCGCTTCCTGGGCGGCCTCTTCCGCTTCCTGTTCCTCAGCGATCTCTTCCTCGCTCGGGACGCTGCTGCCGGCAATGAGCGCCTCGCCTTCGGAAAGCGCGATCGGAACGTCTCCCTTGGTCGGATTCGGATCGGAGTTCACGGCAGCTTCGAGGAGGCCGAGGGCCGGGTCATGCAGGACGGCTTCACTGCCAGCGACCTGTGCCTGGGCGCCGGAAAAAGGCCACCCGGCCGTAACGGAACGGGGTGCGAAAAGAGTAAGTAGGCCAAGAAGGACTGCCAGGATACCGACAGTGCCTACCGCTAGGTATGCGTTCCGAATGAAACGAACGATGGATGCTTCGGAAAGGTTCGGGAAATGCGTAATACGAAGGGTGAGGGAGTTCAGCGTTTCTTCAGGATACAGGGATGTGGCTTACCTAAAATGCTTTAAGTAAGCCATCCTTTGCGTTTCGGAAATCGGGCAACTCGGCCAGTATAGCCTCCAAGGAAAGGGGGTCAACTCTTGACAGGGGACAACGTAAAGGGTTGATGAAGGCCAAAAATACGAGAAAACGGCCTATTTCTTGAGGCTTTTAGGGGTGTTTCCTGGTATAGTGTCGAGGTGGATAACTCCTTGGCCCCGTACCTCGCCCACCTGAATGACCGCCAGAAAGAGGCGGTCTTAGCCGTAGAAGGGCCGGTTTCCGTGCTTGCAGGGGCAGGCTCCGGAAAGACCGCCGTCCTCACGACCCGCATCTACCACCTCATACGCTCAGGGGTCCCCGCCGAGAAGATTCTCGCCGTCACCTTCACCAATAAGGCTGCCCGGGAGATGCGCGAACGCCTGATGCGGATGCTTGACGTACAGCAAGGACGCGATCTGCGGCCGGGCGCGTACGGGCTGCCGTTCATCGCCACTTTCCACGGACTCGGACGCGAACTCCTCGAGACGTACGGGAGGGTCTTAGGCATCCCGCGACATTTCTGCATCTTCGACCGGGACGACTCGAAGAGTGCGATCCGGAAAGCCCTCAAGGAGCTCGACGTCGACCCCAAGGAGATCCCGCCTGCCGCCATCCTCTCGCGCATCTCGAAGGCGAAGGGCGAGGGCATGGCGCTCGCGGAGTTCCGCGAGCGCCATGGTCGGGAGAGCTTCCGCGCGCGCATGACCGCGGAAGCGTGGGCCCGGTACGAGGACACGCTCAGGAAGGAGAAGGCGCTCGACTTCGACGACCTCATCATGCTTCCGGTGCGGCTCCTCGAGAAGCATGCGGACGTGCGCAAGAGCGTGCAGGAACGATTCACGCATCTGCATATCGACGAGTATCAGGACACCAACGCGCTTCAGGGGAAGCTCGTCGAGCTTATCGCCGGCGACCGCAGGAACGTCTTCGTCGTCGGCGACATCGATCAGTCGATCTATACCTGGCGCGGCGCGACCATCGATAACCTGCTCAAGTTCGAAGAGACGTATCCGGACGCCAGGCACGTCGTGCTCGAGCACAACTATCGCTCGACGAAGACGATCGTCGCTGCGGCGAACGAGATCATCGAGAAGAACCGGAATCGCAAGGAGAAGCGTTCGGTCACGGACAACGCGGATGGTGAACGCATCGTGATCCACGCGGCGAACAGCGCAGAGGAAGAGGCCGGATGGGTCGCGCACGAGACGAAGCGCGCGGCGAATGCAGGCACGCCGCTCGAAGAGACCGCCGTTCTGTATCGCACGAACGCGCAGTCGCGCGCGCTCGAGGAGGCGTTCCTGCATGCGCGCATCCCGTACCGCTTGCTCGGCACCCGCTTCTTCGATCGCAAGGAAGTGAAGGACGTGCTTGCGTGGGCGCGTCTCGCGCTCGACCCGGGACGGGAGGTCGACCGGATACGC
Organism: Candidatus Parcubacteria bacterium; assembly: GCA_034666125.1. Classification (GTDB taxonomy): domain Bacteria; phylum Patescibacteriota; class Minisyncoccia; order Phycocordibacterales; family Phycocordibacteraceae; genus C7867-001. Next base: position 11,395 of record JAXDML010000006.1, read on the forward strand.
GCCGTGCAGTCGCCTCCGCGCGGCATCGGGAAAGTGACGCTCGGGAAGATCACCGCAGGCAGGCTCGACGAGTTGCGGCCGTCGGATCGCGCGAAGGTAGAGTCGTTCGAGAAGATCGTACGCGAGCTGGGAGAAGCCGCGGAAACGCTGCCTCCTTCGGCGTTCGTGAAGCTCGTCCTTGAAAAGAGCGGCATGGAAACGACGCTGCTGAAGGAAGGCGAGGAAGGGCAGGACCGGCTCGAGAACATCACCGAACTCGGCGCGCTGGCGAGCCGCCATGACGCGAGTCCCGGCAGGGACGGCATTGCGAGCTTCCTTGCGGACAGCGCGCTCGCGAGCGACCAGGATGAGATGGACCGGCCTGGGAACGGGAACGACGGAAAGAAGAAGGGCGTCACCCTCATGACCGTGCACGCGGCGAAAGGCCTCGAGTTCGACCTGGTCTTCGTTACCGGACTCGAGGAAGGGCTCTTCCCGCACGAAGGCATGGACGACGAGGAACGCGACGAGGAAGAGGAGCGTCGACTGTTCTACGTCGCCGTCACGCGCGCGCGCAAGCGCCTCGTCCTTACGCTCGCGCGCGTCAGGCGCGTGTACGGGACCGACTTCTTCTCGGAGCCGTCGCAGTTCCTGCGTGATATCGATCCGTCACTCGTATCGTTCCTCGAAACATACGAAGGCGAATACGAGGATGTGATCCAGATCTGATCATGTCCAAACAATCCCTCGGACAGAACTTCCTCATGCATCCGCAGACCGCGGAACGCATCGTGCATACCGCGAGACTGCCGCAGGACAGAACCATACTTGAGATCGGTCCGGGTACCGGTATGCTCACGCGCGCGTTGCTTGCGGAAGGGCACGCGGTCGTCGCCGTCGAAGCGGACGGGGAACTCGTCGAGGAGCTTGCAAGAACGTTCGCGGACGAAGTCGGAAAAAAGAAACTCGTACTCGTGCACGAGGACATACGGAAATTCGATACGGTAGCGCTTCCGAAAAAGTACTCTCTGGTCGCGAACATCCCGTACTACCTCACCGGCGAGATCATCCGGACGTTCCTGAGCGCGAAACATAAGCCGCAGTCCATGACGCTCCTCGTGCAGAAGGAAGTGGCCGAACGGATCACCGGCCGGGGAGCGAAGCGGACCAAAGAGAAACCGAAGGAGAGCCTGCTATCGCTATCGGTACAGGCATACGGGACGCCCGAATTCGCCTTTGTCGTACCGAGAGGCGCGTTCCGCCCCGCGCCGAAGGTGGACTCGGCGATCATTTCGATACGGAACATCCGCCAGCATGCTTTTGCGGATGAAATCGAGGAGCACTCTTTCTTTGCGATCCTCAAAGCCGGGTTCGCGCACAAGCGGAAGCTTCTCGCGGGGAATCTCTCCCTCCATTTTCCGCCGGAAAAGGTCGCACGCGCATTCAAAGAGTCCGGACTGTCTTCAAAAGCGCGTTCCGAAGACCTCGCGCTCGCCGATTGGCGACTTCTTGCAACGCATTTGCGCTAAATATCGTTGTGCACGCGAAGTGCACACGGTATGCGGGTAGTTGTCAGATACTTATCCCGATGCTTATACAGGGTTGTACAGTAGTTTTCCCCATTCATATTGCGTTCATGCTAGTATTTAGCTAGCGTTTATGCGTATTTCCCCTCGTAATCTGCGTATCGCCGGAGCCTCCCTTATCGCCGTCCTGATGGTCGCGGGCGGCTATGTCCTTCCCGGCTTCAAGTTTCCGAAAACCAAGGCCGTTAACGCGGAACTCACCGACGATCTCCTCGCGTCGTATGTCACTAAGGACACCGACTCGGACGGGCTTCCGGACTGGCAGGAAGTGCTCTATGGGACCGACGCTAACAAGGCCGATTCCGATGGAGACGGCATTCCCGACGGCGAAGCCGTCAGTCGCGGGCTCCTGACCCCGACCGCGCTCGCGTCCCAGATTCCCACGGACCCGATCGGCGAGGAATTCTCTGAGGACGCAGCCGCTCCCGGAAGCATCACCGACCAGTTCTCGCGCGCTTTCTTCCAGGCGTATATGGAAGAAAGCGGCGGACAGCCTATGAGCCAGGAAGCACAGCAGGCCCTTCTGCAGCGGCTCCTTGCAGACTTCAATGCGCGCGGAGCCTCGAAGCTTAGTTCCGCCTATTCCGCCGTCTCGGTCCGTACTGATGTGAGCGTGAGTACTGCCGTATACGCGAAGTCCGTCGAAGACATCCTGGGTGCGAACGTCATAAGAGGAACGGACGCAAGCGCGATCCTCCTCACGGCACAACTCATCCTGGAGGACGACGCGAGCGCGACCGGAAAGCTTGAGCGCGTCGCTTCGGCATACAGCAATATCGCAAGTTCCCTGCTAAAAACTCGAGTACCGCCGCAACTTGCCCAGCATCATCTCGAGCTTCTGCGCTCTTTCGACACCTTAGGGAAGAGCACGAAGCAGATCGCCGCGTACAAGGAAGACCCGCTCGGCGTCCTCGGCGCGCTCGCCGTGTTCCAACCGGCTGCGGAACAGCTTGATCGGGGGATCAACGGGGTCGCGACTGAGATCCTAAAGTCCGGTGAACCGCTCGAAGGTGCGCCGGGAGATCTCATCGTTTCCATCGCACGTCTTGAAATATGAAAACTGATGCGCACATGAGCGGGCGTGCGGGACATGCAATAGTTATTATCGCCTTGGTCCTAGCCGGCATTGCCGCGCTTTATTTGACCGTCCACCCGCAGCGCGCCGAGGCGCAAGCGGGCTGCGCAGCCGCTGAGCTGCAAACGGCGCTCAAAAGCAAGGTCGAGGCCTTAAAGGAAGCGAAGCCCGGCCTCCCGACCTTTGATGCCGCCAACCTTACGGCCACTACGAAGATAAGTTCGCGAAGCACGATCATGTGCATCCTTGACGGCCTCGCCTGGACCGCCGCGAAAGTCGCGCTGAAATCCATGACCCAAAGCGTCGTGAACTGGATCAATTCGGGCTTCGAAGGTTCGCCGGCTTTCATAACCGACCTGAATCGTAACCTCGGGAACCTTTCGGACGCGGTTGCCAATGATTTCTTGAACGGGCTGAATCAGGTCGTGATCAGCAATACGGGCTTCAACATCCGCGCGCCCTTCCAGGACCAGATAGCCGCGGCGCTTCGCCAAGAGTTCTACCGTACGACGAGCAGTTACGGCTTCGACGTCCGTAATCCGTACAAGGAATGCTATGGCGACGGATTCAGCATCAACGGCTTCCTTTGCGAGGGGCAGAATGCCGGGAATAACCCGTACGGCCGGTATCAGCTCGCGCGCGACGAGCTTTTCAGACAGGTGGATACTGCCGCGCGAACGCGCATAACGGAGCTCGGCTGGGCCAAAGGATTCCTTTCGTGGCGCGGGCCGTGCGGACAGTACGGGACCAATGCGTATCCCGGTCCGAATGATAACGCGGCCGCAGACGCACTCACGAAGACGGCCGTGCAGCTTTCGCAAGCGGAAACGACCAATAATTGCTCGATACGCACTCCGGGCGCGGTCATCGAGAACGCGCTCGGCATATCGGTTACCTCTCCTTTCCGCCAGCTCGAGCTCGCCGACTCCGTGAACGAGATCGTCGCGGCCCTTATGACCCAGATGGTCAACCAGGTGCTCGGCGGCGCCGGACTTACGGGGGTTTCCCAGCCGGCAGCCGGCGGCGGTACCTCGTACATCAACCAGAATGCGGGCGAATATACGAGCTTCGCGACCGAGGTCGCGAATGGGTTCAGTGCGGACCTCGAAACGCTGCAGCGGGCCGTCAGTACGTACCGGTCCCAGTGGCAAAGGATCGACGGCGCCGCGCGGAACGCACAGAGCGCATGCGCGAACGATAGCTCCAAGGCCTCGCAAGCGGCAGCGGTCCTTGCGAGGTCCGGGGCTGCGCTTGCGAAAGCGAGTGCCGCGATCACTGCCATCGCAACGACACAGACGCAGATAAACGCGGCGCGAGGCACCACGAGTTCCGATCCGAACGCGCCTGACCCCGTCGTGAACGCCTACCTTGCGCTAATAAAGGACACTTCGAGGATTCCGGGAGAAGATGAATTTTCCGAAGCTGAAAGGGAAAGCTCGGATACGGGCACCAGTCTCTACTCGCAGATGACACGCCTCGCCGCATCCTGCAGATAAGGCCATGAGAAACGTTTCTCGAAAAACGGCCGCGAAAATCGTAACGTTATTCTTTGCGCTTCTTATCCTAGGCGCAGCGCCCCTGAACGTATTCGCCCAGGACAGGCCTGCCGCGCCTGCGCCCGCAGCGCCGGTCCCGCCGGCAGGTCAGCCTACTCCCGCGCCGACGAGCGGCAGCGTAGACGACGCGCGTTCGATCTCGGAACTGCCTCCCGAGATGATAACGAACTGCGGAGGCACTCCGGGCGCGCAGACCTATTCTCAAGAGGTCAGGGACTGCTTGGTCAGGACTATCGCTGCAAGAGGCTCGACGGGAGAGCGCATCTCGAACCTGGTAGGCGGCGTCGCGGGCGCCGTCGGCGGGATCATAAACTGTACGGTCCAACTACCGTCCTGCCTCTTGAGCATCGTTTCCTATGCCATCCTCCAGTTCGCGAACCTACTCCTTGCCCTCGCGGGCACGCTCTTCAACTGGGTCATCATGAAGACCGTGTTCCAGTTCGCGACGTTCCTGGGGAATGCGCCGGGGCTCCTCGCCGCCTGGGGCATCCTGCGCGATATCGGCAACATGATGCTCTTGTTCGGTTTCATATTCATAGGCTTATCCACGATACTCGACCTGCAGACATATGCGGCGAAGAAAGCCCTCCCCCGGCTCATCATCTTCGCCATCCTCATGAACTTCAGCCTGTTCGCGGCCGAGGCGGTCATCGATACGTCGAACGTATTGAGCGTCGTCATGTACCGGCAAGCGAATACGGACCCCGATTGCGTCTACAACGCCGCCGCGACGGGTGCAGGGTCTTCGGAGACTGCCGTAGGGAATCTCCGGAGCAGCAACAACTGCTTCATCAACAACGGTATCGCCGGGCGCGTGATGCAGACGACCGGCGCGTCGGGCATCTTCCAGACGCCCAACGGCAGCTATACGTACGAGAACGCCGCCGTGATGCTCATGCTCGCCGCCTTCGCTACCATTGCCGCGATAGTGCTCTTCGCGGGAGCGATCATGCTCGTCATCCGTGCGGTCACCCTCTCCCTCCTCATGGTATCCGCCCCGCTCGGTTTCGCCGGAATGGCCATCCCGCCGCTTAAGAAGATGGGGGAAGACTGGTGGAACCGCCTGCTGCACCAATCGTTCTTCGCGCCGATCTACATCCTCCTTATCTTCGTGGGTCTCAAGATATCCGACGCATTCTCGGGCGGGAGCGGGGCAAGCCTTGCCGCCGCGCTCCAACAGCCCGATCCCTCGGTCATGGGGATTCTGCTCGTCTTCGCGCTTTCCATCGCCTTCTTCGTCGCCGCGCTCATGGCCGCGAAGAAGTTCGGCGCGGCGGGTGCTGGCTTCGCGGTCAAGACCGCGACCGGGATCACGGCCGGAAGCTTCGCCTTCGCGGGAAGGCGCACGGTCGGCCGTGCTGCCGCTGCCGGCGCAGCGAAGGTGCGGAGCTCACGCTTCGGACAGACTGAGCTCGGGAGACTGACGGCGGGAGGTCTCGACCGGGGCGCCAAGGCGGGCTTCGATTTCAGGAATACCAAGGCCGCCGCAGCGGCCGGGAAGCAGGTCGGTGACCTGGGCAAGGGCCAGACGGGCGGCTATAAGAAGACCCTCGACGATGCGGCGAAAGCTCGGACCGACTACGCGAAGTCGCTCAGGCAGACCAAGAAGGACAAGGAAAAGGAGGCCGAGCTCAACACGCAGAAGGAACTCGTCGAGAACTCGAAGGAAGCCGAGAACGAGGTGTGGGAGGGACAGAAGGAAGAGATGGAAAAAGGGATCCAGACAAAGACCGGGGAGAACCAGACCCGGCAACAGCAGCGGGACCAGGAGCGCGCGTCACAGCTTGCCAAAGTCGCGGCGGCAGCGGCAGCGAAAGCGGCGGCGCCGACCGGGGACCTGATCGCCGACTCTGCGGTACGACGCTCGCTCGAGCAGGCTGAAGCTGCGGAACAGAAGATCCTTGACGACCTCGTGGCACAGCACGCGGTCGACGCAGCGAAGGATCAGCAAGAGGTCGCGACTCTGCGGGGCGACCTCTCTACAAGGGAGAAGGAGCATAAGGAAAACATCAAAGGATTCGACAACAAGATCAAGGAGATCGATCTCCAGATCAACGGCGGCGTCGACAAGAAGACCGGGGAAATAATCGTAGGCGTAGGCGCGAACTCGGCGAAGCAGCGCTACGCCACGAACCTCGGCAGTTCCAGGCGCCGTACGCTCTCCGCCGCCGGGAACGCGCGCCACAGCGCATATGCGGCGATCGTAAAGGACCTTAAGAAGACGAAAGAGGAGCGCATCGGGGACGAGATAAAGGAAGCGATACAGGGCATGGGACACGACGTGCACGACATCGAGCAGAAAGCCGAGGAAGCGCTGGGACGCCCGGGAAGCGATACGAGGGAAGGCGAGCACGGATAAACCTATCCGTTACATCAAGTAGAATATAAAAATGGACGAGGACATTGATACATCTGGAATGACGATCAACGAACGGGTTGCCATCCTCATGGATGAGCTGCCGGTGCCCGTCCAAAACTTCCTGAGGGGTCCCGACAGAGACGCCGTTTCGCTTGCGCTTGCACGCAAGTACCAGCTCCATGCGGACACGGCGGGTATATTCGAGCGCGCATACATCTATATGCTGCTCGGCGTGTATACGCCGGACGAATTCGTGGCCGAACTGCGGGAAGGCGGTATCGGCGAGGAGACGATCCGGGGCCTGACTGCCGACGTGAACGAACAGGTCTTCAAGCGGCTGCGGGAGGAGGAGCGCACGGGAGTTCCGGCGTCCGTCGTTCCACCCGCACGTCCGCAGGTGCCGGTGATGGAGGTGGGGAACAGGGAAGCAGGACCGCCGGCTAACTTGCCGGGCCAGGTCGCTCCGCCGCAGCCGATATATCAGCCGCCCTCACCGGTTGCAGCCCCTCTCCCCGCCCCCGCCGTTGCAATTCCGGTGCCGCTTCCGCCGCCCGTGCTTACTGCAGCGGTACTACCGCCCTCACCCGTTCCGCCGCCCGTTCCTATATATAGCGCTCCGCCCATCCCGACGCCTCCGATATATCAAGCCCCGCCGCAGCCCCTAAGCTACGCTCCTCCCGTATCTCCTGCTTATGCGCCCCCGGCGGCTCCTTCTTCGTACCAGCCCCCCGCACCACCGCCCGTTCCTATATATAGCGCTCCGGTTCCGTATCCTCCGGTTCCGGTCGAGACCTACCGACCGGTGGCACGAACCATGGAGAGGGACATGGAGTTGGCCGAGCAGGGATTCCAGGGCCAGGAATCGTTCGTCCCTTCTTTCCAGTCTTCGCCGGCGGCTCAAGCAGCCCAGACCTACGCTCCGGCACTCGCGCCCGTGGTTCCGTTTCCGCAGCCAGCAGCAGCTCCGCCTTCCGCACCGATACCCGTTCCCGAACCGCAGGCATCAAGCTATCCGCCGCCCGTCATGGCATCCGTCCGCCTCACGCCCGTCGATCGCGGATATGCGGACGCGCCCATCACGAAGGAATTCGGTAGCGACCCGTACCGCGAACCAATAGAATAGCCGCGCGCAGGCGGACCTGCTGCTATACTACGTATATATGGAGGAGTACCAGGTACCCCAGTTCATTGAGGTCGAAGACAAGATCTTCGGACCGCTTTCGCTTAAGCAGTTCGTGTATGTGGCCGGCGGCATCGGTCTGTGCGTCATCATCCTCCTCTCGCTTCCACTCTACGTCGGCATCCTCCTCGCCCTTCCCGTAGCGCTTCTTTCAGGCGGGCTCGCCTTCTATAAGATAAACAACAAGAACCTGGTGGACATCATCGAGGCGGCGCTGACGTTCTATACGAAGAGCCGCCTCTACCTCTGGAAGAAGGAGGAGAAGCCCGAAGCGCCACAGGCGCCGGCGCCGGAAGCTCCCGTGCGCGAGAAGCTCGTCCTCACGCAGGGAAAGCTGCGCGAACTCGCCTGGTCCCTCGATATCAAGGACCGCCAGCCGGGCAACCCATAGAACCATGGCATCTTCACGCGCATCACAGTCGTTCGTACCCGTCGAGGAAGTCCGGAGCGGCGTCGTCATCCTGAAGAGCGGCGGCTACCGCGGCATCATGATGTGTTCTTCGATCAACTTCGCGCTCAAGTCGGACGACGAGCAGAAGGCCATCATCGGCGGCTTTCAGAACTTCCTCAATACCATCGACTTCTCGGTCGAGATCGTGGTCCATTCGCGCAAGACCGATATCCGCCCGTACCTGAGCCTTCTCGAGGAACGCATGGGTGCGCAGACGAGCGAACTCATGCGCGTGCAGCTGCGCGAATATATCGGCTTCATCCGGAACTTCATCGAGGGCGCGGACATCATGACGAAGACCTTCTACATCGTCGTTCCCTATGACGGCAAGGGAGGTTCCAAGGTCGCGAGCACCCTGTCCTTCCTCGGAGGAACGAAGAAGTCCGAGGGCGGAGGGACGGGAGACGTCTCTTTCGACGAAGGCCGCATCCAGCTCGAACAACGGATGGCGCTCGTTCAGGGAGGGCTCGCATCCTCGGGGCTGCGCGCGGTCCCGCTCGGCACCGAAGAGATCATCGAGCTCCTCTACCGATCCTTCAACGTCGGCGAGATGGAGAATCCTATACGCCTGACCCAGTAATATGGCACTGCTTGATTTCTTGAACCGGGGGAAGAAGGACGACGAGGTGAAGATCACCCCCGTCCTGCCGCGGGACATATATGCCGAAGGGAAGCTCGACCTGGCGGACACGATCGCGCCGGCCGCGCTCAAGGTCGCCTCGCGTGAGCTCGAGCTTGGCGAGCGGGTCGCGCGTTCCTTCTATACCATCTCGTATCCGCGCTTCCTTACCGACTCCTGGTTCACCCCCATCATCAACCTCGACCGGGTCTTCGATGTGGGCATCTTCGTGCACCCGCTCGAGACGAGCATCATGCTCCGGAACTTCCAGAAGAAGGTCGCGGAAGTGGAGAGCCAGATCATGGAACGCGAGACCAAGGGCCTCGTGAACGACCCGATGCTCGATACGGCATACCAGGACCTGGAGCAGCTGCGGAACAACCTGCAGCAGGCGCAAGAGAAGCTGTTCGAGGTCGGTCTCTATCTCACCCTGTACGCGAACACGAAGGAGGAGCTCGACAAGGTCGAGGGGGAGGTGCGCGGCATCCTCGACTCAAAGCTCGTATACACGAAGCCGGCACTCTTCGAGCAAGAGCAGGGCTTCCGTTCGACGCTTCCGCTCGCGCTCGACGAGCTGAATGTGCACTCGAAGCTCAATTCGTCGCCGCTCTCGAGCATCTTCCCGTTCGTTTCCTTCGACCTCTCGAGCGACCGCGGCATCCTGTACGGCATCAACCGGCACAATTCGTCCCTCATCCTCTTCGACCGGTTCAGCCTCGAGAACTACAACTCCGTCGTCTTCGCGAAGTCCGGCTCCGGCAAGTCGTACGCCGTGAAGCTGGAGATCCTCCGATCCCTCATGTTCGAGACGGACGTCATCGTCATCGACCCGGAGCGCGAGTACGAGTACCTCGCGGAGGCCACGGGTGGCCGCTCGTTCAACATTTCGCTCTCGAGCGAGCACCACATCAACCCCTTCGACCTCCCGCCCGTGAAGGAGGACGAGGACCCTTCCGATATCCTGCGCGCGAACATCATCAACCTCGTGGGGCTCTTCCGTATCATGCTCGGCGGGCTCACTCCCGAGGAGGACGCCATCATCGACCGCGCCATCAGCGAGACGTACGCGCTCAAGGACATCACGGGCGACGCGGACTTCACCGGCATGGAGCCGCCGCTCCTTTCGGACTTCGAGAACGTGCTCTCGGGTATGGAAGGGAGCGGATCGCTCGTCACCCGTCTCTCGAAGTACACGCGCGGTACCTGGGCCGGGTTCCTCAATCGCCCGACGAACATAGACATCAAGAAGCAGTTCATCGTCTTCTCGGTGCGCGACATGGAGGACGAGCTGAAGCCGGTGGCGATGTACATCATTACGCACTACATCTGGAACGCCATCCGGCAGGAACTCAAGAAGCGCCTCCTCGTGATCGACGAGGCGTGGTGGATGATGAAATCCGAGGATACGGCGTCCTTCCTCTACTCGCTCGCCAAGCGCGGCCGCAAATACTATCTCGGGCTCGCGACCATCACCCAGGACGTGGAGGACTTCCTCAGTTCCCCCTATGGCCGCCCGATCCTTTCCAACTCCTCCATCCAGCTCCTCCTCAAACAGTCGCCGACCGTGATCGACGCGCTCAAAGAGACCTTCAACCTGACCGACGAGGAGAAGTTCCTGTTGCTCGAGTCGGGAGTCGGGGAGGGGCTCTTCTTCGCGGGACTGAAACACGTCGCCATCAAGATCGTCGCCTCGTATACCGAAGATCAGATCATCACGTCCGACCCGTCGCAGCTCCTTGCCATCAAGAAAGAGAAGGACCGGCACGACGCCGAAGGGCAGTAGCGGAGTATGGTAGTTCCGGTCGTCGTAGCGGGAGCCAGGGTCGCGGCGGGAGCGGCCGGGAGACGGGGCGCCGCTCGAGCGGGTCGCACGACGACCCGACAATCCGTAGGAAGGAGGGGTATGGCAGAGGTCGAGGAGGCGCCGCGACCCGGCCGATACCCCCGACCGCAGACACGTCAAGCTGAAGACCGGGGAACGGCAAAAGGCGCCGAGCGGATCACGTGGGTCACCGCCGGCGCCATGCTCGCGGTGATACTGCCGTTGGAAGCGGTCCAGGTGTTCCTCACTCTTACCCTGGTCATGGCGCCCGCAAGCATGCTTCCCGGCTTCCTGGAGGTATGCATCTTCATGTATTGGTTCCATCACACAAAAGCCTTCGAGGGGTCTCACAGCCTTACGAAGTTCCTTATAGTGCTTATGCTTTGCACCGAGATCATTCCTTTCTGGAACGCCGTTTTTTGGGGCATGGGAGCCGTCATGAGGATGATCTACCTCGTGCGCCGTGAAGACAGGAAGGCGCGGCATCGCCCGGGCGGGCAGCAGCTCGCGCGCAACCGTGTCCAACAGAATGCGCAATCACGGGCGACGAATAGCAGCCTGTCGGGAACCGGATACGTCAGGGACCCGGAATCCCGCTAAGACATATGGCGATAAGAGCCTGAGAAATGCCCTGGTGGGGGTATACTGTATCCATATATGAAGCGTGCTTTCGCTACCTTGCTCCTTTTCATCGCCGGGCTCGGCATCATGCATTTCTCTCACGTCTCCCATGCCCAGATCGGGGGAGCTGAACCGCTCCAGCTCACCATGACTCCCAGTTATCCGCGGCCTTACCAGCAGGTCATCGTCATCCCGCAAAGTTCGGTTATCGACCTTACGTCGAGTACGGTGGTCGTGACCGTGGACGGCAGGGAGGTGAGCCGGGGAAGCGGCGCCGAGGCGGCGTATATCACCGTCGGCGGCCCCGGCACGGCGACGAACGTGGTCGTGAGAGCGACGTCAGGCGGGCAGACATATACGAAAAGCCTCACGATACGGCCTGCCGATGTCGCGCTCGTGGTCGAGTCCGGCTCGACGAGCCACCCGTTCTATGAGGGAGGCTCTCTCATCGCTTCCGAGGGCGGCGTGCGGCTCGTGGCGATCCCCGATATCCGTACTTCCGCCGGGACAAGCGTCCCGGCCGCGAACCTCGTCTATACCTGGCGTAACGGCGACCAGATACTCCAGAGTTCGTCAGGGATCGGAAAGTCGGTGCTATCTGCGGTAGCGCCCACGAAATGGCGCGACGCGGCCATCACCCTGACCGTTACGACCCAGGACCGCAGTATCGTCGCCGAGGCGACGGCGAGTATCGCTCCGGCAGACCCGTACCTGCGCGTATACCGTAACGACCCGCTCCTCGGCCCCCTCTTCGGAACGGCACTCCCTTCCGACATCCTTCTGAATGGCGATGAAGAGACATTCCGCGCCGTTCCGTATTTCTTCTCAAGGAAGCCGGCATTCACCTGGGAAGTGGACGGTATCCCGAGCGACAGCGACGAGGACGTGACCGTCCGTGCATCGGGACTCGGGAGCGGCACCGCGAGCCTCGGAGTTTCCGCCGGGCTCGCCGATACCTTCGAGACGGCAACCGCCGGGATGTCGGTGACCTTCGGCGAGGGGCGTTCCCTTGGTATCTTTGGACTATAGCGTATGCAACCCTTCGTAAAGAACCTTAGTGTGATCCTGCTCTTCGCAGCCATTGCGGTACCGGCCTTGGCGTTGGGGCAGAACAGGCCTCAACCGCCTACTCCGATAAACATCCTCGTGCTACGCAATAGCACGAGCGCTGATCCTGAGCTTGATGAGGGAGACGTGGTTCAGAGCGACCGTGAGCGATACCGGGCATTCACGGCAGCGTGCAGTCCTACGGGAAATGACATCAATGCTCGCTTGACGGGCTCGGGCTACGTCAGTTGCCCTGGCCAGGCTGAAGGAGCATCGCCGAATTGCGCCCCTTACACCTTGTACTGCGGGCCGGTTACAGCTCCTCCCGCCCAGCCCCAACAGCCGGGGGGCGGGGCGACACCCGCTCCGGCAACGGCACCCCCTACGGCGCAGACGGTGGCGGCTTCAGACTCGTTCACGCCGCTCACGAACCTTCCCGGCATTACCACCACCGCGAACTCGGATACGCTCCCGGCGCTTTTCAATAACCTTTACAAGCTCTGCATCGGCGCGGCAGCGGTCATTGCGATCCTCCAGATCATGCGCGCGGGAACGTATTTCTTCTTCAACAAGGGGAGCGTCGCGCACAACGAAAAGGCAAAAGGCCTTATATCCAACTCCGTCCTCGGCCTTCTTCTCGTCCTGTCTCCCGCTATCGTCTTCGGCATAATCAATCCGGATATCCTGAAGCTTAACCTCGATATATCGAGGCTGAAGACCAGCTTTACGCCGCCCGCGCCGACCAGGCCGGACCTGAGGAACGAGACCTTCAGCCAGGAACGCCAGAACCAGCTTTTCTGCGAGGAGTTTAGGAAGCCGGGCCATAGGGTTCAGGCGGTTCCGTTCCAAGGAACGAACCGCAATGAATGCCAGCGAATCGAGGGCTCTAACAAGGGATGGATGAGTATCCCCACGGGATGCTGTTCCAACGTTCCGAGTCAGGGAATCTGTTGCGGATATGATCCGGACCAGGACGGAAGGCTTCTAAACCCTCCGACAGGAGGCGGGACCGGTGAGTTCTTTATCAACTACGTATTTAGTGACAGAGAAAGTCAGGATGATAACCCGAACACAAGATGCAAGGCACAGGATCGGCAGCAGTACGAGACTTTAGAGGCATGTACGCAGGCTCTCTACCCCCCTGCCGCAGTTATCGCCTGTGTTAGCGGAACTAACGGTAGTAGCGTGCCTTGCTATAGCTCCAAGGTACATAACTGCAATGCGGCAAAGACATCAGTATATTTGCCAGACCGAGCCGCTTTCGATCGTATCAACGCTCTTACGACCTGTCTCTACGAGTAGCGAATGACCATGAACCGCCGCCTTCTCACTCTCATCGCAGCCGTCATCCTCCTTTTCGGTATTCTTATCGGCCTGTACCTTCTGATCTTCGGCGGCTCGGCGGAACTTGTGGTTTCCGACGATCCGTTCGCCGGGACGGGAAGCGGGCTGGTAGACGGCGAGGGGTTGCCCGACATGCCGTCGGGGGCGGGGGAGGAGGTCGCGCCCCGGCTGATTCGCATAACGGAACGTCCAGTCGCGGAAGGAGTCGTTGCGATCAACCGCGTCTCCACGACGACCGAGCCGGTCGAGACCGCCTCGGGTACGCCGGCGCTTGCGGAAATAGTCGTGACCGACACCGAAGTCCGCTTCATAGACCGCGCGAGCGGGAACATCTACCGCTACACGGCGCACGAGCGGAGCCTCACACGCATATCGAACAAGACCCTTCCGGGCATCCAGCGCGCCTCATGGCTCGCCGACGGCTCGGTCGCGTACGTGCAGCTGCTTTCGGGTACGGCGGGCAACGAGACCGTCGCCACCTACGTGCTTCCGGATTCGGGAGAAGGCGGCTTCTTCCTGGAGCAGGGGCTCTCTGCGACGCGGGCGACCTTGGCCGGCGGGCTCTTCACGCTTCTCTCGGGAGCGACCGGCTCGGTCGGTTCGCTCTCGCAAAGCGACGGCACGAGCCAGCGGACGGTCTTCACCTCGTCCCTTTCCTCTTTAGTAGTGCACCCTACTCGCGGGAACTTCTTTGCATACACAAAGCCCTCGGCCTTTCTCGACGGATATGCGTTTCAGGTGAATGCGGCCTCGGGCGCGTTCGGGCGCGTGCTCGGACCCTTCCGGGGCCTCTCGGCACTTCCGAACCCTAACGGTACCCGGCTGCTGTACACCTATCTCGATCGCGGCTCGCCTCGCCTCGCCGTATACGACGTCGCGGCGCGTACCGCGACCGCGCTCCCGATCGCGACCCTGACAGAGAAATGCGTATGGGCTCCCGACGGCCTCTCGGCGTACTGTGCCGTGCCGACGGGCCTTCAGAACGGCCTTCCGGATCTTTGGTACCAAGGAGCGGCCACGTTCTCTGATCGCCTGTGGAAGATCAACATGACCGATCGGTTCGCGACGCTCGTCATAGACCCGAACACGGTGGCGAACATATCGATAGATGCGGTCGCGCTGCAGACGGATCCGGAAGAGGACGTCCTCCTGTTCACTGACAAGCACAGCGGAGCGCTTTGGGTATACGACCTATAGCGCCTGCTTCGGCCTTGGCACGGCGGGACGCTCCATCTTTCGTACGACGAGTTCCTGGAGCAGGCCGACGAGGCTCGCGGTGATGAAATAGAGCGCGACGGCTCCGGAGGTGACGAAGCCCACGACGCCGATCATAAGCGGAAGGAAATAGCGCGCCTGGACCGCCATCATGCGGCCGAAGTCCTCGGTCGCGCTCCTCTTCTCTCCTGTCGAGGCTTTGGGGACGGGTATGGAAACGTAGGCGAGGGCGAATTGCGCGAGTGCGGCGAGGACGGCAAGCGCAACGCTCTTCCCCGCGACGCTGAATATCCCCAGGAATAAGGGGGAGATGACGGTCGGAACCGGAACGAACGAGTAGAGGAGCGTCGGATCGATGTTGAAGATGGCTGCTCGGCTGAATACCAGATAGAGGGCGATGATGATCGGAAGCTGGATGATGAGTCCGAGGATGCTCGCGAACGGGCGGACGCCGTGCTCGCGATAGAGCGCCATCATCTCCTTCGCCTGCCGCTCCCGGTCGTTCTTGTACTTTTCCTTGAGTTCCTTCAGCTGCGGCTCGATAAGCTTCATCTGTCGCTGGGTACGCACCGCGCGCAGCGAGAGCGGCATTAGGACCACCTTCACGATGACGGTCGCGAACACGACGGCAAGACCGACATCCCCGCCCGGAACGATATCCGCCAGGAAGACGAGGAGGTTGTAGATCGGAACGTAAAGGAAGGTATGGAAAAGTCCGGACATAAAAATACGGTTAATCGCGTGCGGGTAGTATAGACCGTAGGAGGGAATTTAGCTCGTCCTTGAGTTCCGAAAAGGGAACTCCCGCCGCGCCCGCCCGCGCATGCACGACGAGAACACGGTCGTCTTTTGCAAACGGACGCAAGATAGAAAGGACGCGGCGCTTCAGGAGATGCCGCGATACTGCCAAGCGCGCCACTTTCTTCGAGATGACGGCGGCGGCTCCGCCCTTAGCGGGATCGCCTGAGCTGCCGTATGAAAGCGAAAAATGCTTGCTCGAGGCCCTTTTCAGGCCCCGGGTATCCGGAAATCGATGTCGGGAGAGACGGAGAGACCTTGGCAGCATGGCCATGGCGGCGCGGCCTATCGCACCTTTTTCGAGACCGTGAGGGCGGCGCGGCCCTTGCGACGGCGTGCGAGGAGGACGCGGCGGCCGCCCGGAGTCGCCGTACGCGCCATGAAGCCGTGCGTACGCGCGCGCTTCCGCTTCTTGGGTTGGTAGGTCCGCTTGGGCATAGTATCCACAGGATACTAACAGGTTGCGCTCCCACGTGCAAGAAATGCCTCGGCGCTTCACTTGCGGTCGAACCTGCGTATACTAGTGCGATGAGTCCTATGAGGCACGGCGAGTCAGTACTGTTCGGAAATGCGGATTCTTATCAGCCAGGTAATCCACAGTCCGCATGAGCGCCACCCTATCTTCCTCTCCCAACGTAAGCCACACCGACAAGCATGAGCTCTGGGAATACATGCTTTCCCAGGTCGAGCTCTCCATCTCTGCCGCCAACTTCAACACCTGGTTCCGCGAAAGCGCCATCGTCGACATCGAGGACGGCGTGGTCGTCATCGGCGTACCGAGCCAGTTCTTCCGCGATTGGTACCTGAAGAAGTTCCACACCCTGCTCCTGAAGATCCTCCGGGGAGTATCGTACGAATTCCGGAACATCGAGTACCGCATCGTGAAGGACGCATCGCGGAAGCCCAAGGAAGTAAGGCGCGCCCCGGTGCCGAACACCGAGCTCCCGCTCGACGAGTTCTACGTGAACAAGAGCGACAACCTGAATCCGCGCTACACTTTCGATTCCTTCGTCGTCGGCCCCTTCAACGAACTCGCGCACACGGCCGCGCAGGCCGCGCTCAATCGTCCGGGCATCACGTACAACCCGCTCTTCGTATACGGCGACACGGGGCGCGGTAAGACGCATCTCATCCAGGCGATCGGGAACGAGTACAAGAAGAAGTATCCGAGCCGGAAGGTCTACTACCTGACCTCCGACCGCTTCGGGAACGAATTCACGGACTCGCTCCAGGCCGGGACCGCGAACCGCTTCAAGGAGAAGTACCGCCAGTACGACCTCCTCATCATCGACGACGTGCAGTTCTTCTCGAAGAAGGACAAGTTCCAGGAGGAGCTCTTCCACCTCTTCAATTCGCTGTACGACAACAACAAGCAGATTGTTTTCTCCTCCGACCGTGCACCCGTGGCCATCTCGGACATCGCCGACCGGCTCCGGGGCCGCCTCTCGAGCGGCATGACGGTCGATATCGGGGAGCCGGACATGATGTCGCGCATCGCTATCGTGCGGAAGAAGCTTGCCGGCCACGGAATAACGCTTTCCGAAGAGGCCACGGAATATATAGCTACTTCGGTCGCCGGCTCCATCCGCGAGCTCGAAGGAGTCATCAATTCCATCGTCTGTCACACGCAGGTGAAGGGGGTGCCGCCGGACCTAGCCGAAGTGCGCCAGTCCCTGCGTTCCTTCTCGCGCCCGACGAAGCAGGTGTCCGTGAAGCACGTGGTATCGAAGGTCGCGGAATTCTACGGCATCGAGGAGGACAGTATCTACGAGAAGACCCGGAGGAGGGAGGTCGTGCGCCCACGCCAGGTCATCATGTACCTCCTTCGGGAAGACTTCAGTGTGTCGTACCCAACGATCGGCAACAAGCTCGGCGGGCGCGACCACACCACGGTCATCCACTCGTGCGAGAAGGTGAAGCGCGAGATTACCCAGGACGCCGAGCTCGCGAAAGAGATCCAGGACATCCGCACACTGCTCGTATAAACGGGGATAAGGGTGTGCAAAAGAGTTAAAAGAAAGATAAAAAAGTTCTGTAAAAGTTTCTGAAAGGATGGGGAAAACGAAATGACTGAATGTATAAGTCTGGCGAAGGAATTAGCAAGTAAGTACTTCTCCCCAGGCAACCACTCCGTTACGAGCGAGTTACGCAAGAGCAAAAATCTATTCCGAACCGTATATACTGAACAGAGCGCCCTTTCCCCAGTATCAACACCCCTAATAATAAGCATCGTATGGTCATTACTTTAGAAAAGAAGGAATTCGCGGAAGCAGTACTGCGTGTCGCTCGATTCGCGGAGAGACGATCGGCGACCCTTCCCGTACTCGCAGGCATCGCCATCGTCGCGGGGGACGACGGAGTGAAGCTTCGCGCCACTAACCTTGAGACCGGTATCGATCTGAAAGTAAATGGAAATATCGAAACAGCTGGAGTCGTAGTGCTCCCGGCAGTAACACTCCGAGAGATCACCGGCTCCTTCACGGATACGGGTTCCATCAAGCTCGAATACGCCGGAGATACGCTCGTACTTTCCTCGAAAGCCGGCAAAAGCACCCTCAAGACCCTCTCCTATGAGGATTTCCCGACCTTACCGCTCCCGGATTCGGGAAAAACTAAATTCACCCTTCCCGGAAGCTCACTTCGGACGCTCGTGGGCTCCGTAGCGCCCTTCGCTTCACCTTCGACCGTGCGTCCGGAGCTCGGCAGCGTGCTCCTGACGGCCGAAGGAGGTATCGTGAAGGCCGTCGCCACCGACTCATTCCGCCTTGCCGAGAAGACCATGCCCGTACAAGGAAATATCTCGCCCTTCTCCATACTTATTCCCGCCAAGAACGCGCTTGACATCGTACAGACGCTTCCTGATGACAATATCGAGGTACTCATCGACGAGCATCAGTGCGCCTTCTCCTGGCCGGGAGGCATCGTCACGACGCGGCTTGTCACGGTCCCGTATCCCGACTACGGCCAGATCATCCCGAAGACCTTCGCCTGTGAGGCGACCGTCCTCCGGAAGGACTTCGAGGCGGTCCTCCGCCGCACAGCCGTCTTCTCCGATTCCTTCCAGAAGATACGGATGCAGTTCGACGTTTCCGAGAAGAAGATACAATTCTCCGCGCGTAACAGCGACGTAGGCGAGTCGAATGAGACCATCTCCGCATCGCAGAGCGGGGAACCGGTCGAACTCTCATTCAACCACCGCTACCTCGGCGCTCCTCTTCCGCTCATCACGAACGAGAACCTTTCGCTCTCCTGCGCAGGCATCGGACGCCCGATGATCATGAAAGGAGTCGGCGACAACACGTTCCTGTATCTCGTGATGCCGATGAATCAGTAGTTTCAAAATGAATAACGAAGAAATAAAAAAGAAAATCCTTGCTTTCCTAAACCTCCACAAGCTCACGGTTATCTCCACTGTTGATACTGAGAACAATAAACCAGAAGCCGCTTGCGTCGCATTTGCCGAGAAAGAAAATCTTGACCTTATTTTCGGCACCCTAAATAATTCGAGGAAATATAAGAACCTACAGACTAACCAAAATGTTTCTTTTGTTATCGGATGGAGTGACGAATTGGGAACTGTCCAGTACGAAGGAATTGCTAGGGAACTTTCAGGGGATGAAGCCCAAGAAAACGGAGAAATAATGGCCATTAAAAAAGAGAAAGTGCGAGGCTATCTTACTCGTGAAGATAATCGATTTTTCTTGGTAAAACCGACCTGGATTCGCTTTGTGGATAAGGGAATATCTCCCGAGGAAGTATCCGAAGTAAATTTATTCGACGGTAACTGACTTTGCGAGATTGCGCGGCATGTCGATGGGGAGATTGCGCGCGAGCGCGACGTAGTAGGCGAAGAGCTGCAGCGGCAGCGTCGTAAGGATGGGAAGAAGTGTTTCGTGCGTATTCGGCACCGTGATCACGTCATCGGTCCAGCTCGGAGCGTCGCCCTCGGTAGTGACGGCGATCACTTTGCCGCCGCGCGCCCGGATCTCCTCTACGTTCGAGAGGGTCTTCTCATTCATGGAGTCGCGGGGCATGAGCGCCACGGTCGGGAAGTCCTCGTCTATGAGCGCGAGCGGGCCGTGCTTCATCTCTCCGGCCCCGTACGCCTCGGCGTGCGCGTACGACACCTCCTTCAGCTTCAGGGCTCCCTCGTACGCGATCGGGTACTGGAACTTCCTCCCGATGAAGAGTGCGTCACGCATGTCGGAGTGTCTTTTCGCTATAGACTCTATATTTTCACGCTCATCGAGGATGCGCCGCGCATAGTCGGGAAGACGCGTCAGTTCGCGCAGTATCTCGGAAGGCGCGGAGTGAGGGTCCTTCAGCTGCCGTATATAAAGAGCGACGAGCACGAAGACCGCAAGCTGCGAAACGAAGGCCTTCGTCGACGCTACGCCTATCTCGGGCCCCGCATGGTTATATACTCCCGCATCCGTCTCGCGTGCGATGGACGAGCCAACGGCATTCACGATGCCGAGCGTGAGCATGCCGTGCTTCTTCGCTTCCCGTACGGCCTCGAGCGTGTCGGCGGTTTCCCCGGACTGGGACACGGCGATAAGGAGCGTATCGTGCGGATCGGCAGTGAATCGGCGGTAACGGAATTCGGAAGCGACCTCGGCCTCGGCCGGTATGCCCGTAAGCTCCTCGATAAGGAGTTCCCCCGTAAGGCCAGCATAGTACGCGCTTCCGCAACCGGTGATGATGATTCTCTTTACGCTACGCAGCTCTTCCTCCACGTCCTTAAGCCCGCCGAGGTGTACTTGCATATCCTCGGGGTCTATCCGGCCGCGAAGCGAATTCTCGATGACCTCCGGCACTTCCATGATCTCCTTCAGCATGAAATGCTCGTATCCTTTCTTCTGGGCTCCCTCGACATCCCACTCAAGGGTCTGTATGTCCCTTTCCACGGGGAGGTGGTTCAGGGAAGTGATCGCATACCCGTTCGGAGTCAGCACGGCCATCTCGGCATCATCCAGATACACGACTTGCCGGGTATAGGGAAGGAGCGGCGTCGCATCCGAGGCGACGTAGTATTCCTCGTCGCCGATGCCGAGCAGGAGCGGACTGCCGAGACGCGCTACGACGACTTTCTCCGGCTCGCGCGTTCCCATGACCGCGATGCCGTACGCGCCGCGGACTTCTTCGAGCGCCGCCGCGACTGCGGTTTCGAGGGTAGGATATTCTCGGTATTTCTTGCCTACGAGCTGCGCGAGCACCTCGGTATCGGTTTCAGAACGGAAAGTCACCCCTTCGGCTTCGAGCGACTCCCGGATCTCCCTGAAGTTCTCGATGATGCCGTTATGCACGAGCCAGATGTTTTCCGCGCTATCTGCGTGCGGGTGGGCATTCGTTTCCGTGGGAGCGCCGTGGGTGGCCCACCGTGTATGCGCGATGCCGGCAGTGCCCTCAAAGCCCTCCGGAAGGCTCTCCTTGAGGACCGCGACCTTCCCCGCGCGCTTGAGCGCGCCCTGGCCGGCAAGATAGATCCCTGCCGAGTCATAGCCTCGGTATTCCAAAGCCTCAAGTCCCCCGATAAGGAAGGGGGCCGCATTCTTCCTGCCGATGTAGCCTACGATGCCGCACATAGGGTCATGTTAAATGGAACCAGGCCGTTAGTCGATAGGATGCACGAGGCCGCAGCTAAAGGTATCCTGGACGTATGGAAATCTCCATTCGCGACATACTGGCGAGGCGCCCGAACCCGGGACTACGCGAGGCGCATATACGGCACATGGTCGCGGAAGCGATCACGGAACTCACGGGCGTAACGGTCGCGCCGAGCCAGGTGAAGCACGATGAAGGGGTCTTCGTGCTGCAGGTGCCTCCGGTGCTCAAGTCCGCGCTGCTTTTGCGGATGGAAGAACTGAAAAGCCGTCTTAAGGAAGACGGCATCGAAGTCGCTGAGATGCGCTAGCTTTTAGTTGTTGTCCCGGTCCCGGTCGTTCTCGTCCGAGTCGTCCCCATCGTCAGGCTCTTCAGGAGTCGTTGTCGCCGTCGTGCTGGCGGTCTGCTGCATCATTCCCGTGAACCAGCCGCCGAGGGAGTATTCCCAGTACGGATACTGCCCGTCGCCCTGCGAAGTCCCGCCGCCGCGCGGGTTGTCCTTGCTTACCCAGTGGAGGATGTCATGGACGCCTGAAGCTCCCGCGTAGAGGCCGCGGAGGGCTCCGGGAACGTCGGCCGGTATCTCCGGAGGCGCGTTGAAGAACTCCTTCGGGTACTTGCCGATGGCGTACCGCATCACCTCGTTCCACATCGGCGCCACGATGTAGCCGGCGATCTCCTTCACCATGGGGGAGTTGTCGTTGTTGCCGGCCCAGACGCCGACAGCGATAGAGGGACTGTAGCCCACGGTCCACGCGTCGCGCGACTCGTCGGTCGTACCGGTCTTGGCGGCCACGTCGTACCCCGGGAAGTTAAAGGGGTTGTCGGGCGGGTACTCGGGCTGCCGCGCCTCGTTGTTCGAGAGCATCGAGCTTATCTCCCGCGCAATCTCGGGGTCGATGGCGCGTGTCGGCTCAGGTTCGAATTCGTCGACGGTCTTTCCTGCGGCATCCGTGACCTTGATGATGCCGTACGCCTTGTTCACCATGCCCTCGTTGGCGAAGCCCGCGTACGCGCTCGTGAGGTCGAGCAGTCGCACTTCGGCGGCGCCGAGAGCGAGAGAGAGGCCGTAGTCTTTCGGTTCGCCGAGGCTGGTGAGCCCCATCGCCTTCGCGAGCGAAAGCACGTTCGGTATACCGGCGAGGTACAGGGTCTTCACCGCAGGGATGTTGATGGATTGCGCGAGCGCCGTCGTGAAGGTCATGGGACCCCGGAACTTGTTGTCGTAATTTCCGGGCGCGTAGCAGGGAGGCTCGCCGTTGCCGGTGTCCGCAGGAGAGCAGATGGTCGAGAACTGGGTCGGCAGGTCGAATATCGCCGTCTCGCGCGTGAAGCCCTTCTGCACGGCCGCTGCGTATACGAAGGGCTTAAAGGAGGAGCCGGGCTGCCGGAGCGCGAGCGCGGCGTTGTAGTTGCCGTCGATCTGCTTGTCGAAATAATCGCGCGAGCCGACCATGGCGAGGATCTGCCCGGTCTTCGGGTCGATGGCGACCAGGGCGGCGTTGCTCGCATTGAACTTGCTCGCGTTCGCGAGCGCGTACCGGTTCACGATGGTGTCGGCCTCGCTCTGGAGGTCCGCATCGAGAGTCGTGATGACGGCGTATCCCTGGTTGCCGACCTCGGGACCGTAGAGTTCCTCGAGCTGCTGTTCGATATAGAAGACGAAGTGCGGGGCGATGATGGAGTTGTTCTGTTGGCGGCTGAACGTGACCTTCTCCTTCTTGGCCGAGTCGTGCTGCTCCTGCGTGATGTACCCGAGCTTGAGCATGCGCCCGAGCACGATGTCCTTGCGCTCGTCGAGGGCCTCGCGGTTGTTGCCGTACGGGGAGTAGTAAGTAGGGCGCTGGGGGATGGCGGCCAGGTATGCTGCCTCGGCGAGCGAGACGTCCTTCGCGCTCTTGCCGAAGAATGCGAGACTCGCGGATTCGGCTCCGTAGATGGTGCCGCCGAACGGCGCCACGTTGAAATAGAACTCCAGGATCTCGTCCTTGGTGTACTTGCCTTCGAAGCGTATGGCGAGTATCCATTCCTGCACCTTGCGCACGACGCTTTTCTTTCCCGTAAGGATCGTGTTCTTCACGACCTGCTGGGTGATGGTGGAACCGCCCTGCGCGAAGGACATGCTCGTAATGTCGGTAAGGAGCGCCCGCGCGATGCCCGTGAAGCTCACGCCGCCGTGCGAATAGAATCCGGAGTCCTCGATGGCGAGCGTCGCCTTCTGGAGGGTGTCGGGAACGTCGGCAAGGGGCACGACCGTCCGGCGCATGTCGCGGTTCAGGTCGTACAGGACAGTCTTCCCGGTGCGGTCGTAGATCTTGGTCGACATCGCGATCTTATCCGAGTCGAAGGTATTGAGCGCGGGAATGGGCGTGAAGGCGACCCAGAGGATGCTCCCGCCGAGGAAGACGAGCCCGATGCCCACGACGACGAACCCGGCCCGGACGAGCGGATGCGGGTTATGGAGGAGCGCATCAATGCCGCGACGGTCCTTTTTCATGGAGGTATCGTAGCACGAACGGCTCCTCTAAGGAGCCGTTTGCGAGCCCGAACCGGCCTGGGTCAGATAACTTCCTCCTCCTCGAGCTCGTCTTCCGGAAGGTCCTCTTCTATCGGGAGCCCGGTATCGGGATCAAAGGCGTGGAATCCGTCGGGAATTTTCTTGTCATCCTCATCGAGCAGCCCTTTGTCTATGTCGAGAACCTCGTCCTCATCATCGTATGCCATACGCTTAAATACATTCTTTAGGTTATGCCCCGCAAACGAAGCCCTACTATTTGAACAAAACGCGCCCGGTTTGCAAGCGGAGCTGCACGCTCTTGTGGATATCCTATCGTCCCTGAAGACCGGATGAGAGGCCGGCGATGGCGACCGCAATAGCGTCCAGCTCGTCGTCAAGGCGCTTCTTGGGCGGGAGCGTGAGGAGGTGCGGGATCATCCGCGCAATGGCGGCCTTGTCGGCCGACCCGTGCCCGGTGACGGCGAGCTTCACCGTTCCCGGGGAGAATTCGCGCACGGGAATCTCCGCGTTTCCGGCTGCGGCGAGAATGGCACCCCGAGCCTCGGCCACCGCAAACGCCGTCTTCTTGTTCGTACTGAAAAAGAGTGTCTCGAGCGCAAGGAGATCGGGCGCGTATTCCTGCAGCACGCGTTCGGTCTCTTTATATACCGCTGCAAGGCGAGCCTGCGGCTCACCCTTCTCCGGAAGCAGACACTCGCTCCACACCAGACTCGGGCGGCTCGGGTCTCCCTCGAGCACCGCCATGCCGAGGCGGTCGAATCCGGGGTCGATGCCGAGTACTCGCATGCTAGTCCTCGCTCGTGGTCTCGAAGCCGCGCGCGTTCGTCACCACCACCTGCACGTCGTCGTGCTCGTCGAAAAGTTCCAGAAGCTGCCCAACTTTCTCTTCGTCGCCTCCCATCACGTCCGTCAGCGGTTCGTTCGGCGTGAGGGAACCGTCGCCACCTTTATTGAATGCCCACTGCGCGCTGCCCGGCGTGCCGAGTTCGAAGCCGTTCTTCGTGAGGATGTGCTTGATCTCCTGCGTCGTGCGGTTCTTGTTATCCGTGAGCGCGCTCACGATGATCGCCACGCCTGCGGGCCCGTAGAATTCGTAGGAGACATGTTCGAGGTCGGCGGCTTCCTTGGAATTGCCCTTCGTGACCGCGCGCTCGATGTTGTCCTTCGGCATGTTCGCGGCCTTCGCGCGCGCGATGACTGCCAGCAATCCCGGTGCAGAGGTGTTTCCCGCGGCTCTCTTCGCCTCGATGGTGATGAGCCGTGCGAACTTCGAGAATACGCGGCTGCGCGCGGCATCCGTCACGCCCTTCTGTCGCTTTATCGACGACCATTTGCTGTGCCCTGACATGAGGGAAGTATATCAAATACAGTATTCCGTACGGTTCGAAACCTGGTCTGCCAGCATTTCTGATAGTCTGTATGGTATGAAGAATCTAAGGGTAATTAGAGACAGTGACATTGGGTCGAATAGTCCAGAAGCAAAACTCTACCGAGAACGAAGGGCCGCCCGAGCACTCGTTTTTGATCGCGAAGGGAATATCGCTCTTCTCCACGCCACCAATAAGAGTTACCACAAACTACCTGGCGGAGGCATAGAAACGGAAGAAGATGTTGTTCAAGCGCTTAAACGAGAGTGCCTTGAAGAGATTGGTTGCAACATAGAAAATATAAAAGAACTTGGACTTATTGAAGAGTTTCGGAATGATTTCAATCTACATCAAATTTCGTATTGCTATACCGCAGATCTTGATGGAGAAAAGGGACAGAATCAACTTGAGGAAGACGAAGTAGCTGATGGTTTTGAACCGGTATGGATGAATCCCGACGAAGCCATTAAAACTCTAGAGAGCGAGCGGACTTCAATTGAGAACTACGAGGGAAAGTTTATATGTCTGCGTGACCTGACGTTCCTTAAGGAGTTTGCCTGAATGGAGTCAGCAGTACGTGCGTGCTAGCCTGAGCTCATGAAGACGGTGTACTTCGTGCGGCACGGCCAGAGCAAGGCGAACGCGAGCCTGATTCGACAGCAGACCGAGCATACGGAACTAAGCACGTACGGTATCGGGCAGGCCAAGGAAATGGCGCGTCACCTGAAGAAACTGCCGCTCGAGGCGATCGTCTCAAGCACGTACGCGCGCGCGAAGGCGACGGCCGCTGAAGTGGGCCGGGAAAACGGCCTCCTGGTCGAATATTCGGAGCTTTTCGTGGAACGGAGACGCCCAGGCGCGCAGCTTCGCCGTCCCAAGCCTCACCCGCACTGGCTGTGGGTGCAGCTACAGCTCGCGCTCTTCGTAAGGCGCACCGGATACCGGCACTCGGACGAGGAAACCGTCGAGGAGTTGCTCGCGCGGGCGCACGCGGCACTCGATTATCTCGCTCATCGCCCGGAGTCGAACATCGCCGTCGTCACGCACGCCACGTTCATGCGCGCGCTCCACGCATCGATGCTATACGGCGAAGGGGTGACTGGCCGGCTATACCTGCGTGCTACTCGATTCATGCACATGCGGAACACGGCGCTCATGATCGCGACCCATGACGGAACTGCATGGGAAGGGAGGGCTTGGAATGCGGACGCGCGGGAGCTGTAGTGTTTTGTATAAATAGGTTCACAGCGCGGAACTGATAGTATGTACGCATGAATGAGGACCCACAGAGTCCGGGGAAAAGTCTGCGGACGTGGATTCTCTATGGAGTGATCGGAATTATCGCGCTCCTCTTCCTGAGCTTTTTCATAGAGTCGTGCGATGCGGAGAAGATACGCATCTGCGACGATGCGACCGGCGAGTGCACCCTTGAGAGCTCGTGCCGGCCGCTCTTGTTCGACTTCTTTAGATAACCATGACTTTTGCCTACATGGGCCCGAAAGCAGCCATTGTCACATTAGTCCTTCTCCTGTTCGTCGTTGGCGTAGCGGCGTATTTCTTTACCCAAAGCGATCCTACAGATACGGAAACCAAGGTCCCTACGACCTCTTTCGAGGAGTGCCAGGCAGCCGGGTACCCGATTATGGAGACCTATCCCGAACAATGCCGCACCCCAGAAGGCAAAACGTTCGTGCGCGACATCGCGGAGGAATCTGAAGAAAGGAGAGGTCAGAGAACGGCATGCACTGCTGACGCAATGCAGTGCCCTGACGGATCATACGTAGGGCGAACGGGCCCGAACTGCCAGTTCATCTGCCCCTCGATAGGAGGCGGCATTGAGGGAACCGTCCTTTCGGGACCCCAGTGCCCGGTGCTTCGTAACCCACCCGAGCCTGGCTGCGACGACAAGCCGTACCAAGGGAGCTTCGCACTCACCACTCCTGACGGGAATCGCGTCATCAAGACATTCAGCTCTGATACGCATGGCAGGTTCCGCGTCTCCGCGGCCCCGGGGACGTATCGTATCCGCGGTTCGGACGCGGCAGAAGTATTCCCGAACTGCAGCAGCGAAATCATCACGGTACGCGCGGGAGCATATACGGAAGCCGACGTGTCCTGCGACACCGGCATCAGGTAAAAGCTAAGAGCGCAGATAGGAAGCTCCTTTGTCGGTCAGTATGCGCCCGCGCGGGGAGCGTTCGACGAAGCCGAGACGCAGGAGATAGGGTTCATAGAGGTTCTCGACGGTGTCCGGGTCCTCGTGGAGATGGCTTGCGAGAGCACGCAGTCCCGCAGGGCCTCCCTTGAAGGAATCACGGAGCGTCTCTAGATAGCGGCGGTCGTCCTTCGTGAGTCCCAGGCTGTCTATGCCGAAAAGCTTGCAGGCCTCGTCGCACACCTCGGGCGAGAGCTTCTTCTCGTGCACCTGCGCGAAGTCGCGCACGCGCTTCAGGAGGGAATTCGCCACGCGAGGGGTCGCGCGGCTGCGCGAGGCGATCTGATTGACCACGTCCGTCCCTGCCGGAACGGAAAGGACGCGCGCAGAGCGCGCGATGATGGAGCGGAGGTCGTCGTCGGTATAGAAATCGAGCTGATACACGCCACCGCCGAAGCGGGAACGCAGCGGACCGGAAAGCTGCGCGACGCGCGTCGTCGCTCCCACGAGCGTGAACGACGGAAGAGAAAGTTCCACCGTGCGCGCGGACGGTCCCTTTCCGAGCACGATGTCGAGCGTGCCGTTCTCGAGCGCGGGATAGAGCAGTTCCTCGATCTTGCTTGAGAGCTGATGGATCTCGTCGATGAAGAGTACGGTACCCGGCTCGAGGTTTGTGAGAATGGCGGCAAGGTCGCCGGCACGCTCAATGGCGACGCCGGACGTACTCTTGAAAGGCGCATCGAGGGACTTGGCGATGAGATGCGCGAGGGTCGTCTTGCCGACGCCGGGCGGACCATAGAACAGGAGGTGCTCCGGCATATCGCCCCGCTTCTTCGCGGCCTCGAGCACGATCTGTACGTTCGCTTTCACGTGGCCCTGGCCGACATAGTCGTCCCAGGCGGAGGGACGCAGCGTGCTATCGAGAGCCTGGTCGCGGATCTTCAATGGTGAGGCCGTGGTTTCGGTGTCTTCCTGGGGGGTACTTGACATAAAAATCGGTTGTGCTAGGATTATATCACATGAGGAAACGGCCTCGTGGGATCTTTTCTCGCGGGGCTTTTCCGTTATCTAGCTCCATACAATCGTGCATACCACCCTCTAGGCAAGGCTTGACGGCTTAAGGGCGTTTCCCCAAGGACTTTCTGGTTCCACTCTTAGCAAGTGGCGCGCTGGGAATATCCTCAGGCGATTCGTTCTGCCTGCTTATTTATAAGGAGGATGTGCCTGGAGGGTAGTGCGCGCGATAAGAAAAACCGCATCAGCAATGATGCGGTTTTTCTTAATGTTTCTCACACAAGTCTCTAACCCCTTTTCATATGCTCATGTATACGCGAGTAATGATTGTTACCCGCGCGGAACGTCCACCACCTTGAATACTTCCTCGAGCGAGGTCTCGCCCGAGAGTGCCTTCAGGACACCGTCCTGCGCCATGGTGAGGAATCCCTGTCGGCGCGTCGCCTTGTCGATGTCATGCATCGAGGGATTCGCGCGCAGGTACTCGCCCAGCTCCTCATCCATGAATATGGCCTCGTGCACGCCGACGCGCCCCTTATACCCGGACTTCTCGCCGTCTTCTTTCGCCGCCCACACTTCATCGATGGAGAAGGGCCGCAACGATTCGTCGGTAAGGCCGGCGAAGATGAGCTCGATGAGGCGCTTCTCCTCGTCGGTCGTCTTGCGCCGAATCTTCGTGTCCTGATCAAGCGTTCGCACGAGGCGCTGCGCCATGGCCACCGTGATCGCCGAAGCGAAGGTCTTGGGATCGGCGCCCAGGTCGACCAGGCGAGGGAACGCTCCCGCGGCGTTGTTGGTGTGGAGCGTAGAGAACACGAAGTGTCCGGTGAGCGCTGCCTGTATGGCGACGTCGGCCACTTCCGAGTCGCGGATCTCGCCCACCATGATGACGTCCGGGTCCTGGCGGAGCACGGAGCGGAGTCCCGAGGCGAAGGTGTAGTCCTTGCCGTTGGTCTGGGTCTGCACGATGCCGGGGAGGTGATACTCGATCGGATCCTCGATGGTGACCACCTTGATCTCCGGCGTATGGATCTCCTTCAGGAAGGCGTACAGCGTCGTCGTCTTTCCGGAGCCGGTCGGGCCGGTCGTAAGGAGCATGCCGGTCGGACGGCGAATCTCCGTTTCGAGCCGTTTCAGAAGCTTCGGGTGGATACCCATTGTGGTGAAAGAATGCTGGATCGAGGTCGGGTCGAGAAGGCGGAGAACGATGGACTCGCCGTAGTTCCCGGGAATGATCGATGTGCGTATCTCGGCTTCCGAGCCTCCGAGGTCGACCGAGAAACGGCCGTCCTGCGCGCGGTCGGTGATATTCAACTTGAGTCCCGAGAGGACCTTGATGCGCGAGTTCAAGAGGCGGTACGCATGCTCGTCGAAGGAGAACGTATCGGTGAGGACGCCGTCGAGACGGAGGCGGAGGCGCACGGCGCCTTCGCCGGGCTCGATATGGATGTCGGACGCCTCAAGCGAAAAGGCCGCGGCGAGCATGCCTTCCAAAAGCTTGGAAACCTGTTCGGCGTTCTTTACGGAAACGGCCTGGGTCAAGTGCGCGCGCAGCGCGGGAAGGGAATTCAGCTCGCTCCGCAATCGTGCGAGCTCCTCGCTCGAGATGTCGAAGACCCCGGAACGGGAGCTGTGCGCCAGGGAAAGGTCGTCGTACCGTGCGACGGCCTTCTTGATGCTCGTCCCGGACACGAGGTACTTCTGCAAAATGTATCCGGCGCTCTCGAGGCCGTTGAGAAGTTTGGTGATCGCGTCGCCGTCGGGGGAGCGCATAGCGAGCGAGAGGTGCTTGCCGTTCTTATCGAAGGCGACCGCACCGGCGGCCTCGGCCTCGGGCTTCGGTATGACGCGGAGCGCGTCCATGTTGATGGGCAGCACGGAGAGGTCCGTGTACGGGAGGCCGTATTTCTCGGAAAGGACCTGCGCAAGGTCCTCTTCCTCCTTGGCGCGGGCGCTTGCGAGCTTCAGGTCCTCCGCGTCGGTATCGAAACGGGCAGGCATGCTGACATCATAGCAGGCCGGAACTGCGCCGTACGTGCTCGGCACGGCACGCACAACGGTTTGACAAAGCGCGTGTTCAGCAGTATGAGTAAGCGGTGCAGTTCACGCAAGGAGAAGGATCATGAAGCTCTTTTACAGTTCCGCAATCGCGGCCGCATTGGCAACGACAACGCCGGCGCAGGCCCAGACGGGCCGTTACGCATGTCTCCAGGATATGACCACCGGCGAATATTTCGCCTGGGACACGCAAGTCGACCGGTGGTATTCCTACGACGGCTCGACTAGCCGGGCGCCCTGCGTCATCCGCAACGGCGTCGCCTACGTCTACGTCTACATCGATCAGCCGGACGTCGTCGTGGTGCAAAGCCCCGTCTACCTCGCTCCCGATTATGGCTACAGCTACGGCTATAGCGACTTCTATTCCTATCGGGACGGCTATCGGAACGGGCGCCGGCAAGGCATCCGTGACAGTCGCAACCGCCGGGACAATCGTCGCCACCGTGACGCCCCCGTCTACGGGAGCTATGGCGGCGGCAATGTTATTCCGCAGCACCATGAACGTCGCGCTGACGGCGGCATCGGCCCGCAAGGGCGCGACGACGGGCGGCGCGATCACGGCTATGGCACGAACGGGAGTAGCCGGGACCAATACCCGGGCATCCGCGGCAACGGCTCGAATTACGGCCGTCCGAACAACGGCTCCGGCGGCTATCAGCCTTTCGTCCCCCGCCGCGGCGACGTCCGCGTGACCTTCCGGGAACGCGAGCGCAACATCGGCGATTCGTTGCGGTTCACCCCGCGCCGGGAGTTCCGGAATAATTATCCGTCCGGCAGCTACCGCGACAATTCGCCCCGTGGACGTCCGCAATCGTCCGGCGGATATCACGATCGACCGTCCGGCAGCTACCGCGGCGGTTCGGACGCCCGGCAATCCCGACCGTCCGACGGCCATCGCAACCGGCCGCGACGCGGCCGCAACTGACAAGGGCTTCGGCTCGCGTCTTGAAATGGGCTCACTGCGTGGAAGCGCAGTGGGCTCGTTTTGTTACAATCAATGCATGCAGCGGACCCTTCCCACGCTCGAATTCCTTGCCGCCGAAGCGGATGCGTTCGCTGCGCAGCTTACGCCGCGCAGCAATGAAGCTACGCTCGTGACGCTCTCCGGCGAACTCGGCGCTGGGAAGACCTCCTTTACTCAGGCGCTCGCACGGACCCTCGGCGTTACCGAGCACGTCACGAGCCCCACGTTCGTGCTCGAGAAGATATACGAGCTGCCGGAAGGAGCCGGACGCGGCTTCGTACGGCTGGTGCACATAGATGCGTATCGTTTGGAGGGAGGAGACGCGCTCGCGCCGCTGAACTTCGCCGCCCTCGTACAGGACCCGAAGAATCTCGTCGTGCTCGAGTGGCCCGAACGCATCGTAGACGCGCTTCCGACGCCCGCGCATGCCATCGCGCTCGAAGTGCTCCCGGATAACGAGCGCTCTATTACCTATGCCTAAGAAAATCGAGAAGAAGCCTATTGCGACTGCAAAGACCCTAAAGAAGGAGCGTCTCGTGCTTCTCGATGCGCACGCGATCATTCATCGCGCATACCACGCGCTTCCGGATTTCCAGACGCCGACCGGCGAGCCGTCGGGAGCGCTCTACGGCCTCTCCGCGATGCTCCTCAAGATCGTCACGGACCTTAAGCCCGACTATATCGCCGCCGCGTACGACCTTCCGAAGCCGACGCTCCGCCACGAGGCGTTCGCGGCGTACAAGTCGTCGCGCGTGAAGGTGGACGACGCGCTCGCAACCCAGCTCGTCACCTCGCGCAGGGTCTTCGAGGCGTTCTGCATACCTATATACGAACGCGAGGGATTCGAAGCCGACGACATCCTCGGCACCATCACGCACCTTCTCAAGGAACGCGATGACCTTGACACCATCATCGCCTCGGGCGACATGGACACGCTGCAGCTCGTCGATCAGGGGAAGGTGCGGGTGTACACCCTCAAGAAGGGACTGAACGACACCATCACGTATGACGAGAAGGCCGTGGTCGAGCGGTACGGTTTCGGTCCGGAACTTGTTCCCGACTGGAAAGGGCTGCGGGGCGACCCGTCGGATAACATCGTCGGCGTGCCCGGGATCGGCGAGAAGACCGGGACCACGCTCGTGCAGGAATTCGGCACCATCGAGAATCTGTATAAGACGATAAAGAAAGATGAGCAGAAACTCCTCGACAAAGGCATCAAGCCGCGCATCATCGGGCTCCTTAAGGAGCACGAGGAGGACGCGCTCTTCTCGAAGATGCTCGCCACCATACGTACCGACGCGCCCATCGCCTTCAAGCTTCCGGAGGCGGTAGCGACCAACGAGACGACGCTCCCGAAGATCCTCGCGCTCTTCGACGAGCTCGGCTTCCGCACGCTGCGCGAGCGCGCGAAGAACGTCTTCCGCAAGGAGGGGGAGCAGATTGCCAACGAGGTCATGCCCGACGACGACGGGGACGAGGAGGTCGCCCCGACGAAATTCCAGGAAGCGCAGGTGATGCTCCAGCTCCTCGCGTCCGACCTTACGAATCCGTCGCTCGAGGATATCCTCGCCTTCACGAAAGCCCAGACGTTCGCCGCGGCGTACCAGGCGCTCTCGGACCGCATCCAGTCGACCGGGCAGCTCGACGAGGTATACGAACATATCGAGAAGCCGCTCATCCCCGTCCTGCGCGGGATGGAGCAGCATGGCGTGTGCATCGATAGAAAGGTGCTCGCCGAGCTGTCGAAGAAGTACCAGTCGGAATTGCAGGAGATCGAGAAGCGCATCTTCGGGATCGCCGGACGGGAGTTCAACGTGAGCTCGCCGAAACAGCTCGGCGACGTGCTTTTCGACGAGCTCGGCCTCAAGGTGGCGGGGAAAGCACAGAAGAAGACCGCGACCGGGCAGCGCTCCACGAAGGAGTCGGAGCTTGAGAAGCTCCGCGACGCGCATCCGGTCATCTCCGACATCCTCGAGCATCGGCAGATACAGAAACTTCTCGGCACGTACGTCGACAGCATCCCGAAGCAGCTCGACAAGCAAGGACGCTTGCACACTTCATATATTCAGACCGGTGCGGCCACAGGGCGCATGGCCTCGAAGGACCCGAATCTGCAGAACATCCCGATCCGGAGCGACCGCGGCCGCGCGATACGCCACGCCTTCGTCGCGCCCGAGGGCTTCGTGCTGCTCGGCTTCGACTACTCCCAGATCGAGCTCCGCATAGCTGCCATCCTTTCCGAGGACGAGAAACTCATCGATATATTCCGCTCCGGACGCGACGTCCATCAGGAGGTCGCCGCAGCAGTCTTCGGCGTGCCAAGCGCGCAGGTCGACCGCGAGATGCGCCGCCGCGCAAAGATCATCAACTTCGGCATCCTCTACGGCATGGGCGTGAACGCCCTCAAAGCGCAGCTCGGCACCTCCACGGCCGAAGCCCACCAGTTCCACGAGGACTATTTCCGCACGTTCAACCGTCTCGCTGAATATCTCGAAGAGACGAAAGGCAAAGCGCGCAGGCTCGGCTTCACCGAAACGCTCTTCGGCCGGCGCCGGGAGTTCTCCGGCATGAAGTCATCGTTGTCGTACGTACGCGCGCAGGCCGAACGCATGGCCATCAATGCGCCCCTACAGGGCACGCAGGCCGACATCATCAAGCTCGCGATGGTACGCATCAGCGGGATGCTGGAGGAAGAAAAGACAGGAGACGACGTGCACCTCATCCTTCAGGTGCATGACGAGCTCGTCTTCGAGATCAAGGAAGCCTGTCTGAAAAAGATGGCCCCGAAGATCAAGGACCTTATGGAGTCGGTGCTCGACGGATACGAAACCCATGATGTGCCGGTGCTCGCGCAAGGGAAGGCAGGCCCGAACTGGGGCTCGATGGTACCCTTGGAGTAGCTATGCTCTACCTCTTCCACGGCTCGGACACGAACAAGGTGCGCACGAAGGCCTTCCAGTGGATCACTGCGGCGCGCGAGAAAGCACCGGACGCGTACTATGTGCGCCTCGAACCGGGAACCGTGACCGAGGAGTCGCTCCGCGAAGCGCTTGCCATGCAGGGACTCTTTTTCAGCAAGACGCTCGTGCTCGTCGATAACCCGTTCGAGGATAAGGAGTCTGCCGATGTCGTACTTAATCTTTTGCCGGAGCTCGCCGCGTCACCGAACGCGGTCGCGCTGCTCGCCCCGAAGCTCATTCCTGCGCGCGTAAAGAAAGTCGAAGCGCATGCCGAGAAGGTATTCAAAATAGATGCGGTCGTGAAAGCGCAGCGCGGCTTCAATAACGCACTCGTGGGCGCACTCTCCGCACGCAACGGCGAAGCCCTGTGGAAGGAACTCATAAAGGCGTATCGCGCGGGCGACGTCCCCGAACAGGTCCATGGGCTTCTTCACTGGAAGGCGCGCGATCTCATGAAGCGCGGCGGCGGTGCGTGGGGCGAGGACGGCGCGCGCAGGCTCTCCCGCGATCTCATCGAGCTTCTCGCCGACTCGCGTGGCAAGGACCTCGAACTCGCGCCGGCGCTCGAGCGCTTTGCGCTTTCTCTGGAACCGAAACATACGAATATATGAAAGCACCACGCATATTACTCATACTTGGAATCCTTCTCGTTGTCCTCGGCCTTAGTGCCATATATCTCTCGCGCGATACGGAGAAAGCTCCTGTCGATGGACCGACCGCACCCGTCGACATGCAGGCGTCAGGTCAGGTTCTCGATCCTATGCCAGGATGGAAAACATATTCGGATGACGCACTTTCATTCCGTCATCCCCTCCAGCTTTCTACAAAGTATATACGAGCGTTAAGATGGCCACCGCTCGTGAGCATTTCAGAAGTGAGGTGCGAAACCGGTGAGCGTGGCGAAGCGCGCCTCACGGGTATCAATGGTCATACCTATTGTGTCTTTATTTCGCAGGAGGGCGCAGCAGGAAGTATTTACACGAACTATTTTTACGTAACCGAAAAAGACAATAGGTCCATAACTTTGGACCTAACTCTGCAAGCACCGCAATGCGCGAACTACGACGACCCGCAGAAGACCGAGTGCGAGCGTGAGCGCGAAAGCTTCAACGTTGACGACCTCGCGGATCGCATCCTGCAAAGCGTTGACGTAAGGACGCTTCCTTAGGAACGACGTTTCCTTTTTAGTACCTTCAGCCAGGGCGCCATCGGAAGCCGTTTGTACCGGTGCATCCAAAGGAAGCCTACGACGCTTATGAGAAGCGCGCCGACGCTGTCGGCGACGAGGTCGACGACCGTATCCTCGAGGCTCTCCGCCCATGCGCTTCCGAAGATCTGATCACCGACGAATTCCCAGATCTCCCACAACGCGCCGATAGCGATCGCAAAGGAGACAGCGAACAGCGATATGAAGATCGGGCTCAGTTGAAGACCGTATTGCTTATGCTCGTTCAGGAAATAGGCGAGCAGATAGCCGGCCATACCGAACAACAGGCCCGATTGGAAATGCAAAAGAGTATCCCAGAAAGGGATGCGATCGTAGAAGCGCGCCACTTCGCCGAGGAACGCGGTGAAGAAGACGAAGAGTCCGACGCTCAGGTCAAAGAAGAAGGGGTAGAAGAAGCGATATTTCCGCTTAAGCAGGGAAGGTAGAAGGATCGCGAACAGTATCAGTACCGTACTGCCCGCCGAGGCGATATCGCCGCGCCACATGAAAAGCAGGACCGCGACGACGAGCCACGCGCGAATGCCCCAGTATATGGCCAGGGTGAGCCCGTTTCTCTGTGCGATCGGCGTATCCATGACTTGTCCGCCCACCAGGGCTCGAACCTGGGACCGTCTCCTTAAAAGGGAGCTGCTCTACCAACTGAGCTATGGGCGGTTTTACAACCGTACCACTTAGTAACTATAGATATCAACCGTGCGACCCTGGGGATCGAGAAGGCGGATGCTCTCGTTGTCGCTGCGCCAGAGCTCGTGATTCTGATTGAGGTACACGCGCCAGGTGCGGCCGCGGAAGTCGCTGTCGTTGAAATGCGCGTCGACACAGCCCTGATAATTGAAACGCGCTTCGATGAAGCGTTCGCACTCGGTCGAGGCATCGCGCGGGATGTCGGGACGCGCTTCGCAGCGCGGGAAGCGGCTCACGATGTCGCGGCATTCCTGGTACGACGATGCGTCGCCCGTATACCCGCGCCCGAGCTCGTCGGTAGGGGGCGGGCAGCTGCGGTTGGCGAGAGGCGGCACGAAGGACGTGACGCCGAGATATCCGACGCACTTGTTCTCGCGGAAGGAAGTTCCGGCCGGTGACCTGCCGGTCGTGACGACGGCCTCCTCGCCCTTCGCAAGCACGATGTCCGTGATCGTGCCGCTCCTCGGGGCGACCGTGCCCTGCGGCAGCATCACGCTCGCGCCGCTCTTGGTGCTCACGAGCCGGTATCCGGTGATGTCGACGGAGTCCGCTTCCGCCCGGAGCGCGACGTACTCGCGGTCGGCAGTGCTTCCCGACGGGCCGCCAGCGCCGCTTATGATCCGCACCCTCCCGGCCTCCGGCGACACGGCGCCGATGTCCTCGCTCTGCCCGACGCTGTTCTCGAAACGCCCGAAGACGCTCTTGACGCTCCAGAGTCCTGAGCCCGACCCGGTGTCGCTCCTCCCTACCTCTATCTGGTCACCGTACCCAGTCTGGACGTCGCCTACGTCCGTGATAGGCGTGATGAACGGGCCGGCAAAGGAGATAGGCCGCGTAGGGCCGCCGGTGGATACCCACAGCACGAAGGCGAACACGAATACGGCGATGACTATCCAGGCGTCTCCTCCCATATGGCTATGATTGTAACAGCTTCTGGAGCTCTTCCCGCACTACGGTCGAATCGCTCCAGGAAGTCTTCTTTCCGCCGGCTTCCATGATGTACGGGTCGGTGCCCTTGCCGGTAATGAGGACGGAGTCGCCACTCTTGGCCAGGGATAGCGCGGTACGGATGGCTTCGCGCCGGTCCATGATGATGCGCGGCTCTTTTGGCATGCCGTCAGCCATCGCCTTCACGATGGCATCCGGATCCTCGTCGTACGGGTCCTCGTTCGTGAGGATGACCTCGTCGCAGGCCTCGCTCGCGATGCGGCCCATCTCCGGACGCTTCCAGGTGTCGCGACCGCCGCCCGTGTTCCCGAGCACGCATATCTTGCGTCCGGGGTACGCGGCATACAGCGCGTTGAGAGAGTCGGGCGTGTGCGCATAATCGACGACCGCCTGGAAGTCCTGCCCTTCTTCGACGCGTTCGGTGCGTCCGGGGATGCGTTCGAGTTTCGCGAGCGCGTCGGCAATAGTCGGGACCGGTACGCCGGCGAAGCGCGCTGCGCGGATGACGGCGAGCGCATTCATGATGCTGAAGCTCCCGGGGAGCTTCAGCGCGAACGGGACGTCCTCGTACGTGAACGATACGCGGCCCGGCATAAGCTGTACGTCCTTCGCATCCTCGTATGAAAAGGGAAGCTTCTCCTCGACGGGAAGACCAAGGTACTTCCGGCCTTCCGTGTCGTCGGCATTTGGCACGATCGCGCGCGGGCGCTTCGGCGAGCGTGCAAGTTCCTTGCCTATCTCACGTTTCGCGGCGGCATAGTTTTCATACGAGCCGTGCGATTCGATGTGCTCCTTTTGCAGGTTCGTGAAGACGAGCGCATTCATATATAGGTACCGATGACGGAACTGCTTCACGCCCTCGCTCGTGATCTCGACGACCGCATGCGTACAGCCCTGCTTTCGCGCCCGCGAAAGGAAATCCTGAAGGAAACCATGACCCTGCATCGTCATCTTGAAGAGGTTCGGATGTGACTCGTCCTTGATGGCGAAACGGATGGTGCCGGCGACCGCTACCGGCATACCCGCATGAAGCAACACCGCATACAGCATGTCCGATACGGAGGACTTGCCCTTTGTACCCGTGACGCCGATGACCGTGAGCTTCTTGGCGGGGAAGCCGTACGAGAGCGCCGTGACATAGCTCAATATGCGGTGATAGAGGGGGAGAAGGGGAGCGACGAGCGATGCCGGAAGGATCCGCTTCAGGATGCGCACGAGTACGGTGATGACTTTATACATAACCCCGACTATCGCCCCTGACCCCCGAGCGCGCTCTTCAGCCGCGCGTCCCGTCCGGTAACGTGCATCGGGACCGCGCTGAGCGCCTTCCGCGCCTCGCGGTCCGTGTACCCGAGCGCGACAAGCGTGTCGAAGACCTCCGCGTCCTCGCCTTCGTGCTCGCGCGCGCCGACGTCTATCTTCTCGGAAAGCTCCACGGCGATCTTCTCCGCGGCTTTCTTCCCGAGGCCCACGACCCGCGTGAGGTACGAGATGTCGCGTTTGCCGATAGCGCCTTCAAGGGATTCGCGGGATGCCCGCGACATGATGGAGAGAGCGGTCTTGGGGCCGATGCCTGAAACGGTGAGGAGCTGTGTAAAGAAACGCAGGTCTTCCTTGCTCGTGAAGCCGTACAGGTCGATGCCGTCCTGCTTCACGGCCAGATGGGTGAGCAATACCGCGTCGCTCCCCTCGGTAAGCGAAGTTCCGGCCAGAAGCCGCACGAAGACCCCCCACCCGCCGACGTCGATGGTCGCCCCCGCAAGCTCGCTCTCGAGCACCTTCCCGCGTATCTGCCGGATCATACGGTTATCCTAGCATTTCGCTTTACTGGCTTTCATAAAAGTTGGGCCGCGTCTCCGAAACGCGACCCAGGTGATCTTTTGAAGCGAAGCTATTCGTCGCGGGCGGACCTGACGACGGGAACGCGCTTCCGGAACATTAGCTCGCGCCGGTCACCGAATTGGGTTCTGGAACCGCACACCTTCCGGCCAAATTTCCTCTTATATAGTTTTATGGCCTTCAGGTTGAAAGCGTATCCCCAGACCACAAAATTGATATGGCTCTCGATACGGTCATTCGTTCGCAGCACCCACTCCGTCAATTCGTGCATGCATGCATCGATCACGTCGCCTCCCCAGCCTTTTCCCTGGAATCTTGGATCGATGCCGAGCTGATCAAGCTCGATCACGGGCTCCGCGCGATGCAGACCGCCGTGTGCCTGCCACCCGGCGTACCCTGCAAAAGTGCCATCGATCTCAACAAGAAAATACTGGTAAATGGGAAATGCGCGTTGTAAAGAAGTGGCCCACGCTAAAGCACCCGCAGGATTATCCCGGTCCCCGAGAAAGACTTTGGCGTTAATGGAGGCGATAGCTTCCAAGTCGCCTCCCGTGGCGAGCCGTACCATAAGTTCACTCTTCATCACTGGTCTCCTATTTGTCCTGGGTTAGAACCCAAGCACTCATACTAAAGTTGCGTAATTGCCTTTACCTTGCCCTCGTAATGGGTGCGTTACAATGGGAAACTCATGATTAAGAACCTCATCTTTGACTTCGATGGAGTCATTGCCGACAGTTTCGATATCAGCTGGGCCTTGAGCAGGGAACACGATGAGACCGCGACGCTCGAAGACTTCCTCGCCCATCATGACGGAAATGTCTTCGCAGAGCCACGCATTAAGTTCAAGCCCGAGCGGCTTCACGAGTTTTATTCTGAATACCGGAATCGGCTCATGCCGAGCCATATCGAACGTGCGACAGAGCCGATAAGACGACTCGCGGGAAATTACTCACTGTTCATAATCTCGAGCAATAGCGAACACGCGATCAAGGAAGTCCTGAATCAAGCCGAAGTCCTTACCTTGTTCGTCAGGATACTGGGCGAGGAAACCCATAAGTCGAAAGTCGAGAAGTTCAGGATCCTGACCGAGGAGAACGGTATAACGCCGGATAACACCCTTTTCGTTACCGACACCCTGGGAGATATAAAGGAAGCACGCAAGGCCAACATAAGAACGATCGCAGAAACCTTCGGATTTCATGACCAGGAGCGGCTTATGCAGGGAGAACCGTTCAGGATAGCCGATTCATGGGAAGAGATTGAAGGGATAATCAGTGAGTGCTAGTGCTGGTATAGAATCAACTCAATGAAGCCGCGTATTATTTTCGTTCCGGGAAACCAGTCCACTCACTGGTCGTTCGCATGGGCACCGTGGTTCAAGGGAGAGCTCGTGAAGCACGGGTATCCGACATTCTTCGAGACGTTCCCCGATTCGATCATCGCCCGGAGCAGGTATTGGCTGCCGTTCCTCG
The DNA here is from genome assembly GCA_034666125.1 of Candidatus Parcubacteria bacterium. Classification (GTDB taxonomy): domain Bacteria; phylum Patescibacteriota; class Minisyncoccia; order Phycocordibacterales; family Phycocordibacteraceae; genus C7867-001. The sequence goes on from JAXDML010000006.1 coordinate 51,858, forward strand.
AAGAGCATGTACAAGCCGGTCCGGACGATGTGCTCGTCGGCTGGTCGTCCGGGGCGACGGCAGCGATGCGGTATGCGGAGAACCATAAGATACTGGGCTCCGTCCTGATCGCCCCGTGCATCACGGACCTGGATGACGAGCTTGAAAAACAGAGCGGTTATTTCGACACGCCGTGGGAGTGGGAGAAGATACGGGCGAACCAGAAGCATGTCGCGCTCGTGTATGGCGACGAAGACCCCTTTACTCCCCGGGAACACTTCGAAACGATACAGAAAGAGTTAAGTCCCGAGGTTATCGAGATCGCCAGTGAGAAGCATTTCATCGAACGCGAGGATTTTCCCCAGCTTCTTGAGCATATTCTGAGGACGTATCCGTAGGGTTGCAGGCCCGCCGAATGTGCCGTAGTATGCGTCCACATGGCAATCACCACATCAGCTAAGAAAGCGCACCGCGCCTCCCTTAAGAAGCGCGTTTTCAATGTCCGCCGCAAGCGAGTGCTCACCAATACGACCAAGACCGTACGGAAAATCGCAGGCACTAGCGTGGAAGAGGCGCGCAAGTCCCTCTCGAGCGCATACAAGGCGATCGACAAGGCAGCCAAGCGCGGCATCATCAAGAAGAACACCGCCTCCCGCAAGAAATCCCGGCTTTCCGCGGCAGTGAAACGAGCGAGCATTAAGGCGTAAGGAAAATAAGAAAGCGACGCGGCCCCAAAGGGCCGCGTCGCTTTCTTTTTAGCGCTACGAGAACAGCTCCATCACGAACGACCAGAATCCGCCGAGCATGCGTTTGAACCATTCCCATGCGCCCGACTCTCCGGCCCCCGCAACCAGCTCGTTCGGCGGGGTTTCGATGATGCCGTCCGCATCTGTTACTTCCTCAGTAACGGAATCGTTCACGGGCGGCTCCGGAGTTGTAACCGCCGTGACGCGCGCTTCGGGAGCGATAGCCAGGGTCGATGTCGCGAAGTAGGGCGCGATCAGGGGTTCGTCGAAGGCGACTGAGAGAACATCCTCCGTGGTCGTCGCATTCTCGCCGTCCGAAGCGTCTTCGGACTCGGTCGTCGTACCTACGGGCTTCTTGAAGTCGCGCAGGATATCGTCCCACGTGAGGCCCTTGGCTGCGGGGATGGCGTACGCCGTTGCCCAGGCACGGGTGTCATAGTCGTCCGGCGTGGTTTTCATACCGCCATCCTCCGCCTGTACCTTTGCAAGGTACGTGAGAGGAGTATTCTCGCCGACTTTCCAGTCAGCGGGTGAGTCCCCGAGCGCTTCGATCGCCTGGAGCACCCAGCTCGTCGCGAACGGGTCACCGAAGCCGCCGTCGGCCTCCTGCTCTTCCCTGAGGTACGACTCCGCATCAGCAAGAGCCGCTTGCACGCCGGGTAGCGAGCGAACCTGTGACAGCGCCTGGATGGTCGCTGCCGTCATGTCGACGCTCCCTTCCCAGGAACCGTCGCCGTTCTGTTCGTCGACGATGAACGCAGTCGTTTCTTGTATGATCTCGTCCTCCTTCCCATACCCCGCATGCAGCAGGGGGATCAGTGCGAACACGTCGTCGTTCATGATGCCCGGCTCGTCTATCTGCTTCCCGTCGAACGACTCGACTATAGGAGTGATGTAGTCGGACGGACCGCCCGTGTACGGGTTGATACCGAGCGCCATGAGTGCCATCGCGTGCCGCTCATAGTCGCGCACGCTCTCGAAGTCCGGTTCCTCTTCCTTGAGATAGGACACCAGACGGCTCTTCATCCCCGCAGGCGCTCCCGATGCCGCAAGCGCGAAAGCGGACCAGTCCGTCACGAGTTCAGAGTTCCATGAACCATCGGTATCCTGTCCTTCTTTCAGGAAATCATACGCAGTAGGCAGATCGAATGATTGGACCGCGCCTCCCGAACCATCGCCCGGCGTACCTTCACCGGGCTCCTCCTCGGTCTCAACGAGCGCTATGACGCGTACATTAGTGCGTTCGCTCTCGGCCTGGTCGAACGTCGTGAGGATAAGCGATACCACGTCGCCTGCCTCGACCGGAAGGCACCCGATACCGCAGGCCGCGTACTCCCCGTTATGCCACAGCGCCCAGTACTCGCTCGTGCTGTCCGCCTCCCTCCCGTCGACCGCAGTGACGTAGAGGCCGAAGCTCGGGTTGTTCGTAAGCT
>JAXDML010000007.1:0-86215 GCA_034666125.1 Candidatus Parcubacteria bacterium
GAAATACTTTTCTTCGTGGATGGATTCGCCCTCAACCTTACCAATGATATTAATAAATCCTTTAACGATTTTAATATAGCTTCCCACGGAAACGTTCTTGACGGTTTTCCCCTCATAAACAATATGAGAGTGGTTCTTGTTCTTATTCACCTTAACCGTTACGATTCTTCCTTCAACAGATAAAACGCGGCCAATTATAAAGATTGATTCCCTCGTCAGCTCTTTATGCAGGATGTCATTCTTCGCATTCACAGTTTTTCTTATTTGAGACAATATCCTTGAAAATAGATTTGTTTATTTTCTTGAAATTGTATTTGTTTGCTTCTTCTGCATCTTCAGGCCCAATAATTTCAATATTAGAGTACTTTAATTTACCGATACTCATTATTTTCTCCATAGCGGCGATTTTGTCATGACTATGGCAAAATATATAAATCTTTAGGGTTGGATTGGAGTCAGCTGACCTAATCGTAATCTCTTTTATATGTTCATCTGCCATAGAAAATCCCATGACAAATAGAACAGTGTTTTCCTTCTCTAGCTCACTAGAATACATACGAAGTAATTCGTAATAAGTCAGATCTATAACTGTCTCCTTGAACTTCTTCGGCTCGGGATTAACAACAGCGATTTTATCGTAGCCAGCTAGAAAATCGGCATCATTTGCCTTAACTAAAGCTTTATCAAAATGAGTTAACTTGGAAAGGAATATTTCCTCATTATTTTTATTCCAAGTTAACGATCCATGCATTTTTATAAGGTTAAAAACGGGAATCTCTGAGACATTCTCGAAGTGCAAACTTCTCTTTGAGATTGATTTCTTAAAATTACTTAAACTGAAAGAAGGGTTTAGCTGACCTGAAAAACCATCGTTGTATTCTAAATTGCTTTCTTCCATGGCCATCTCCATGAATAAGTCGATATTTGTTGTAAATACATTTGCCTGCTTGCTTAGAATCGTACTCTTTCGATTCAACAGTATGAAACTTATAAGCTTAAAGAACTCCTTATAGTTTTCGTATGTGGCTTTAAAATCAGCATCCTTTGCCTTCTCAATAGTGCCAGCTACAACATCGAGATTTGGCACCATAACCTTTTCAAAATATTCCCTGTAGATAGGGATTCTCTTTGCCTCATCCTTTTTTGCAGTTAATCTTGTCTCGATATCATTTAGAAGCGGTAGGAAAGGCGTCGACAAACCAGCTCCCATTAGGAAGTTGAGATTTGAACTCTGTATTATTTCTTTTATTTCTGGTTTGTTCATGTAGAGATACCTACCCCTGAATTAGAGGGTTGGTACCCCGAAAGACAGTTTGTGGTCTAATTATATTCCAAATCAAGAATAAACACTAAACGACCCGTCTAGGTTCACTAGGTACGATTTTTATGAGTGCTGCGGGACTAGGATTCGAACCTAGATAAACGCCTCCAGAGAGCGCTGTCCTACCATTAGACGATCCCGCAATGGCGCAAGACGGCAAAGCCGCCTTGCGGGAATACGATACGCGAAACGGGCGCGGTTTTCAACTAGGCGCTCGTGGCGATGATGATGCCCATCAGGATGAGGGATACGAGGTAGAAGCCGCTCGTGATGAACCAGTACTTCCAGGGACGGCCCTCCCAGAGCACGCTGCCCAGCATGACCGGGCCCACGAAGCCGACCCAGACGGAAACGCCGGCGGCGATGCCTGCGTCGGCTCCCGACGAGCCGGTGAAGGCGGTTGCGTACGCGATGACGTGCGCGAGCACGTACGCGGTCACGAGGCTACCGATCGCCATGATGGCGTAGCTCCTCCACATGGCCTGCATGCCCTTCTTCTTGCCTTCCTCCATCTGCTCCTTGGTAATGCCGACGATACGCATCCACTGCTTCCCGAACAAGGGGCCGTACCAAAGGGTTCCGAGCACGACGCTCACGATGACCGCACCGAGAATCGCCCAATAGTTGATAACGACATCCATAGATAACGACGATTAGGGGTATAGAGTAAGTATATACCGCAGCAGAAAGGCCCTCCGGAGGAGGGCCTTTCTGCTGAAGCGTCTGGAGTACAGAATTACTTCTTCTCCACGACCGCGCTTAAGCTGATGTCGAGGTCGTCGAGGATGGTCTGCACGTCCTCGCGGGCGGCCTTGAGAGCCTGGTACGCATCCTCGATGTTCGCGCGTGCCGCGACGAGGATACGGCGATTCTCGGCGATAGCATCATCGTCGTCACTGTCGAGCGAAAGGTCGGCGACGAGATCGATGGCTGCATTGGCCTCGGCCTTCGCATCGTTCAGATGCGCGACGAGGCTTGCGTGCGCTTCGACGGATACGCTCACGTCCTTCCCGTCATCGATGCGCGCCTGAAGCCGGTCGGCGAGCGTTTCGGCGCGGTCAACGATGCGAAGTACGCGGTCGGCCGCAGCTTCCACTCCCGCCTTAGGCATCGCAAGCATCTTGCCCTTGAGCGCGAGCTTCAGGTCCGCCTTGATGTCGGATTTTGATTCGCCGTTATCGACGCGCGCCTGGAGCCCTTGAAGCAGGTCGATCTGCGCCTCGATGCCGGCGATCATCCGTGCCTTCTGATCGTCCGAAAGACGATCGCTGCTCTCGATGCGGTCGATAAGGTTCTCGAGCGAGTCGATGCGCATCTCGATCCGTCCGGCAACGTTGCCGTCTGCACGGACCCCGTTCTCGCCGCGTATAGGGTCGACGAATCCGGGATTCTTGCCGTCGCGGCCTCCGAAGAAACCGTTAACGCTGCCCCGGAGATCGAAGCCACCGCGGTTGTCACCCTTGTCATTGCCGTCCTGTCCGCTCCGCTCGCGGGAATCTTTGCCCTGGTCGTCACTGCCGTCATGCGCGAAGACGAAGAGCGGCGACGCGACAAGAGCACCGGCGAGCGCGAGCGCGAATATGCGGTTGGTCATGGTCATAGTTCGTAAAGGTTACGAGAGTCACTGTGCCGATACTTCCGTCTCAAGTCCCTGGTCAATGACGGCACGGTCGCCTTCGAGGCCCTGCATTTCAGCATCGATGGCGGCCGTGTCGTTCTGAAGCGCTTGGTCGGAAGCGTCGGTTCCCTCGGCTGGCGTCCCGGATCCTCGCATGCCGTACGCGAGCGCGACGAGCACGAGGATCACGAGAACGCCGATAACGATCTTTGCGGTATTCGACATGGTAATTGGCTGTGCTGGCTGGTAATCGAACCTGCTGGTAAGGATAGCCGTCCATTACCGCGAAAGTCGTGAAGCCTGGGGACAAGGTGACGTCCCTGCATACGTAGACGGATACGCATCGTACATATTACTGAAAAACGGCCTGAATAGGCCGTATAATTCATCTGCGCTTCATCATCAGAGTTACTTCTTGCTTGATGCCTTGAGAAACGCGGTAAAGAGAGGATGCGGTGCGAGCGGGCGCGCCTGGAGCTCCGGATGAAACTGGCAGCCGAGGTAGAACGGATGCTCTGACTTCGGCAGTTCCGCGATCTCCATGAGTTTGCCGTCGGGCGACGTGCCGGAGAAGACGAGACCCTTCGAGGTCAGGGTATCAAGATACGCGTTGTTGACCTCGTAGCGGTGACGGTGACGCTCGTCCACGGACTCGTTCTGGTACGCCTCCCGCGCCACCGTGCCGTCCTTGAGCGCGCACGGGTATGTGCCGAGACGCATCGTGCCGCCATAGTCGCCGCGCTCCATGTGCGCCTTCTGGTCGTGCATCACGTCGATGACCGGGTGCGGCGACTCCGGGTCGATCTCCGCCGTGTGCGCGCCCTCGAGTCCCGCAATGTTGCGCGCGTATTCGATGACGAGCATGTGCATGCCGTAGCAGAGACCGAAGTACGGGATCCTGTTCTCGCGGCAGAAGCGCGCGGTCTTGATCTTGCCCTCGATGCCGGTCTCGCCAAAGCCGCCCGGCACGATGATGCCGTCGTATTGCTTGAGTATCTCCGTATCACCTTTCTCGATATCCTTGGCGTTCACCCACTCGATCTTCGGCTTGAGCCCGAGCTCCGCGCCCGAGAACTTGAGCGCTTCGATGACCGAAAGGTACGCGTCCGAAAGCACGAAGTCGCCCGTATCGAAATATTTGCCGACGATGCCGATCGATACCTCCGGATGCTCGCCTTTCAATCGCTTGACGAAGTCGTTCCAGGCCTCGAAGTCGGCCGGACTGTCCTTCGGGAGCTGAAGCGCCTCGAGGAGCAGGTCACCCAAGTCGTCCTTCGCGAAGTTGAGCGGCACGTCGTAGATGCTGTGCACGTCGGGGGCGGAGATGATGCGGTCGGGACGGACATTGCAGGAAATGGCGAGCTTCTCCTTGCGGCGCTCGTCCATGGCACCGGTCGAGCGCGCGACGATGAAATCCGGCTGCACGCCGTACGAGTTCAGTTCCCGGACCGCGCTCTGCGTGGGCTTGGTCTTCATCTCGCCCAGGGTCCCGGGCACCGGGAGGTACGACACCATGACGAAGAGCACGTCGTCCGGGCGCTTGAGCTTCATCACGCGCGCTGCGTCGATGAAGAGCGCGTTCTGGAAGTCGCCGACCGTGCCGCCGATCTCGATGACCGACACCCGGCTGTCATTGTGCGACGCGGCCGCCTCGATGCGGCGGAGTATCTCGTCGCGCACATGCGGCACGGCTTCGACGCATTTCCCGCCGTACCTGAGCGCGCGCTCGTTATCGATGACGGTCTTGTACACCATGCCCGAGGTCATATAGTCTTCGGGGCCGAGGTCACGGTTCAGGAAGCGCTCGTAGTTGCCCATGTCCTGGTCGGTCTCGAGGCCGGACTTGAGTACGAATACCTCGCCGTGCTCGGTAGGGTTCATCGTGCCCGCGTCCACGTTCAGGTACGGATCGATCTTCACGAGGTTCACCTTGTAGCCGCGCTCCTGGAGGAGAAGCCCCATGGAGGACGTCGCCACGCCCTTGCCGACGCCGGACATCACCCCGCCGATGACGAAGATGTACTTGTGGCCTTCGGTCGTCATACCTATACGGTCAGATACCTGCGCACGCCGAGGAACGAAGCGATGCCGCCCAGGACCATGCCGCTTCCGACAAGGATGGCGAAGATCATCGGGAAGTTCTGGAGATAGTACGTAAAGAGGTTGAAGCCGCCGAGCCATCCCGCGAGGCGCGCACCGCCGTACCACACGGCCGGATAGAAGAGCGCAAGCGCGATGAGTCCCGAGACCGCGCCCGAGATGATGCCGGCGACGATGAACGGACCGCGGATGTACATGTTCGAGGCGCCCACGAGCCGCATGACGCTGATCTCGTCGCGCGCGGTGTAGATGGCGAGGCGCACGGTCGCGAGGGCGATGATGACCGAGGCGATCGAGAAAAGCACGACGATGGCGAGTCCGGCCCTCTGGGTGGCGTTGATGGCGCTCGTCAGGCGGTCGATGACGGTCTTGTTCTGGTAATAGTTGACGTGGTCGATGATGGAGGCGCCGGAAGACGATACGTTCGCGTCGTTACTGAGGAAATTCACGATGCCTTCGTACTGCGTGGGGTCCGTAGCCTTCACCGCGAGCGAGGCGCCGAGCGGGTTGTCGCCGAGCTGGTCGAGGGCCTCGAGGGTGAGCTCGTCGTCGGCATGCCGCGTGCGGAACTGTGTGATGGCCTCCTCGCGCGAGGTATAGGTGACCTGCGCGACCTGGTCGAGCCGTTCGAGGCGGGATTTGGCACCGAGGATATCGTCTTCCGACGCGTCGGTCGTGAAGTACACGTTCACGTCCACCTTGTCCTCGATGGCGGCGAGCGTATTGGAAAGGATGGCCGAGAGGAAGATAAGCGAGCCGATGATGACGAGCGTCACCGTCATGATGAGCACGGTCGCGAAGGACACGAGGCCGCTGCGCGAGAAGTTGCGCGCGCCGCCGATCAGTATGCGTTTGAAGTTCATCTTGCTGCTCATAGTACGTAGTGGCCGTGGGCATCGTCGCGCGCGACGCGGCCGCGCTCCATCGTGATCACGCGCTTCCCCATCGCGTCGACAACACCCTTGTTGTGCGTCGTGATGAGGACGGTCGTACCGAGCTCGTTGATCTTCTTCAGGATCTCGATGATCTCGTACGTGTTCACGGGGTCGAGGTTGCCGGTCGGCTCGTCGGCGACGATGATCTCGGGCTGGTTGATAATCGCGCGGCCGATCGAGACGCGCTGCTGCTCACCTCCCGACAGCTGGCGCGGATAGTGCCCGCCCTTATCACCCAGACCGACGAGATCGAGGATATAGGGCACGTCGAGCGCGATGTCCTCATCGTCGCGACCTGCGGCCTCCATGGCGAAGGCGATGTTCTCGTACGCGGTCTTGTTCGGTATGAGGCGGAAATCCTGGAAGACCATGCCGATCTTCCGGCGGTAGTGGTGGAGCGAACTCTTCGGAAGCGCGTGCACGTCGGTCGACTCGAAGAACACCTGGCCGTCGCTCGGCTTGTCCTCGGCGAGGAGCATCTTGAGGAGGGTCGTCTTGCCCGCGCCCGAGTGCCCGACGATGGATACGAATTCCTTGGGGCTGATGGAGAGGGTGACGTCTTCGAGGGCCGGGGTGCCGTCGCGGTACCGCTTGGTGACCTTGTCGAAATAGATCATGACCGGGCCATTATACCCCGACGCTTCGGTTTCCGTCTAATGAAAACGAGCCCATAAACGCATCGCATACGGATGAGGTGGGGATAAGGGTTAGGCTGACTGTGCGGCTTCGATGAAACCGTCGAGATCGCCTTCGAGGACAGCCTCGGTATCGTGCGATTCGTGGCCGGTTTCGTGGTCCTTCACCAATTTATACGGATGGAGCACGTACGAGCGCATCTGGCTCCCCCACTCGTTCGCCGTCGAGCCAGCTATGGAACGCCCCTTTGCCTCGGCATCGCGCTTGGCCTCCTCCTTAGCGAACAGTTTCGCCTTTATAAGGTCCATAGCCCGGTCGCGGTTCGCCAGCTGGCTCCGTTCGCTCGACACGTGGACCGAGACGCCCGAGGGCGTGTGCGTGATGCGTACCGCCGTCTCGCGTTTGTTGACGTTCTGGCCGCCCGCTCCTCCGGAGCGCGCGAACGTTATCTCGAGGTCGTCCGGCTTAAGCTCGACCTCGTCGTTCGATGTAAGCTTCGGCAGGACCTCCACGAGCGCGAAGGACGTCTGGCGCTTATCGTTGGCATTGAAGGGCGAGATGCGCACAAGACGGTGCACACCGGCCTCGTGCTTGAGCCTCCCGTACGCGCCCTTCCCCTGGATATCGAGCAACACGTTCCGGTATCCGCCATGATCGTTCTCGTTCGCGTGAAGCTCGCTGACGTTCCATCCCTTGGCATCCGCATATCCCTCGTACATGCGGCGAAGCATGCGTGCGAAGTCCTCCGCGTCGTCGCCTCCTGCTCCTGCAAGTATCGCGAGGGTCGCCGGTCCGGCATCATGTCCGTCTCCACTATCGCCCTCCTTGAAGCTCTGGTACTCGCGCACCACGCGCTGCGCCTCGTCCTTGTCGGCCCAGAAGTCGGGCGACGCCATGAGCGCCTCAATCTCCTGCAAGCGCCTCTGCGCATCCTCGTTCATAAAAAGGAGTGTACCTCCCTTCGGCGGATACTTGTAGTCCGAGGCCGGAAAGGTATAGTGCGTGGGAACCGTACATTCAAGCAGGGAGACGACGATGGATAGCAAGGCGAAAACGGCCGCCAGGGAGCGCTTCGCGCGGTCAGGGTTCGCCCGGGACCGCGCAGTCACGTTCGACGATATGGCCGATCTGTACCGGAGCAAGAGCTTCGTCGAGCTCGGTGAGATGTTCGGCGTGACGAAACAGGCGATGCAGCGGCGCTTTAAGACCTACTTCGAGCCGGTACTCGGCCCCGCGAGCGGTCTAATCAAGGAGCGCCACAAGCACGATAGCCGGCTCAAGCGCGAGGCCGCACTCAAGGAGAAGCTCGACGCCAGGCTCGCCGACCCGGTCTTCCTCTTCCTGAAGGAGGAGGCCAGAAAGCGCGGCAAGAAGATCAGGCCGCTGGTCGATTGCAAAGACGCGGGCATCCTTCCCGGGAGGCATCCTGTCTTCTATGTGGAAGGGCGCTACATGCGCCTACATCGGATTCGGCGCATCCACTGCCCCGCTGTGGGGCAGCAGCGGTATGCCTCGTTCCGGGTGCATCTCAGCATGCTCGATCGGGTGCATGTATACGGCATGCTCATAGACGTGCCCGGCTTCCCGCGCCGACTCATTCTCGCGCGGACGGCGGTCATCAAGGGAATGATCAAGCGGGGCAACGGGAAGCATTGGAACTTCTACATCCCGCTGCGCGACGACCGCCCTTCCGTGCCCGCGCCTTCCCAGCGCACGGACATCCGCAAGTTCGTGGACGCCTGGTGGACCTTCGACGTCTGACCTTTCACCACCATTCACTGAAATGGGATAGCCCGCGACGACGTCGCGGGCTAATCCTTTTTGTGGAGCCACCGGCCGGGATTGAACCGGCGACCTTTTCGTTACGAGTGAAATGCTCTACCAACTGAGCTACGGTGGCAACGCTTCAAAAGAAGCTGGAGCCGATGTCCGGGATTGAACCGGAGACCTCGTCCTTACCATGGACGCGCTCTACCAACTGAGCTACATCGGCATTCTTACTCGAGCACTCCGCTATCCTACCCAATTCTGCGTATTCTTTCAATTCTTAAGAGAAATGGAGTACAAGAAGAGCGAGTGCGATCACGAAGATTCCGTACTCGATAAATGCGAGCGGGTTCGGACGGAAGTAGTAACGTTTCACCCAACCCGTATCTTGTTGCTTCTGCATAAGGGATGGCTCGTTCTCGGGCATCCACGTCGCGAGCATTCCCTTCTGGCCCGGCGCTCCCTTCCAAGGGAAGATGAGGAACTTGCGACCGGTTACAGGCCAAAGCCAGGCGATCCCCCACCCGAGGCCGAAGGTATCGTGTATGAGGTGCGCATATACGCCGAGCGTGAAGATCGTAGCATAGAGCGGATCGAAGAATATATAGGCAAGGATGGCAAGAGGGAGATAGAGGATCGGGTAGTGTGTATGGGTCCGGTGGTACCATTTTCCAAGAAGCGGGAATGTGATGACGTCGATATCCGGAAGCAGTGCGCACACGATGCCGAATGCTATGAGGAACGGCGTTACTTCGGCGCCAAAGTATTCCGCGACTCCGAGTGAGAGCAATATTCCGACGCCGATATCAAGAGGCATAGTTATTCGTACCGCAACGCCTCGATCGGGCTCTTCTTCGCCGCCTGCATCGCCGGGTAGATGCCGAAGACCAGGCCGACAGCTGCCGACACGAGGAAGCCGATGACCGCAGCGCTTACGGGGAAGACGAACCGCCAGTTCTCGGCGACCGTATACGCGAGGCCGAGCGAGATGAGGTACGAGAGGATGGTGCCGATGATGATGCCGATGACGCCGCCTGCGGCCGTCAGGGTCACGGCCTCGAGCAGGAACTGGCGGAGAATATCCCCGCGCGTGGCACCGAGCGCTTTCCGGAGCCCGATCTCCTTCGTGCGCTCCGTCACCGACACGAGCATGATGTTCATGATGCCGATGCCTCCCACCACGAGCGAGATGGCGACCACGGCGGTCAGGAAGGCGGTGAGGATCCCGACTATGAGCGTCACTTGTTCGACGAGGCCCGCCTGGGTCTGCACGTTGAAATCGTCCTCCTCGCCGGGATCGATGTTATGCGTATCGCGGAGCGTGGCTTCCACGTCGAAGACCATGCGGTCGACCGACTCGGTCGTCTTGGCGCGCAGGAGTATGGCATCGAAGAAGTCCGTGCCGCGCAGATAGGTAGCGGCGGACGAGTATGGGACGAGCACTGTCTCATCCACATTGAAGAAGCCGAGGCTGCCCTTCTTCGGGAAGACGCCGATAACCCGGAACTTCTGGTCGTCTATGGAAATGCTCTTGCCGAGCGCGTCGCCTCCTTCACCGAAGAGTTCGTCCTCGACCATGACGCCGATCATGGCGACGCGCGCACGCGCATCGACCTCCTCTTCCGTAAAGGCGTTGCCGCGCTCGGGATAGAGGTCGTACGCGCTGATGAAATAGTCGGCGGTCCCGCCCATGATGGTCGCGCCGTACCGTTCGTCCTCGTACACGACCTCGCCCGTGACGTACACCTGGGGCGCCGCCTCCGCGAGGTCCGGCACGTTCGACACGCGCGTGATCGCCTCGAGATCCCGCTCGGTGAGCGAGTCCGGAAGCATGCCCTGGAAGTTGTCCTCCTCGGTACCCGGCTGGATGATGGCCGTCTCGGCGCCGAGCGCGGAGACCATGTCGAGGATGAGGGCGCGCGCGCCCTGGCCGAGCGACATGACCAGGATGATCGACGCCACGCCGATCATGATGCCGAGCGTCGTGAGCAGCGACCGCGACTTATGGTCGGTGAGTCCTTGCAGGGCTGTACGCGTGGTGTGTTTCAGATTCATATCACTTTTTGAAAGCATCCGTCGCAAGCCGGCGGTTCGCGACCTTCGTGTCGCTCTCCAGCTTGCCGTCCCGTATGAAAAGGATGCGTTCCGCATGCTCGGCGGTCGCGGTCTCGTGCGTGATGAGCACGATCGTGTGCCCGAACTCGTCGTGAAGGCGCTGCAGGGTCTCCATGACCGCCTGCCCGGACTTCGAGTCGAGATTCCCGGTCGGCTCGTCGGCGAAGATCACATCCGGCTCGACCACGAGCGCGCGGGCGATAGCGACGCGCTGCTTCTCGCCTCCCGAGAGCTTGTACGTCTCGAAGTTCGTCCGGTGCGAGAGTCCCACGAGCTCGATGACGCGCTCTATGCGCGGCCGCCAGTCGGATTCCGGAACGATCGAGTACATCAAAGGGAGCGCGACGTTCTCGTATACGCTCGCCTTCGGCAGCAGGTTGAAGGCCTGGAAGACGAAGCCCATCTCTTGGTTCCTCACCCGCGCGATCTCGTCCTCATCGTGATCCTGGTACCGTCTATCGTTGAAGCGGTACTCCCCTCCGGTCGATTCGTCGAGGAAGCCGAGGATATGGAGGAGCGTGGACTTTCCGGAGCCGGACGGCCCCATAATGGAGACGAACTCCCCGCGCTCGATCGTGAACGAGAGTCCGTGCAGCACCTGCGTGCCCCCGTCAGCGCCCGGATACGTCTTCTCAAGGTCGCGGACGTCGAAGAGCGCCATATCTATTCTTCCTCGGTAAGGCCCGCGAGGGCCTCCTCGTTCGCGAAGGTGATGATGCGGTCGCCCTCGGCCAATCCCTCGCGCACCTCGATCATGCCGCTCCCCGAAAGGCCGGTGGCGACCGGAACCTTCCGGTATGCGGTTTCGGAAATCATGACGCGTACGTAGCGGACCCCGTTCTCTTCGATGACCGAACGGGTCGGTATCGCGATGACGCCGGTCGCCTCGGCCGCGCGGATATCCGCATCGACCGAAAGTCCCGCGCGTATGCGCTCGTCAGGAGCCGTGAACTGGAGCGTCACCTCGAAGGACGCCGCTCCGGATTCGTTCGTCGCCGAGGGAGGGATGAAGGACACGCGGGCTTCCATGTGCGCGCCGTCGTACGCGTCGAAAGTGACATCGGTCATATCGCCCACGTTCACGTCCCCGATATCGTCCTCGAGTACCGATAGCTTGATCTCGAAGGCTTCCGCCGAGATGAGCGAAGCGGCCGGGGTGCCGATGCTTGCGATGTCGCCGCGTACCGCGTCCACTTTCGTGATGGTCCCAGTGAAAGGCGCCACGAGCCGCGTGTCGGCGAAGGCGGACTCGGCCGAAAGCACCGCCGCACGCGCTTCCTCGACCTGCGCGTTCAGGAGCGGCGAGCGTTCCGTCTCCTCAAGCGCGAGCCGGCGGTTCTCTACCGCGGCGTCATAGGCGTTCTTGCGCGACTGGTACGTGCCCGAACGCACGTTCGGAACGGGTATTTCCCATACGACCGACCTGCTCTTCGCGAAGTCCGTGGGGAATTGCACGTAGAGGCCGCACGTGCCGAGCGGTACGGGTCCCACCGTCGATACGGTCTGCGGACCGGTCGTCTCAAGGCCGCTTAGGCGGAAGGAACCTCCCGATCGTGCTTTTGAAGGATAGAGTTCGATGCGATACGTGCCTTCGCGGGAACAACGGTACGTGCCGGAGACGATGGGCGCCGAGAAATCACTGGAAGTTCCCTCCGCACCTCCTTCAATAAGGTATGCCGCAAGGTCGCCGGACCTGAGTTCGCGTTCCGCATTCTCGACCAGCTGGTCCTGCTGCGCCTCGGTCTGCGCGCGCGTCCGGGTTCCGCTTCCCGCGGTCGCTTCCGCCTGCTTGAGACGCGCGCGCGCCGAGAGGAGGTCGGCATACTGACGCGTACTTTCAAGGGTGGCGATCAATTGTCCTGCGCGGATCTCCTGCCCTTCGGTGACGTATACCCGACTGATGCGGCCGGTGCCGGTGAAGGAGAGGTCCACCTCTTCGGCCGGCGTGATGGTGCCGGTCTCGCTCACGAGCTTCACGATGTCCTGGCGCGCGACGACGGCCGTCTCGAATGCGGGCTCCGCAGGCTTCGCGAAGGCGGCATAGCCGATGACGACGAGGAGCACGAGCCCGAGCGGTATATACACGAGCTTTCGCTTCAGGAACGGAAAGCGGCCGGTGATGCGGGAGACGAGGCCTTTGAGCCATGCCCACGCTTTGGAGAGATAGGTCATGAGTGAGTACAGAATATAATAGTGCTAGTAAAGAGTCTACGAGCTACGCAGCGAGATCGAGCGTCTGGTCGATGCGTATCTGTTGTACGAAGTCCGGCACGTGGCTGACGAGTATCATCGCGCCCTTGTACTGGTCGAGCGCCTTCGCGATGACCGGCAGGTGCCTGAAGTTTATGTGGTTGGTCGGCTCGTCGAGAATGAGGAGTCCGGGCTTCTCAAGCACGAGGCGAGCGAATGCTACGAGTCCCTTCTGCCCCTCCGAGAGGCTCCCGACCTTCACGTTCATCAGGTCGCCGGTGATGAGGAATCCTGCCGCTATCGAGCGCATATCCTGCTCTATCGGCTCCTGCATGGCGGACATGAGGGTCTTATGCACGGTCTTCTCGAAGTCGAGGTGCGAGAAATCCTGACGATAGTAGCCGATGCGGACGTCGGTGGTGATCTCAACCCCCTTGGCGGTGCCATTCGCGAGCGTCGCCAGGAGGCGGCTCTTCCCGATGCCGTTAGGTCCTACTAAATGCAAGTGTTCGTTGCGGTGAAGCGTCAGGTTCGCTTTCTTCGTTGTCGCCTTATGCTTCACCGTCGCCTCGAACGAGGTCAGACGCATGACGACGAGCGACAACGCGTCCTGTACGGGTATGGTGAAGGGCCGGATGGTCTTGTCCTCCTTACGCACGTCCACCTTCTCCTCCTCGAGTTCCTCCGCCTTCTCGCGCATACGACGCGCGACGAGGCGCATCCCGCCGCCCTTGTTCGCGAAGAAGTTCGCCTTATCCTTGTTCTCCTGGATCTCCTTGGCAAGCTGGGTGTTCTTGCGGTTCTCCTTCTCGATGCGTGCGGTGATATCCTTCATCACATCGAAGTAGTTGCCCTGGTACTGCTCGATGAGGTGCGTGCGCACGTCGAGGTACAGGACGCCGTGCGTGAAGGCGTTCAAGAACTCTGCATCGTGAGAGATCACGATGCACGTCTTCTTATAGTTGATGAGGAAGTCGGTCAGGTGCTCGATACCGGCCGTGTCCAGATTATTCGTCGGCTCGTCGAGCAGCAGGATGTCCGGATCCTGAATGAGCGCGGACGCAAGGAGGAGACGTGCTTGCTGGCCGCCCGAGAATGACCGGATGATGCGATCGTGGGATGCATGAAGGTTCACCACCTCGAGTACCGTGTCTATCTTCGGGTCGATGTCGTACACCTTCTCCGGAAAGCGCGCCTCGAAGAATGCACGGACGGTAAGATCCATCTCTTCGCGCGGTATTACCTGCCTGGCGATAGCAACGGTGTCGCGCGGCATGCGCACGAGCTTTCCGCTCTCGGGCTCGTACTCTCCGGTGATGAGCCCGAAGAGCGTGCTCTTTCCTGCGCCGTTCTGGCCCATGAGCGCGAGCTTCGCGCCCCGGCGCACGACGAAGTTCGCATTGATAAGGATGGGTGCATTGTGGGTATAGCCGAAATGCACCTCCTCGAAACGGAGGGCGGCATTGCCTGGAGTCGGCTGCTTTTTGGGTTCTTTTGTCGTTTTTGCCATGTTTGTCAGCTTTGGCATGGGACTGAAAAATAAAAGCCACCGGGGGTGGCAGGGCGTACCTACGCTGCGTTATGGAAAGAGTATAGCAGAAAAGGGTGGGATCGCCTAACTAGGCGGCCTTTGGACTCGCGCGCTCGTAGACGCTAGTGAAACTAAGATGCCAGGTCAGCGAATACCACCAGCCTCTCCTCCGTGCTCCGTAGTACGGAGTCCCATGTGCCGACGCAGGTAATGAGGTTCAGGTGGGTGCCGCTAGCGGAAGTGAACACTTCGGGTGCTATGCTGCCCTTTTCGTAGACGCGCGTCTCGTGTACGACGAAGGGAAGTTCGTTTCCTTGAGGATCAACTACTAGAATAACGTCTCCCTTACGTAGCCGATCCAAGTCGTCGAATACCGCAGGTTCTCCGTTCTTCCACCCGCGGTGTCCCGCGATGACCGCGCTTCCCTCCTGTCCGGGGTAGGGTCCGGGCGAGTACCAGCCCACGTTTTGAGGACCGTCCGGCGTATCCATGGCGCCGGCGGGAGTTAGCGCTACCCGTTCGATCGCAGCATCCACTCCAAGGCTCGGTATCTTTAGCCTCTCTACCGAGTCGACTGCCGGCGTTCGGGGAATAAGCAGCGCCTCAAGCCTTTCTCCTTGAGGGGAAAGTAGTACCACAAGTACGACAGCCACGAGCGCAGCCGCGCCAAGGGCAGCCTGCTTATCGTATTTAAACCGCATCTATCACCGTTACGCCGTTCCTTCTGCGAAGAGTCCAGGCGGCAAGCGCACATCCGAGAACTCCGACAGAAGCCGCCGCACAGGGTACAGTGCGGTCGGGTCCGAGACCGGCGTTCGGCAAGCCCGGAACGCCATTGACGCTGACTGGAGCATCCGTCGCGGCTGGAGAGCTCGAGGTTTCGGTGCCGCTTGCTACGGGTTCAGAACGTCTTCGGTTGCTGCTTCCTCCGTTGCCGCCTCCGCTGCTGCTTCCCCCGCTGACTGTCGCATCGACATCGTCGTTTGTGATCGTGCATTCCAGGTTGTCACCATCGGCAAGCGTAATAGTGCCGTCGGTGGCACAGTCCCCTCCCCAGTCGCCTGCGTCATAATCGGCATTACCTGTTTCGCTCATGGTGTACGTTCCGGGGCTTAGGGTGGTTGTCGCGATACCGCTTACCGTCGGGAACGCATCGATGAATAAGGGGAAATCTGAGACGAGCAGTGCGCCTCCGTCGTCGTTCACCACGGTCTTGGTAACGGTGAGCGCTGCGCTCGGCGGTGGCGAGCCGGCGATGTCGTCATTCGTGATCGTACACTCGACGTCATCGCCGTCGGCAAGCGTGATGCTTCCGTCGGCAGCGCAGTCTCCGCCCCACACGCTTGCCGCGTATCCCGCGTCATCCGTTTCGCTCACAGTGTACGTTCCGGGAGCTAGCGTCGTTGTCGCCACCCCGCTCGTTACGGATGACGCTCCGATAAAAAGCGGAAAATCAGAGATCTCCATCGTGCCTCCGTCGTCGTTCACCACACTTTTGGTGACCGTGAGCGTCGCGCTGGGAGCCGCGCATGACGG
The DNA here is from genome assembly GCA_034666125.1 of Candidatus Parcubacteria bacterium. Classification (GTDB taxonomy): domain Bacteria; phylum Patescibacteriota; class Minisyncoccia; order Phycocordibacterales; family Phycocordibacteraceae; genus C7867-001. The sequence continues at coordinate 15,750 of JAXDML010000007.1, forward strand.
GACCGTGATCGTGTCTATCGCAGTCGTGACCGTGCCGCCGAAACCGAGCGCCCTTCCGACCCACGTTACGGTCGAACCGACAGTGATCGCGGCGGCATCGATCACGGTTCCCCTGAATGTCGAGTTAGCGCCGAGCGTCGTGGCGCCTGTCGGCGTCCACCATATGTCGCATTCGGACGCTCCGGGCCCGAGAGTGACGACGGACGCCGCCACACTATCGAGTGCGCCGGTCATCCTGAAGATATAGGTTCCTGCGCCAGTAAGGGTGATACCGCCCGTTCCCACCGAGGCCGCGCCCGTTATGCAGTAGACTCCGGGTCCGTAGGTGGCCGTCGGGAATTGTGCGTTTGCGGCAAGGTCGACCGCACCCGCCGGAAACGTGAAGGTACAGAGCTCGCTATTCAAGGCCGCAAGGGCCGCGGCTTGGTCGACGCCTGCCTGGGCATGCGTGGGGCCAGGCGTATAGGTCGTACCGTTAACAGTGGGTGCCATTGCCGGTCCGGTGGTATAGCCGAGGTCTCCATTGATGGTCGTCCCCGGTACCGTATTCGTGTAGGTGCTGGAGAGAATGCCGAACGTGTCGGCCAGTCCAAGCGAAGGTGAGGTCGCGCCGTGCGCAACGTTTCCCACCAGCAGGAGCGCGAGCGAAAGTGTCACTGACACCGCACGGATCCTGTTGTGTTTATTCAAAATGTATTTATTTAGGGAGACGGCTCTCGTAATGAGCTCTTGCCTTAAGTGTACCCTTTTATTTCCGTATCCGCGTCTTCTCTGTCCCCCTTTTCGGGACTGGAATGTGAAGCCGCCCATATAGGCGGTTTCGCGAGTGGCACGCCCTCATAGACGCTGTGGAACTAAGACTTGCCAGGACGTGCCTGCTTGTCCGCATGTGCCTGCCGCCGAACCCACTCCCCGTACGTAGCCGCCATATCTTCGAAGCTTTTCCTGTTGTCCGCTATCGTTTTCTTTCCGTGGACCATGCTGATGCTCACGTTCAGGCGTACCGGTCTGGCGTAGGAACGGACCGAAGCAAGCCGTTCGGCCTTCTTCCTGTCGGCAGCGATGGCCCGGTCGACGGGCATCGTCATCTCATCGAGAAGTGCTTTCGGGGACGGGTTCTTGCCAGTGGCCCTTCTTACGGATTCTTTATACGCATACCGGGCGCCGGGCTTCCACGCCTTCGTCATCTCCTTGCCGACGTGCGGGTTATCCACGATGTATCCGTACTCCTTCCGGAAATACGCGCGCCATTGCGACAAGGCGATCTCAGCGAGGCCATAGCCGTGATAGGAAGCCGAACTCTCCCATGTATAGATATGGGGAACGTTGAGCGCGTACAGCGAATCCTCCGAGTGATCGAAATGTTTTTGATACGCCTTCCGGGCGATGGCCATCGCCTTCTTCGGCGTCAGATCCCGGGCTTCATAGATCTCCCGCTCGAAGTCCGAAACGAAAAGTATCGAATGCATGCGGGCCGCACGGAGCGGCGCGAGCTTTCGCATCTTGCGCTCGTGCAGTTCGAAGGGATAGGGCCTGCCGTCCTTGTCCTTCGCGTAGCGCGTTTTCCATTCGATACTCGCGAACAGCGTATCGAGGAACATGCTCTGCGTTTCGGCCCAAGACATGGGCATGGGCGCGAATTCCTGATTAAGGATGACCTCGCGCTCTTCCGCGTTCAGGAGATGGGCGGCGTGTCCTCCTTCATGGAAGAGCGTGTTGTGCCCCTGGATGCCCGACCCTACCTGGCCGGCAACCGCGTTGCAGGTGAAGTTCGCCGTTCCGGCCTTACGCTTCCCTTTCTCGTAGTGAACGATATCGGGCCAGTGGCAGAAGCCGTTATTCCACTTTCCTTTGCGGTCCATGAGATCGAGCTTCAGTCGGCCTTTCTTATAGTCGATGCCCAGGGCGGCGAACGATCTGCCCCAGCGCATGAGCGCGTCATCGAACTGGAAGTACGGATCCTCTTCCTTGGTAAAATCCCCCGCCATCAGGTAATGGAAGTTCCACGGCTTCCGGAGCCCCGGAGTCTTCTTCTCAAGCTTCCGGATCTCTTTAAAGACGAATTTCGTCTTGTCGTAGATGGAATCGAAGAGCGAGAACAGCTCCTTTTTGGTCATGCCGTCCTCCCGCTCGACCTTGAACGCATAAAAGTCCTCGTGTCCCATGTTCCGCGCGTACTCGTTCCGGAGACGTACCATCTCGACATACTCGACGAGAAAATCCTGCGCGAGCTTTTCGCATGCCGTGAAGCACGCCTTGCGGACCTTCTCGTCGTCATGCGTACTTCTCGTCGTCCGCATCCTGAGATACGAGGCTTCCACGAACCTCTTCTTATACGGGTCTACGTATCCCTCCTTTCGAGTTCCCCGCTTCTTGAGGATGTCGGATTCGAGGCCGTCGATCCTGCCTTTTAACTCGAGTACCTCCGGAGGTGATTGATAGAGCTCGAAAAAGCGCACCCAGATCCCAATGCGTTCTCTACTCGCCTTATCTGCCGTACTGAGCAGGGCCTTCGCCTTCCCATGCAGCCCGCCGTCGCTCCGGAACGCATCCCGTGCGGCAAGCGCCTTGTCCTTGCGCGCATCGACGGAATGATCGCCCATATACGAGATCCAGAACAGGTCCTCGTACGCCTTGTGGAGCTTCAGGTATTTCTTATTGAGCTTGTCTAAGAATGCCTGCGCCGATGTCATCGAGGAGAGTATACCCCAGCTCAGATATGCTTGGACCGGAACACAGGACCGCCCGGGTGGGCGGTCCTGTGTAGTTGCGCGGGCTCGGAGCCAAGATTAAGGATTGGACCAACAGCCTGGGTTGCTCCATGGCGTGGTGGCAACGCTCGCTGACCCGCTACTGCCCATGCAGTAATACTGCTGAATGCCAGGGAGCCACGCCATAACGGTGAAGTGATTATTGGTATTGAGAGGCGCTTGCGCGTAATTTATATATAAGCATTGGGTGGCACCTAGCCCGCAATTCGATTCATTCCTTAAAAGCGCTGCACATATATCCCGCTGTTGGGTTGCATACGTTCCTGTCGGGGGAATTACAGGAGACGTGCACTCGGAAACGGTTCCATACCAACTGCTTGCATTTCCTGAGCTAAAAAGCGGCCCGTAGCTGCCGGTATCGGCATATTGCGATTGAAACAAATTTACCAGTTCTCTCATCTCCAATTTGATCGCCGCATCTCTTCCCTTATTACGGGCCGTATTCAGCGATGCGAGGACTATAGATGACAGCAGGCCTATTATGGAGATCACCACGAGAAGCTCAATGAGAGTGAACGCTCGTTTTGATTTTTCACGAGAAAGGGCGCTCATGGCTTGGGTATGGGCATCAATGTACCACTGGCAGAGGGAATGCCTGGCATATAGGGGGGTGGGGCTGAACGATTCATTCCGAAGAGAACGTAGATACCGATTGCGAGAACGATGGCAATGACCGCAACCACCACAAGTACCCGCTCACCCTGCTTCGCCGTCTGTACGGTCTTATTTTTTACAAGCCACGCCAATATGCCCTTGGGAGCGCCCTGTACGATACGAATGTTGCCGACCGTATTCGGGTTTTCCTCAAGAAAAACCACCTCGTTACTCATCGTACAAGTATAGCAAGCCTACTGAGCGCACTGGATTCCACGGTATACGAAGAACAAGAGTCCCTGAGGGACTCTTGTTCTTCTAGGCGCGGTCGACGAGACTTGAACTCGCAACCTCCCGCGTGACAGGCGGGTGCTCTAACCAGTTGAGCTACGACCGCAAACTTGGTTAACCTCAGGAATATACCGTTCCTGAGCCTTATATACAAGGGTGTCGGGGGTGGGGAATGATCCCACGACCTTAGCGTTATGAGTGCTACGCTCTAACCAACTGAGCTACCCCGACAATATCGATACCTTACTACGCACCCCCTGCGAATTCAATTAGCTTATCGGCAGCTCCACGATGAAGCGCGAGCCCTGGTCCTTCCCGTCCGACTCGGCCCACACCTTCCCCTGATGCGCTTCGATGATGTTTTTCACGATGTAGAGCCCGAAGCCGGTCGACTCGACGTTCACCTTCTGCGACTCCTTGCCGTGGCCGCCCTCGGTGAAGAGGAGCCGCATGTCCTCCGGAGTGATGCCAACGCCCGTGTCTTTGATAAGCAACCGCACCTTCTCTTCTCCGCGCTCGAGCGACACCTCCACGCTTCCCTTCGGCGTGTACTTGATCGAGTTGTCGATGAGGTTCTTGAAGGCGTTCGTGAGCTGCATGCGGTCGCCCTGGATGGTGAAGTCGCCGTCGCCGCCTTTCATAGTGAGCGCCAGGCCCTTGGTGTCCGCGCCCGGCTTCAGGTCGGCAACGATGCTTCCGACCAGCTCCTTGAGGTCAAGCGGCGACTTCGCGTACGTCACCTTGCCGCTCTTGATGTTCGCGGCGTTCAGGATCTCCTGGATGGTGTTCACTCCCTTGGTGTCCGAACGGAGGCCTTCCTCGACCATCGGCTTCATCGTATCCGGGAGCGAGCCGAAGTCGCCTTCGAGGAGCATCGAGAAGACGTTGCGCGACTTGGTCACGAAGCCCTTCAGCTGATGCGTGATGAAGTGGATGAGGATGATCTGCTGCTGGTTGGCGGTCTCGAGGTCCTTGGCAAGCACCTCCACACGCTCACGCTGTTGAATTTCCCTATACACGCTCCGGACAAGCAAGACTCCAAGTATCAGCACGAAGATCAGGGTGATCGACACGACCACTCGTATGTTCTCGACGGAGCGTATGAAAAGCAGCGCGAGGACGAGTATCCACAAAGCCGCGACAAGCGCCTGGGCCCCGATAAGCTTCGCATTGAATGCTCTAAAACGGACTATGAGGTAGGCCAGGAACGCCGTGAAGATCGGGGCCCCGAAGAGGCCGTACTGGCCGATATACCAGTTTTCCGTAAAGACCTCGAGGATATTCCCCAGGGAGAAGCTGAGGAGAAAGGCCGTGATGCCGATCGTAAGGAGCGCGATCATGGTCCTCTCGCCCGGCTTGCGGGCCTTGATAAAGGCTAGCGCGGCGAAGAGCAGGATGGATACCGCATACAGGATCTCGATGATGTACCCGTAGGTCGTCGCGATGCCTTCGTACGCGTTACGATCGCAATTGGAAAGATCGTAGCCCAGTAGCGCGAAGCGGGTCGGAGCGAGCACCATAACGGGGATGAGCGGGATCGCGAAGAACACTTTCTGCCATACCGAAAGGTCCTTCTTATATATGAAGGCGTAGAAGAAGTAGAAAGCGAAGAAATATACCAGCGGCTCGACCAGGACCAGTATCGTCCAGAAGAACATCGTGTACGCGGGCGTCTCGGTCGCCCAGGTGACCATGGCACCGAAGACCCATGCCGCAAAGGAAAGCGCCGTGAGGAGTATGAGCTGGTTGGGGAGCCTCTTCGGACCTTTTGAGAATATGAAAAGCGCGATAAGCAGGGTCGGGATGACCGATCCGAGATAGCTGTAATAGAGAAGCGGAGAAAAGACGTTATCGGAAATGACCAGGAACTGGGAAGGAGCCCACTCGCAGCTCTGGATCAACTCGGCTATGACGGGGCTCATAGCGAATAGCTGCCCGGATCAAAACGGTCTGGGATCTCCTCCTCGGTCGTGAAATACACGAAGTCCTGCTGGTGTACGTATTTCCACCACGCTACGCCGCCCGATATGAGGATCAGGAGAAGCAGTATGGAGATATACAGGGAGCTTCCCTTGGTGGCCGCCATACCGTTTATTATACAACGTCGTAAGGGTCTTCATCGAACTCCCCGTAATTATTGGTGAGCTCCTCTCCCGCCTGGATGTCCCGTGTTGCGTGACACACCAGCGCGTCCTCCATCTCCTTCCCTGCGGGTATGTGGCAGGTCGTGTTGGCGTCGGGGTCGTGATTGAAGAAGCGCGCGTCGTCGGAGCAGAGGATGTAGCGTCCCGTATGCTTGCTGAGATACGCGTAATTGAAGAAGTCCTCCCTCGCAGGTTCCGACAGCTTCTCCACCTCTTCCTTCGTGACGGCGAGGTCGAAGCCGGGAGCGAACTCCCATACCTTCGTGCCTTCCTTGATAGGCTCCTCGGCGAATAGGCCGATCCCGTGGATGGCACTCGGCCCGAGCGTTGATTTCACCAGGATCATATCGTTGCACCGCCGGGGCTGTCCTTCTGGTCGCGTCCCCGCAAATACAGCTTCTTGAAGTACGTAGGGACATACGGCAGATAGGCGTTGAACTGCTCTTCCGGGATATGGTGTATGGAGGTGATGAGCTTGCGGCAATTGGCTTCACCGCAGGTACATTCCATCTCCCACAGATTGTCGCTTTCGGTGATCGAATAGTCGATCGTGATCTCTTCCCCTTCTTTGATATCCCTGAGCGCGATCATGGTGACCTTCCCCTTTATGCCGCTATTGGGGCTGCAAGAATGGTTCAGGTACTGGTTCGGGTGATCGGGATCGATCCAGCGGTTCCTTCCGATACCTATCCAGTTCGGGTTCGAAGCGGACTGCTCCCTGTTGGTAATGGCGAGATATTTTGCGTCCCCTTTGATGTATTGAATGAGCTCTCCTTTCCTGATCGCTTCCCCGGCGGCTACGCCTTTCCCGTCTATTTCGCTCGTACGAATATAGATGTGCTTCATGGCTTTGTATGGAAATAATACCAGGAAAAGCCTCTTTGTCAGTGTCCCTGTTCGTATAAAAGTGAACGCCCGGAACCGCTTTGCAGCAGTCCCGAGCGTCCGGCCATTCATCCGCTTCGCGCTTTCACGATGAAGAAGATGCTCAAATGGCAAATGCCGTCGACGATCGCGTAGGGAAGCTCCTGGTAGCTTTCCAGACGAAGGAGGACGAGGCCGATGATGCAGGCATAGGCGAAGCCCCAGAGGACCCATGCCGAGCTGCGCTCGTGTTCTGGAGTCTTCCACGCGCTCTTCCACGTCGGCAGGAAGCCGATGGGAATCGCGGACAGGGCCACCAGGTGCGACCACCACGCGTCGCCGCCCGCGAGGTACGCCACGATGGCGATCAGCGACAGGGCAACGCACACGCATTCGGTGACGGTCGGCCGCTCCCACTTCGAGAACCTCCAGACGGCGATCGACAGAAGGATGCAGCAGACGGTCGACGCGTAGAACAGCCACGTCTTCATCGGATCGCTGCTCAAGGCGTCATAGGTCCACGATTCGACCGCCATCGCGATGCCCCAGATAAGCCAGGTCCACCGATTGGGCTCGACCGATCTGGAGTCGTCAGCGTCGCGCCGAAGCGCGCGGTAATAGACCAGGTAGCCGAGGATGCCGCTTATGGAAGCAGCAGCCAGAAGTAGGTATGCTGCGGGCATCTAAGCCTCCCCTTGTTGTGAACGGAATGATCAGATCAGGCTTTAAGAAGCCTCGGTGATTGCTGTTTTAGATTATAGCACAAGTACTTAAATTTTGCAAGGCCCTGCGGGGGCGTAGAAAGGGGCCCGGAGCGCGAACTCCGGGCCCCTTCTCGCCGCGCTACCGCCCAGGCCCGCTATGGGGACCGACCGGAACGCGGAGGACGCCGCCGAGGATCGTGCAATCCTCGCGCTTGACGCCCCTGAACGACTGCCATTGCGAGCTCAGCAGATTGCTCGTGCTGCACGCGACGAACCCGGCCTTGAACGAGCCGTTCCGGAACGACACCAGCATTCCGGGGGCGGACGCCTCAATGCGAAGCGGGTCCGGGTCGGACCGCAGGTTGAGGACCTCGATCCGGACCCGAGGAGCGGGCAGGGTGTAGTCCACGTCCATGATCGCGGACCTGGACGCGGTGGTCGACGGTTCGGTGGGCTGCTGCGCGTTCGCGGGGCTTGAGGGAAGGATGATGGCGATCATCAGACCCGTCAGTAGCCGAATGAGGAGCTTGGGCATGATGTTTCATCCTTTTCTTCCGTATGGTTGCGGCGGAAAGACCTGGGTTCCCGGCGCGAGGGCCACCTGGTAGTCCTGCCTACATTAGATACCTAACCTCCCCTTTTGCAACTCTTACGCTTCCGTATCCGCTACGAAGCTTCCTGCCTGGATGCTCCAGAGCTTGTGATAGAGACCTCCCTTATGATCGAGAAGTTCGTCGTGCGTGCCTCCGGCAGCGATCCGGCCCTCCTCCATGACGACGATGCGGTCCATGTGCATGATCGTCGAGAGGCGGTGCGCGATGACCAGGACCGTCTTCCCTTCCATGAGCGCCTTCAGGGCCTCCTGAATGAGGGACTCGGACTCCGAATCGAGGCTCGACGTCGCCTCATCAAGGATGAGGATGGGCGCGTTCTTGAGGATAGCGCGGGCGATGGCGACCCGCTGGCGCTCGCCGCCCGAAAGCTTCACGCCGCGTTCGCCGACATGCGTGTCGTAGCCCAGGGGGAACCCCGAGATGAAGTCGTGGCAACGAGCCTTCTTCGCGGCTTCGTAGACCTCCTCGTCGGTGGCTTCCAGCCGTCCGTACCGGATATTGTCCATGAGGCTTCGGTGGAACAGGATGGGTTCCTGCGGCACGAAAGCGATGGCCTCGCGGAGGCTGTCCTGCGTGACCTTCGCGATATCCTGCCCGTCGATCCCGATGCTGCCTTCAGTGACGTCATAGAGCCGCAACAAGAGCTTCGTGACGGTCGACTTGCCGGCACCGGAGGGACCGACGAGCGCGACCTTCTCGCCCGCGTTGACGTCTAACGTGAAGCCCGAAAGAACGGGATGCCCGCCGGTGAACGTGAATCCGACATCCTTCATGTCGATAGTGCCGGCCTTGACCGAGAGCGGCTTCGCTCCCGGCGCGTCCGCGATGCCATGCGGCTTCTGAAATACCTCGACCATCTCATACGCATCCGCGAAAGCTTCATAGATGCGGCGCATGCTGCTCCCGATGCCCCAGACACGATCGATGAGGCCGATGACGTAGATCTGTATGAGCACGAAATCGCCGACCGTGATCAGGCCACGCTGCCAGAGAACGACCGCGGCCACGAGCAAGCCGACCTCGATGACCAGCTCGAAGAACGCCTGGAAACCGGCTATCCAGGCATCGGCATTCCAGGAACGCATCGTGGCCGCACGCCACCGCTCGACCGTCCTTCCGAAGATCGAATACTCGTGTTTCCTGGCCGCGAACAGGGTTACCGTGGACTGGTTCGAGACGGCGTCGGACAGCGCACCCATCATCCTGGTGTCCTCTTCGACGCGAGCGGTCCTGAGAGGTTGCTTCCAGCGCGCGAGCAGGACCTGCAAGGCGACGAAGACGATCGTCCAGACGAGGAGGATGGAACCCAGGAGCATGCTCCTTTGGAACAGCACGAATACGGCGCCGAAGGCGAACACGGTGGTGGAGAGGAAGTTGTACACGAGCGTGTCCAGGATCTGTTCGAACGCACGGGAATAGCGCCCGACCCGGCGGGTAAGCGCTCCGGCAAAATTGGACACGAAGAAATCGTAGCTATGGCCGAGAAGATACCGGAACGCATCGTTCGAGAGATCGGCCATGATCTTCATCTCGACGCGATTGATGGAGAAGACCTGGATGCGGTTCCCGGCCCACTTGCCGAAATGCACGAGGGCGAACATCGCGATGATGCCCAGCAGTATCGACATGGTCGCCGTCGCGGGATCCTCGGACGCGAGGATATCGATAAGACGCTTGAGATACAGCGGCGCGATGATCGCCAGCAGTTCTATCACGAGGCCGCTCAGGAATACGATCCCGATGAGCCAGGGATACCTGCGCGCGGCTTTCGCGTACGCCCGTATGACCGGCCACACGCGTGCGACCTTCGTATTCCCTTCGGAAGGCATAAGTCGTTATTATACAACGTTTCAGCTGTGCGTAAAAGAACGCGGCGCCCTCGGCGCCGCGTTCTTTTACGTCGTGCGAACGGAACCTACACTCTCAGCGCTCTTCCCAATGCCCACTTGCCGGGACCCGTGATCGCGAGCGACACGCAGGCGGCGAAGATGAGGATGATGAACTCGTAGCCGCCCTCCGCGATGAAGAAGCCGCTGGACATGTGCACGGTGAGGAAGGCGATGAGCGCGACGAAGGCGAGGATCTTCGCCACCCAGTGCGTAAGCACCCCGAGGATGAGCAGGAGGCCGCCGCCGAGCTCCGCCGCGACCAGAAGCACGGCCATGAGCATCGGCGCCGGGAAGCCGAGGCCTCCGAGGAACGTTGCGACGCCATCGAGGCCGCCGCCGAGCTTCTGCCAGCCGTGCATCGCGAAGATGAGGCCGGTCGCGACGCGGAGGACGAGAGGCGCGATCCCTCCCATCTGGTCAGTGCATGTGCATTTCAATATGTTCATATCGTTCTATTAGGGTATGCCCCCATTGTACCCCATACGGAGGCACGGCCGCGGGAAGATTTCCCGCGGCCGTGCTGCTTCTGCTATTTAGATGACCGAAAGGATCCGGGCCCTCGTGAGCGGGCCGAAGTAGCCGCTTGCGGGGCTGATGCCTGCCTTCGTCTGGTACTCGACCAGTGCACGCTGCGTGACCGGGCCGAAGTAGCCCGTCGCGCCTGCATCGAGAAGCGCCTTGGCTGCGGTACCGCTCTCTTCGGCTATCAGGAATGCCTGGAGAGAGGAGACGTCGCTTCCCCGCGATCCGAGCGTGAGGTCGCGCGCGAACGGCGTGCTGCCGGAGGGGACCGTTCCGGCGGCGACTATCGCGGGCGTGCCGAGCTCCTGCTCTATATCCTTGGTGAGCTTAACGCCCGCCGCGCGCGCCGCTATAAGGACGCTGCGATTGGCGGTGATGATATCCTCCGCGTCATCGTCATCGGCGTCCTTGATGATCTGTACGAGCGCTTCGCCGCGTTCTTTCGTAGTGAATTCGCGCGTCAGACGGGGGTACGGATCGGTCGCCTCCCGGCCGTCGCGTACCTCGAAGTGGAGGTGCGTCGCGCCGCCGGACGCGTTCCCGGTATTGCCAACCAGACCGATAAGATCGCCCGGCTTGAGCACGTCGCCGCGCTTCACCTCGATCTCGTCCAGGTGCATGTACGCGAATCGTTCGCCGCCCGGGTTCGCGGTATAGACGTACTTGCCTGCACTCGAACCGCTGCCGGTGCTCGTCACGACGGCGTCGGTCGGCGAGACGACGTACGCGCCTCTCGGAGCCATGATGTCGAGTCCTTCGTGAGAACGGCTGCCGCCGTCGCGGGGATCGGCGAAGTTCTTGGTGAGGTTCCGGAGTGCGATTCCCGTGAGTATCGGTATCGGCATCTTCTCGACCTTGTCGTCATCGAGGTCCTGTATCTTGCGGCTGTCGCTTGAGGAAACGCGTCCGTAGCCGTAATCGCTCGAGCCGCGCGTACCTGCGCGTGCAAGAAGCTCGCCATATGAGCTAGTATTGGCGGATGAGCTTGGTTCTGCCGCGCGGATAGGCGACGGGACGGAACCGAGCACGAGAACGAGTGCAAAAGAAAAGCCTCCTGCACGGATGAGGTTTGACTTCATGAAGTAATGGTTACTGGTCTTACGTAATATAGACGATGAGGAGACTTATTTCTTAGCGCGTGTGCGGTCGTCATGAAAAAGTATACCGTACGGATCGTGACGGCTTCCTGAAGTACTTATAAAAGCAAACTCGAGACCGGATTACGCGTTCGCTACTTGCTTAGACATGGCGAAGACGCGGTATCCGGCGAACGCGCCATCGCGATAGCGCGGGGTGACGCAGCTCTCGATGAGACGTTCTCCTCCGTCACGAAGCGGGAGCACCACGTCCGACAGTTGGTAGGTCCTCTCGGACCCGCTGCTCGGCGTTTCCCGCTCCGGCGCGTCGCGCAGGAGCGGGAACAGTTCGGTGATCGGACGTCCGATAAGGTACTCCCGGTCGTAGCCGAGCACGCTCTCGGTATCGCCGGACATGGATGTCACGCAGGCGTTAGCGTCGCTTTCGACCAACGCGTACGGGTGGATGTCCGAGAGCCCCCAAGTTGTCAGGTTCCCGCATCGCCGGCATTTCACTTCGACGATGCACTGGCAAAGCAGCCCCTTGAAGAGGAGCTTCCCGCACGTACATCGGCATTCGGTAAGTAGGTTGGAACTCATAGTTCTCAAAGCGATCGAACCTGGCTTATGGGGAAAGTATAGGAAAAGGGGTCTCAAGATTTCCTTAAGATTTTCGAAAGAATTTCTTAAGTGGGGATAACCTTCAGACGTTCAAGGCTTCAAGGAAGCCGGTACTTTTGCGTTGTTCGCGGAGCGCTTTCGTGGCGATCGCCTCGTTCCGCCCTATGAACTCACGAAGCGGCTCGGGATGCTCTATGGACGCGAGCAAGCCGAGCACCCGTTCCGAAAGGCCCGTATGCAGAAGCACGGATTCGCAGAGCGGCACGAGGGCCTCGAACCAGAACAGACGTTCAAGTTCCGGCATATCACGTACGAGATCCAGGTCCGTGCGCTCCGGATACGCGTCCTTCCACGCCTTCAGAAGTAGCGCGACCGCAGTCGATATATGTCCGCGCGCTAGGTCCTCCTTCCAGTCATGCGCGTCGTCGTTCAGCTGCATGGCAATGAGGTAATGCTTGAAGTAGTCGATCAGTCCTTCGGCCTCTGCGGAATCGGGCGCGTAGCCGAGCTCCACGAGCATCGCCACGGGTCCGAGCACATGCCCGGCGGCCGGATAGAACTTGATCGTATAGTCGCCGTAGTCCGGCAACTGTTCTGGAACAGTAATGATGCTGCCGTCGCGCTCTAGGCGGCATGAGAGCATCTCCCACTCGTTCGCCGCGTCGAGCTTGTCCATGAGTCCGTGGAAGAAGGCGGCGAAGCCGCTCTCGTGCGGCAGGAGCGTTTCGAAAAACCGGACGTAGTGGCGTGTGAAGAGGTTCGCGACGGGCAGGAGCCTCGGTTCGGCAGCCTCGTCCTCATCCCAGAAATCGTCGTAGATGATGAACGCGGTCCAGAAGAACACGTTCGCGAGTCCGAACTCGGCCAGGTGGTCGTCGCTAAACCGATTCCCCTTCTCTCCGAGCGCGTCACGCATATAAAGCGTCATCAGGGACATCTGCTTATCGGGATTGCCGCGCATGGTCCGCTCGATCACCTCGAGCGCATTCTCGGCGAAGGCATCGGGAAGATCGGCGAAGCGTGCCCCTGCCGCGCGGCGCAGGGCGTCGAGTACCGCGGTCTCATGCGCGTCGAAGCTCGGTCCGGACGTTCCTTCAGGAGCCGGAGCTTCACGTAAACGGCGGTCCTGCTCGAGCAGCGCGGCAAGGGTCGGGTCATCGAGGACGGCGGAACGTGCGGCTCCTGCGGCAATGCGTTCATCGATAAAGGCATCGAGATTCGGGAGCCGGACTCCATGCAGGCCGAGGAAGACGGCGACGGCGGCATTGAGGCCGAGATCCGGGTCGCCGTGCGTGCCGCCGGGAGTAAGGGCGTACGGACCGCCCGCCTCAACCTCATGACCGACCAGGCGGTTCAGGGTACGCGCAAGCAGCGCGCCGTCCGCGACGAGCTCGTCGCGGGGCGAAGCGATGCATGAAAGGAGTTCCGTAAGAAGCGGGGGTGCGTGATTCCGCATGGTCGTCGGCGCGTACGCGCCGGAAGCGATCGGAACTCAGAGTTCTCGTACCGGTAAGTATACCGTGAAGGCGGAGCCTTGCCCGACACGGCTCTCCACGGTGAGCGTCCCGCCGAAGTCCTTCTCCGTGATGCGCTTCGCGAGCGACAGCCCGATGCCGATGCCCTTCGACGCGGCCTTGGTGGTGAAGAACGGCTCGAATATGTTCGCGAGGTTCTCTTCCGGGATGCCGGAGCCCCGGTCGCGCACGCTGACGCGTACGCCGGATGCATCGCCCCGGATCGTTATCACGACTTCGCGCCCGTCCGCCTTCTCCGTAATTCCGAGAGGATACGATTGCACGGCGTTCGAGATGAGATTCGTCACGACCTGCGTGAACGCGGTCGAGTCGCCGTAGGTCATGACGGCATCCGGTCCCGCATCGAGCGAAAGCCGCACGCCCTGCGTCCGCGCATATGAGGAGAGTATATGGATGGCGTTCTCAAGGAGGTCGCGTACCGAGAAGACTTCCTCGCTTTTTTCATGACTGAGGTGCCGTCGCATGGATTCCATGAGCTTCTGCATATGCGCGGCGGCACGCTTCGCCCGACCGATGTCCTCGGAGAGCGCGGTGCGCGTGCCCGGTGCGTCCGCGATGCGGTCGATATTGAGTGAGAGCGCGGCGAGCGGGTTCATGAGGTCGTGGAAGATGCCGCCGGCAAGCCGTCCGAACTCCACGAAATGATACGCCTGGCTCATCTTCTCCATCTCCGCCTGCCGCAGCTCGCGCGTACGCTCCTCGACCCGCACCTCGAGCGTATCGCGTTCCTGCTTCAGCTCGGCTTCGGACCTACGGGCTCGCCTGAGCGATTTCTCTATCTCGCGATTCGAGAGCCAGGAGACAGTGGCGACGATCAGGTAGATGATGACGATCATCACGACGTCGCTCCAGGTCCATAGGCTGTTCTTCCAATACGCGTTTATCGGAACGATTCCCGCGTACTGCAGGTACCCCGTCAGGATCATGGTCGCGGCGATGAGCACCGTGGCGAAGAAGGCGACGCGGGTGCTGATGAGGACCCCGGCCATCACGATGACGAGCGGGTAGAAGACGATCTGCGCCGGTACGTCGACGCCCCAGGTGTAGCCCATGTACGCGGTAAGCGCGAAGAATGTGCCTAGCAGCACATAGGACGCAAGCGTCACATGCTTCCTTCGCGAGAGGCCGTAGAGGAACAGGAAGAAGGCGAAAAGACCGTAGATCACCGCAGAATGGAGCGAGTTCGCCGCATAGGACACCGGATCGGCAAAGAGACGGTCGGCGATATCGATACATACGGCGGCGAAAAGCAGCGCGAGCGCGCCGAGCAGGAGCACGTTCAGTATGAATTCCCGACGCGCCATGTCCTCATTGCGGGACTTGGGGAACGTGAATTTGTTAAAAAATAAGGGAAGAGGGTTCGACATGTCCTGCAGTATCGGGCGTCGATGCGCCTCAAAAAACGCTTAGGCTAAGCTCCGTTCCAAGGGCCCCCCACGCTCACTGACGTAACCAGGAGCGCGGCGAGCGCGGCATTGTTCCTGGCGGCCTTGTCGGTCAGGAATCTCGAAATGACGTCTATCATATGCGCATATGTGATTGTCTCGTAATGGTCGACCAGTCTCAGTATATCGCTAGTCGACCACATACCCCCGGCCGTGCATCGTACGGATCGGGTCCGGTTCCCCGAGCTTTTTCCGCAGGTTCGCCATGTGGGTATCGAGCGCATTCGAGAACGAATCGCTCGAAGCGTCCCATGCATGCTCGATGAGACGGCTCTTGGGGACGACCGTTCCGCGATGCCGCATGAGGTAGCTGAGAAGCATGAACTCCTTCCGGGTAAGGGCGAGCGGTTCCCCCTCACGCGTCACGACCTGCCTCCCGGTATCGAGGGTCAGGTTCCCCGTCGAAAGCACGTCATGGGTGAGTTCGTGCGGACGCCGCAACAGCGCCCGCATGCGCGCGACCAACTCCTCGAAGGAGAACGGCTTCGCGAGGTAGTCGTCGGCGCCCGCGGAAAGCAGGCGGACCTTCGAATCGGCGTCCCCGACGACCGTGAGCATGAGTATGGGCGGGACGCGCGTATCCGTCTGAAGTTCAGCGACCACCGCCTCGCCCGGCATGTCCGGAAGGTTAAGGTCCAGCAAGAGCAGATCGTATTCGTTAGTGCGCGCAAGGCCGAGACCGTCCGCGCCCGTTCCCGCGCCGTCCACGACGAACCCGCGAGCCGGCAAGTGGGCCCGGAGGAAGCCGAGCATCTCCGGGTCGTCCTCTATGATCAGGATCCTCATGTCTTTTCAGTATATCGGTACGATGAAAAAGCCGCTTACGCCTTCTGGGTGACGCGGTCGAAGGCGACCTTGAACCAGTACGTATAGTCCTCCGGATGCTCCTTCATGTCCCTGCGCAGTTCCGGTATGTCCATCCATACCCAGTCGTCCACTTCTTCCGGGTTCGGGGCGGGCAGATCATCCGACCTGCCCACGAACACGTGGTCGTATTCATGCTCGATCAGGCCGTTCGGGAACGGCGCGCGGTATATGAAGGCATGCGTCTCGCGGAGGTCGCAATCGATGCCCATCTCTTCCCTGAGGCGCCGGTGCGCCGCCGCTTCCACGGGCTCCCCCGGCCGCGGATGGCTGCAGCAGGCGTTCGACCAAAGACCTCCGGAATGGTATTTACCCGCGGCACGGCGCTGCAGGAGCATGCGTCCGTCCGAATGGAAGATGAAGACGGAGAAAGCGCGATGGAGCCGGCCCTGCGCGTGCGCGGCAAGCTTCTCCATCGTGCCGATCTGCGTATCGTGTTCGTCGACGAGGATGACGTCGTCCATAGCAAGTGCGTGACTGCTAATGAACGAACGTCGGGCGCTTCGCCGATCACGGGATCGGGTTCCTGTTCAGGATAGCACCGCTATTTCCGCATTCGCGGGGTTGTCCGCCCTCACCCAAGCTCGCTAAACCATTCCTTCCAGACCGGCTCGATGCCGACACCATCCCCTCCGGCCTGGAGGGTATCCCCGGCAACCAGGTCCCGTAACTGCTTTTCGTCGGGCGATTTAGAGGTGAGCCAATAGGGACAGGAGCATCCCAAATTAGTCTGGACTTTCATAAGGATCTCCTTTCGCCTTAGATACTCTAATAACGGAAAGAAGACATGCCCTTCTCATACATCTTAATTTCACCAGTCTCCGGATCTTGCACGACGCTCTCGGCCTTAGTCTTTTGCGAGCCGGGACAGATAGGTTCATCGAGTGAATAGACCGGTGCCAAGCCACGTCCGGAATAGAGGAGGGTCTTATATAGATACCCGAGGAAGGAGCCGGTAAAGCGGTAGCGCCGAATGCATCCGGCTATCTGTTCCTCGAGCCGATCACTATTATACTTCCAGCGCGAAAGCATTGGGTACCGTTCGATCCACTCATCAACCGAGTACCGGATTAAAATGAGGGCTTCTTGCATAGCAAGAATATTTCCCCTTTGCGCCAACCGAACAAGGCGGATACTGATTCGATCTCGCAGATCTTCATCCTGGCGATTTTGCGGAGCGATAAAGATGTAAAGATTGGATCTATGCCGAGAAAGTATTTTTTCCAACTCTTCGCTATTTTCATACGATCGACCTTTCTTTCTGCGTCCAACCCAACGTTTACTAAACTCAAGATCAAGGTGACGAGTAATAGCATCCCAGTCTATCTCGCCGGTAACGGTACGGAGATTGCGGCGAGCGAAGTGGTATACGCGCGGCGTATGCCGAAATACCCAGGTGCCAGTGAAGGTTTGCGGCCTCTGCTTTTCTAGTTCGGACGACAAGAGTTTTGTTGCTTCTCGGAGGTTCAGTAGAGAAATTATAAATCCTGCTTTTAAAGAGTCACTGCGCCTCCATGAACGTCCTCTACTGCTGGAAGATTAGGAAATGAACCTTCAAACACAAACGACGCTCTCGAGCGCCGTTTGTGTTTTAGGACCCCTGTCGGTACTGAACCGCCTTTTGCCGCTTTTGACGGCTGTCGGTCTGGCTACCTGAGTGTCGTCCGAGCTTGTTGCGGGGGCCGGAATCGAACCGGCGTCTGGAGGTTATGAGCCTCCCGAGGTACCTCTCCTCTACCCCGCTATATAGCAAGTATATATCACAAACGGGCCCGAAAGCAAGGGCTTAGAGCTCCTCGTGCTCCCGGAAGACGGCCTCGTAGTTGGCGATCGTGCGGTACGCGAGACGGTCGGTGAGCTCGAACGCCATGCCGCTGTGCGCGATCTCGTTGCGGACCTTGTGCGCCTCCCAGGCGTTGTTCAGGGTCTGGAAGTGGGTCGGACTCACCTGCTTGAGCTTCTCGCCGACCGACGTGCCGACGTAGCCGAGACGCGTCAGGAGTTCGTCGAGGATGATGTCGGCCTCGATGATGGCCTGCCGCCAGTCGGACTGGTTCGTACCCTGTATGAGTGTGAGGATGTACTGCCAGCGCGAGGTCTCGAGACGCTCGTGCTCGTCGTACTGCGTTATGGTCGCGTAGAGCGGGGCCTCCTCCTGGCGGATCTGGAATATGCGCGCAGTGCTGTAGATGATGACGAAAATGGCGAAAAGGCAGACGAAGACGGCAAGGACCGTAACGAGGATCCAGAGCTGGCCGAGGAAGGCGAGGAATCCGGAAATGCCGAAGCCGGTATTCCCCACGCCGAAGACCGTCTCGTAGAGGATACGGAAGAAATAGGAGAGGTTGAGGAAATGTACGCCGGACTCGCCTTCCATCAGTTCATTATAACGTTTCTCCGGTGACGTCGGCGCCTATTCTGAACAGGCGTTCTTCCTGTCCGTGAGGCGCCGTGAAATGGATACCCGTAGGCAGGCTTGAACCGTCCCGTTCGACATTTCCCATGGGAATCGATATTGCCGGCATTCCCGTCAGGTTCGCGGTCACCGTAAAGATGTCCTCGAGGTACATGGAAACGGGATCGCTTTTACCTCCGAACTTGAAGGCGGGTGACGGGGTTGTCGGGAAAGCGACTACGTCGCATTTCTCGAAAGCGGTCGCGTACTCGGCTCGAAGTACTGGACGGGCGGCTTCGGCTTTCCGGTAGTATGCATCGATATAACCGCTTGAAAGAACGAAGGTACCGAGAAGGATGCGTCGCTGCGTTTCCGCGCCGAAGCCCTCGGTGCGCGAGAGGACATAGTCGTTGAGGAGCGTGCCGCCGCGCGCGGCATGGCCGTAGCGGATGCCATCGTACCGGGCAAGATTCGTGGAGGCTTCCGCAGGCATGATGATGTAGTACGACGGGAGGCCATATGCACTGGTCGGCAATTCGATATCCACGATACGATGACCGCGCTCTCGAAGGCTTCCTAGCGTTGCCTCGAAGGTGGCGAGTACGTCAGCATCCACACCCTCCGCAATCAGATGGCGCGGTACACCCACGGTGGCATGTTCGAAAATCTTCGACTCTGCATAAAAACCATCCGGGAAAGAAGTTGCGTCCATTGCGTCGTGCCCCCGCACTGCCTGGAAAAGAGCTCGTACATCAGCGACCGTCTTCCCAAGCTCTCCTATCTGATCAAGCGACGACCCAAGCGCAATAAGACCATGACGCGAAACCGAACCATAGGTCGGCTTAAATCCGATGACGCCACAATGTGCGGCCGGTTGTCGGCAGGACCCGCCAGTATCCGAGCCGTATGCGCCAAGCGCGAGATGGGTCGCTACCGCGACCGCAGAACCGCCTGAAGAACCACCCGGAACGCGAGACGTATCGTGCGGGTTCTTGGTGGGCCCATACGCTGAGTGCTCGGTCGATGCTCCCATACCAAACTCGTCCATGTTCGCGCGACCGACGAATAGTGCATTGCTCTCTTTTAACTTCTTGATCGCCGTAGAGTCGTATGGAGCGATATACCCTTCAAGGATCTTCGACGCGGCGCTTGCGACATGCCCTTCTATAAGAATATTGTCCTTGATGGCGAGCGGGATGCCGCAGAGCAGAGGCGCTTCGCTCCCTTCCGCATCGATACGCGTTTGCGCTGTCTTGATAGCCGTGTCGTCAGCGTCGAAAAGCTCGAGGAAGGCGTGGAGGTCTTCGTTCTTTTCTTTTGCTGCGGTCGCACAAGCGTCCCAGAGTTCGCGCACGGAGAAGTCCTTCGCGCGCAGTCCCCGCGTCGCCTCGGTTATGGAAAGCTCGTTCAGTTTCGCGGCCATGCTAGTCGTGCGAGATGATCTTCTTCACGGAGAGGTGGTCGCCGTCGCGCCTTGGGAACATGCCGACGAGCTTCTCGGTCCAGGTCGCAGCCGCGGTCGGCTCGCCGTCCTCGCGGAAAACGTTCCGCAGATGTGGCGCCTGCGGCGTCGCATCTGTCCTTATATCAAGCTCATCGAGCTGCGCGATGTACGCCACGATACGGTCGAATTCGGCTGCGCGCGCCTCGAGCTTATCCTCGGGAATCGAAAGTCGCGCGAGCGCGGCGAGCTTCTTTACGTCCTCTGCCGATGCCATACGGTCACTGTAGCATTAAATCCTTTTTAGGAATTCGCCCTCGTCGAGAATTTCTACTCCCAGTTCGGTCGCCTTCTGAAGCTTGCTTCCGGGGTTCTCGCCGGCGAGTACGAAGGAGGTCTTCTTCGACACGGAGCCGGATGGATTACCGCCGTGCCTGCGTACGAGGGCTTCGGCCTCCTCACGTGAGAGAGTCGGCAGCGTACCGGTCACGACGACGGTCTTCCCGGAGAGCTTCCCGCTTCCCGCGGCCTTCGCGACCTGTTGCACGGATAGGTGCGGCATGAGGCGGGCGAGCATGGCCTGATTCTCGGGATCCCGAAACCATGAGCTCACGCCACGCGCGACGACGTCGCCGATGCCGTTCACGCGTGCAAGCTCGTCTTCGCCCGCTTTCGCAAGGCGGTCGAGAGTACGGAACTCGGTCGCGAGCAGGTATGCGGTCTCCTCCCCCACGTGCAGTATCGAAAGCCCGACCAGCAGGCGGTCGAGCGTCACGTCCTTCGCGCGCCCGAGCGCCGCCATCAGGTTATCGACCGACTTCTCCTTGAAGTTCGGAAGCGCGAGCAATTCGTCCCGTGTCAGGTCGAAGAAGTCGTCGAAACCGCCCACGAGCTCGTGCTCCATGAGGAGCTTGACGGTCTTCGGGCCGAGTCCGTCGATATCGAGCGCGGATTTACCCGTGAAATGCGCGAGCGTGCGCACGAGCTGGGTGAACGAACCGCGCGTCTTGCAGCGGTGCGCGGCTTCGCCCGGAATGCGCTCGATAGCGCCGTCGCCTCCGCATAGGGTCGACCGTTTCGGGAAGCGCCACTTCTTCTCCTTCCCCGTGCGGAACTCCGGAAGGACCTCCACGATCTCCGGGATGATGTCGCCCGCCTTCTGAAGAATCACCGTGTCGCCGACACGGATGTCCTTGTCGTGTATGAAATCCTCGTTGTGAAGCGTCGCGCGGGCGACGGTAGAACCGGCAACGGCGACGGGTCGCAGCTGCGCGACCGGCGTGATCTTTCCGGTACGTCCGACCTGCAGGACGATGTCCTCTATCACGGTCGTGACCTGTTCGGCGGGGAATTTGAGGGCGATCGCGAAGCGCGGCCCCTTGCCGGTATAGCCGAGGGCTTCCTGGTATTCCCGCTCGTTCACCTTCACGACGATGCCGTCGAGCTGGTAGTCGAGCCGTTCGCGCTTCTTCCCGTGCCACACCTCCCAGAACTTGAGTACGTCCTCGACCGACTGCATGCGGCGCGCTTCGGGGCTCGTCGGCAGGCCGAGTTCGCGGATATAGGCGAGCTCCTGTTCCTGGGTCGCGGGCATCGGCTCGTTCAGAAGGCCGATGTCATAGAGTTCGACGCCGAGCGGTCGCGCGCGCGCCATCTCGGGATCAAGCTGGCGGATGGAGCCCGCAGCTGCATTCCGGGGATTGGCGAACAGAGGTAGGCCGGCCTTCTCCCGTTCCTTGTTCAATTTCGCGAAGCCCGCGCGCGACAGATACACCTCGCCTTCGACGACAATATCCACCGGGCGCTTCAGAGCATCCGGCACGTTCCGGATCGTGCGGATGTTATGCGTGACGTCCTCGCCAGTCTTGCCATCGCCGCGCGTCGCAGCCGTCGCGAGCTTCCCGCGCTCGTACGTCAGCACGATATGCAGCCCGTCGATCTTGAGCTCGCACATGTAGGTCGGCGCGGCCTCGCGCCCGAGCGTCTTCGCGAGCGTCCGGCGCACGCGCTCGTCGAAGGCGCGCAAGTCCGCCTCGGTAAAGGCATCATCGAGCGACCACTGCTGTACCTGATGCCGCACCTTCCTGAGCCCGGGCAGGACATTCCCCGCGACTTTCTGCGTCGGCGAATCGGCGCGCTTCAGTTCAGGGTATTCCGCTTCAAGCTCCGCGAGCTCCCGCTTCAGGGAATCGAGTGCTTCGGGCGTGATCGGGGATTCATCCTGCTCGTGGTACAGGGTACGGTACTTCCCTATGCTGTCGCGGAGCTGCCTGGCTCGGGTCTGTATGGAAGCGGGAACGGGCATGGTGCGCCCATTTTACCGAAGAAAAGGGGCAGGCACCATTTTCTTCTGGATTATGCGAAGAGAAATGGTGCCTGCCCCTTTAGTAGAAGATCTTGAGCCCGCGTTCGAAGAGGCTCGGATCCGTTGCCGAGCACGTATTGAAACCGCTCGCGAAGATGCAGCTCTTGGCTCCCGAGGCGCTGCAGGTGCCGGTCCCTTCCTTGTATACCGCCACCGTGGCCGAACGGCCGGTCCCCGCGCAGGCGACGTCGAACGTCGTGCGCACGCCGCCGCCCGTAAGCGTGCTCTCCGCGTATCCGGTCACGGCCCGGCCGTCGCACTGCATCGCGCCCTGGTCGAAGATATTGCCGACGTTGAAGGCGGCGAACTTCTGGTCATAGTAGAGCGCGCACTCCATCGCCGAATCGGCGCGGTAGAAGGCGACCTGCGAATTGCGCGCAGCCGACGAAAGGACGATCTGCTTGTACGCGATGTCGGCGAGCGAGAGCCCGACGACGAGCGCGACCGAGGCGAGGATGATCGCGATAAGGAGGGTGAATCCCCGTTGCGGCCGTATGGAGTTGTGATAGTGGGTACTCATTGCCAGTTATAGAGATGCTCGGTCACGGTGACCGAATACGGGATGCGCAGCGTCGACCAGGAGACGGTCGTCGTGACCGTGACCTCGTTCGCCGAGACGCTCGCCACAATCACCTTGCGGGAGAAGCGCGTGACGGTCCCGGTGGCAGCCTGCCGGTACCGGTACGACGTATCGAGCCTGAGCGGGGCGCATCCCGAGGAGGAGCAGGCCGTGAGGGCTTGTGTAGACACGTCGACGTCGCAGCCGTAGTCGCTCGGGCCTTCGGCGCCGGTTATCGTGCACGCGCTCAATCCGTTCAGCCAGTTGCTCTGCCCGGTGAGGTAGTTGCCGTCGCGTACGCTTCGGACGTACTCCATGCCTTCCTGCGCGAGCGCGGTCGCGATAAGGCTGTCGCGCGCGGTATAGGAGGCGATGAGGGACTTGTGGACGGCGTACAGCGGCCCCACGACGGCGATGATCAGGACCGTGATGGCCACCATGGTCTCGATGAGAGTGAACCCTTTGAGGGAGCGGGTCATCATATGTCTATAAGCCGCTGGGTCGCAGCGCTCTCGGTGACGAACTCGACCGGTACGCCCGTCGCGTCGGGAGTGATCACGCCGCGTATGACGAAGACGACCATCGGCTGCACGGGGTCCCCTGCCGCCGTACCGCGCGCGTAGAAGTCGAGCCGCGCGACATTGATGCGGGGGTCTGTCAGTTGCGTACAGGTACCGCTGATGCACTGCCGCACGTAGCCGGTGCTGCCCGACGCCACGCGTGCGTACGATACCGCCCTTCCATTGGCGTCGGTGAAGGAAAGGCTGTCGCGAGGCGTCGCCCAGCAGTCTCCGGACCCGCCGCAGCTGTAGTTCGTGCCCGTGCGGACCGATCGTTCCATGGAGTCGATCACATAGGAGAGGTTCGTCACGACGTCGTTCGTCGCGCGCGCCTTGCGGTCGAGGCTGATGAGCGCGAGGAAGGCGGCGCCGGCGACGAGCATGACGATGGAGAAGATCGCCACCGACACGATGAGCTCGATGAGGGTATACCCGCGATAAGGCGCATTCGTGGTCATAGGCATGCAACTCATGGACAAGACGGCCCGACCGATATCTCACCGAGTTGCGACACGCGCACGATGCGCGTCGCCGCGTTACCCGGCGCGGTGACCGTCACCTGCGCGCAGGTGAAGGACTGGCTCGAGGGGCCGATCAGTATCGCCCGGGTCTCGGGACGCATGAACACGACATCGAGCGAATTGACCCCGACGCACGTCCCGCCGACGCCCGTCTTCCCGCAGATATTCTGGATGGTATATCCGCGGCTGAAGGTATAGTTCTGGACGATGGTATCCGTAGGGCTGCCGTCGTATTTGCAGTTCCCGGGCTTCGCTTCAGGTGCCGGCGTGCTTGAGTCCCCGACCGGACATATGGACTGCGGAAGCGATTTGGTCGAGGGTCCGGTATCCGCAAAAACCATATAGCCGGTCGTCCCTTCAAAATGCACGCCATAGCCGGCATCGGACTGCGTATTGATGCCGCGGCTCGCCAGGCCGAGCGACTGCGCCTGCCGGATCGAATACGCGACGGTATACGCGGTGTCGGTAAGCAGGAGCGAGTTGTTATACGTCGACTGTCCGTTGATGACGACGGCCGTGATGACGCCTATGATGGCGAGCACCACGACCATCTCGATCAGGGTGAAGCCGCGGGGCTTCGGGGAGGGCTCGGTCAGGGCATGAAAAGTGGAAAGGGATTCCATTGGGTGAAGTAGGCGAGGAGAAAGCCGGCGGCCAGGAACGGCACGAACGGGACCTCAATACCCATTGTAGGGCCTCCGCGGCGCACCAACAACACGCCGATGCCGACAACGGCGCCGATCCAGAAGGAGAACAAGATCCCGGCAAAGGCGTGCGTTCCGCCGGCCAGGAGAGCGAGTGAGAACGCCACCGGCGCGTCCCCGAGCCCCATGGCGCGGCCGCGGGAAAGGGCGTGAAGCAGGAACAGGAACAAGCTTATGCCCCCGGCGATAAGGATGGTGAGCCCGAGTGCGGACGTGCCGGCGTGCGTAAGGAACGCGAACGAGGCCGATGCGGCGAAGAGCAGGAGCGATGCTGCAGGAGGCACGATGGTATGCCGGAGGTCGTAGAGCACGACGAACAGGAGGATGGAAAGCGCGAATAGGAACGCGACGAGCGGGAGGCCAAGACCGAGCGTGAGATAGCTGAGCGCAAAAAGGACGCCAAGGACGGCCTCCACGAGCACGTATCTGAAAGGAAACCGCGAGCCGCATGAACGGCAGCGGCCCGCAAGCATGAGCCAGGAAAGGACGGGAACGAGGTCGTGCGCCGCGAGCGGCTCGCGGCACGAGCCGCATTTCGAACGTCCGCGCTTCCACGACTGGCCGGTGTATGCGCGTTCGCTCACGACCGTCACGAAGCTGGCCACAAGAGCGCCGAGCGCAGCGAAGAAAACTGCCAACAGGATTCCCATGCTACAGGCAGCGCGTGTCCCCGAGCGAAAGCCTGCTTCCGTCGACATTCCGCGCACTGAAGCCTGAGCTGTCGATGCACCAAAAGTCCGGGTTCTCGGTGGGCGGAAGATTGTCCTTGAGAGGAACCTCGATCGCCCAGGCATTCGAGTTCAGGCCGCTGCAGCTACCCGGCCCGGTAACTGCCGGACATGCGTGGCAGGTTACGAATCCTTCACCTCCGCTGCCCCCTTTCCCGCTGACTTTCGTAATGATGTTTTCCTCGGGAACGCCCGCTGCTTCCGCCGCATTCAGCAGCATCGCGTACACGCCCTTCGTCTCCCCGGCAAGCGCGGTGGGATGGCATACGTTCGTGGTCGTATCGTTCAGTGAGACGGAGTAGCGGTTCCCGTTCGCTTGATAGAAGAGTTCCGCCTGAGCGCGCGCGCTGACAAGAGCGGATTTCACTCCCGCGTCACTCCCCTGCGCGCGTGCGCTGCTAAGTACGACCGTGATGATGGCTGACAGGACGCCGATGATGGCGATCACGACGAGGAGCTCGATGAGCGTGAAGCCGCGCTCCGAAGGACGATGCATGGGCTGAGTATACTACCGTCCCGGCGCCTAGCGGGCGCGGGACGTGGAAAAGCGAAAGCGCGCGGCCAGAGGCCGCGCGCTTTCTTGCTAGCCCACTGACCCGGTTACGGGCAGGCCGTGATAGCCGATGCCGGCGTAGTGATCGAGCGCGATGCGCCGGTCGAGTCTACACAGTAGGAGCCTCCGCCCTTGAGCTCGGTCCACGCAGCCCAGCCGGTCGAGCCGTTCGCCGCGCAGCGGTTCCCGATGGCGAGGGTCGTCGCGTGACCGTACGCGGTCATGGCACCGCGGACGTTATCACCGATGAGGTTGCTACCGCCGGTTTCGGCGCAAAGCGCCGCACCCGATGAGGGCGCATAGGTGTTGCCGTTCGAGTCGTAATAGATCTCGGCCTCCGCGCGCGCGTTGGCGAGGTTCGACTTGATGGCCGCATCGGCGCCCTTGTTACGAGCCGTGTTGAGGGACGCGAGCACGACCGACGACAGGATGCCGATGATGGCGATCACGACGAGGAGCTCGATGAGCGTGAAGCCGCGATGCCCTTTCTTGAAGGATGCTAATTTCATAAGTGTAAGAATGGTGCTGATGCGGGGTTAGTAAAGTCCGCTTCTCCATATTGTACGCGAGTATTGTCGTACCCAGGTCGTTCCTGTGGATAGCTTGCGCACGCTCATGGGGTGCCTTTTGGAACCAGCGTACGATGGCTGGCTAGGAAACCTGTAGGGGCAGATACGGGTTCGACATCTGCGGTACAAGGATCAATGGATTAGAACGTAAGTCCCATCCATAGTTATCGTACAGGTCGCCTATCGTCTGTTCCCCGGTAAACAAATACCGGTTCGCAAACTCCGAGTCGCCTTCGGTCTGGCTATAGGTCGACTGACCCGCCTCCCCGCCCGCCATCACTACTGGGACAGGCATCCGTCGATCCATGAGTTGCTCAAGAAATATCATCCCATAGGTGCCTGCCGAGCAGGTTTCAAGGATCAGTACGTCCGTCCGGGCCCTCTCAGGGTCCTCCGCGTAGCGGGCGGCGAAAGCCTCGGCGAGTTCATCTACCCAGAGCACGGCTTCGTCAGACCCCGAGGCATCCTGGAATACGACTTCCTGGTCGTTTCCGTGCATGCTCAGGATCGCGGTAATAGGGTCCTCGGTCGTCTCTATTGCCTCGAGAAACTCCGCTCGCGCATCGACTGATGTCCGCCCTGAGCCCTCGTCTGCGGCGAATATATGCACGTCCTCGGAAAGTTCCTTAATCCTCGATACTTGGCGCTCATCCATGAAGCGACCCTCTTCTCCGGCGGTTGCTCCGTACAAAACGGTATCGTTAAGGAACTTGTTGTTTCGCCACCGTTCCCGCTCCTTTTCTATGGTTTTTTGAGCTGCTTGAACGCTCTGACGTGTCGGATTCTTTCCTTTGAAATATTGGTACCGCGCGACAGAAACGACGTCTTCCGCCCACTCGAACCTGTCTCTGTTCTCCTCAGGGGTAAGCAGACGGCTGATCGCATCGACGCTGTCCAAGCTTGGCTCGCCGAAGAGCGGAGCCAGCGGGTCGCCCCCGACCTCCTCATATTCCTCGTCTCCCGGAAAGGACTCGATGTTATATTCCTGACTTATCCCCGTGTTGAAGACAAGGAGTTCCTCGGCGTCGAGGTGCTCATAAAAGATGTCGGCCAGGCCAGGATAGTCTTCCAAGAGGACATTCATGACCCGCATCTTTTGCAGCCTGCCGACGCTCCCGTGATTCTCGGGAAGCGTATCAAGGAACTTCGTAAGGGCCTTTGATTCCTCCTCAGAAAAAGAGTCCGGAGTTTCCAGCACGTTAGCAACGATGTAACTACTGACATACAGATAGGCGTTATTCTCCGCGTACCTCGTATCGAGCTTCTTAAGCACCTTTAAGATCCGGCTGAATTCGTCGGGATGAGAACCTGGAAACGTATCGTACAGGCGTACGAAGCTTTCGATGGCGAAGAGATTAACCTCCGGGTCCTTTTCCCTTGCGCGTTCCACGTCCCGTACTAGGGGTTTGATGCTTCTTATGATCTGAGCTTCGGAAATGAGGCGAGTATCGCTGGTATCGGCCTTCGCTTCGGGAACATACGCGAAACTAAGGACCACGGCGATTACTGCCACTAAGCAGAGTGCTGGCCTTCGCGAACGTAGCCGACTGCTCAGACTAAAATTAGTGGGCATGTAAGAAGCCTATGGGCGTGCGCTCATGCATCCACGGTAGCACCGGAACCGAATATCGTGTCCCGTTACTGGGGACAGTAGGACCTAGGTCTACGAAATACTGCCCGCCAGGTTATAGATAGGAATGAGCACGGAAGCGAGGAGCGTACCCACGCCGAGGCCGAGGAGCACGATCATGAGCGGTTCGATGAGGTCGACGAGCGTATCGACGGCGGTCGTGACCTCGCGGCGGTAGAACTTGGCGAGGGTATTGAGGATATTGCCGAGCTCGCCGGTCTCCTCGCCGACCTTGATCATGGCGGTCATGATGCCCGGAATCTCCGGATGCTGCCCGAAGGCGTCCGAGATGGAGGAGCCCCCCTTCACGGCTTCGGCGGTCTCCTTGAGCACGCGTTCGTACGTCGCGCTCCCCACGACCGAAGCGGTGATGTCTACCGCTTCGACGACCGGGACGCCCGACACGAGCATGGTCGAGAAGTTATCCGCGATGCGCGAGAGGTAGAGCTTCTGGTAGAGGTCGCCGAGGTACGGGAAATCGAGCTTGAAGCTGTCGAAGAAGAGCTTGCCCGCGGGCGTCTCGAGCGCGCGGTACGCGAAGACCGCCGCGATCACGAGCGCAAGCAGGATGAAGAAGCCGTAGTGGACGAGGAAGTCCGAGAGTCCGATGACGATCTTGGTATAGAGCGGGATATCCTGTCCCGACTCGACCAGGATCTGACTGATGCGCGGGATCACCATCGTGAGCATGAGGCCCATTACGATGACGAAGACGCCGATGACGAAGGCCGGGTAGATGAGCGCGTTCTGCGCTTTGCTCTGCACCTCGTACGTGCGGTCGAGGTAGTCCGCGAGGTACCCGAAGGTCTCGGAGAGCTTTCCGGACTCCTCGCCGGCGTGCACCATGTTCACGTAGAAGTTCGAGAAGACCTTCGGGTGCCGCGCCATAGCCTTCGAGATGGGGCTCCCGCCCTGCAGATCGTCCGCAAGCTGGGTCAGGATCTCGGACAGGTACTTATTGTCCACCTCGGCGGCGAGCAGGCGGAAGATGCGGAGCGCCGACACCTGCGCCTCGAACAGCGTCGCTATCTGGCGCGAAAGGATGACGACGTCGCGATTCGATACCCGCTTGAAGAAGGCGAGGTCCTGCGTGAGCACCGACTTCTTCACTGCGGGCTCGATGTTGGAGACGATGAGGTTGCGGCGCTGGAGCGTCCCCACCGCTACGTCCATGGAGAGCGCCTCCACGGTCCCTTCCCGTTCGTGGCCGTCCCGGTCGAGTGCGCGATAGCTGAAAAGCATAGGTTACAGGTAGCGTTCGAAGGTCTTCGGGTCGAGGGCGCGCGAGTACGCGTGCTCGATGGTCACTTCCCCGCGGCGCACGAGCTCGGCGAGCGAACGGTCCATGTCGATCATGCCCTCTTGAGAGGATGTCTGCACGACGGTCGTGATCTCGTGGGTGCGACCCTCGCGAATGAGGTTCGCCACCGCGCTGTTGTTGATAAGGAGCTCGTACGCCGGGATGAGTCCTCCCGCGATGCGCGGCACGAGCCGCTGCGAGAAGATGCCGGCGAGAGAGCCCGCGAGCTGCACGCGCACCTGGCCCTGCTGGCTCGACGGAAACATGTCAATTATACGATCGATGGTCTGCGCGGCGTTGTTGGTGTGAAGCGTCGAAAGCACCAGGTGTCCGGTCTCGGCGGCGGTCACCGCGCTCGAAATGGTCTCCTGGTCGCGCATCTCGCCCACCATGATGACGTTCACGTCCTCGCGGAAAGCGGCCTGGAGCGCGGCCTGGAAGCTCGGCGCATCCACGTGCACCTCGCGTTGATGGATGAGCGACTTCTTCGCGTCGAAAAGATATTCCACCGGGTCCTCGATGGTGACGATGTGCTCGGCGCGGGTCTCGTTGATGCGGTCGATAAGCGCGGCGAGGGTCGTCGATTTTCCCTGTCCGACCGGGCCCACGCACAGGAAGAAGCCCTGCTGGCGCTGGGTGAAGACTTCGAGGATGGGCGGGAGATTGAGGCTCGCGAACGTGCGCGTCTCGTGCGGGATGAGGCGCATGGCGAGCGTCACGCCGGTCTGCACGGTATAACCGTTCACGCGAAAGCGCGCCTTCTCGGTATGCGCGTATGAAAAGTCAACCGACTGCTGCTGCTCGAAGGTCGGCATGCGCTCAGGAGGAAGGAGCAGCTTCAGGATGGCGAGGGTGTCCTCGTTCGTGAGCAGCGGGTGCTGCAGGAGCGGCACGAGCGAGCCCGAGACGCGGATGATGGGGTTGTGCCCGACCGAAAGGTGGAGATCGGAGCCGCCTTCCGATACGACGGTGTCGAGGAGCGTACTGATCAGTGCTTTCGGGTCGCTGCTCATGCGGGCTTCTCGATTATCTTTATCGTCTCCGAGTACACTTCCGAAGGAATGGCCGAAGCCTTGATGATGTATCCGTCGGCGCCGAGGGACTTCGCGCGCTCGAGATCCGCCTCGGCGCCCTGGTTCGAGAGCACGATGACCTTCGCCGTACCAGCGAGGCCTTCTTTCTTGACGGCTTCGAGCACTTCGAAGCCGTCAATGCCGGGCATGACGATGTCGAGGAGCATGGCGTCGGGCTTCGGGTCCTTGCGCAGGGCCTCGAGCGCGAGCTCCCCGCCCTGGAAGGCGGTCACCTCATGACCCGCGTTACGGAACTTCACAGCGTACATGTCGAGCAGGAAACGGTCATCATCGACGAGATAGATGCGATAGGGCTTGGGCATACGTAAATATTTAGGGGGTCGGCGCGGTCTTCTCCTCCTCTTCTTCGTTCCCTTCGGCGAGGAACACGCCGCCGAGCGTACTCACCTCCGAGAACGGGATTTCGCCCCCGAGTGCCTTAATGATAGCATCCTCGCGCATGGTGAGCATGCCCTTCCCGCGGGCGGCCGCGTAGACATGCTCCTCGACCGGGTCCTTCAGCACTACCGCCTCGAGCTCCTTATCCATCTTCAGGATCTCGAAGACGGCCATGCGCCCGCGCGTGCCGTTCGGGCAGTCGTCGGTGGGCGTCGCCTCGTAGAACGCGGTGAACTTCGGGAGCTCGTCGCGCTGCTCCTTCGGCAGGTCGGCGAACTCCTTCTCGAGCATGATCTTGATCGAGTCCGAGACCGGAAGCTCCTTCCCGGCGCCCGGGCACAGACGCCGCACGAGGCGCTGGCCGATGGCGGCGATCAGGGTCGGCGCGATGAGATACGGGTCGACCCCCATGTCGATAAGGCGCGGGATGACCCCCGCAGCGGTGTTCGTGTGGATCGTCGAGAAGACTAAGTGCCCTGTCAGTGCAGCTTGAATGGCGAGCTGCGCGGTCTCCTTGTCGCGTATCTCGCCGACCATGATGATGTCCGGGTCCTGGCGGAGTATCGAGCGGAGCCCCGCAGCGAACGTATAGCCGATCTCCGGGTGCACCTGCGACTGCGCGACGTTCGGTATCTCGTACTCCACCGGGTCCTCGATCGACACGACGTTCGCCGCCTCGCGGTTGAGCGCCGAAAGCATCGCGAACAGCGTCGTCGACTTACCCGATCCGGTCGGTCCCGAGATGAGCACGATGCCGTACGGGCGATCCAGGATTTCGCGGATGGTCGCGAGATCCTGCTTCGTAAAGCCCAGGGTCTCGATGGTCGCGAGGGACTTCGAACGGTCGAGGATGCGCATCACGACCTTCTCGCCGTACTGTGTCGGGAAGGTCGATACGCGGAAGTCGATGCGACGCTTCTCCACCGTCGCCGAGAATCTTCCGTCCTGGGGCTTCCGTTTCTCGTCGAGGCGCATCTGGGAAAGGATCTTGATGCGCGCGACGACCGCCGGATGCACCTTCCCGGGCAGTTCAAGCGACGTGTGCAGTTCGCCGTCCATACGAAAGCGTACGTGCGTCTTCTCCGGCGACGGCTCGACGTGGATGTCGGATGCGCCTCCCTCCACCGCGTACCGGAGGATGGTCGCGACGATCTTCGTCACCGGCGCGTCCTCCTTGATGACCGTGTCGATGGACTCGTCCCGGACCTCCTCGTCGGGCCCTTTTACGGGTTCGAGTTCCGAAAGCGCCTCGCCAACCTTCTCCGAAAGGCTTCCGTACTCCTCGATGACCTTCGCGAAGTCCGCCTGGCTGATGAGAAAGACCTTGTACGGAAGACCGACGCGCGTGGAGATGAACTGGAGCGCGTCCAAGGCCTCGATGTTATCCGGGTCGGTGACGCCCACGGCGAGCGCGCCGTCCTCCACGCCGATCGGCACGAAGCCGTAATGCCGCGCCGACTCCTCGGGGATATACTCGAGCGCTTCCTTGCCGACCGCCGACTGCGGAGGGAGGGAACGCATGGGGATACCGTACCGTTCCGCCGCCCGCTTGAGCGTATCCTCTACGTTGATGCCGCGCTTCTCGAGCAGGGTCTCCACGGGAGCGTTACTGGTGCGCGCCTCGTCCGCGACGGCCTTCGCCGCCTCGACGGTCAACGCGCCCGATTCGGTGAGTAGGGTGAGGATATTCATCCGTTCGTAAAGTACGCTGCCATACGTATATATGAGTATACCGCGCGATGACGGCTGCCTGACTCCCTATTAACGGTCTTGGTTAACTCCCTAGCGGGCCGAACGGGTCCGTGCGGCCCTGCGGTTCCGGGACGACCTCGGTGCGGATGTCGACCAGATTCCTGAAGCGCTGATCGTCGAGGATGCGCGCGTCGAACTCGATCGGGTCGAGCTGGCTCACGAGCGTGATGAAGGAAAGCTCGGCTTCGGTCGCGGGCGCGTCGGCCGAAAGCACGGTCTCGTCGGAGGACCTGGCTACGAAAAAGAAGTAATAGAAGCCGCCGAGCAGCACGACGACTGCGCAGATGATGGTGAGGAGGTTCTTGCGGGAGAGGTGCATAAGGTTTATTAGCGGAGCCAGTAGAGGCGTATGGTCATGTCGTACTTGTAGACGCCGGTCGGGGAGTCCTGGACCGAGACCGAGACCACGTCGAGCAGGCGGAGGCTCGATTCGATGCCGTCGAGAAGGGTCCTGAAGGCCGCGTACGTACCCGTCGCGGACACGGTGATCTCGAGCGAGTCTATCGGACCGTCGGACGTGAGCGAAGCCGTCGGATCGCCCGGCGTTCCGGCGTTCTGCTGCGGCGTGGTCCCTACGTTGCCCTGGCCCGTATCGAAGTCCGAAAGCGTGACGCCCGAGCGCGCGGCGAGGGTGTTCAGGTCGAGGATGATCTGCACGTTGTCGACGCCATCAGGAAGGAAGCTCGCGAGACGCGCCAAGCCGTCGGAAGGTATGTTCGACTGCGCGACGATGAGCTGCCCTTCCCGCTCCTTGAAATGCTCCGCCGCCTGGAGCGCGCTTTCGTAGCTGTCGATCTGCGCCTTCTTCTCGGCGATGCTGCCCGCGCGGGTCGGGTTGATATAGCCGAAGAACAGGCCTACGGCGATCACGAGAGCGACGATGGGGAATATGCGGGACATCATGGTGTGAGTGCGGGCACGGACGGAAGCGCCGGGGTGCCCGTAGCGGCGGGAGTCGTCGTCGCGGGCACCGTCTGTAATGGCGTGGGTGCGACCGCAGGAACGCTCAGCGTATCGGCCGAAGGCGCATCGGTGCCGATGGACGTGACGAGCTTCGCGTCGAGGTCGGCGGTAAGCCTGAAGTTCACGGTCTTGTTCGGGTTCACGATGATGCCCGAGAAGATCGCGCGACGGATGCCCTTCTCGGCGGCGAAGGCGTTCGACTGCGCGGCGAGCGCGTTGAAATTCCGCGCGGTGCCCTCGATCTCGATCTGCGCCGTATGATCGTCGGCGACGGTCAGGTCGAGGTTCGTAAAGCGGACGCTCGCGAGGGTCTGCGCCTCAAGTACGTCGAAGACCTGCGAAAGTGCGATATGGTTCCCGAGGAGGTCCCGGCCGTACGTAAGGCGGTCGCGCAATCGGACGAATTCCTCCACCTGTTCCTCGTTGACCTGGCGCTGCGCGATTGCGAGCTCTTCGGCCTTCACTTGGAGCGCGTGGGCCAGGTAGCGGTCATAGGCATAGGTGCCGGCTGCGGCGAGGATCGCGAGGCCGAAGACGAACATCGAGATGACGAGGAACAGGTTATGCCCGCCGCTCTGCGCGCGGCGCTGGTCGGGCGTCGACTGCCTGGGTACGAACGAGGTCGGAATGCCTGGAGAAAGGGCCACGAGGCTTAGTATACGCTAGGTATCCGCAGGCTGCAGGCGCGTTATGCACAGGGGTAGAGGAACGACAGGTTGTCCAGGATGATATGGGAGACCTAGCTCGAAAGGCTTACGATATCCGCGACAATTTCCGATAGCTCTTCTCCATTGAAGTGACCATCAGTATTGAATACCCGTGTTTGAGCCTTAGGAAGCTCGGTACGATACCGTTCGAAATTGGAAAACGGCACTATTTCATCATCTTTGCTGTGATAGATATATATCTGTCCTCCCTGTTCCTGAAACTCCTCGAGCGTTCCGAGTATATTGAAGTCGGCACGAGGATGTTCCGTAAGAGTGTTATAAGGAGTAGCGACGAGGAATGTCGCTCGAATCTTTCTGGGAAAGTCATTCTCGGCCAAGTATTTCGCAAGGAAGATACCTCCAAGCGAGTGACCTATGAGAATAATTCCGTCCTCCAGATACGGAATGAATTTCTCAAACCAGATTTTCCATTCGATATATCTCGCATTTTCCTTATTAGGCATCTGCGGGTTATACACGTCATAGCCAGCTCCTAATTTCTCGCCAAGAGAGAGTTTCCAACTTCTGCCTTTGCCTCGTAAATACTCAAGATCAACCTCTTTCTTTTTAAGATGCTCGAGATACTCCTCGTACGAGTTTCTGGCGTGCCCGCCATGAATTACAAAAACCTGGATTTTCATATTGGATAAAGGTGTTGCTACGCGCGCTCTTCCAGCTTCCGCAACGCCAGCCCGACGGCGACGGCAAACTCGGGGCCGATCTCGGCCAGTACAGGACGCATGAATGCCGGGGCTTCGGCTTTCTTGAAGGGATCGGCGATCGTAACGGGAATCGAGAAGAACTCCTTCGCGTAGGTACCGAGATCCTTCGTGACCCCTCCCCCGCCCGTGAGCACGATGCCGCTGATGCTTTTCTGATTGACCGTCTCGAATTGCGACATCACACGGCGGGCTTCATCGAAGATGCGGGAGAATACCGCCTCGATGGTACTGCGATCGTATGCCGGCGCGGTCGTACTGAACCCATGCTGTTTCTTGAGGCTTTCCGCCTGTCCTATGGAGAACCCGTGCGCGGTCGCGATGTTGCGCGTCACGTCCTGGCCGCCCTGGGGGATGTTGTGCGAGAAAGCGACCACGCCGTGCTCGACGACGTACACCTTCGTCGCCGACGCGCCGATGTCGAGCACGAGCACCGGGAGGACCTGCTCGTCCACGACCGAACGTATCGTGCTGAAGATCTCTATCTCATAGAAACTCGCTGCAAGGCTCGCACCCTGCACCACGCCCTCAAGGAGCTTCAGCTCGTCGTTATGCACCGCGACCACGAGCACCTTCATCTTATCGGGCGGTTGTGCGCCCTCGGGGAGCGGCTCCGGGATGACGAACCAGTCGAGCTGGACCTCCGACACCGGTACGGGGATGTACTTGCGCGCCTCAAGCTCCACCATCGTGCGCTGCTCTTCCGCGTCGTCGCGTCGCGGGAGCGTGATGAGGGTGAGGAGCGAGCGGGAGAACGGGATGGAGATGCCCGCATCGTTGGTCGTCACGCTCGACTCGCGCAGGAGGTCGCGGAGCGTCTCGGCGATCTTGTCCGCAGTAAGATTCGTCGCCTGTCCCACTTCGCCGCCGGCGTAGGGGCCGAGCGCGAGCTCGCCGTATGTCTCGAGCACGGCAGTCTGGCCGTCAAGCCGCAGCTGCACGACCTTCAAGGACGAGGAACCGACATCGACACCGATGACGCTCCTACTTTTCTGCTTCCCGCCGAATAGTCCGGAAAAAAGACCCATGCGGGGATTGTAGCATTTCGGGAGGGGGTTCTGCCGCAGGAGTTAACGCTTTTCTGCATCGCAAGGCACGTTCTGCACCTATATGATAGAGGACTGCGGTACTTTAAGCAGATCGAGCAATACGTAGAGCTCTTGCAACGCCTTTTTTCTTGCCGATACTTGCGTCAAAAGCTCCTATATCAATTGCATGTAAGAACGTGTACCAGCACATAGCTTCTTTCTCGTGAGAAAAGCGATGCCTTGAATATGCTTTTCGAAATTTTGTATATAGTTTCGGATGAAAATATTTAAACGGTGCCAAGTCATATAGTTCATCTCCCCAGAACGGGCCTTCGAAATCTAGAAAGAATACTTCGCCTTCAGGGGTAACACGAATATTATCAAGATGTAAATCCGCATGAATGATTGCCGGCTTGAAAGCGCGAATACCTAAGTCAGAAAGCTCTTTTGCGCGCCGTTCTAACTCTTTCAATTCTTTCATATTTAAAAAACCTAATGCATGCATAGCTTGAAGTCCCTTTTTCATTCTTTTGTGCATAAACTTAATCCAGTTTTGTGATGTATTTTTCAACGGTTTGCTTAGTTCCCCAAGATGGTTGCTTCGAACGGTGTGTAATTTATTGAAGGCAGCAGCGATGTTCCTAAGTAAAGTGGCCTTGCTGATATTCGATCCTTGGGGATTCGTGCCGGGAATATAATCCATGAATATGGCTTTGTTGCGCACTGACCGGACTCTTGGAACAGCGATGCCGTTTTTGGCGAGGAGTTTAAGCGCGGCCGCCTCTTTGCGTACATCTCCGTATTCTGAAGTTTTTACAACTACCTTCTTGTGCTTATAGGACCGTAAAATTACCTTACTAGCCTCGCCGCCTACAAGAAAAGT
Source organism: Candidatus Parcubacteria bacterium (assembly GCA_034666125.1). Classification (GTDB taxonomy): domain Bacteria; phylum Patescibacteriota; class Minisyncoccia; order Phycocordibacterales; family Phycocordibacteraceae; genus C7867-001. The sequence continues at coordinate 52,533 of JAXDML010000007.1, forward strand.
TTCGCTGTATTTCATATCTAGTTTTACAACGTAAGTTCAATAATTTAAGCGGGGTCCTTCGATACTAAATACTTCAGGCGGAGACGGTGGGATTCGAACCCACGAGGGGTGTTATCCCCTACCTCGTTAGCAGTGAGGCGCTTTCGGCCACTCAGCCACGTCTCCATTCTATGTGCCTGGCTATCCTACTTTATTTTATGGGCCTTTCCAACCGCTTCACTTCCTCTTCATTCTCGCAAGCTTATATATGGAAGGAACACATCTAGTACACTAGTTCCATAGAAGCTAACTTCCTTGAACCCATGAACACCAAGCCTCTTTTGATAGTGCTCGCGATCGTCGTCGTGCTGCTTATCGGATACTTCGCCTTCGCCGGAGGGAAGGCGTCCGCGCCGACCGAGACCGCAACGACCACGACTACGGGAGTTCCGACAACTGATACTTCAGGTGCGCCTGTCGTGACGACAACTACGACGACCACTCAGACGAATGTCACCATCACCTACGGGCCGAACGGTTTCTCGCCGGCAAACGTCACCGTCGCTCCGGGAACGACCGTGACCTGGGTGAACAGCGGCAGCGGCCGCATGTGGGTCGCCTCCGACGTGCATCCGACGCATACCGAATTCGACGGGACCTCGACCGCGCAGCATTGCGAGAACGGTACGCCGACGGGAGCGGGCGTCTTCGACGCTTGCGGTGCCGTATCGAGCTTCAGCTTCACCTTCACCAAGGCCGGTTCCTGGGACTACCACAACCACTCGCAGTCTAGCCATGGAGGTACGGTAACGGTCAGATAGCATGACGAGGCCGTTCTCGAGCCCCTGTAGAGAGGGCTATGTACTCCCATGAAGCGCACGCGCAGCGCCGGCGGCATCGTGCTTGGCGACAGCGGGACCGTCGTGCTGGTGCAGCACCGCAGCGGTAACGGGATGTGGCTCTTCCCTAAGGGGCGTCTTGAGGACGGCGAGTCGGACGGAGAAGCGGCTCGACGTGAGATCGCCGAAGAAACGGGTCTATCGGATATCGAGTTTCTGGACGACCTCGGCTCGTATGAACGGCATCCGATAAGCAAGAGCGGTACGGACGACCGTACTGAAATGAAGCAGATACATATGTTCCTGTTCGCGGCGAAAGCGGGCGCCGGTCTGGCGCCGACCGAAGAGATCGGTGCGGCGAAGTGGGTTCCTTTGACGCATGTAGCCGAGGAATGCGGAAGCGACCGCGACCGTGCGTGGTTCGCTACTGTATATAAACGGGTACGAGAAGCAGTTACTCGCGATTAGGCGCTCTAACGTACCGACTTCGCGACGGTGGGAACGACGCGCCTGTCGAGGACGTCCGGGATGATCTTCGCTGGAGTCGGGCGCGTGACGAGCGCGGCCAAGGCGCGCGCGGCGCGAAGCTTCGTGTCCTCGGTTATCTTCGTGATGCCCTTATCGAGAGCGCCCCGGAAGATGCCCGGGAAGACGAGTGCGTTGTTTATTTGGTTAGGAAAATCGGAACGTCCGGTCGCGATGACGCGAGCGCCTGCAGCGCGCGCTTGGTCCGGCAGTATCTCCGGCTCCGGGTTCGCGAGCGCGAAGACGATGGCATCCTTCGCCATGCTTGCGACCATCTCTCGCGTTACGAGGCCTCGTCCCGACACGCCGACGAATACGTCGGCGTCTGCGAGCGTCGTTTGGATGGTTCCACGCACCTTCCGCGGATTCGTACGCTTTGCGAGATCCTTCTTGTGGCCGGCGAGGCCTTTCCGTCCCGTGTAAATGGCGCCGATGCGATCGAGAACGATGATGTCGCGGACGCCGGCCGCAGTCAGGAGCTTCGCGACCGCCGTGCCTGCGGCTCCGGCTCCCGAAATGACGATACGGAGCTTCTTCAGATCCTTCCTGACGACCTTCGCCGCGTTCATGAGTCCTGCGAGCACGACGATGGCCGTGCCGTGCTGGTCGTCGTGCATGACGGGAATGTCGAGCGCCGCCTGAAGCCGCTGCTCTATCTCGAAGCACTGCGGCGCCTTGATGTCCTCGAGGTTGATGCCGCCGAAGCCGGGCGCGATAGCGAGGACCGTCGCGATGATCTCCTCGGGGTCCTGCGTCGAGAGCACGATAGGCCAGGCGTCCACGTCCGCGAACTCCTTGAAGATGAGCGCCTTCCCCTCCATCACGGGAAGCGCGCCGTACGGGCCGATGTTCCCGAGGCCCAGGACCGCAGAACCGTCGGAAACGACGGCGACGGAGTTCCGCTTTACGGAAAGCTGCCGCGCAACCTGCGGCTGCGCGGCCAGGCGCATGCTCGCCACGCCGACGCCGGGCGTGTAGTAGAGGGCGAGGTCTTCCTTGGAGCGGAGCTTTACCCGGGACGCAGTACCGATACGCGCGCCGACTTTTTTATAGGCATTCAGTATCTTCCGCTCGCGTGGGGTCATAGACGCATCAGTATATAACGAAACAGGCCGTCCTTAAGGACGGCCTGTTTCTTCGTATTTCGGTTAGTGAAGTCTACCTAGCCGGTATGACGACGGGGTAAGGCCGTGAAAGGGTTCTGATGATGACCGTTCCCTTCGCGAGCTCGACATTACCCGGTCCGTATACCTGAACGGTATACATCCCGTCGGCAAGGTCGGTCGCGACCTTATGCGACCACTTCCCGCCCACGACTGGAATGGAGCCGCTTCCGTAGACCTTGTCACCGTTACTGATCGCGATGCCCACGGTCGATGCGCCTGTCGCGGTACCCGTGAGAGTCGGGTTTGCAGAGAAGTAGCTGCCGGAGCTGACGGTCGCAGTAGCGGCCGGGGGTGGCGTAGGGGTAGGCGGTGGAAGAGGAGGAGGAGGAGGGGGTGGCGGTGGCGGTGGCGGTGGCGGTGGCGGTGGCGGTGGCGGTGGCGGTGGCGGTGGCGGTGGCGGTGGCGGTGGCGGCAAGATTATACCCGGACCCCTACTATAGATCTCCTTCGTTCCCCATGTGCATCGTATAGAGACATTCGGGTTGTTCCCCGCGTTCAGGATGCAGTTGGACAGAGCAGCGGCCTCTGTAATGTTCCTTGTCTCGATGAAAAGGCTGCCGTTCATGTAGCCGCGATAGGTATCGAGCGCCTCGGTCAGGGTAAGGGTCGTGGTGCTCGTGTTCTCGGCGAGAAGCGGGCCGTCCTTCTCACCCGTCGCCGGACCGTATATCCGGACTCGCGGATTGTAGACTCCCGGACCGAGGTCGTATCCGCTCGTGCGCACGAGCTCTCCTATGCGAGCATCGCTCCCTTCGTGCGCTGCACGGCACGGAAGGTCGGCCGGAAAGCCATACGCCTGTCCCGAGCCCTGGCGGACAAGATGGGAGCATACGGTCGATCCGGCGGGAACGCCATGGCCGATGAATGTGATGGCGTACCCGGCACCGGAGCCGGCAACGGCCTCCCTGTTGCTCGGATTAGTGATCACTACCGTCGTCTGGGTTATCGCGGAGTCGGGAATCGCGATCATGTCCGTCTCGAAGCCCTCGTAATCATCATCGTCCTGATCGATCGCGAAGTGGATGACGGGAGCGGAGGGAAACGCCGCGTAGCCGAGCTTCGTAAGGCCGATGCCGTACGTTCCGTTCTTATCCGGATTGAGCGTTACCGTGAGCGTAAACGTTTCGGTATCGCCCCTCTGGATATGGTAGTAGTTGCCGACACGGGCTGTATCCGACAAAAGGATGCCTGCGCGCTGACCGCTGAACGAGCCATAGACCGCATACGTAGCTCCGACGGCGCCGCTCGTATCCGTCGAGACGGGTATGTAGACAGCCCTGCCTTCGGCAGTCACCTCAAACGTGATTCTGAAGGTTCCGTAGCTCCCCGAGATCGGGGACATGACCGTTACATTCTGATCGGTATCCACCGACTCGATGGAGATGGCGTCGGCCGGTAGCGCAGGAACTGGCCGTCCGGGCTGGATAGCGGCAAGTGCCGGGACTGAAGACGCGAGAAAGGCGAGCGCAAGTACGAACAGTGCTGAAAAACGAAGGATATAGGCCATGCGGGTAGGTAATGGAGTAATACCTATACTCTACCACATAATCTATAATTCTGCAAGCCCTGCCGCAGGGGAACCTAAGGCGCTTGGGAACAGAGTATGAGGAGCGCCTTCGCGGTCTTGGGACCGACTGCCCCGTAGCCGGTCGTTTCCGGAGTGCCGGAGGAGGCGATGCCGCTCTTCTTCTGGAATGCCTGCACCGCGCGCAGCGTCGCCGGGCCGAACCAGCCGGTCACGAGTCCTTCCGGATACAGGGCCTTGTCCTTCGCGAGGATGGTCTGCAGCCGCTTGACCGCGCCGGTGGTATCTATGTCCTTCTCATTCTTTGCGGGAAGGATCGTCTGCGTGAACGGTGCGCATGCTACCGCGACGGGCTTGTCCGGCATGACGGGCGAGGTCGTCGCCACCGGCAAGGGAGTGAACGGAACTGTTGGCGTGACAGGTGTCGAAGTCGCGACCGGAGGAGTGGTCGTCGCTATCGGTACTACTGGCTCGGGCCATTTTGTCGGTAGTTTCGCAACCTTGCGCGGGTTCTTTACCGGATCGTCGAAGAAATCCTGGAGCGCGAGATACGTCTGGTACGCCGCATCCTTCGTCACCGTCCGGCGATGTTCGGGAAGCGTGAAGCGCGGCTCGGTGATGTAGCCGTACTCGATAAGGACGCTCGGCACGTTTAGCGTGCCATACGCTCCCATGGCGATGAGTTCCCGGTCCTCGACGACTCCCCTGCTCTCGCCCGGAAGCGTGGAGACATCCGAAAGCGCGGAAAGCCGCTCGGCGATGTCGCGTCCGAGCTCTTTCGCGGTCTTGCTGTTGCCGTATGCCGAGTCCGGCACGTAGACGGCGTAGCCGTTGTACTTGGAAGGCGCGTTCGCCCCATGGTCGGGGGCGTCGTTTATGTGCAGGTTCACGACCAGATCGATGTCGTTCTCGTTTGCCCACTTATTAATGCCGTAGAGGCGGAGCGCGACATCCTCCGGCGCGACCGAGTGCTCGACCTGGCTACCGTCCTCGATCTCCTCGATGGAGCCTTTCTTCACGAGCTTCGCGAAAGCTTTCTTCTGCTTCTTCACGAACTTCTGTATATCCTTCTCTTCCTTATCGAAGTATTTCGTCAGGCCCTTGTTCCAGGAATCGTTGCCGCGCGTCACGATGACCTCGTACTTCGAATTGCCTTTCAGGAGACGCTCCAGCTCATCGGCTATCTCCGTCACGATCTCACGCTCGTATACGCCCTGATAGACTGCGCCGCCGTATCCGGGCTCGTGCCCTGCCGCGATGAGTATACGTACGGTGTCCCCGTCATACTGTTTGCGGAGCTCCGCAGCCGTCTCGCCCTTGGCGAAGCCGTCCTTGGTCGCCGCGATGGCGAGCGTCGGACTCGCAACTAATGAAAAGATGAGAATAAAAGAAAGAAAAGAAGTGAATGTGCGTGCCATATGCCATTTAGTATACCTGATGCAATGAAAACCTCATGATGAGCTGACGCGGGGAAAACGATATACTTACGCAATGCGCGCGGACGACATCCTCATTTCGCACTTCACCCGGCTCAAGCCCGACCAGAAGTCGGCGCTGAAACGCCTCGGTATCGAGACCATTCGCGACCTTCTCTATCACTTCCCCGCTCGGTATGAAGCCGCAGGACCGACAGGCACGGTCGCGGCGGTCGCGCCCGGGACCGAGGTCACGCTGTACGGCACCATCCGGAAACCCGAGACCCGCAAAGCCTGGAAGAGCCGTCGTCCGATGGCCGAGGCATGGCTCGAGGACGCGAGCGGAAAGATAAAACTCATGTGGTTCAACCAGCCGTACATCGCGAAGACGCTTGCGGAGGGGCAGGTGGTGAAGGCAAGCGGGCGCATCGCGGGAATCGGTAGCAAGATGTACCTCGCGAACCCGGAGATCGACCGCTCGGCGGTGTCGGCGGAGGACGTGCACGGCTCACTGTTCACGAAGACCGACGGCGACACGCCTCTCGTCGAGGACGCGCTGTACGCCATCTATCCCGAGAGCAAGGGCGTGTCGTCGCTCTGGTTCCTGCATGCGATGAAGCGCGTCTTCGCCGCAGGCGTGCACGAGAGCATCATCGATCCGATACCGGGAGACATACTCAAGCGATACAAGCTGCCGGTTCTCTCGACCGCGCTCGTCTTCCTGCACGCACCCAAGAAGGAGTCGGACGCGCAAGCCGCGCGGAAGCGTTTCGCCTTCGAGGAGATATTCGGTCTGCAGCTTGCGCTTGCGCGGGAGCGCGCGAAGGCGGTACAGGAAAAGGCGCTCCCCGTGCATGTGGACCGCACGACGCTCGATACATTCGTAAAGTCATTCCCCTTCCCATCAACGAGCGCGCAAACGCGGGCCATCGAGAGTGTGGTGCATGACTTCGAGAAGATGCATCCGATGCGGCGCCTGCTTGAAGGCGACGTCGGAAGCGGCAAAACCGCCGTTGCCGCAGCGACGGCGTATATGGTCGCGACCTCTACTCCCCCGGGCCGCGCATCCGGCACTCTCCAGGTCGCCTATATGTGTCCGACCGAGATCCTCGCGAAGCAGCACTTCTCGACCTTCGTCTCGTACTTCCGGGACCATCCCATCCCGATCGGCCTCATCACCGGGAGCGAGTGCCGGAAGTTCCCGTCGAAGGTCGGGTACGAGGAATCGGCGAAGGTATCGCGCGCGCAGTTCGCGAAGTGGGTCGCGGGCGGCGAGATCCCGATCGTCATCGGCACGCACGCGCTCGTGTACAAATCGCTTGAATTCCAGAACCTCGCGTACGCGATCATCGACGAGCAGCATCGCTTCGGGAAGGCCCACCGACAGAAGCTCACGAAGAAGCACGCCATCTCTCCGCATCTCCTTTCCATGACCGCGACGCCTATTCCGCGTACCCTCGCCCTCACCCTCTATGGCGACCTCGATCTTTCGCTCCTCGACGAGATGCCCAAGGGACGCAAGTCCATCATTACGGAGATCGCGGGGCCGGAGAAGCGCGAGGAGGCATACGAGCGCGTGCGCGCCGAGATGCAGAACGGTCGGCAGGTATACGTCATCTGTCCGCGTATCGACGAACCGGACCCGACGAAGGAGCTCGCCGTGCAGGCAAAGTCAGTGAAAGCCGAAGCCGAACGCCTCAAGAAGAACGTATTCCCGAACGCCACCATCGATATCCTGCACAGCAAGATGACGCCTGCGGCGAAAGAGAGTGTAATGAAGTCGTTCGAGGCTGGTGCTATCGATATACTCGTCGCCACGTCCGTCGTTGAGGTGGGCGTGAACGTCCCGAACGCCACCGTCATTCTGATAGAAGGCGCGGAGCGCTTCGGTCTCGCGCAGCTTCACCAGCTGCGCGGCCGCGTTATCCGGAGCAATCATCAGGCGTACTGTTTCGTGCTTCCGGAGTCGTACGGCCCCGCGACCAAGGACCGTCTGAAGGCTCTCACGACCGCCAAGGACGGCTTCGAGCTTGCCGAGTACGACCTCGCGCTTCGCGGCGCGGGCGAGCTCGCGGGGAATCGCCAGTGGGGCGTCTCCGACATCGCCATGGAGGCCATCAAGAACCTCCGGCTCGTGGAAGCCGCCCGCGAGGAATCAACGAAGCTCGTCGAGAGCGATCCCGAACTCAAGAAGCATCCAGCGCTCCGCGCCATCGTCGAGGAGAAGACGAAGAAGCTGTACATGGAATAGGGAAAAGTTGTACGTTCTGTCCAGAACGGATATCCTGCAAGGAACACATGCGTCACTTCACTCTCAAGAATTTCATTATCGGCTTAGTCTGCATATTCGCCGCGATCGGCCTCTTCCTGGTGCTCGGATACTTTGCCGTTAAGTTCGGCATCACTAACGAGAAAGGCGTCATCGACGTGCAGCGCGAGGCGTTCTTCGGAGCGGACTCGGCGCAACCCGCCGCTGCGGAGAACCGGTTTACCGGGCCCTGGCAGGAGTCGGAGGAATGGATGGTCATGGACGCCGCGATACGCCGGGATCAGGCGGTCATCGAGCGCGCCGCGCGCGACTCGGACGTCTCATCTCGTCTTATAGTGGCGAACCTGGTCTCCGAGCAGCTGCGGCTCTTCTTCACCGAGCGCGAAGCGTACAAGAAATGGTTCTACCCGCTCAAGATACTCGGGCCGCAATCGCAGTTCTCCTGGGGCGTGATGGGCATGAAGGAGGATACGGCAGTGATGGTCGAGAATAACCTCAAAGACCCCGCTTCTCCGTATTATCTCGGTCCGCAGTACGAGCATCTCCTCGACTTCAAGACTGCCGACGTCGTCGCCGGCGAGCGCTTCACGCGCATGACCGACCAGCACGACCATTACTGGAGCTATCTCTACGCCGGCCTGTACCTGAAGCAGATCGAGACGCAGTGGGAACGCGCGGGCTTTCCTATTGATGACCGTCCGGATGTCCTTTCAACGCTCTTTAATATTGGCTTCAAGTACTCGGTGCCGAAAGCGAACCCGCAGGTGGGCGGCGCGGCAATCACCCTCTCGAATGGCACGAAGAGCTTCGGCGGCCTCGCGCAGGAGTTCTATGATTCCGACCTCCTGATCGACATCTTCCCGCGATAAGCGAGGTGCGCTAGAGTAGCCAGAGCCACCCTTAGCTCAGTTGGTTAGAGCACGGAGCTTATACCTCCGCGGTCCTTGGTTCGAATCCAAGAGGGTGGACATGCAATCAAGCCCATACGACGTCGTCCTGCTTCCAGACGAGACCGTGGCCCGGAAGGCCATAGTGCTTAGCCGCGAACTTGCACAACATGGTTCCCATTTCACGCTGGACGGGGTCAGCTACTATCCTCATGTCTCACTCTATATGCTCCAGTTACGTGAAGACGATCTTCAAAAGGCACTGGAAAAGCTTTCGTCACTAGCTGAAAGGACCCGGACGGTCACCGCAACCGCAGATCAGTATCACAGATCTGCTGGATACTTAAGCGTTAAGTATGTGAAGTCCGGAGATTTTACGCGGGTACAGGACGACGTTATTCGTGAATTGAATCCTTTACGCGATGGTCTCCGCCAGAAAGACAAAGGTCGTTTAGCGACGATAGAAGGAGCGGAACGGGACAATATTCTCGAGTACGGATATAGGAGCGTCGGTAACGAATTCTTCCCTCATCTTACTTTCACCAGATTCGTATCTCCTGACGAACCGCTTCCTGAGGCGCTTCCTCCGAAGGAGGATTTTGACGGAGAGTATCTACAGCTAGGGTTACTGGAGATGGGCGATAACGGAACGTGTATCAGGCTTCTCAAAGCCTGGGAACTAGAGAGAGATTAGAGCGGCTCCCCTCCTCCCTTCAAATCTTCCGCGATGACGATGGGATTCTCTTCCTCCTTCACTTTCGGCGTGATGCCGTTCAGTATCAATAGTTTCTCGAACTCCTCGCGTTCCAGCGTCTCGACCACGATGAGCTTTTCCGCGATCATCTCGAGCGCCTTTTTGTGGTCGGTAAGCACCGTGCGTGCCTTCTCCTTGGCCTCGTCGATGATGCGCGTGACCTCCGCGTCGATCTTCGCTGCCATGTCCTGCGAGTAGGTCTCGCTGCGGTAGTTCTGGTCGGTGGCAAAAGCGACGGGCCCGATCTTGTCGGACATGCCGTAGCGGGAGACCATGTCGCGCGCGAGCGCGACTACGACCGCGAGGTCGTTCGACGGTCCGGTCGTCACGTCATCGAACATCATCTCCTCGGCCACGTATCCGCCGAGCGTTCCCGCGATCTCGTCAAGGAACTCCTTCTTCGACTGCAGCTTCGTGTCCTCGAACGGGAGCTTGAGGGTATATCCGCCCGCGCGCCCGCGGCTGATGATGGATATCTTATGCACCGGGTCGGCATGCGGCAGTACGCTCGACACGAGCGCGTGGCCGACCTCGTGGTATGCGGTCAGGCGCTTCTGCTTCTTACTCATGAGATGGCTCTTGCGCTCGGGACCGAGGATGACCTTCTCGATGGAGCGCACGAGGTCGTACTGCGTGATCTCGGTACGATTCTCGCGCGCGGCGAGAATGGCACCCTCGTTCATGAGGGAGTAGAGCTCGGCGCCCGAGAAGCCCGGCGTGCGCTCGGCGATCTGCTCGAGGTTCACGTCCGGACCGAAAGGCTTCGTGCGCGAATGCACCTTCAGTATCTCCAGGCGGTCCTTGCGGTCCGGAAGATCGATGGTGACCCGGCGGTCGAAGCGCCCGGGGCGCAGGAGCGCCGGATCGAGCACGTCAGGACGGTTCGTCGCGGCCATGACGATGACCTTCTCGTTCGGCTCGAAGCCGTCCATCTCCACGAGTATCTGGTTCAGCGTCTGTTCGCGCTCGTCGTTACCGCCGCCGACGCCCGTACCGCGCACGCGTCCGACCGCATCTATCTCATCTACGAAAATGATGGCGGGTGCGGTGCGCTTCGCGAGCTGGAACAGGTCGCGTACGCGCGAGGCGCCGACTCCGACGAACATCTCGACGAATTCCGAGCCCGAGATGGAGAAGAATGGCACTCCGGCCTCTCCGGCGACCGCGCGCGCAAGAAGCGTCTTTCCGGTACCTGGCGCGCCCATGAGCATGATGCCCTTCGGGATACGCGCACCGATGTCGAGGAACTTCTTCGGGTTCTTGAGGAAATCCACGATCTCGAGCAGCTCCTCTTTCGCTTCCTTCGCGCCCGCGACGTCCTTGAAGGTCACGCGCTGCGCGTTATCCGCCGGGTCGATCATACGCGCCTTCGACTGTCCGAACGTGAACGCCTGCATGCCCGCGCCCTTCACCTGGCGCACGAGGAAGAGGAAGAGGACGCCGAGAAGCAGGACCGGCAGCAGGATGGGCGCGAGCGTCCCGAACCAGAAGCGGAATCCGCCTTCGGTGGCGATCGTGATGACGACCTTCGAGAATTCTTCCGGCGTGACGCCGTAGGCGGTAAGGGTTTCGGTAATGCCTTGTGACGGATCCTTCATCGCCTTCTTCTCGACGCCGTCGGCGTACGTGAGCGTGAGGTCCTCGCCCATAATGCGGATGTTCTGCACGATACCCGAGCGCACGTCGGCGGCCACTTGCGTAAGGGATATCTCCTCGGCCTTCTTGCCGTTCCCGGCCACGAGCGAGTACACGCTCATCAGAAGGAGGAGGATGAGGACGGTCGAGATGAGATTCCCCGCGAAGCCCGGGCCTTTCGGCATGAAGCCGCCGAACCCGCCCTTCTTGGGGCCGGGCTTCTTGGCAGGGTTCTTTTTCTTACCGCCTTTCTGTACAGGCGGCGGGGGTGGAAGCTTGGGTGCCATACGTTGCAGGCACTATACAATAGATTGTATTCATGCGAAAACTCTTTCTATGTCGCTGATAGAGAACAAGAAGGCCCGCCTGCGCTATTCGATCCTGGAAACCTTCCAGGCCGGGCTCGAATTGTCCGGGGGCGAGGTGAAGGCGCTCCGTAGGAAACAGGGCAAACTCGACGGTTCACGCGTCATCGTACGCGGGGGTGAGGCCTTTGTCGTAGGCATGCAGATCCCGCCGTACCAGCCTTCGAACACGCCGGCCGACTACGACCCGGAGCGTACTCGCCGCCTCCTCCTTACGAAGACGGAAATAACCGAACTGGCCGACGTGGAAGTGCGTAAAGGCTTGACAGTTGTGCCTATTGAGGTATATACTAGCGGGAGATATATCAAGGTGCGTGTGGCAGTCGTGCGCGGAAAAGGCAAGTCCGACAAGCGAGAGGATCTCAAGCTCAAGGACGCCAAACGCGAAATGGATCGCGCCCTGAAACGTCGAACCTAGTAGCGATCGGTCCCGGGCTTGAACTATGCTCCTGTATAGTTCAAGCCCGGGGGTGACCGGCTTTGACGGTCTGTCCTTTGAGAGACGTGCGACGCGATGGAAGATTGTTGTCCATCTAAATCTCGCAATCAAAAATACTTGCAAACAAATCGAATGCAAGCGTGAAGTCTCCGTACTTCGGTATGGGCAGCTTCGCGTTCGCGAAGGTGTAAGCTCGAGCTTCGGCTCGCTTTACCTAGCGACGTCCTCCTTCCCCGGTTCTCGTAGCGGGTAGGTAGGGCGGAATCTTCTACGGGATCGATAGCTGTCCGTCCGCGCAGCTACCTAAACAAGGACTCAGGCAGAAGCGTTTTCGTTAGCGTTCTTATGCTTCCGCTGAAACCTCAATGCTAACTACGCGTCGTAGACTCGCTCTCAAAGCCAGGCTGGACCGGAGTTCAACTCTCCGCACCTCCACCGATATAGAATATCTAGAAATAGCGCCTCGAGGCGCTATTTCTAGATATGGCAGTTCTTTGATTGCTAAACGCGTATAAGCACTGGGATTACAATCGGGACCTTGTTCGTTTTCTGGAAAAGAAAGCCGATCACCGCATCGGCTATCTCGTCTCGGATACGATCGTCGTCGACCCCTCTCGAGTCCTTGAAAGCATGCTCGGTCACCCTCTTAACCAAGAGACGGGACTCGTGCAGCAATGGCTGTGATTCGCGCAGGTATACGAATCCGCGAGAGATAATGTCGGGCGATTTGCGAAGCCTTCCGGTCTTGCCATCAACGGTTACGACAACGATAAACATCCCTTCTTTTGCGAGCGTGAGGCGGTCGCGTATGACGGGCTCTTGCCGGGCACCTACGGCGAACCCATCGACGGCCAGCGGGTCTGAAGGCACCTTTTCTTCGTGTATCTCAAGCCTTTCCCCGTCCACGATGTCTATGACCATGCCGTTATCGGCAACGATGGTGCTTTCTCTTGCGCGTCCTGCCTGCTCCACGACTTTGGCATGCGTCGAGGTCTTGGAATAGTATCCGTGCGCGGGCATAAAGAACTGCGCGTTCACGGTCCGATCGAGCCAAGCCAGTTCGCTTGCGTTGCCGTGACCGCTTGAATGCACATTGTCCGATCGGTAGTGGATAAGCGTCACTGTGTGTCGATACAGCAGGTCCTTGAGCCTTTGAACAGAAAGTTCGTTCCCCGGAATGACGGAGGAAGAAAGTACGATCGTGTCCCGCTCGGTGAACGAGATGTATTTATGCTGCTTAGTAGCGATGCGGGTCAGGGCTCCGAACTCCTCGCCCTGTGCTCCGGTTGCCAGGATGACCAGCTTGTCGGACGCGTAGCTTCCCGTATCCTGCATCCGTATGATCGTGCCGGGTTGAGGTCGAAGCAATCCCGTCTTTTGGGCGATCTCGATGTTGTTCTGAATGGACCTGCCAACGGGTACTACTTTCTTACCAAGCCTTTCCGCAGTTGTAATGAGGTTGATCATGCGTTCGAGTTGAGTGGAAATGACGCCAATAACCAGTCGACCGTGCACCCCTTGCATGATCTCATCAAGATTCTGCCGCACCCGCGGTTCCGGGATAGAGAAACCGGGGCTATCCGCGTTGGTCGAGTCGGAAACGAAAAGCAGATTCTTCTGGGCTCCCAAGGCACTCCACATCTTGACCTCATGCGGGACAGGCACGCCGTTCTCATGACCGACCTTCAGGTCGCCCGTGAATATGACGTTCCCGTACGGCGTTTCGATCGCAACGCCCATCGCGTCGGGAATCGAGTGAGTAACCGGAAAGAACTGCACGTGCGTTCCGCCGATGGCATGCCGTGAGAAGTTCTCTACCTCGATGATATTCAAAGCGGGCGCATCCGGATATTCCTCCTGACGCCTTCTGATGATCACCGCGCTCAGTTGCTGGGTATATATCGGAGGGTTCCCGATGCGGTCCATGAGGAACGGTATCGCTCCCACGTGATCCAGGTGCCCGTGCGTAATGAGGACTGCACGGATCCGCACAGCGTTCTCCTCGAGATACGCCGGATTCGGTAGAAGGTAGTCTACGCCCGGGTTCTCGTCAGGGGACACGAACTGGAAACCCGCATCGACGACGAAGATGTCCGGACCGGTTTCGACCACGCACATGTTACGGCCGATCTCCTCGACTCCCCCGAGCGGGATGATGCGCACGGTGTCGGTTCCGGGAGGTACCGGTGAATACGGTAACGGCGTATGAGGTCGTTGTTTCGTACTGCGCTGTTGAGCGCGCTCCGGCATGCGTGCCGAAGCAGATGGATGAACCATAAGATTCTTGCATTAACACGATACAGAAAGCGGCGCCTTGCTAGACGTGTGTTCTGATCGATGTGGACGTCGGACCAAGAGTGGCCGGACTTGATAAGTAGTAGCGGAACTTCGCGACTGTAGTAGCGGCCGAGTGGCAGCTGAAAAGAGTCTACCCTTTCTGTTTACTTTGTCAATAAAGGCCTGCCGAAGCGGGCCTTTATCGTTTGCATATCGCATCGGTTTCTTAGTAACGAGGTTTGAGCAGCGTAAAGGATTTAGGGATCCGAAGCGTCTTGAACGAGGCCTCTAGGACGGGCTTATATTTCTTCCATTCTTTCTCAGGCACTTCCGCCGCGACAGTATAGGAGTAATCGGGGCCGACGGTGTCTACGGCGATATAACGTACCCGTGACTTTCCTCCGATGCCCGCCTGCTTCATTTCCAGATCGAAGCCATAGGCGATGCCCAGCCGGATGCGCTTATTTTTCACGACCTTGCCATGTGCCTTCTTCCCGCCGTTTTTATACAACGCGATGATCCGCTCCGTTTTCCCGAGCGCCGTTTCAGCTTCGGAGTAACCCCTGCCGACACCGACCACCATGCTGACGGTCCTCTCCGAATTCGTAAAGGATACGTAAGCCGCAGGCGGTTCATCGACAAGAACGGTCGGGGTCCATCCTTTCGGCGCACGGATTATGGGAGTACCGAGAGGGGTGACGTATACGGCGCTCTCGAGCTTCTTCGTGTCTGACGCCGCCTCGGCGGATTGCGGACCGATCGCTGCCGAACAAAGGATGAACGAAGCGATCAGTAGATAGGATAGGGGTTTCATTCTTTAACGACTATCTAGCGCACGCGGTCTTCGGGCCGAGTTTCTTCGTTCCCTGGGCGGCATATCCAGTCGAGTCGACGCAGTAATATTTGCCGCTCGGAAGCTTCGCGCTTGCCGCGAATGCCTGCGGGGTCGCGTTGCACTCCACGCTGACCTTGGCGGACTTGAAAACGTTCCGTATGTCAGCGTCGGCGCATAGGCCTTTATACCCGTTGCGGCCGTTGCCGTCGTAATAGAGTTCGGCCATGGCGCGCGTGTTCGAGAGAGACGACTTGATGGCGCTCTCGGCGAGCGTGCTGCGTCCGCCGTCCGAGCTCTCCTCCATCTCGCGGAGCAGCTTCTCGAGCCCTACTGCTCCGGAAGGCTTCTTGATCTTCGAGACCTTCCCGTACGAGTAGGTCGTCGTCCCTTCGACAAGGAGGCTCGTGGCATAGTCGGTATGCGCTACGCGGTACGTGATGCGGGTCGGCAGGTACGAGGACTTGTCGATGGTAAGCGTCCCGGTAACGGCCTTGAACTGCGAGGCTATCCGAGAGGCTTCGGCGGCCGTATAGATCACCTCCTCGTCCGAGAGCCGGCTCGTTTCGTTAATGAGCTGGAGGAGCTGGGACGGATTCACCCGGAAATCGTATACGTACTCCTTTCCGGTCGAGCCGTGCTCGGTGAATACGAGGGCAGGATACTGTCCGGACGTGCCGCCGAGTGCCGCGAGCACCTCTTTTACCGAGAGCCGCGCCGTCGAGCCGTAGAACTCCTCTCCGTCCATATCGACCCGGACCCATTTCTTGATCATTCCCTTGAGGTCGAAAAAGTCAGTGGCAGGCGCCTTAGTAACCTTGAAATATGCTTCGTCGCGCATGGGCAAGATCTTGAATTCGAACGCCAGGCTGAGATCCTTCTTGCCGAAGAGCGAGCTTATGAGGCCGCCCACGCCCGGATCGGCAACGCGTATCGAGAACGCGCCCTCTGCGTTGGCATCCTGTCCGGCTTCGCTCGCCGTACTTCCCTTGATAGTGCCCGAGAGGACCTTCCGCCCCGACTCGCTGAGCGTAAAGGACGCCGTGCTATCGCTGCGGCTCGCGGGGAGGGCGTCCACGGCTTCGCTCATCCTCAGGACGGGGACGGGGAGCGCCTGTGCCTCGGACGGCGACGGAATAAGAAAAAGGCCGCACAGGACGAAGGCCAGGAACGCGGGCGAACGAAGTATGTGGGTCATGAAGAGGGGTGAACGGATAAGATTCCTTTCTAGCGAGAGGCGGCCTTGCGTGCCGGGCGACGGCGCCTCTTCTTCTCGGGAGCTTCTGCGGGCTTTGCCGTCTTGCGCGCCATGATCCGCATGCCCTCTTTCTGGTATTTCTCGAGCCCAGCGATGAGCCGCGACGCATCCGTGATGCGGATGCCAGTTTCTCCGGCGGGTTCGAATTTTATGCCAAGCCATCCGAGGCTCCTGCGGACGTTCTCCGTGAAGCTCTCCCGATCCTGCCAGTTGCTTGCGGCAGCAAGGGTCCGATTGATGACGGTTTCGAGCTCCGTGACCAGTCTTGAAAGGACCACCGGGTTGTCGTAATCGATAGGCTCACCCGTATCCTCCCACCTGGTCTTGCGGACCTCGTCGTCGAAGGCGCTGAAGCCCTGGTTCCATTGCTCGACCGGCGAAAGCCCGTCGCGTACCGCGCGTTCGGCACGACGGGAAGAAGTGTACAAGCGAGATACTTTCGCGCCGCCGTAGGCGATCGGGGTGTGCGAACGCGCTCCGGTACGAGCCGCCTTGATCCGGCGACCGAGGTCCACGTCCTCCGCGAGACGGGATTCCGAATCGTAGCCGCCGATGGCCGCATAGGTGCTTGCCTTGAAGGCGAAGTTGGCTCCGGAAGAGGCTATGTTCATGCCGCTTCTTCGGTTCTGCATGTCTATGTACTGGAACAGGCGCGTGCCGATGTGGACGAGCGGATTCCGGATGTACGCTTCGGGATCCCAATCGAGCTGTCCCATGAGCGCGTCGGTGGAGCCGTCCTGCTCGAGCTTCTCGAGGAAGTTACTGGTGTACTCGGGTGCTACGCCCTTGGTGTCGGCGTCATTACTCACGATGACCGTGTCCTGCGTGCCGCCTCGCTCACGCATACGGACGAGATTGGCGTCGGTGAGCAGCTTCCGGATATACCCGATACGCGCGTTCTCACGAGGGAGCACGGCATGCATGATGCGGATATTGAGCTCGGGATGGCTTCTCTTGAACTCGAGGATGCGCGCCATGGTGCGGTCCGGAGCGACCGTGCGGCCTTCGTTGTCGCTGTCGGGCTGGTTCACGAAGAGCATGAGCTCGAACGTGTCGGGATCCGCGCTCTGATTGAGATACGAGGAAAGCGTACGCTCGATATTCTCTTCTTCCTGGTGGCCGGCGACTGGGATGCAGATGGAAAGCTCGCACGACGGCTTCATGGGCTCGACGCTGTACGCGAGCGCTTGAGCCTGCTGAAGGTGCGGCTTCTCTTGGCGGCTCAGGTATCCGTCGATCTCTTTCCTCGGATCAAGCCTCGCGTCGGGGTTCTCCCGAAGAGCGGGCGAGCGCTGCCTGCGATACGCTTCGCGCTGCTCTTCGGTCATGGGTCCCCCGTAATAGTAATTAAATTGGACAGGCGATAGGATCGGTGCGCCTTTCGGCGTCTTGGGGCCGTATATGCCGCGCTCAAGCGGCGTACGCGGCACGAACGGGAGGAACGGCGGAGGGATCAAATCCGAGGCTGCCGCGGGTACGTCAAGCCGCACATGTGAAACCGGAGGGGTCTCGATGGCGCTCTGGCCTGCGCCCACATGCGTCCCGAGGATACGGACCTGCTCGGCCCCGTCCTCCGCCATCCCGACGCTCTGCGCGACCTCCGCAAAGCGGCCCGTGAAGACCGCGCGTCCTCCCTCTTCCCTGAACATGAGCCGCCCGATCTCGCTGTCACGCGGGATGACGGCGTTCCCGTTCGCGTCGATCGGCACCTCGAATACCCGGTTCTGCGTATCGCCGCTGAGCGAGAAGAGCATCTTGAGGTTGCCGGCGCGCGTCTGTGCCGGGGCATCGATCGACTGATCGGCGTGGAACGAACCTCCGGGGGTCATCGGATCGACGGTGAAGACGTAGTTCCCGTTCGAGTCGATTCCCGTATTGTTCTGGCCTCCCCACTGCGTCCGCAGCTCGTTTTGATCGAAAGCTTTCGTGTCGTTGTTGTACCAGAGGTCGCGGCGGATCTGGTGCGTGAGATCTTCGTGCTGATTCACGTACTCGGTCGACGAGACGGTCTGCCCTTCGGTCAGGGAATGCGTCGCTGCGACGTCCTCACCGCCCAGAAGCTGTCGCGACGCCTCGGTCAGGTTGCCCTGCGCATCCAGCTCGAGCCGTACGTTATCCGCGATGACATCGCTGCCGCGCAGGAGATCGTAGGTGCCATCCGGATTGGCGATCAGGTTCGCGCCTTCGGGAAGCTCGACGGACGTGCTGCCGATCATGACCGTATGCGGGTTCTCGAACGGCATGCGCGGAGAAGATCCGGAAAACAGATGGCGCACTCCCTCGAACGCAGTCGCCTCCTGGGCGGGAGCGCCTTCGCTCCTCCAGATGCCCTCGATGAGGCCGTCGCGATTCTCGTCAAACGCTGCGGCGACCTCCTGGACCGAGAGGCCGATCGCGCCTCCGATGAGCACAGTGCGCGTTACCGCTCCGGCGATCTTCTTGCGGCGCATCTTCGCGAAGATCCGGTCCTTCTGGTCCATGCCCTCCTCACCGCCGGTGAGCTCGTCCCGGCGTCCTTGAGTGAGTTCGGCAAGCTGCGCTTCGAAAGCCGCGCGATCGTTCCCGCGCAGCGCCGCCTTCATGCGGGCCCGGGACAGGAGGAGAGCGGCGCGCTCCTGCTCGACCTGGTCGAACCGCGTGTATGAAATGAGATCCGCCTTCCGCTCGTCCCCGAGCGAGACGCGCGCCTCGAGGTCCGCGAGCTGGTCGAGGGTAGCCGCGAGTTCCTCCTGCGATAGTTCTCCGGCGCGCGCCCTCTCGAGCCTGGATTCGAGCGCGGAACTGATATCGGCAGCGCTCCGGGTCTCGTACGTGTTCTGCTCCATCTCGGCGCGCTTCTTCGCATCATCCTCGAACGTCATCCCCTTGGCCCGTTCGCGTATATGTTGCGCGCGCTCGCGCTTCACGCGCAGAGATTCGTTGTACCCGGCGAGACCGCCCGCGGCGGCCAGGCCGAGGCCGAAGGTCCCCCATCGCGAGACGTTGCTCTTAAGCGCACCGAGGCCCATGAACTTCGTAAAGGCGTATGCTCCCGCCGCGAGCGCGACGACGGTCTCGTTCGTGACGAGCCCCCCGAGGCGCGTGCCCTTTATCTTTTCCATTCCCCGATCGAAGGAGGTGAGCTTGGCTTCGGTATCGAGGCTGTCACGGGCGGTACCGAGGGTGAGCTCGACGTCGAAGTCGAGCTGTTCGAGCTTCGATCCGTGCTCGACCGCGCGGCGCGCCTCGGTCGCGAGCTCGAAGAAGTTGTCGGCATACGTCTCATTGCCCTTGCGGTCCTTAGGTTCGAGGCTGGCAAGCAGGCGTTTCTTCTCTTCGTCGAAGGCCGCCTTCCCCATAAGGGGATTCGCGGCGTACTGGCGTATCAGGTCCTTCACGCGCTCGTTGGCGTCGCCCGATTCGACGGTGCGCTTCGACTCGCGCTCTTCCTTGCGGAGCACGTCCTCCTCGTACTCGCTCGTGAAGCGGTCGATGACGGCGTTCATCGCATCCTGGTGCTGCTCGGGGTCTGCAGCCTCCTGACCTGCGTACAGGTTCCCGCTTTCCGTGATCTCCTTGCGTGCCGTGGCGATCTCTCGCTGCCGGAAGTATTCCTGGAAGAGGTTGTGTTTCCAGATGCGCTTGATCGTGCGCTTGAAGAAGCCCTTCGACCGGTCCTCCTTGGACTCGGTCATACGATGCTCGGCGATATCCCGAGCCTGGGCCTCGGTAAGGTGCGTGGTCTCTATGATGACCGCGCGCAGGAGCTTGCGTCGCGCTCCCTCGGGGGAATGCTCCTCCCCGACCGGAACTTCCTGATCCTGCTTCGGTCGGATGGGTGGTTGGCGCTCGCTCATAGGCACTTAGCCGATATAGGCGATCCTGAAATTAAGGAGCTCGGTAGCTACCTTCTGGTCGATATCGGGAATCCTCTTCCGCACGAAGGCCTGCGCCTCTTCTTCCGACCCGTCCAGGGCTTTCTCGAAAGCCGGCAGATCGTCCGGAGGGATATTCGCAAGGATCATGGCGTTAACCCGGCGTTCCGCGCTTTCGAGCAGGTCGGCCTTTATCTGGGCTTGTACTTCAGGGGGCTCTTCGTTAAAGCCGCGTTCCTCCATGAGATCGTCTATGAATTGTTCCATTTCCATGGCCTCATGGTACCCCAGGCCGGTCTTGACAGCCAGCCTCCTTGTGGGGACTTCCGCGCCCGTGACCGAAGGCTCCGCGTTGGTGATTTTCATACGTCAGTTCCTTTCTGCTTCCGCGCGGCGCGGTCCCTGGCGGCCTTCCCCTCTGTCAGCGCCAGCACGATGAAGAAGAGCACGTTCAGGTACGGGATGAGTCCGGCGACGAACCAATTGGTCGAGCGACCCATGTCGCGCAAGCGCGCGACCGAGGCGGCGCAGTAGACGAGGACCATGAGGATGGCGACGGCGATGCCCACGGCGGCGATGGGGAGAGTAAGGAAATCGCTATCGAAATCCGGAAGAGCGAAGAATATAAAGAAAGGGGTCAGGATGAGGGCGAAACCGAGCAAGGACGTGAGCACGACCGTCTGCACGTACCTCCGGCGCCCGAGACGCTCCGAGAGTATCCATTTCTGGAGCTGGTTCCAGCTCTCTACAACATCCCAGTTCATGTGCATAGTTCTACATTATATATACGCTGGAGTCAATAGCGACGCGGCGTACGTGCTTGTTCTAAGCCGTTCCGCATGGTATTCTGGGCCGTACACGCTTTGAGCACCGAAAAGATACGCATTAACAAGGAGATCCGCGCGGCCGAGCTGCGCGTCGTCGGCGCCGAGGGGGAGAACCTCGGCGTCCTCTCCTTTGCGGACGCCCTGAAGGCGGCCGAGGCGGCCGGTCTCGACCTCATCGAGATATCGCCGAACGCCAAGCCTCCCGTTGCGAAAGTGATGGATTATGGTAAATTTCAGTACGAGCTGAAGAAGAGGGAGAGCGCCGCCCGGGCCAAGGCCAAGGTCTCCGAGACCAAGGAGGTCCAGATCAAGGTCGGGACCGGTGAGAACGATATGCGGCTGAAGGCCAACAAGGCGGCCGAATGGCTCGCCGAAGGCCACCGGGTGCGCGCGGAACTCTTCCTCAAGGGCCGGTACAAGGGCATGGAGGAGGCCTTCCTGAAGAGCCGCCTCGAGAAGTTCCTGCTTCTCATCCCGTTCGCGTACCGGATCGCCGAGCCGGTTACGCGCGCGCCGAAAGGCTTCGCCGCGATCATCGAGCGCGACCCGAAGGCGACCGCGAAGCAGCCGACGAAAGAGGGCGACGAGATCCCGAAAGAGCCGGCAACCACGTAAATTCATGAAAACAAACAAGTCATACACGAAACGCATACGGGTCACGAAGAAAGGCAAGCTGGTAGCCCGCATGCCCGGACAAGACCATTTCAATGCGAAGGAGCGCGGCCGTACCAAGGGCGTGAAGAAGCGCATGCAGTCGCTTACGGTAAGCAACCGCGTCCGCAGGAGCTTCCTGTCGACCAAGAGCAAATAACTTTTAAGTACTGACGTATGGCACGAGTAAAAGGAGGAGTAGCATCGGCGAAGCGCCGCCGCAACATACTGGAACGCGCGAAGGGGTACCGCCACGGGCGCAGCACCAAGGTGCGCCTCGCGAAGGAATCGCTCGTGCACGCCGGCAAGAACGCCTTCAATCATCGCAGGGACAAGAAGACGGACTTCCGCCAGCTCTGGATCGTGCGCCTGAACGCCGCCATCAGGGAGAACGGATACCAGTCGTACAGCACGTTCATCAACGCCCTCAAGAAGAAGGGCTTCGGGCTCGACCGCAAGGTCCTTTCCGAGATGGCGCAGAAGCGGCCCGAGTCGTTCGTACGCGTCGCGAAGCAGGTGCAGGGATAAGAGAGACAAGAAGAGCCGTCCGGAACTTCCGGGCGGCTTTTCCTTATATACCTGCTAGGTGAAAGCTCTTAGAGCTAGTGGGCTGCGAATATGGCCCGGATGACGTCGTCGATGGGCATCTCGTCGATCCCTATATCATCTATCGGTAGGTCCGAGGCCATGAGTTTCGAGGCAATTGCTTTCACTTCCTTCCTGGGCACGAGAATTGTCGCTCGCACTCCCTGGTACTCCTCCACCGTGCCGAAGCGCTCGAGTACTTCTTTAGGGATGCTCTCCGTCGCAGAAACCCGTATGAGCTTATCGGTAGCGTACTCGGTAATGAGCGTCGATAGTTTCCCGTCGTATATGATCCTGCCGAAGTTGATGATGATGACCCTCTCGCAGAGCTCCTTGATGTCATCCATGTAATGCGAGGTCAGCATGATGGTCGTCTTCCGTTTCTGGTTGTATTTCTTGATGAAATCGCGGATGTTCTTCTGCGCGACGACATCGAGGCCGATAGTGGGTTCGTCGAGGAACAGCACCCGCGGGTTGTGAAGGAGCGCGCCGATAAGCTCGCATTTCATGCGCTGGCCGAGCGAAAGCTTCCTTACCGGAATATCCAGATACTCGTGGACTTCAAGGAGATCGACCAGCTCGTTAAGCGTCTCTTGGTATTCGGTATCCGGGAGGCTATAGAATTCTTTAAATAGCTTGAAGCTGTCCATCGCGGGCAGAACGCGGGTAAGCTGCTCCTTCTGGCCCATCACTATGCCGAACTGCCTTTTCAGCTCGTTCCTTCGGTCTTGAGGCCGCATGCCCAGAACTTCTATGGTTCCGGAGGTCGGGTAAAGTATCCCCGATAGCATTTTCAACGTCGTGGTCTTCCCCGCTCCATTCGGGCCGAGGAAGCCGACTATCTCGCCCTCTTCGACTTCGAAGGAGATATCCTGTACCGCGTTAGCGTAGAAGCTCTGTCGCATGAAAAGGGACTTGAACGTGCCCAGCAAGCCGGCCTCCTTTCGATGGAACGTATACTGCTTTACCAGGTTCCGGACATGTATCGCGATACTCATGATTTAAGAGCCTGCGGCTTCATAACGCTTAAGGCCCATTTTCCAGACGATGCTCACGATCACGGAGAGCAGCGCTATCCATGCGAGCTGCACCAAGAGTCCCGTGACTCCTTCCCAAAAGGATAGCTTACCGAGATAGAGCATGGCCGGAGCATAGAAAGAGTATTGGAATGGCAGATAGAAACTGACGGTCGCAAGCGCCGCTGGAAGCAGCGCGAGCGGGAAATAACCGCCCGAGAAGAAGCGCTTCACCCGCTCGATCGTGGTATGGAGCCCATCGGTTTCGTCCGTCCAGAACGCTATCGTACCGATGAGGAATCCTAGCAATAGCTCGATGATGACGGCGAGGAAAACCATGATGAGGATGAGCAGGAGCTGGCCTGGATCGTTATTGATGACGACCCGGTCAAGGAAGAGGAGCACGATCCCTATCTGCGTCAGTACCGAGAGAAGGGTCGCAAGGAACGATCTTCCGAGCTCGTTGATAAAAACGAACTTCATGTATGAGATAGGGCGTACCAGGAACATGGAGAGCCTTCCTTGTTCGATATCGCGAGAAACATAGCCGGGTATGAAGTTCCTGACCGCGGCAGAGAACACGTTGCCGATCAGGACGTAGGTGATCATCTCGTTCAGGCTGAAGCCCTTTATCGTCGTAGTTCCTGCCGCGTATATCGCGGTCCACATGAGGACCAGGACGACGATCTCGATGATCTCTCCCAGACGGTACGTGACGACCGTAAATCTATAGGCCAGGTTCCGCTGCCATGCCGAGTTGATTATCGCGGCAGCCTGACGCAACTGCTGTCTCATTGAGAGCAGTATAACCGTCGGATAGGCTTCGTCTATTTAGTGATCTGCGTCGCGCCCTCCTTCGTGATCTCCCATTTCTGCCCTTCCGAAGGAACGATCGCCTTCACGCCGAGGTAGTCGTGGATGCGCTGCGCGAGGAAGCGCGCGGACGACGGCTCGCCGAGTGCGGTGAAGATGGTCTTCACGCGCGGAAGCGATTTCTCGGCGAAGGCGATGAGCCCGTCGCGGTCGGCATGCGCCGACCAGCCGGTGAAAGTGGCGACCTTGCCGCGCACCGGGATCGTGCGTCCGTTCACGCGTATCGACCGCGCGCCGTCCTGAAGCAGCCTTCCGGGACTGCCCGGCGCCTGATATCCGACGATCATGAGGGTCGTGTCCGCATGCGGCAGGTATTTCTCCTCCCAGCGCGCGATGCGCCCGCCGTGCGACATGCCTGCGCCGGCGATGATGATCTTCGCGCCGCGCGCCTCGCCTATCGCCTCCGATTCCTCGCGCGACGGCGTCTGTGTCAGGAACGGGAACCGGAAGATGTCGTGCTCGCGGTGGAGCTCGTCCTCGACCTCGGGCTTGAAGTATTTCTCCCCCCACTTCGCATAGACATCGGTGACCTTGATCGCAAGGGGTGAATCAAGGAATACCGGCACCTTCGGTATCTCCCCGGCTTCCATAAAGTTCGATATCTCATAGAGCATGAGCTGCGTGCGTTCTATGGAAAAGGCCGGGATGAGTATCGCGCCGCCGCGCGCTATCGCTTCCTTCAGGGTATCCCGGAGCCGCTCGACCCGGCCCTCCTGCGGGTTCTGGCGATCGCCGTATACGCTCTCCATGACGAGCACGTCGGCGTCGTCGACGGGCACCGGGTCCGGAAGGAACGGGGACGGTGCGTTCCCGATGTCTCCCGTGAGCGCGAGGGACGTTCCGTCCTCGTCCTTTATGCGCACGCTCGCCGAGCCCAGGATGTGTCCCGTCTGCCGGAGCACGCAGGAAAGCCCCGGAGCGGCTTCCCATTCCTCCCCGTACTCGATCACTTTCACCCGGGACATGAGCGCCTCGACGTCGTTCTCGTCGTAGAGCGGTGGCTGCTTCCGACGGCGTGCTTCCTGGGAAAGGATGCGCGCCGAATCCAGAAGGATGAGCACCATGAGGTCGCGCGTGGGCGCGGTCGCGTAGACGGTCCCTTTGAAGCCTTCGCGCACGAGCTTCGGAGCACGGCCGATGTGATCGAGGTGAGAATGCGTGATGATAAGCGCGTCGATGGCGGACGCGTCGTACGGGAAGCGATCGTACATGCATTCCTGGCAGAAATCCTTTCCCTGCTCGACGCCGCAGTCGACGAGAAGCCTCCCTCGATCGCCCTCGACGAGGAAATTCGAGCCGGTAACGCTCTCGGCGCCCCCGTGGAACGTGAGGGTCAGCGCCATATGGTCAGTCGCGCGATCCCGTACGCGAGCACGATGCCGAGCGTATCCATGAGGAGGTCGAGCGCGGTATCGAGCACGAAGTTCGCCTCATGCTCGACGTTGATGACGAACTCAAAGAACTCCCAGCCGAGCGCACCCGCGACCACGACGAGCAGGAAGGCGCGCGGCTTATATGAACGGAGTACGCCCACGCTTGCCGCTGCCATGAACGCGCCGCCGAGGATATGCACGGGGATGTCGAGCCACGGAAAGTACCAGTACCAGAAGTGCAGAAGCGCGTGGATGTGCACGCCCGCGAGAAGCGCGGCGAGTACGAGGGCGGCAACGAGCCAGGGAAGGCGCATGTGTTCCCAGGGTACCATGCGGGGAAAGGCGGTAGCGGGCCTCACGGAGCGCATTCCGTTCTTATCCCCACGCGCATCCTTACCAGGCAGCCGCGAGCGTATACTTCAGTGAAGCCTTATTAGCTAGCAATCCATCATGTTCAAAGGACGCATCGGTGTCGGTCAGTACTGGTTGGGGTTAATACTTCTATTGGTGCTCGGCATAGTCGCCGCAGGAGTGCTCGCAGGCCTCTACTATGTTCTATTTCTCCCGATATTCCTTGAAAGTACGGGAGCCGGACTCGGGACTACTCTGGCACTGAGTCTAGCGGGCGTCTTTATTCCGGTCATCCCCTTGCTTATCATGCTTCCCTACGGCATCGGCCTTCAGATCCGTAGGTTCCATGACATGGGACTTACGGGGTGGGTATATCTTGTCCTGGCTATCGTCAGTTACGGGATAGGCCACCTCTTTCCAGCCATTGATCCAGTGACCATGCAAGTTGCCGCCTCGGGAGCAATCGTCTCGCTGCTCCTGTTCGTCGCGAACATTGTCATCATGTCGTGGCCCGGGACCAAGGGCCCGAACAAGTACGGCGAACCGTTCCGCTACCGTTCGCTCTGGGCCGCGATACGCGGGAAGAAGGATTGATCGGGACGGAACGTTCCACCTGGCACGCAAAAAGCCGGTCCCTTGCGGGATCGGCTTTTTGTAAGGGCCGCCTTCGGGTGGCAACTTTTGTGTGCCACGTGGGTGCCCGCACGGCGCCGGTAGAGCAAGCTCGCGATGCCTGGATATAAGGCTCCCTAAGGAATATCAAGTTGACTTTCGAACACGGCCCTAAAGAAAGTATACACCCGCCGGAAAAACGCTAGAATGTGGATATGAAAACTTCCCCTTTCGAGAAGCCCGTCGAAAAAGACCTTGGGAAAGAACTTCTCTCCGGCACCTTGGATCCAGAAGCCTTTCTCGATGAGCTTCTTGCCCGTGACCAGGCAACCGGAGACCGCCGCGCCGCAATAGCAAATATCAAGTTACTTACCCGGCCTGATATTGCCGAGTTCTTCAGTGGACAGTCCGAGCACCAGGCCCGGTATGAAGGCTTTCTCTCCTTTTCGTACTTTCATCGTGGACAGATAGAGGCCGGTGAAGGAGACAACGGTGCTGCATCAGCAAGCTTCACACAAGCTCTTGCATGGGCGAGGCGCGCTGAGACGAACGATCCTCAAGAGCGTTCTTGGAGGCTCTACGTAGAAGGAACGGTCGCGTACCTTGAAAGCGATCTTGCTACCTTACGAAAGGTTTACGAAGACGGTATAGAAGAAGATCGGAACAGGGAGATCATCGGGAACTTCATCCGCAGTCTTGAGACTGACGGGAAGGTAGACTACAGAAGCGCGTACGCGAAGTGATCCCTGCTACGGATCTCGGCTTCGATCATACTCGTAGCAGACTGATCGTTATTCGCCGTGACGCTTGTAGTCGTGGGTGGGAGCTTCGCCGAACCAGTACTTTATCTCGTGAGCCGCCTCCTCCGGAGTCTCGGACGCGTGGATAAGGTTCGCGACGGCGCGCTTCTCAGCATTCGCGAGCGCGGGCGAGTCGTTGGAGAAGTCGCCGCGGATCGTGCCCATCTCCGCCTGGTACGGCATCGTGGGACCGCAGATCTTGCGTACCATGTCGACCGCGTGGATGCCCTGTACGATCATCTTCACGAGCGGCGCGGAGGTCATGTAATCGATGACCCACTTGCGTACTTCCGGGCCGATCTTCTCCGCTTCGGTCGTCCCGAAATCCTCCATCGCGTCGTATCCGTACTTCTCGTATGTCTGGAGGGTCTTGCTACCGAGCCGGGTGACCCAAGTCGGGTCCTTCGGGTAATGGTTGTCGATCTGCTCGACGGTGGGCATGAACATGTCGAGGGCCACGATCTTGAGGTCGCGCTGCTCGAACCGCTTGATGATCTCGCCGACGAGGCCCTTCTTCACGCCGTCGGGCTTGACCATGACGAACGTCTTCTCTTCCTTGGGATTCCTGCTTGCCATATAAAGTTGATTCAATAATAAAAAATCGCCGGTGGCGCTTATATAAGGGCAGTATAGCAAACAAAGCCGGGCCGCGGAAGCGGCCCGGCTTTGTTTGGAGCCCTTTAATTAGCGCCTCCGGTACCTCCGCCATCGCCTCCGCCGACGTCAGGCGTAGGCACGGACACATCCACGTTCGTCGTACTGCCGCCACCGCCACCGCCCACACCGCCCCACAGAAGGAACGCGCCGACGAGGACCACGAGCAGCACGATGACCGCGACCACCCAGCCCCCGCTCCCGCCTTCACCGCCTCCGGGCGTATTTACGATTGTTGCCATATCAGATAGTTATTCGAATTACCTTCTGCTAACTGCGAGAGTGTGGCCCGCGTTCACTGAAGAGCTTATGAACGCCCGGTCAGTATCGTCGTTCCCTCTTCCTCTATCAGGATGGAGTGCTCGAAGTGCGCGCTGCGGGAGCCGTCCCGCGTGCGGTACGTATACCCGTCATTATCGATCAGCACGCCGGCCTTACCCGCGTTGGCGATGGGCTCGAGCGCGAGCACCATGCCGGACACGATCTCGGGTCCCGTTCCCGGATGCCCGTCGTTGGCTACGTACGGTTCCTCGTGGACGTTCCGCCCCACGCCATGCCCGCCGAGCACCTTCACTACCGAGAACTCCGTCCCCTGGAATGCTTTCCCCGTCGCGTATGAAATGTCCCCGATGCGGTTGCCCGGCCGCGCCGCCTCGATGGCACGGTCGAGCGCCGCACGCGTCGCCTCCATGAGCGCACTCGAGGCCGCATCAACATTTCCGACCGGCACGGTCACAGCCGCATCCATCACGAACCCCTTATGCACGAGCCCGAGATCGAGCGACACGATGTCGCCTTCGGTAAGCACTCGGCCGCCGGGAATCCCGTGCACGACCTCGTCGTTCACCGAGATGCAGAGTGCCGCCGGGAACGGATACGCAGCACCCTCCGGGGTGTACCCCTTGAAGGCCGGCGTGTCGCCTCCTGCGCGAATGAGTTCTTCCGCGAGCGCGTCCAGTTCCCCGGTCGTCTTTCCTGGGGCGACCGCTTTCTCGAGGCGCACGAGCACTTCCGCGAGCCGCTTCCCCGCCTCTATCAAACCTTGCCTTTCCTTTGCGCTCTTAACGATCATTTCTTCAGCGCCGTCTCGATGGCTGCCGCCACTTCTTCCGGCGGTACGTTCCCGTCGATGTCCGTCACAAACCCGGACTTCCTGAAATGTTTGATCGCGGGCGTGGTCTGGGCATTGAACTGCGCCAGGCGCTCGCGGATGTTCGTCTCGGAGTTGCTGTCCGGGCGGTGCTCCACTTCCGCGCGCGCAAGCATGCGGCGCACCACCTCATCCTCAGAGACCTCGAGGTTCACGACCAGGAGATGCCGCTCGAGCCACGAGATGATCTCGCAGAAGTGCTTCGCCTGGCTCTCGGTGCGTCCGAATCCTTCGGCGACCACGCCAACGTGGGGTTCCAGGTCGAGGAGCGCCCGCTCGAGGAGGTAGTCCGCGAACCAGTCCGGCAGGAGCGTACCCTTGTCGTACATCTCGCGCACGCGCGGGGAGAACGGTTCGCGCCCGTCGCGTATCTGCTTGATGCGATCGCCGGTCGAAAGCCGGGTCCACCCGAGGCGCTGCGAGAGTATCTTCGCCTGCGTCCCCTTGCCGGAGCCGGGGCGGCCGATGATGAGCACGGTATCGATAGGTTGCATAGAATTATGTATGAAATTAACTGCCGGCGATCGCCTTCGCGACGACTTCCTCGAACGCCTGGTCGGCTTCCTCGCGCTGCCCGGCGCCGTTGTGAACGATGACGTCTGCTTCCGGCATGAACGTGATCTCGTCGTCGAAACGCGCCTTGCGCCGCGCTATCTCTTCCTCACTCAAGTGGTCGCGTTTGAGGGCGCGTTCGACGAGTCCGTCCCAGGGTCCTGCATCGATGAACACGGTGATCAGATCGTCCTTCGGAAGGAGTCCTTTCAGCTGCCGTACTCCCTGGACCTCCATTTCCTTGATGATGACCTTGCCGTTCGCGACGCACTCCTCGACATCCTGTTTGCGGGTACCGTAGTAGTTGCCGCTGAACTCGGCCCACTCGAGGAATTCGCCCCGATCGATCATGCTCTTGAACTCGTCGACCGACACGAAGCGGTAGTGGTCGTTCTCAACATGGTCGGGACGCCGTGGGCGCGTCGTGTAGGAATTGAGGACGCCGAGTTCCGGGAAATGTTCGGTCGCGTGGCGCATGAGCGTAGCCTTCCCGCTCCCGGTAGGGCCGATCACGATTATGAGTTTCCCTCGCGCCATGATGAGCTACTACTCTACCATGGGGTGCTTTTAGCATAAACCTCATCTCACGCCCTTATGCACGCTGTCGGAAGTGAGTATAGTGGCATACCGATTCAGATTATTCGTACTTCATAAAAAGGCCCCGGAATCGCACTCCGGGGCCTGTCAGTCTGTCTGCTTCTACTTCTTCTTATCGTCGCCCTGATGCCTGGGTTGACGTCCAAGTAGAAGGTCAAGGCGCAATGGGTCCAACGAAGAGAACAAGGTGCCCCAGAGAGGCCGAGCGAACTCACGCTGGTATTGTCCCGGCACGGTTTCGTGACGCAGGTTGAAGATGCCTTCGGCTTGAGCGAGTGTTTCCACCGCGAGGTCGCAGTACCGTTCACGGACGGCGGCGATCGGATCCGGCGTCTCGTCCGCACTTTCGAGAAGTGCGATCAAGGACGCCAAAAACGTTCCCGTTCTTCCGTGTCCAGCACCGCAAAACGCAAGCAGATTCTTGCCCTGCTCTAGCTCTTCGATGACCTGCTCCAAGAAGCGTCGCCAGGATCTGGGAACTCCGCCAAAGTCACGCAGCGGAGCGGCGAACACTTCATACCGCTTACCGAAGCCAAATGGCATCGGACCCTCAGTAAGCGGAACGATCACGTCCATCCCTACGAGATCCAGCGGTTGAAGGCCGAGGCCTCCTCCCGCATAGACCCTGTAGGGACCAACGTTTACCCCTATGCCGGCATGCTTACATCTACTCAGGACCGCCCACGAGCTTTGTTCGGCAGGAGGTCCTTCTTTGTCTTTCTCCTTCATTTCGGACCTCCTTTAGGCTTCCACAGCCTTTCTGTCTTTCCCTTATCCCAGAGCGTTCGCACGTCGGGGGAAAGGTCATCGTGATAGGCTTTGAGCGCATCGTACAACTCACAAAGGCCCGCCCTCTTTTTCGCGTCAAGCTGGCTTCTGAGATAATGCTCCTCAGTTTTCTCGTAGAACATGATGTGCTTATCGAACAGACTTCCGCCGTTGTGACGAAGGTCGAACACTCGATCGATAAACACGGCAGGATTCGTTACGCCAGAGAGGAAGTCATACAGGGCGTCGGCAATGGCGGCCCACTTGGCACCACCAAACGACGACGACCACCTCCTCTTTTTGAACACCTGGGAACACAGCCTCACGAACTCCCCCTGGGTCGCAAGCGACAAGTCGTTGAAGTACTCGCTCGCGAAGTTGAACTTTTCCGATCGTTCCCCGCCGAAGCTGAAACCGAACTGCTTGATCAACTGTGAGATTGCTTCGTTGGAGCCGCTCGAATAGGCAGGCGCGAACCGCACCTCCCCCGCTATCGCAAGAAATAGATAGCACGAGAAGATGCGCGAGATCTCGAAGTGGGTCTTATACTCGAGCTCCCGGGCTTCATATGCCAGCCAACTCCCTCGGCTCATCTGTGTCATGGCCGAGGTAAGGTAGAAGTCGTTAAGGAGCGTATTGGCACTGTAACGCCCCTTCAGCAGATTGAAGGGAATCCGGCGGTCCGACCGCGTGAACTTGTTGCCGAAGCGACGCGTCCAGCGGAGAAACAGCCGCGCCTCCTTGCTGAGATCGGCACTCGCAAATGGCAATTCGCCGAGAAATACCTGACCGGCATCCCCGGAGACCGAGACGATGTCACCTTCTCGAACGTTTGAGAAGAATGACATACTGACCTTTCCATTCTTGAACTTGAGGTCTTTGCAGCCCACCACAGCAACCCGCCCGCTTCCGCGGGCAACGACTGCCGCGTGGCTCGTCTCGCCGCCGATCGCGGTCACGATCGCATCCGACGCAAGCATCCCCGGCAAGTCGTCTGGCGACGTATCTTGCCGAAAAAGCACAACGCTCTCGCCTTCCCGGCTCAGGCGTTGGGCCTCTTTGGAGGTGAAAGCGGCTTTACCCGTAACACACCCCGGTGATGCCGGAAGTCCTTTGACGAACAGGCGAGGCGTGCCGAAGCGCCGCTTCGTTGCTGCCGTCATGGCCGGAGAGTGAAAGCTCTTGCGAGCCAGCTCACCCACCTGCTCAATGGACACCCGCTGAATCGCTTGCCTGCGCGGCAAACGGTCGCGCCAGACTTCGTGAACTGCGAACGCCGCAGCTGCCTGCGCCGACCGCTTGGCGGACCGGCACTGAAGCAGATAGAGCTTCCCTTCCTCGACCGTGAATTCGACATCGACGATGTCGTTATAACGATCCTCCAGGAAACGGACCATCCTGCTCAGTTCGGCGTAGATATTCGGATCCCAGTCCACGAGCATCTCGATTGGAAGCGGTGTGCTCGTGCCCGCGACGACTTCTTCACCCTGGGCTTGCGGCAAGAACTCGCCGTAGAGCTTGGGGTTGCCGTTTCTTACGTCACGGCTGAAGACGACCCCGGTGCAAGAACGCGGCCCCCGATTTCCGAAGACCATCGCTTGCACATTGATGGCGGTTTGCCACCAGTCAGGAATGCCGTGGGCAAGGCGATACGCGCGCGCCCGTTCCGAATTCCAACTGTCAACCACTGCGGCGATGCTCGACCACAGCTGACTGGAGGGATCCTCAGGAACGGGTTTGTTGCGACCACCGAAAACCGCTGAACGATACTGAGACTCAAGGCGCACCAGGCACCCCCTTGCGAATTCTTCGTCGAACTCGCGCCGAAGCCCGCCGTAGGTTTGGGACGTCAGGCCGACGTTCAGGACGGTGTCCATCATGCCGGGCATAGACTCCTTGCTGCCGCTGCGCACAGAAACCAGGAGGGGTCGCTCGGGGTCACCGAACTTCCTGCCGGTCCGCTGTTCGAGGACGGCCATGCAGCGCATGACGTGCCACTCGATCCGTTGCGGGAACCTGCCTTCCTGAGCGCGCGCACGCGCTGCGGTGCTAGTGATCGTGAATCCCGGAGGGACCGGAAGTCCGAACCGGGTCAGTTGATCGAGCCCGAGGCCTTTTCCGCCTCTGAGCTCTGCGGTTAGGGTTTCTTCATCGCCCTCTCCGAAGAGATACGCGAGTTGTTGACGACGGTTTCCCATCGATTTTCTCCCATTCGTTGTCCTGGCAGCCTATAGCCACCAGCTAGGGTAATGTGGACTTGCGTTGTTACGCGCGGTCTTGGCGATAAGATAGTCCACCTCGAGTTACAAAGTACACAGAGCGCGCAATCGCCTACACGCTCTCCTCAAGCCGCCAGATTATAAGTGCCGGATTCAGAAGAGCGAGTGACGTTTCCGTCACTCGGCATATGACTAAGTTCGAAAGAGCGAGTGGATGTGGGTAAAGAACCATTCCCACACCCGGCAGATTGCCGTCACGACAGGCAGAGCCCATCGTCAAGGT
This sequence comes from Candidatus Parcubacteria bacterium, assembly GCA_034666125.1. Lineage (GTDB taxonomy): Bacteria > Patescibacteriota > Minisyncoccia > Phycocordibacterales > Phycocordibacteraceae > C7867-001. The sequence continues at coordinate 85,863 of JAXDML010000007.1, forward strand.
TCCGGCTTGTCCCCCGAAGGATTCCAGATGCCTGGCGACCGATGACACGGCCCTTTGTGTTCCACGCGCGGCGTCTTGGAAGGGCGCCTGGACTCTGTCCGGTTAAAGCCACGGCAAGCCAACTTAAGGGCCGGACAAGATTTCTCCTATCCAGCAATCTCAGGTCAGTTCGCTGTACAACTAAATGCCGACCTCATAACGGATCGCCGAACCCTACATCCAGAAGCTGGGCCTAAGTAAACTAAAGTGTTGGTCAAGATAGAGAAAAGCCCTTGTATACCGAGCTCTTTTCTCTGTTTTGAACGAATCTAAACCCGAGGCCCTTTAATCTGATCGGTGCCGGGACATACCCA
>JAXDML010000008.1:0-30360 GCA_034666125.1 Candidatus Parcubacteria bacterium
CGCAAAAAGCCCCTGATGGGCTTTTTGCGTTGCATATACGGGTCGTATTGAAAGTTTCTAGAATATCGAAAGCAATTTTTCACATTTCGCCCTTATGAAAACCAACACTTTAGTTTACTTAACCCCAGAAGCTGGGGGCTTTTGAAAGAGGTGGCTGCGCAGACAATACAAGGCATCCTGCTTGCCTGCCGCTTTACTAAACTAGCATATATATACCTTATGTCAAGTCGTGAGATAGCTTGTATGTCCCTATACTTATTAGAAAATCTAAAATATCTGAACCAGAAAGACCGCTCTGTTGAGGGGTCTTTCTGGACGTTGTGAGATTGACGATACTTGAATTAATACTCCCGCAGCGTCACCTGCGCCTCGATCTTGCGGATGAGGTCGATGAGCACCTGGACGGCGATGAGGAGCGCGGTGCCGCCGATAAGGACCGCAGTGATGCCGGTGATGCCCTGTATGACGAACGGTATGACGGCGACGAAGCCGAGGAAGACTGCGCCGGGAAGCGTGATGCGGTTCACGACCTTGCCGATATACCCTTCGGTTTCGCGACCGGGACGCACGCCCGGGATGAATGCGCCGGATTTCTGCAGGTTATCAGCCACGCGCTTCGGCTCGAAGGTGATGGACGTATAGAAGAAGGTGAACATGACGACGAGGACGAAATAGACCGCGCCATACGCCCAGGTGTTCGCGGAGAAGGCTCCGTACCAGGCGGTGGCGCCTACGGCCCATGAGAAGCCCGCGGCGCTGAGCCCGGCGAGCACCATCTGCGGAAGGAGCAGGAGCGAGAGCGCGAAGATGATCGGGATAACGCCTGCCTGCAGGAGACGGATCGGAAGGTACGTGACCCCTCCCTGGCCCCGTACCTGCCGCGCGTACGCGATGGGTATCGAGCGCTCCGACTCCGCGACCACGATGATGGCCCAGGTGATGCCGAGAGCGGCGGCGGTAAAGGCGAGATACGTCGGTATCGAGGCCGCGGTCGCGGTGAAGAGGAGCTGGGAAACGCCTGCGGGAATACTCGCGACGATGCCCGCGAAGATGAGGAGCGACACGCCGTTGCCGATGCCGAACTCCGTGATGAGCTCGCCGATCCACATGAGAAGCATCGAGCCTGCGGCGACGAGGAAGACGTCAACTGCAAAGCCGAACGACGAGAGCGGCGCGAGGATGCCCTGGCTCTCAAGGAGCGAAAGGAAGGCGACACCCTGCAGGATCGCGATCGGGATCGTGATCATGCGGGAAATGGAGATGAACTGCGTGCGGCCGGCTTCCCCTTCCTCGCTGTACATGGCCTTCACCTTCGGGAAGATGACCGTCATGAGCTGCATGAAAATGGACGCGGTGATGTAGGGTCCGACGCCGAGGAGTACGAGGGAGATGTTCGAGAAGCCGCCTCCCGAGAAGACGTTCAACAGGCCGAGGAACTGGTTCCCGGCGAAGAACTGATCGAGCGCGACCTTGTTCACGCCCGGGATGGGAACGGCCGCAAGGAAGCGGAAGAGGGCGATCGCGCCCACGAGGAACAGTATCCGGTTCCGGAGGACCCGGTCAGCGAAGATGAGCCTCAGTTTCCGGAAGAATTCGTTCAGCATATTAGACAGGAGGTTGCGAGTGGCTTACGGAGCCGCCCGCCGCCTCGATGGCGGACTTCGCGCTCGCCGACGCGAAGCAATCGATGCACGTGAGCTTCTTCGTGAGGCTTCCCGTGCCGAGGATCTTCACGGGAAGGATATATCCGCCGCGCGTGCCCACGAGCTTCTTCCCGCGGAGCGTGAGCGGGCTCACCGAGTCACCGGCGTTGAACGCCTTCTCGAGCGCGGCGAGGTTCACCGGCGCGTAGATGAGCCTGGTGGTGCGTACCGTGCGCGAGCGATTCTTGCCATGGCCGCGACGCTTCGGGAGTTTCTTGAGGATGTCGCGCATCTGAGGGCGCGTGCTATTGCCGGCGCGCGCCTTCTGTCCCTTCATGCCGCGTCCCGACGTCTTGCCGCGCGTGCCGCCGCGCCCCACGCGGGCGCTCGTGATGCGCTTGGTCTTGGCTTTGAGTGTGTTGATCTGCATACGAAAAATGCCGTTTAATTTCCTTGGACCTTGAGCGCCTGCAGGGCCGCGACCGTCGCGCGTGCGATGGTGAGCTTGTTCTTCGTACGCGTCTGGATCTTCGCGACGACATCCGTGACGCCCGCGTATTCGAGCACGGTGCGCATCGCGCTTCCGGCGACGAGGCCGCGTCCCGGGCTCGGGATGATCTCGACCGTCGAGGACGAGTAGCGCGCAGTCACGTCGTGCGCGATGGAACGGCTCTTGGTGAGCGGGATCGTCACGAGTGCCTTCTTCGCTGAGCGCGCGGCCTTGTCGATGGCGAGCGCGGTGTCGGCACCCTTGCCGAGCCCTACGCCCACGCGTCCCTTCTTGTCGCCGATCACGACCGTCACGCTGAAGGAGAACCGGCGGCCTCCGGCCATCACGCGCGCCACGCGACGCACGTCGAGCGTCGCCTGGTCGAACTCGCTCCGTTCGCGTGGAGTACGCTCGCGACCGCGTCCCGGACGGCGCATCGGGGGGCGTCCACCACGGTCTCCGCCGGCGCGCGGGCCGCGAGCGTCCCTCTGAGGAGCTGCTGCCTCTGTAGCGGGAGCCGCAGCTTCCGTCGCAGGAGCAGCGTCAGGTTCGACCGGAGCGTCGGTCTTCGCGAGGTCGGTATCGATGGCGGTGATGGTATCAGTCATGAGTAGTTAGAAAGTAAGCCCGGCCCCCCGTGCGGCATCGGCCAGCGCGCGCACCTGCGCCGCGTACGAATACCCGCCCCGGTCGAAGACGACTACGGATACCCCTGCCTTCTTCCCCCGTTCGGCGATCGCCTTCCCGACGGCTGCCGCCTGGGCCGACTGCGCGCCCGGGAACTCGCGGCCGTGCGCCTGCGCGAGGGTCTTCCCAGCGGCGTCGTCTATAAGCTGTGCCGAGACGAAGCGGTTGGAACGGTAGATGGCGAGGCGCGGGCGTGCTGCCGTGCCTTCTATCTTCGAGCGTACGCGCGCGTGGCGGCGCTTGCGAAGGTCTGTCTTGCTGGTTCCGAGAGATGCCATATATAAATGCTAGACGGCTTTCTTGCCCTGCTTGCGGCGGATGACCTCGCCTTCGTAGGCGATGCCCTTGCCGAGGTACGGCTCCGGACGCTTGATGTCGCGCACCTCGGCTGCGAACTGCCCGACCCGCTGCTTATCCGCGCCTTCGATGCGGATGACGCCCTTCTCGACCGTAGCCGTGAGGCCCTCCGGGACCGTAAGCGTCACCTGGTGCGAGAAGCCGACGTTGAAGACCAGGTCCTTCCCTTTGAGCTCGACCTTGTAGCCGACGCCCTTCAGCACGAGCGCCTTCTTCCAAGGCGTCTCCACGCCCGATACCATCGCGCGCACGTGCGCGGCGTACGTGCCGGTGAGGGAGCGGGCGAGCTTCGAGTTGTTCTTCGGCGTCACCATAACGCCTTCCGGGGTCACGTCGATGGCGATGCTCGAATGGATATCCTTCGACAGGGTCTCCTTCGGGCCCTTTACGGTAAGGGTGCCGCCGCCCGTGTCGACGGTGACTTTCGCGGGAACGGCGATGGGCTTTTTAGCGAGGCGGGACATAGCGTATCAAAAACTACCAGATCTCGAACAGGTTCTCGCCGCCTGCGTGCACCTTGCGCGCCTCGGCATCGGAAAGCACTCCCTTCGGGGTGGAGATAAGGCGTGAACCCTGCCCGTTCTTCACGGTGTGCGCATCGCGCGCGGGAACGTAGAGGCGGCGGCCGGGCTTCGAGACGCGCTTCACTCCCCGGATCTTATGCGTGCCCCGCTCGTCATATGCGAGGGTGATGGTCATCGTTGCCGGCATCTTCCTCGACACCTCGACGCGCTCGATGAAGCCGAGGGATTTAAGCTTCTCCGCGATCTCTTCCAGATGCTTGGAGTGCGGCATGGTCGCCGTCGGAGAGCCGATGGCGCCCGCGTTCTTCAGACGGATGATGAAATCCCCGACGCGATCGCTTACCATGATGCTTTCTTTACGCCCGGGATCTTCCCTTCGCGCGCGAGCTCGCGGAAAGCGATGCGCGAGAGACCGAAATCGCGCAGGTACCCGCGGCTGCGGCCGGTGACGGCGCAGCGGTTCTTGACCCTCGTGGGGGAGGAGTTCTTCGGAAGCTTCTGAAGGCCCGCCGAATCGCCGGCAAGCTTAAGGGCCGCCCGCTTCTCCGCGAAGCGTGCGACGAGTTTTATCTTCTTGTTGTTGCGGGCGATTTGTGAGGCTTTGGCCATACGAAAAAGAGCTCCGGAGAGCCGTGCAAGCACTCTATCAGTTAGGAAATACGGTGTCAAACGCTCGCTCGCCTAGTGAGCGACGGTATATTTCACGGCATCCAAGAGATTCGGGGCCGTATATGTCGCCTGTTCGGCTACGACCGGGACATTCGCCGTTTTTACGAGGATGGTCCTGGTACCGGCGTTGATGCCCGCCATGATGTCCGACTCACGGTCCCCGACCATATACACATTTTCTGGCTTCAAATTAAACTCCTTCAGCGCCTCCCGTACCATCTTCGGCTTGGGCTTGCGGCATTCGCACTCATCCTCCGGAGCGTGCGGGCACACGTACGTCTTAAGTACGTTGATGCCGCTTGGCGAGAGCATCTCAAGGACTTTCGCGTTAATGCGCTCGAAGTCCTGTTCCGTGATCCTTCCTTCAGCGATGCCTGCCTGATTGCTTATCAGGACTATCGAGAAGTCATGCTCAGCGAGATACCTGAGCGCTTCGATGCTGTCCGGGAACAGTTCAATCTTTTCTTCGGTATCCACGCGCTCGTCCTCGGGATCCCTGATCACTGTGCCGTCGCGGTCGAGGAGTACGACTTTCATCAGTGAATGATATCAAACAAAGACCCTGACGTACGCCAGGGCCTTTGTCCTTACGAAGTGATTACGCCTTCAGCGGCAGTCCGAGGTGGCGGAGAAACGCCTCTGCTTCCTCCCTGCTCTTGGCGGTCGTCACGAGCGTGATGGCGAGCCCGAAGACGTCTTTCAGATCCTCTTCGCTCGTCTCGGGAAAGATGGAGTTCTCCTTGATGCCGATGGTGTAGTTGCCCATGTCATCGACGGCGGTCTTGGGAAGCCCACGGAAGTCGCGGGTACGCGGAAGCGCAATATGAATAAGCTTGTCGAGGAACTCGTACATGCGGGCGCCACGGAGGGTCACCTGGAAGCCGACGATGTCGCCTTCGCGGGACTTGAAGGCGGCGATGGACTTCTTCGCAGGACGCGCGGACGGCTTCTGGCCGGTGATGCGAGCAAGGCGGGCTTCGACGAGTTCGTTGCGTTTCTTATCCTTCGCCTTGCCGACGCCGGAAGAGACGACGATCTTGGTGAGACGCGGAGCGGCCATCGCGTTCTTGTAGCCGAACGCTCTCTTGAAGGTATCGAAAGCCTCTTTCTGTTTTTGCTGGGTGATCATCATATATAAATGGTTACGACAGTGTAGTGCCGCTCTTCTTCGCCACGCGCACGATCTTGCCGTCCTTGACCTTCCGGCCGATGCGGGTGCCCTTGTTGGTCTTCGGGTCCATGAACATGACGTTCGACGCGTCGATGGCGCGCGGACGCTCGGTGATGCTACCGCTCTGGCCGCGTCCGGAGCGGCGGTTGTGCTTCTTCACCATGCCGACTCCGTCGATTACGACCTTGCCCTCCGAAGGAAGGACGTGGAGTATGGTACCCGTCTTGCCCTTGTCCTTGCCGGACACGACGACGATAGGGTCACCTTTCTTGAGTTTCATCTTCATACGCATTTATACGACTTCGGGCGCGAGTGAGGCGATATTCTGCCATCCGCGCTCGATGAGATCGCGCGGCACCGGGCCGAACACGCGGTTCCCCTTCGGGCCCATCTCCTTGCCCTGCTTCTCGATGAGCACGACGGCGTTGTCATCGAAACGGACGTACGAGCCGTTCGCGCGGCGGTACGGCTTCTTCTGGCGCACGACGACGGCCTTGTAGATGTCCTTCTTCTTTACGGCCTTGCGAGGCTCCGCAGTCTGGACCGACACGACGACCACGTCGCCGAGCTCCGCGTACCGGCGCTTCGAGCCGCCGAGCACCTTGAAGACGCGTGCGACTTTGGCGCCTGAGTTGTCGGCTACTTTAACGATGGATTGGGGCTGAAGCATATATAAAAGGTTATTCCGCCGCGACCTTAGTGGTAGAGGCGAGCTTGAAACGCTTGAGCTTCGAGATGGGGCGGCAGCCGACGATCGTCACCTCGTCGCCGACCTTCGCGGTGTTCCCCTCGTCATGCACGAGGAACTTCTTCGTGCGCACCTGGTACTTCTTGTACTTCGGGTGCTTCACGTAGCGGGATACGGCGACTGTGGCCGTGTCCTTCATCGCCGTCTTGACGACGGTTCCGCGGAAGGTCTGAGGTTTTGTGGTGTTTGGTTCCATATGAAGGTTATGCGACCTTATCACGCTTTCCGAGCTCGGTCATGATACGCGCAACGTCGGCGCGTGTCTTGCGCAGGGCGTTCCCGTCCTTCGAACGGCCTCCGGCGATCGAGAAGCGGAGCGTGCGGAGCTCCTCGCGCTTCGACTTGAGAAGCTCGTTGAGCTCTGACTGATCCTTCTGTTTGATGTCGGTTTTCTTGGCCATGGTATTAGCGGGTGACGATGCTTACCTTCACCGGGAGCTTCGCGCCTGCGCGGCGGAGCGCGTCGCGCGCCTTGGCATCCTCGACCCCGTCCAGTTCGAATATGACGCGTCCCGGACGGACCTCGAAGACGAAGTGCTGCGGATCGCCCTTACCCTTACCCATGCCGACCTCGGCGGGCTTCTTCGTGACCGGACGGTCCGGAAAGATGCGGATCCACATCTTGCCGCCCTTGCCGGTCACGCGGGTCAGCACCTTGCGGGCCGCCTCGATCTGGTTCGAGGTGACGCGATGCGCGGTCGTCGCCTTGAGGCCGTACGAGCCGAAGGCCACCGTGGTGCCGCGGGTGTCGGGGCGCGCGAGCTTCTCCTCGGACTTGCGCCCGGTCTGCCACTTGCGGTGCTTTACTTTCTTGGGAAACAGCATACTTAGGTGCGTGAACCGCGTTCAGGGGTGCGCGTAGCCTGTCCGTGCTCCTTCGGGGCGCTGTCCGCCATGCCGAACTGGTCCCCCAGGTATACCCAAACCTTCACGCCGATAACGCCGTACGGGAGGTTCGCCTCCTGCTGCGCGTAGTCGATGTTCGCGCGGAACGTCTGGAGCGGGATGCGGCCGCGCTTGATCTCCTCCTTGCGCGACATGTCCGCGCCGTTCAGGCGGCCCGAGATGATGACGCGCACGCCGACCACGTCGCGCACCGCCATCACCTTCTCCACGGTGGACTTGAGGACGCGGCGGAACGGCATGCGCTTCTCGAGCCCTTCGATGACCATCTGGCCGACGACCGCGGCGCTGGTCTCCGGCTGGCGGATCTCCATGATGTCGAGCTTGAGCGTGCGGGAACGGTCCGACGCTACCTTGTTCATGACCGCGGTAACCTCCTTGCGGAGCTTCGTCGCGTTCTCGCCGGAGCGGCCGATGACGAGGCCCGGACGTGCGGTGTGGAGGATGACGCGCACCTCGCTCTGCGAGCGCTCGATCTCGATCTCCGCGACGTGCATGTTGCGGAGCTTCTTCGTGAGGAAGACGCGGATGGCGTTATCGACCGCGAGGTTCTCGCGGAACGACTTCTTGTCGCCGGCGAACCAGCGGCTCCGCCAGTCGCGGATGATGCCGAGCCTATGTGCGTATGGATGGACGGTGTGAGTCATATATAAAGTCTATTTCTTCCCGGCCTTGCCATGGGAAAGCGTCACGATGACCTGGCTCTTCCTGCGACGCACGGGCGCAGCGCGGCCCATGGCCCGCGGCATGTACTTCTTCAGCATCCCCGCGCTGTCGACCGTGATGTTCTTCACGCGGAGCGACTTCGGGTCCGCGCCCTGGTCCTTCGCGTTGGCTGCGGCCGACGAGATGAGCTTCGCGATCGGCAGCGATGCGCGCTTCGGCAGGAACGAGAGCGCGGCAAGCGCCTGCTCGACCGACTTCCCCTTCACGAGGTCCGTCACGAGGCGGACCTTGCGGGGGGACTGGTTGTAGCTTTTGAGTTCGGCCTTCATACGTTATTTCTTCTTCGGTGCTGCAGGTGCGGCCTTCGCGGCCTTTGCCGCCGCTATCTCCGAATCCTTGCGCTTCTGCTCGAGCTCCTTCTGCATCTTTCCTCCGTGACGGACGAACTTCTTCGTCGGCGAGAACTCGCCGAGGCGGTGCCCCACCATGTCCTCGGTCACAAGCACATCCACGTGCTGCTTGCCGTTATGGACGCCGAACGTGAATCCCACAAACTCCGGGGAGATCTGGCTGTTGCGCGCCCACGTGCGGATAACGCTCGCGGTTGCGGCTTTCTGGTTCCCGACCTTCTTGAGGAGTTTGACGTCCACGTAGGGTCCTTTCTTGAGCGATCGCGACATGTAAGTAGTGAAAACCCGCGCCGTAAAGCGACCGAGCGCCCCCTCGGACGCTCGGATACGGCTTTGCGCGAGATAGCCCTAATGTATAGGAAATACCATATGGTGTCAAACCTAGGCCGATTTTCGGACGGCCGAGGTATATACTTAGCCGCATGAACAACAAGCACCGAGCAGTATGGGCGGTCGGAGCGCTTATCCTGGTCTTCCTGGCCCTCCTTATCTGGTACATGTGGACGCATCCGGCGCCGCGAGCGCTCGCCCCGGGCGACGTCGCAACGACCACCCCGCCCACGCTTGTCGGCGAGCCACTCCACATCATTGATAACGGGAAGCACTATGAGATAGACGCCGCGTACCCGAGCGCGACGCCGCTCCACGGCTCGGCGGGAGCCGAGGCGGATACCGCAGCCGTAGGCATCATGCGTGGGTTCGCGCAGAAGACCATCGACGCCTTCAAGGAAGAGAATCAGCTCACGACCATGACCGACGAGGAATTCGCCGAGCTCACCTTCGGTCGCGACGCGATGTACGCGATGGATATCGACTACAAGCTGTACGAAGGATCGAAGACCGTCTCGTACGTCTATGCCATCTATCAGGACACCATGGGCGCGCACCCGAACACCTACTACCGCACGTTCACCTTCGATAAGGCTTCGGGCGAAGCGCTTGAGCTCGCGGACCTGTTCGCGCCCGGCGCGCAGTATTTGGAGCGCCTCTCCGTGCGCACCCGCGCCGACCTTCCGAAGATCATGGCGAAGATGGGTGAGATCACGCCTGCGGAAGTAGATACGGACTACATAAACTCCGGCACGCTGCCCATTGCCGACTCCTTCGGGAACTTCGCCGTCGATGACGCGAACCTCGTCATGATCTTCCCGCCGTACCAAGTCGGCCCGTACGTGTACGGGACTATCGAGGTCCCTATCCCCCTTTCGTCGCTGAGCGACATCCTGAACCCAAAGTATCGTCCGTAATCAAACAGGGAGCTTCACGATAAACCACGACCAGGCCGTGCTTCTTGTCGGTTCTTTCTTACCTCTTTGAAGTATCTCCCAATTCCTTTTCCCGAGAAGTGCCTTGAATTCTTTTTCTTCAAAGACGGTAAAGTGTCTCTCGTCACGCTCTATATAGCGCTCGGTAGGCACAGTTAAGTAACCCACGGCACCAGGCTGCATTATATTTTCGATGTTTTCCATCATCTCCGGCCAATCTTCCTTAGAAATATGCATAAGAACGGCAGCTGCCCAAAAGGCGTCATACTTTTTATCCGGTAGAGTTGTTTCGTCCAAGACGTCCCCTTCGAAAAAGGCTAGTTGTGGGTATCTACTCTTGGCGAGCCTTAAAAAGGTTTCGCTTATGTCTAGCCCCTCGTAGCGCAGATCTTCCCCTATGCCAAGGAAAAGTGGCACGTGGATGCCACTTGCACAGCCTATATCGAGAACGATGTTTCCTTCTTTAAGGAGGTCGTGAAATTTTCTGAACTCGGCCTCGTGATAGGAAGAGTCATTCTTTTCGGCTGCCCACTTCTCGGCATGTTCGTTATAAAAATCCCTCGTCGCGTTGGTACGGTTCATGACAATAGTAATAGCAACAGAGAGGAGCCCTTCTTAGAACTTCATCCCATACCAATCGAGCCCGTACCGCTCCTGGATGAGGATGCGCTCTCCCGTCGCCCAGGTAGGGTTTTTTCCAAGTTCCAGGAGCACTAACGCTTCCTGTATATGTTCCTCGCTGCTCCCTTCGATTTCCAGAAATGGCGGCATGCCGGGGTACCGGTCGATATCGAATGACCAATCCTTAAACGTGTATGAAGTACGATCCTTTTCCTGATGCGCATACACTTCAAGACCAAGCTCTTCGAAAAGGTTCGCAAGCTTCTCAGGCTCGTCTATGAAGAAGTTGATTTCCTTATGCTTACGCGCGATCCCGATGATGTCGGACTTCGCCTTCCAGGTAACTTCGTGCTTCCCCGCAGAATTCGAGCGTATGCGCAGGAACCAGGGCTCTTCGCCCTCCTTATCTCCCTTCGTCCGGTACCAGTCGACAATAAGTCGCGTGTCCTGGGTTTTCTGCGCACCGAGTGCTGTAAGAGCATCGCTTACGGCATCAGCATCTATATCAAGTACCTTCGTTTCTATTTCATGCGTCATACCGATAGTATACGCGGGAATAAACCAAAACCGCCGACTCACACAAGCCTAAGGAGTCGGCGGTTTTGAGACGCTGTCCCAACCAATAAAGAAGGACTGCACACGAGGTGCAGTCCTTCTAAAACCAAGAAAGTGAGGTTAGCGCTTCTTCCCGACTTTCCTTCGCGAGACGATGAAGACGTTCGAGTACTTCTTAGGCGTGCGGGTCTTCTGTCCCTTGCCGGTAGGCTTGCCCCACATGCTCTTCGCGCGGCGGAGACCGCGTCCCTGGCGTCCCTCGCCACCGCCGTGCGGGTGATCCACCGGGTTCATCGCGTTACCGCGGACCGTCGGGCGGATGCCCATCCAGCGGGCGCGTCCGGCTTTGCCGATCTTTACGAGACGGCTGTTCTCGTTGCCGACCGCGCCGATGGAGGCGAAGCAGAGGTCGGAGACCTTGCGGACTTCCGAGGATGGGAGCTTGAGCTGCGCGTAGCCGGCGTCATGCGCGATGACCTCGGCGTAGTTCCCTGCGGAACGCGCGAGGCGTGCTCCCGCACCGAGCTTCAGCTCCACGTTGTACACGAACGTGCCCGAAGGGACGCGCCCGAGCGGCACGCGGTTGCCCGGCTTCACGGGGGCATTCTCGCCGACGATAAAGGTGTCGCCGACCTTCACGTCCTTGGGCGCAAGCACGTAGCGGCGAGCGCCGTCGGCGTACAACGCGCGGGCGATGAAGCCCGTGCGGTACGGATCGTACTCGATCGTCTCGATCTTCGCCGGGATGTCCTTCTTGTCGTACTTGAAATCGATGTCGCGCAGGCGGCGCTTGTGCCCTCCGCCCTGATGGCGCGTCGTGATGCGGCCCGCGTTGTTGCGGCCGGCCTGGCGCTTCTTGCTCGACAGGAGGCTCTTCAGCGGCTTGTCGCCGGAAAGAAGCTTCTTGTACGGAAGCGTCGTCATGTTGCGGCGGCTCGGACTGGTTGGCTTGTAGGTTTTCATAGGTAAATACTTAGCATTCTATCTATGCAAGATTGATGCTGTCGCCCTTCTTCAGGTACACGTATGCCTTGTGGCGGCGCGAACGGGTGCCCGTGCCCCGGCGGGTACGCAGCGACTTCGTCTTCGCGGGCAGGTTCACAATGCGGACCTGGCGCGGAACGACGCCATAGAACTTCTCGACCGCTGCCTTGATGTCGGGCTTCGTCGCGTCTGCGGGAACCTGGAAGACGTACACGCCGTTCTCGGTGCCGATGAGCGCCTTCTCGGAGAACCAGGGCGCCTTGAGCGCGTATGCGAGGCGGCCGTCGTCCACCTTCGACGTACCCGCTTTCGTGCTTTTTGAGTTGGATGAAAAGAGTGCCATACGTGATTCGTTATGCGAGCCTGCCCGCGAGCACCTCCAGCGACGCCTTCGGGTCCACGACGACGAGGTACCGCTTGTTCAGGAGATCGACCGGGTTCAAATTGCGCACCTCCTCCGAGACAAGACCCGGGATGTTGCGGAAGGACTTCGCGGAGGTGAGGTCGCGCGTCGGGAAGGCGATGATTGCCGCATTAGTGCGGCGGGTCGCAAGCGCGGCAACACCCGAACCCTTCGCTACGGCAATGAGCGCCGCCTTCGCATCCTTCGTCTTCGGCGCAGCGAACGCGAGCTTCTCGACGAAGACCACCTCGCCGTCCGCCCACTTGCGCGAGAGCACGCTCCGCAGCGCGGCGAGACGCATCTTGCGGTTGATCTTTACCGCATAGATCTTCTCGGCACGCGGGCCGTGGGTCACACCGCCGCCGCGCCAGATAGGCGAGCGGGACGAGCCGTGGCGCGCGCGCCCGGTACCCTTCTGCTTCCACGGCTTCTTGCCGCCGCCGCGCACCTCGCCGCGGAACTTCGTGTGCGCCGTGATCGGGCGCGCGTTCGCCTGCATGCCCACCACGACCTGGTGCACGAGATCGGCGTTCCACTTCGCGCCGAAGAGCGCCGCCGGGAGCGCGATCGTTCCTGCGGACGCACCTGCGGCGCTGTATATGGTCGCTTCGAGCGAACCCGCTGCAGGCTTCGTTGCCTTCACCTCCTTCGCAGGCGCAGCCTTTGGCGCGACCTTTGCGGGAGTTTTCGCCACAGTCTTGGCCGACGTCTTCGGAACCGCCTTCGCTACGGTCTTCTTTGCTGGTGCTTTCTTTGGAGTTGCCATAGTACGTAAAATTATGCGAGCGAAACGATCTCGACCAGCGTGCCGCGCGCGCCCGGAATGGCGCCCGAGACGATGATCTCGCTCTTCTCGTTATCGATATGCAGGACCTTCAGGTTCTCGACCGTAACCCGTTCGCCGCCCATGCGGCCGCCCATCTTCATGCCCTTCGCAACGCGGCCGCCCGCGCGCCCGCCGCCGCCGATCGAGCCAGGCTCGCGCTCGGAATGCTTCTGGCCGTGCGAACGGCGTCCGCCGTGGAAGCCATGACGCTTCACGACGCCTGCGAAACCCTTGCCCTTCGACGTGCCCGCCACGGTGACTCCGTCGCCTACCGCGAACGTATCGAGGCCGATCTCCTTGCCGACCTCGTATCCGGAGGCGTCGTCGACGCGGAACTCCTTGATGGTCCGGAACGTCTTGCCGCCTGCAGCTTTGAGGTGCCCGAGTACGGGCTTCGATACGCGTTCCGGTTTCTGCTCGCCGAAGCCGACCTGCACGGCGGCATAGCCGTCCTTGCCGTCGGCGGTCTTCACCTGAGTCACCGTGAGCGGCGCCGTCTTGAGTACGGTTCCTGCCCAGACGCGGCCTTCCTCATCGAAGATCTGCGTCATCCGGTCTTTCTTGGCGAGAATGAATTTCATGTAAAAAGTAAAACGCGCTGCAACAGCGCGGCAGGATCACTCCCCCGGCCATTGGTCCGGCCAAATGCCGTACGTAGCGATACGGGCACTATACAGAACCTCCCTATAGAATGCAAATTGCTCTAGATACAAAACAAAAACCGCCTTTCGGCGGCTTCTGTTCCATCTCCGCTGCCAGGCCGCCGGCTGAATGAGCATACGAAATGAGTAGTGATAATTCTGTAACCAAAAGATAAAGAAAAACCGCACGTTGCCGTGCGGTTTTTCTTCGGTGAGCTCTTCGCTACACCATCTTCACGTCGATGGTGACACCGGACGGAAGGTTGAGGTTCGTAAGCGCCTCGATGACCTTCGCCGAGGGCGAGAGGATATCGATGAGGCGCTTGTGGATGCGCATCTCGAACTGCTCGCGCGCGTCCTTGTGCACGAACGTCGAGCGGTTCACGGTCCAGCGCTTGATCTCGGTCGGCAGCGGCACGGGGCCGACGATCTTGGCATCGAGCCGGTTGGCCGTATCCATGATCTGCTTCACCGAGAGATCGAGAATCTTATGCTCGTAGGCGCGCACGCGGATGCGGAGCTTCTGCTCGGCAGCCGGCAGAGCGTCGGCCTTCTTGGCCGGAGCCTTCGCCACGGTCTTTGCTGCCTTCTTTGCAGGAGCCTTCGCTTTTGTTTCCTTTTGGGTTGCCATAACGAGCAGTCAGCGGGTTAGGCGACGATCTTGGTCACGACGCCGGCGCCGACGGTCTTGCCTCCCTCGCGGATAGCGAAGCGGCCTCCTTCCTCAAGCGCGATGGGCGCGGTGAGCTTCACCTTGAAGGTGACGGTGTCGCCCGGCATGACCATCTCCTTTCCATCAGGAAGCGTCACCTCGCCGGTCACGTCCGTGGTGCGGACGTAGAACTGCGGCTTGTAGCCGGAGAAGAACGGCGTGTGGCGACCTCCCTCGTCCTTGGAGAGGATGTACACCTCCGACTCGAAGTCGGTGTGCGGGGTCACGGAGCCGGTCTTAGCGAGCACCTGGCCGCGGTGCACGTCCTCCTTCTTGGTACCGCGGAGCAGGATGCCGGCGTTGTCGCCCGCCTGTCCCTCCTGGAGCTGCTTGTTGAACATCTCGATACCGGTGACGGTCGTCTTGGCGGTGGGCTGGAGGCCGACGATCTCGACTTCCTCGCCTACCTTCACGATGCCGCGGTCGATGCGGCCCGTAACGACGGTACCGCGACCTTCGATCGAGAAGATGTCCTCGATGGCCATGAGGAACGGCTTGTCGGTCTCACGGACAGGGTCCGGGAAGTAGGAATCCATCGTGTCGACGAGTTCCTTCACCTTGAGCGCCCACTCGTCCGAAGCATCGGTTGCTTCAAGACCCTTGAGGCCCGAGCCTTTGATGACCGGGGAATCATTGAAGCCCTGCTTGGCAAGGAGCTCCTTGATCTCCTCCTCCACGAGGTCGACCATGTCCTTGTCGTCGACCATGTCCACCTTGTTCAGGAAGACAATGATCTTCGGCACGCCCACCTGCTTGGCAAGGAGGATGTGCTCGCGGGTCTGCGGCATCGCGCCATCGGTCGCGGCGACCACGAGGACCGCGCCGTCCATCTGGGCGGCACCCGTGATCATGTTCTTGATGTAGTCGGCGTGGCCGGGAGCGTCGATGTGCGCGTAGTGGCGCTTCGGGCTCTCGTACTCCGAGTGGTGGAGCGCGATGGTAATGCCGCGCGCCTTCTCTTCGGGCGCGTTGTCGATGTTATCGACGTTCTCGGCGCGGGCCTTGTAGCCTTCGCCCGAGTTGAGGTTGAGTACGTTCAGGATCGCTGCGGTGAGCGTGGTCTTACCGTGGTCGACGTGACCGATGGTACCCACGTTCATGTGCGGCTTCGAACGATCGAATGCGTCTGCTGCCATAGGTTCGTAAGTTACTGGTAGTTGCTAAATAAATGTCGCCGCCTGCTGAGTTTCCCCAGCGACCAAGGCTGTGCGTACCCGCGCAGCGCTTTTACCAGTATCGCCCATCCTATGACAAGCGAACATGTAAAAGAGCGCCGTACTCGCGTTATCCCTAAGGTACCGCGCGGCGCTATACGGGTCAAGCTTTATTTGATAAGGGCGATTTCCTTGAAGTCGCCCCGGAAGCCATCCGACTCGGCGGTCCCTTCTTCCTGGATACCATGAAGGAGGAAGTAGTTGAGATCCTCGTCCCTGAATACCCCGATCTCATCGCCGCCTCCGGCCCACCAGCAGAGGACTCCCGAAACCTCTCCGGGAAGGAGATTTTCTTCGGCGATCTCGGTGCAGGAGCCCGCATACGCGCCCGCGTCATACGCTTCCCCGCCCGTGAAAAGCGCGACCTCCGTGCGCGGCGCCATGCCATCGTCCGCGTCCGTCGTCTCGAAGCGCCAGGAGAACGTGCGCTCTGCCGCTTGCGCCGTGGAGGTCGCCGTTCCGTTTTCCGCAGGAGGCGACGGGGCGACTGCCTTCCGGTTCGTGACGATGAAGCCGATGATAAGTACCACTACTACAAGGATGATCGCCAAAAAGATATTCCTTTTCATAAAACGCATGCTCAAGGCGTCTTACCCTTCCTGTGCTCGAGCTTCCATTTCTCCATATCAATAACCTCCTCAGCCCCCTGAATTGGCTCTTCGAGATGGACTGGCGGCTCCGATAGGCCGTCGAATCCCAAAGCTAACCGGAGCTCCGGATCATCTTGAGGTGGGGTGAGTGTGTCGGGAACAGGATATACCCAATCCTGGCCCGTAGCATTAGCATCGGTGGATCCGAGTATCTCTCCTATAGCTTTAGCCGCTTTGGGCGTTACCGCGTCCTTGCCGTCGGGAGAGTTTGGGGCTTCCATATCTTGAATATTGGAATTCCGCGTGCGTTATTTTAGGAGTTTCCTGGCCTTTCGGCTGCGGCGATGACTCGCGTCGACCAGTCATCCACCTCGTGGTAACTTGCGCCATCCGGGACCATAGATTCGGCGCCACCCTGGTTCGGCTGCCCGAATTGCGGTCGATCCTGATGTACTTGAAGCTTCCACGCCCGCGCAATCGCGAGTTCATCGGCAGCAGGGTTATCTAAAAGAGAGCTGCCAAGTGCTGAAAGCTGGTCCGCATTCGGTTCCCATGGCGGCACGCTTTCTGGGCCTTTCCCGACCCCTGCACGCGGGGGGCGACCGAAAGGGGTCTTAAAACCGTTAAGTCCTGACATAGGCAGATAGCTACTGGTATACGCCCATTATCCCCCTACAATTTCCAATGTCCATAGCGACTCATGGGAAAGGCAGAAGTCCCGTTCCCGGGACTTCTGCCTTTCTTCTCCGTACCAGAGCCTTACTTCCTGCTCGCGATGATGTCCTGCGCCACGTTCGACGGGACGATCTCGTAGTGATCGAATTCCATGGTCATGGAGCCGCGGCCTTCGGTCATGGAGCGGAGCGTCGTCGTGTATCCGAACATCTCGGAGAGCGGTACCTTGGCGTTCACCACCTTATTCATGCCGCGTTCCTCCATACCCTCGATAGCGCCACGCTTTCCGGAGAGGTTGCCGGTGATGTCGCCCATGAACTGGTCCGGCACCACGACCTCGACCTTCATGATCGGCTCGAGGATGACGGGCTTCGCCTTCTGGGTCGCCTCCTGGAATGCCTGGCTGGCCGCGATCTTGAAGGCGATCTCGGACGAGTCGACCTCGTGGTACGAGCCATCGTACAGATCGACGGACACGTCTACGATCGGGTAGCCGGCGAGGATGCCGCGCGAGAGCGATTCGCGGATGCCCTTCTCCACCGCCGGGATGTATTCCTGCGGGATGACGCCGCCCTTGATGTTGTTGATGAATTCGAAGTGGTCCTCACGCGTGACGTTCTTCGCGACCTTCGCCTCCGGATCCGCGATTGGCTCGAGATGCTTCACCTTGATCTTCACATGGCCGTACTGTCCCTTGCCGCCCGTCTGCTTCACGTACTTGTTGTCGACGTCCGCAGTGCCGGTGATCGTCTCGCGGTACGCCACCTGCGGCTTGCCCACGTTCGCCCCTACGTTGAACTCCCGCTGCATGCGGTCCACGAGAATCTCGAGGTGCAGCTCGCCCATGCCCGCGATGATGGTCTCGCCGGTCTCGTCGTCAGACGAAATCTTGAAGGTCGGGTCCTCGTCGGAAAGCTTCTTGAGCGCCATGCCCATCTTCTCCTGGTCGGCCTTGGTCTTCGGCTCGATGCGGAGAGACACCACGGGCTCGGGGAAGACGATCTGCTCGAGGATGATCGGGCTGGCTTCGTCGCAGAGCGTGTGCGAGGTCTTCGTATCCTTGAGCCCCACGAAGGCGGCGATCTCTCCGGTGAAGACCTTCTCCACCTCCTCGCGCTTATCGGCCTGAAGCCGGACGATGCGCCCGATGCGCTCCTTGGTCCCCGTGTTCGCGTTATAGATATAGGAACCGGCGGCCACCGTTCCCGCATACACCCGGAAGAAGGTCAGCGCGCCGACGAACGGATCGGTCTGGAGCTTGAAGGCGAGCGCGGTGAACGGCTCGCTGTCGTCGGGCTTCCGTTCTATCTCCTCGTTCGTCTTCGGATTAACGCCCTTGACCGGAGGAAGGTCAAGCGGGCTCGGCAGGTAGTCGACGACCGCGTCGAGCACGAGCTGCACGCCCTTGTTCTTGAGCGCGGAACCCGTGTATACCGGGAATATCTCGTTGGAGATGACCGCCTTGCGCAGCGTCTTCTGAAGGTCCGCGTATGAAGGTTCGTTCCCTTCGAGGTACGCGCTCATCTGGACCTCGTCGTTCTCGACGATGCGCTCCACGAAGTCGGCGCGGTACTTCTTTGCGTCCGCAAGGTACTGCTCGGGGATCTCCCCCTCGTTCACGTCCTCGCCCATGTTGCCGGTGAAGGTGTACGCCTTCATCGAAAGGAGATCGATGACGCCTTCGAACTTGTCTTCCGCGCCCATCGGGATCTGCGCACGTACGGCCTTCTTCGAAAGGCGATCGAGAATGGAGGCGTACGAATCCTCGAAGGATGCGCCCGTGCGGTCGAGCTTGTTGATGAAGCAGACGCGCGGCACGTCGGCCTCGTCGGCATAGCGCCAGTTAGTCTCGGACTGCGGCTCCACTCCGGCGACGCCGTCGAAGACGACGATCGCGCCATCGAGCACGCGCATCGAGCGCTTCACCTCCGCGGTGAAGTCGATGTGCCCCGGCGTGTCGATGACGTTGAAGCGGTACTTCTTCTCGCGATCTTTCTTGTCCTTCTCGTTCGTGCGGGTCCAGAAGCAGGTGATGGCGGCCGAGGTGATCGTGATACCGCGCTCGCGCTCCTGTTCCATCCAGTCGGTCGTGGTCTCGCCCGTATGCACCTCGCCGATCTTGTGCTGGGAGCCCGTGTAGAAGAGGACGCGTTCGGACGTCGTCGTCTTGCCAGCGTCGACATGGGCGACGATGCCGAAGTTGCGCACTTTCTCGAGTGGATAATCGCGATTCATGAGGTAGTGGTTGTTCTAAAAATTAAAAAGCCCGCCGATTGCGTTGCCTATACAATACGTTTTCGCTGCGGAAAAGGCAAGAAACAGGGCCCGGTCGCGCGTAGCGCGGCCGGGCCTCCGTCATTTCCGAAACGGCTTCTCGAAATGCTGGTAGTCGATGGGCGTTTTCCAGTCGCCGCCCCACTCCCAGCCCTTGCCCTTGAATATGGCCGCTACTTCAGAATCCGCACCGATGGTTCCGGGAACGGACAAATCGTAGGTCGCACCCGCAGGATAGATATTCCCGCTTCTCGCGAAGAAAGGATTCTGCACCGGGTTAAGATCCAGGGCCCAACCGAAGGAATGTTCCGAGAGACGGTCAGTTCCCGCGATAGGACGGTAATTGAAGGCGGACGAGTTGTTTGCCTCCATGGACGCGTCGTCGTCCCATCCGAATGCCGACACCGGCACCATCTGGTAGATCGGGAATCTGAGACGGAGGAGTTCGGTGAAGATCTCCTTTATCTCAATGACGAGACGCTTATTGACCACCATCTGTCCCGTGCGGATTATTCCTTCAAAGGACAGGTACGGCAGATTCACCAGCGCCAGCATGTTACGGGTGCCATCCGGCATCTGAAGGCCGGAAAGCGCCTCGTCCAAGGACATGAGGCCGCTTTTGCTTATCTTTCTATCTTGCATGGTAGGCCTCCTCACGCGTTAGTACCCCTGTATAAACTTACAGAATAGAGCGAATCGCGTCAAAATGGGTTCGGTTTGTAATTCGGGAAACGCCGCACGCTTGTTATCGGGCCATTGTTATCGCGCGCTTGCTCCTCGATGACCGTGGTCAGCGGCTGAATGAGGCACTTGCGGTGCGCAATAGTCGCGTGAAGGCAATTCCTCTCATCGATCATGATCACCACGTGGCTTCCCTTGTCTTTGGTCCAGAACACGAGATCGCCACGCTTCAGGTTCGAAAAGTCGGCAGCGTACTCCACCGGCTCGCCGAGTTTCTCCATCTCGCCCGACTTCACATCGTAGGGACACGGGATGCCTGCGGCGCTGCATCCGGCTTGTACGAGTGTCGAGCAATCGATGAGCGCACCTCGTTTTTCATATCCGTACGAACTATCGAGGAACTTAAGGCACTCAACGAGAAAATCCGGAGCGCGATAGTCAGCGGCGCAAAGCTGGCTATCAAACACCCATCCTGAGCCCTTAAGCTTATGCATGACTCCTTCGGGAGTTTCTCGGCTTTTCTCTATAGCAACGAGCGAATTGAAATAGAGGGGCTCTGAAGGTGCGGGGTTCTTGAAATTTGGTTCGCAATACGTGGGAGCGAATCGCACGTTAACGCGATGGGTCGGCTCGAACGGTTCGACCAAATCAACTGCTTTCATAAAGCCAACGTAGCGTTCTGCGTTGTCTGTCTCAATTTCCGCCCATACATCTTTACGAGTGAGTACACGAACGCGCTCGCCGAAGAGAAGATCGATTTTAATGAGCGCACTTTCGGACGGCTCTTTATTAACCTGCGTACTGCTGCTTCCTATCTGCCACGTCTCGCTGTGCTGGTTCATGTCAGCCGTACAGTTGCTACTGCGTGAAAGCGAACGTATGGATGATTTCTGCGAGTATCTCTTGGTTGGCGGGCGTATACGAAGCGAAACTCATGAGAAGCCGGTACCGATTTCCGCCCGCGACGAAGGAGATGATCGCGCCGTTCGGTTCGGTCGGGGTGCCTGTCGACGCGAAGCCCATATGCGCGGCTACGCTGCCTATGGTTATGCGGTGCCCGGTGAGGCAGTTCGTGCACTCAGGGCTGTTATGGAGTTCCTCGATGAGCGCGGCGTACTCCTCCGAGCTGTCTATGAGGAAAGCTTCTTTCTCGAGCGACAGCGCGGCTCCGGCGGTAACGCGCTTTTCGTTCGTGCCGGGTACGGCTTCCTCGGCGAAATTCGGTGATTCGATGCGTACAGTATTTCCGGGAACCTGTTTCCAGTCCTGCGGCACCGAGAAGCTCACGCCGAGCGCGGTATTGGAATACGTAACGAACGGCACGGTCGTGGAAGCGATTCGCTCCGGAACGGGAATGACGGATTCGCTGCCCGTAGGACGGGGCTTGCGCAAAACCGCGTATGCTCCGAAGAGAAGCGCACATACGACTAGTACCGATACGACGGAGATGACCCTTTCCTTGTTCATGACATACACCATACCATTGCCGCCTATCGAGGATATGAAAAACCGCCTTTGCGGGCGGCCTTTTTCGTTATGAAATCCGCGTTACCACGCGAAGTGCGCGAAGGCCTTGTTGGCGTCCGCCATGCGGTGCATGTCGTCCTTCTTCTTGATGGCGCTGCCCTCGTTGTTGACCGCGAGGAGTATTTCGTCGGCGAGCTTCTGCGCCATCGGCTTGCCTTTCTTAGCGCGCGCGGCGTTGATGAGCCAGCGGTACGCGAGGGACACGCGGCGTTGCTGCGGGACCTCCCGCGGCACCTGGTAGTTCGCGCCGCCGACACGACGGGAGCGGACCTCCATGAGCGGAGAGACGTTGCGGATGGCGGTCTCAAAGGTCTCGATCGGGTCCTTCTCGCCCTTCTTGATGATCTCGAGCGCGTCGTACACGACTTTGCGCGCGGTGTCCTTCTTGCCGTCCCACATGACGGTGTTTATGAAACGGGTGATCGCCTCCGAGTTGTATTCGGAATCGGGACGACGGGGATGCTTGTTCTTTAGTGGGCCGCGCATAGTGTATTAAAGTTAGGCCTTCGGCTTCTTCGCGCCGTAACGGGAACGCGAGCGGCGGCGCTTGTCGATACCGGCGGTGTCGAGCTTGCCGCGTACGATCGTGTACTGCACGCCGATGTCCTTCACGCGACCGCCGCGCAGGAGTACCACCGAGTGCTCCTGGAGGTTGTGTCCCTCGCCCGGGATGTACGCGGTGACCTCCTGGCCGTTGGTTAGGCGCACGCGGGCAATCTTGCGGATGGCGGAGTTCGGCTTGCGGGGGGTCTTCGTGGTCACCTTCGTGCAGACGCCGCGCTTGAACGGCGAGGAATAGAAGGTCGGGCGGTTCTTCAGCGTATTGAAGCCACGGCCAAGGGCGACGACCTTGGATTTGGTCGTCTTGTCCTTGCGGGACTTCTTCGTGAGCTGGTTGATGGTGGCCATTTAGGAAATGAAAACTCCCCCGAGGGAGTAGCAAGACTATATAAGAATGGCCGTATAAATGCAAACGTTGGTTCCATCCGGCCGATTTCCGGATACCGGACGAGAAAAGGGCTCCGCAGCGGGGTGGGGCGGGTTGACCCTTCCCCCGAGCTGCGGAGCCCGACCACGTCCCGTGGCCTACTGGAAATACATCATGCCGTCGGGCATGAACTGGAGCGTGCGGCAGCTATAGATGCTCTGATTCCTGGGGTTCGCGAAGCGGTAGCTGTCGAAGTGCAGGATGTCCCCCTCCGGCTCGAATGGAGCTGCGTCCATGCTGCCGGTCTGCGGGTTGAAGCCTTCGGCAGTTTTGCACACCGGAATCATGGCCCAACCGTGCTCCCGGCCCTCGGAACCGGGCGGCCGGATCATGGTGACCCCGGTCGCGGAAACGGCGCGGAAAGGCCTGGCGCTCTCCAAGGGTTCGCACCCTTCCCGGACGAGCCACGGGAACTCGGAACCTCCTTCGCCCCGGTTCGGGGTGACGATCATTCTCATCTTTCTCTCCTCCGACAAGATGGATTCGGCTGAACGGCTTTTCTGGTGATTCGCACTCGTACAAGGAATGCCTGTTAAACCATATAGCCGAAATTTGGTTCAGTCAAACGCCCGTCACCGACGCGACATCCGCACACCTAGGACTACGACTTCTTACTACCGACGAGTTCGAGATGCGGGTACGCGATCCCGATGCCCGCGGCATCGAGCGAGCGCTTCACCGTTTCCGTGGTCTTGAAATATATCTGTCGTTCCTTGGACGAGTCCGCTATCCATACGCGGATCAGCAGGTTCACGCCGGAGTCGGCGAGCTTGTCGACGACTACGTCGGGTGCGGGATTTCCGAGCACGCCTTCGATGTGCGTGACCTCTTTGAGTATCGCGCTACGCGCATCCTCGACCGACGACTCGTACGTGATGGAAACGCCAACATTGACACGCGTGTCGCCGTTGGCCGTATGGTCCACGACGACGTCATTGATGATCTTCTGATTCGGAATGACGACGTACGTATTGTCCTGGGTGCGGATGCGGGTGCTGCGCATCGTGATGAGGTCGATGCGTCCGTAGTGGTCGCCGAGCGTGATGTAGTCGCCCACGCGGAACGGCTTGTCGATGGAGATGAGGAAGCCCGCGACGATGTTCGAGAGCGAGTCCTGAGCGATGAAGCCGATCGCGAGACTGATGACACCGATGCCGGTAAGCGCCGCGCCCACGTGGATACCAAGCTGTCCCAGGACGCCGACCAACGCGACGACGATAACGAGAGCCTTGTAGACGTTGTACGCGATGATGCGCGCGAGCCATTCCTCCACCGCGCTCCGCATCAGGATCTTCCGTAACGGAGTCGCCGTGAGCTTATAGAAAAAGAAGGCGAGGATGACGATACCGATGGCTTCCAGCAGATTCGGCACGAAGGAAAATATCTGCGCGCGGATGAAGGCGATGTCCTGGGCGGTGAGATACGGGCGCGGGCTGATGAGATGGTCGACAATGGTGTCCATGGAGAAGATAGTTCCAGCATACACCGCTCCGAAGAGTAGCGGCGAGCCGTTTCGGCGACCACGTCCTGTACGACTAAACGCCGACGATTAGACGGAAAATGTAGAGCATCAGCGCGGTGAAGGGCTTGACCAAGAAGTAGCTGAAAACGAACAGGAAGACGATAAGTGTAAGGAAGCCTCCGCGCATGACGCGCTCCTCGAATCCGCGGAAAGCCATCGCGCTCTTATATGGCAGGATGCTGCGCAGGAACGTATAGCCGTCGAGCGGCGGGAACGGGAAGAGATTGAATATGCCGAGGGAAAGGTTGACGAGGACGACAACGGCGGCAAGGTCGCCGAAGGCGACCGCACCCGATGCGTACGCATACCGGGCAAGGAGCCCGAAAAGGATAGCGAGAAAGAAGTTGGTGGCTACGCCCGCGATGGCCACCGCCGCCTCTCCCCAGCGCTGATTCCGTAAGTTATACGGATTGTACGGCACGGGCTTCGCCCAGCCGAATATAAGGCCGGTACCCGAAAATATCATGAGTCCGGGAATGATGATCGTCCCCCACAGATCGATGTGCGGTATCGGATTTAAAGTAAGGCGCCCGGCGAGCTTCGCCGTCGGGTCGCCGAGCGAGTTCGCCGCCCACCCGTGGGCGACCTCGTGGATGATCACCGAGAAAATGAGCGCGATGATGCTGAAGATGAGGAGGTTCGGTTCCATTTGCCTAGGCTATGGGAGCCATGCTAGCATGCACGGACTATGGCACGCCAATGCGCGATTACCGGAAAGACGACTCAAGTGGGAGGGCGGTATTCAAACCGTACCCGCGCGACCCAGTTCAACCCGACCGGGAAGGTACGCCGCCAGGCGAACCTCCACAAGCGCCGGATCTTCGTCCCGGAGCTCGACAAGGTCGTGCTCGTCGATGTCTCGACGAAGGGCCTCCGCACCATCCGGAAGAACGGCGCGTACAAGACGCTAAAGAAGGCGGGGGTGGTGAAGTAAGCATTCCGGTTCACATACTATAAAAAGAAGACGGCACCTCAGGGGTGCCGTTCTCCTAACCTCAGTTCCGGCGAGGCGGATAGATCCGGCGTTCTCCGGGAGTTTGCACGATCTGCAAACCGCCGGCTCGCCGGAAGGCATCGGAGTGATGGGGACTCCGAAGCTCATCCAGGATGCCGAGGTAAGAAAATGCTCTTTCCTTGGCATTCTGGTCGTTCAGGGCGGAAAAATAATACGCCATTCGCCGGGAACGGTCGAGACGATATCTCCCCAAACGGCCCTGGTCGGCTTCGGGAGGTACATGAGGAGGCACGCGCAACGGCGCGGCCAGCGGAAGCAGTTCGGCCACGGACACGTCGGTTCTCCTTCAGTTGGTCCGCCTTTCATCTAACTCCGCAGCACAGAACCTGTCAACGTTCCCAAACCATCTTCCCATCGCTCATGTGACGGCGCTATACTGAAAGCACTAACAATTAACCTTCTCCCATGACCTACACCGCACGCACATTCGACCTTCCGGAGCTCAAAGGCCTTTCCAAGGAACAGATAACGGTGCACCTCGCGCTTTACGAGGGATACGTGAAGCACACGAACCTCATCATGGAGAAGATCGCGCGCCTTAAGGAGACGGACGCAGAAGGGAACGCGTACCTCATCAACGAGCTCCGGCGCCGGTTCGGCTTCGAGTTCGACGGCATGCGCATGCACGAGTACTACTTCGAGCAGTTCGAGGGAGGCGCGGCCGCTACAAACGCCGAAGCGCCCTTGGCCGATGCCGCGAAGGAGAAATACGGTGATTGGAATGGTTTCATCGCGCACATAAAGGAAGTGACCGGTACGCGCGGCATCGGCTGGGTCGTCGTAGCGTACGACCCGAAAGGACGCACGCTCCACACCGCGTGGGTGGACGACCATCAGCTCGGGCAATTGTCGGGACTTCCCATCGTGCTCGCGCTCGATCTCTGGGAGCACGCATACATGGTTGACTACAAGCCCAAGGACAAGAACCTGTATGTCGAGGCGTTCCTCGAGAACCTCAACTGGAGCGTCATCGAGAATCGCTTCTTGTCGGCTGCGGTGTAGATTCGTAGGTTTCTCGCGGGAACGGGCACACTGGTTCAGCTTTTCGGGACGGCTTTAACGATACGGAAAGATAAATATAAAATCTCCCTGCAGAAACTCTAAAGTTTCCCTTATTTCCCCCTATCCATTGCCTCATTCGCGAGCGCATCCGCATCCTTATTGAATTCCCGTCGTACGTGCTCGAAAGTAATATTCGGGAAATGCCTCGCGATCAGGTTCTTGAGCTCGAGATGTCGTGGTACCAGGTTCGGATGCTTCACCTTGTACTCGCTCCGCAGCTGCTTGATGACGAGCTCGCTGTCCATGCGCACGAGGACAGGCGTGTGGTTGAAAAACCCTTCGGCATACTCGTCCTTGAGTTTCGTGAGCCCCCGGAGCACCGCCTCGTACTCCGCGACGTTATTCGTCGTTTCTCCTATATAGTCGGACACCTCGACGACGCGCTTCCCTGCCGCGTCGAAGACGACCGCGCCCGAGCCCGCAGGTCCGGGGTTCCCGCGCGCCCCCCCGTCGGCGTAAAGGGTGAATTGCATGAGGGGAGTATAACAAGGCGGACCCTCCTCCTGCAGATGATGGATATTTCCAATTACGCGGACAGTGCGATGATGCGGAGCCTGACCGGGCGGCCGCGGGAGAATTCGTCGTGCTCGAGGGTGCCGAGGATGGAGAGCGTGGAACCTTCCTCGAGCTTTGTGCACCGCTCACCGAGACTCCGTCTCGCATAAAAAGCTATCGCTTCCATTATTTCATCCGTGAACCCATCCGATCGCATAATAGAGATGCGCAGGTGCTCCTCTCCTTTACCAAACCATGAAACTTTCTGCAGCTTTACATCATGTAGCACGTAGGCGGGCTTGGGATTGCCCATGCCGAAGGGGGCGAGGCGCTCGACGCGCTTCATGTGGGCAGCCGGCATCTCGGTCGCGAGAAGTTCGGCGTCGGCAAGATCGGCAGCGTCTGCGGCCTGTGCCGGTGGAAGCGCCGCGAGCGCCTCGCATAACTTCTCTTCGAGGGTGAAAATAGCGTCGTCTTTTACGGTGAATCCGCCCGACATCGCGTGGCCTCCCGCTTCCGTGAAAGCATCGGGTACCGCCTGCATGAGCGCGACGAGTGAAACGTTCTTATTCCCCGTGCGGCACGACCCTTTCAGGGTCGTGCCGCCCTCGCGACCCCACAGGAAGACCGGGCACTCATACTCGTCGGCAATGGAGCTGGCGATGGGACCGAGGAGTCCCGGGCGCCAGTCCGGGTCCCCCATGACGATCACGGGAGGCAGTTCACCCTGCTCCTTCCGCGTCTCGAGGCGCTCGTGGACGGCGCGGGTGACGGCTGCGCCCGTCGCCCTACGGCTGCGGTTGATCTTCTCGAGCTCCTTCGCAAGCGCCTCGGCGCGTGATTCGTCGGAGGTCGTGAAGATCTCAAAGGCGTCGCGCGGATTTCCCATACGCGAGGCGGCGTTCACGCGCGGCGCGATCATGAACCCCACATCGTCCTCAGTGAGGTACCGCTGGTTCACGCGCGCCGCTTTGCAGAGCTGCTGGAGTCCCGGACGCGGCGACTTGCGCATCACGAGGAGTCCGTACTTGGCGATGACCCGGTTCTCGCCGAGGAGCGGCACCATGTCGGCGATGGTGGAGAGCGCCGCCATATCGAGCAGCCATTTCTCCCAGCCGACGGGAATATCCTCGCGTCCGTTGAAGCCGGTCGCGAGTACCGCGCACACGAGCTTCCACGCGAGACCTCCCCCGCAGAAGTCGCGGAACGGATACGTCTCGCCGTCCTGCTTCGGGTCGACGATAGCGTATGCGTCCGGAAGCACTTCGCCTGGAAGGTGGTGGTCAGTGATAATGACATCGATACCCAGCGCATTCGCATGCGCGACCTGTTCTACGTCCGCGATGCCGCAGTCGACCGTGATGATGAGCGACACACCGTCCTTCTTAAGCGTATCGATGCCGTTCGTGTTCAGACCGAACCCTTCCAGATGCCGGTGCGGGATATAGTTCGTGAAGTTCGCCTTCGCTTTCTTGAAGAAGTCGTGGAGGAGCGCGCCGCCGGGAATGCCATCGCAGTCGTAGTCGCTCCAGACGCAGATGCGCTCGCCGTCGTTGATTGCACGCGCCACACGTTCTGCCGCCTCCGGCATATTAAGCATCAGCATCGGGTCGCCGATATGCTCGTCGTACGACGGCGAAAGGAATGCGTCGGCTTCCTCTTCCGTGCGAATGCCACGCCGCGAGAGAAGCGCGGCCGTAAGGTCGTCGTGATGCCTGAGGGCTTCGCGCGTATCGGTGTCGAGGGGCTTATGGAGCGAGAACATTATTTTCGTATTGTATCAAAATACGTCCGCGAGGTATCCTTGACGTATTATGGAGGACACTATCTTTACGAAGATCATCAGGCGCGAGATTCCCGCGGAAATCGTATACGAGGACGACAGGACTATCGCTTTTCTCGATATCGCACCGGTCTCACCCGGCCACACGCTAGTTGTGCCGAAAACAGCGGTAAGGAATGTTTTTGAAACGGACGAATCCACCTGGCTTGCGGTCATGAGTACGGTACGGAAGATAGCGCCAGCGGTCCGCGATGCGGTAGAAGCAAAAGGCGTGCATATTAACTCGAATCATGAACCTGAAGCCGGGCAGGATGTTTTTCACCTTCATGTACATATTATCCCGCGCAAAAGTCATGAGGAATTCTCCTTCTGGCCGAAACAGGATATAGACTCGTCACGCACCAAAGAGATCGCCGAACGTATCAGGGAGCTTCTATAAGCCCCGCCTGTTTCCGTAATTTGAACGTGTTGCCGTAGCCGAGCATCCCGCGGTAGGAGGCACGGACGGCTTTGTCGTCTTTTTCTTGATCCGTACTCGCGTCCGCGAGCTTCCGCAGCATGCGACGTTTCGACGCGGTGCGGAGCACGCGGTGGTCGGAGAAGTGCACCCATCCGAGAAAATCGACTCCCGAAGCAAGCGTCTTGATATAGACCTTGTTCGGGTGGAGCTCGAGGGCAAGCTCGAGCCCGAGGAATACGCGTATCCGGGGAATAAGGGAATCGAGCCACGCGCGGTCACGCGACAGGAAGACGAAATCGTCCGCATACCGGATGTAAGGTACCGCCTTGAGCTCGTGCTTCGCGAAGTGGTCGAACTCGTTCATGTATACGTTCACGAGGAGCTGCGAGGTGAGGTTGCCGAGCGGCAGACCCTTCCCGGGAGCGGTGCTCGAGAAGCTGTCGATGACGCGCGCGAGAAGCCAGAGCGCATCCTTGTCCGCGATGCGTTTCGCAAGGATGTCCGTCAGGACACGGTGGTCTATGGACGCGAAGAATTTCCGTATATCGCATTTCAGGACGTAACAGGTGCGGGTATCATTCTGCGAAACCTTGTGCGCGAACGTCTTGAACCGCGCGATCGCCTTGTGGGTCCCTTTATTGAGCCTGCACGAATAGGAATCGGCAATGAATGTTCGGTCGAAAAAGGGATAGAGCTGGCGATAGATGGCGTGATGGAGGAGACGGTCGCGTACCGTCGCCTTATGGATGTCCCGGGGCTTCGGGTCGGCGATCTTGAAGGCGTCGTATCCGCCGTGCTCATAGGTCCGGTCGACGAGCTCCCTGTGGAGAACGAGGACGTTCGCCATCAGATTACGGCCAAAAGCCTGGACATCCGCTCGGCCTCTTTTACCACGCTGGAACTCTTGCCAAGCGTCAAGCAGGTTCGGTATACTTATGATACAGCCGAATACATTGTCAAGGACTACTGCCATATACCATGCATACTACACCTCAGCTTCTTCCGGTCCTTGAGCGCGCGAAGCGCGCATATCTGCTCTGGTCCGATTACCACCAAACCCTCCCGAAGACGCGGCGCTATACGCTCGGGGGAAAGATAGACGGGCTCCTGATCGATGTCATCGAGTCGATGGCTGCGGCGAGCTTCCTCCCGCGCGGCGACAAGCTCCCTTCCATCCGGCTTGCCATACGCAAGCTCGACACGCTCAAGATACTCCTCATGGTGCTCTGGGAATCGAAATCGCTCGACACGAAGAAGTATGTCGCGCTTTCGGAAGTGCTTCAGGAAGTCGGGAAGATGCTCGGCGGATGGAATGGGCAACTCATGAAGCAAAACTCAACCCCGCAATAGTGCGGGGTTGAGAAGCGAAGAGTATTTGCGGGGGCGACGCGCCGGGAACCGGCACTGACGATTCCACCTGTTATCGAAGTTGCCATCGTTCAGGTTACGCTTGCCGTTCCAGTCGTTGAGGTACAGCACGCGCCGATTGTCGAACGCGTTCCGCCATTACGTACCCCGTACCGTCTTTAGCACCGCCCATAGAATGCTCTCCGGGCTGTATCGTATGCGGCATCGGAATGCCTTGGTAGGGGGTACCAAGTGTCTTCGCTTTTGCGTGTAAAACGATCGCACTCGCACGAACCATGGTCCGTACAACCCTGTATCGAGTGACACTGGAGTTCGGCCGCTATCGCGCGTGGCGATAGCAGATTCGCCTAGTATCCGAATTCATTATACAAAAAAGATGCCGCCGCGTGGGAACGCAGCGGCACCAAAATTCAAAGGGTCCAAAAGTTCTA
>JAXDML010000009.1:0-77840 GCA_034666125.1 Candidatus Parcubacteria bacterium
TGCGAACGTAACGCTGGAGCTCGTGGTGGTGGTCGTAGTCGTGGTCTGCGCGCCTGCTGGAAGAGCAATCGCGAAGGACGAGAGTACGAGGCCAGCACCGGCGAGTACCGCCGCTACTTTTGCAATCACCTGGGTGTTTGCTTTAGTCATATACCTTTTCGTTTTTAATTTTTTGAACGAAGCGTATGCGATGCGATGTAATTATTAAAGGTGCATCGCATGCGCCCGCTTGTGCTTAATAAGTGTCTTTGGGATCAAGTCCCGCGTACGAACCTTTCACACTATCCGACAGGACGCATTGTCGACTCACGTCCCATCGGCTAGTTGGCAAATGCCGATTTCCTTTCCGAGTCCATCCGTAACTGGTCAGTGCTTCCGTTCCGAACGTCTCCTTACATGAAGACGCGCGTAAGTGCCGTCGCTTTCACGTCCGGCTTCGTTGAACCGGTGCCCTGGGCAGGGCACCTATATTCCGGATTCCACCCTGTTCCCTATGTACGTAATAGTACGGAAAGAGTGAAGCCCAGATGAATGTCAACGTGCACGTAACCGAACGTCACGGGCCTTCCCCGTCGTTTCGGTGTACCTACGTAGTATACAGACGAGCTGCCTACGTGCCTTAACCCCTGAATGTGGATAACCGTTGTATTTCCTAGGAGTTGCTTCAGGAATTCCTCAGCCTCTCCTAGGAACCGCCTGCTACCACTATGTTAAAGAATAGCCTAACTCAGCCGTAAAATCAACGCGGCTCGGCGGGACTCCGGTCCCTTACTACGACGTCAGAGAATATGTCGTCCAGCGACGCTCGCCGGTGCGGGTGACCTTGCCGGATTCGACAAGCGCCTGGAGCTCGCGTTGGATGGTCTTCTCGCTTACTCCGCGCACGACGGTGGAGATATCTTTTATATACGAAGGGCCCTTCGTCCTGAGTACCGAGAGGATCGCATCACGGCGCGCACCTCCCTTGTCCGATACCTGTCCTTGAGACTGTCCTTGAGTCCTCCGCGCATCTGTTGCTTTCGCTTTCGGCAGAACTTCCCGTCGCATGATCGGAGAAACAGGAGCCGGGACCTGCCCGAGTACCGGCCTTCCCGTCTGCGCATGCATGTCCCTCGCGAGCGTGGCGAGGCTCGGCATCTCATCAAGGAGCAGGTGCGGCTCTTCGTAGCTCGCGACCTCTTGGAGGAGGCTGTGCGCTTCGCGTGCGATGAGATCCGCATTCATGGTGGACAGGATTCCTCCGCTTCGCGCGATTCCGAGGATGCTCGACAGCGTGAGAAGCTCCCGAGAAAGCTCGTCCCGGCTGTCGGGCGGCGGGAGGATGGCCGCATCGATGAGTCCGATAGCGACGTCTTCGAGACGCTCGCGGAGCGCGGGCGCGTTCGAGAACGCGGGCGCGATGAGGTGGATGGCCTTCGCGAGCCTCTCAGCCTTCTTATAGAGGTATACACGACGGATGTCCTTATCGAAGATGTTGGAGAATATGCTCTTGTCTAGGACAAGGTCGCCCAATTCCCCGCTTCCGCGGTTAGTCCTGAGTTCCCTGTTCTGTCCTTTATCCTGCATAGTTTCTTTAAGGGACACTATACGCCCCTCGTCCTATTTAGCAACGTCTTAGACAGATCCTCACATGTCGCATGAGTGCGGAGCGAACGGGACATGCCGTTTCGGCCGACTTGAGGGAGGCCAAGGGAAACCGCATGGGAACCGTGAGTGAGCAACGAAGGCGAGCATGTGAGGGTCTGTCGCCGGCAGGTGCTAAAATGTCTTTGTAATGGCTAAGAAGAAGGGGCGGAAAGCGCGGGACGCCGACAACTACAAAGCGGTCATGAAATGGACCGCCGCTATTCTTTGTATAGCGCTCGGTCTCCTCCTCGCCCTCGGGGCCGCGGGTCAGGCTTTCGGCCTCATGCTTGCCGGCGACATCGGGAATATGATCTTCCTCTCCGCATGGGGTGGGTTCGGCGTCGGTGCCCTCGCCCTGCCCTTCCTCGCCATCCTGGTCGGCGTCGGGATCCTCAAGAACGACGTCTTCGTGGGGCCGTTCACGGCGATCGGCATCGCGCTCATCGCCCTTTCCCTCCTTACGCTCTTCGGAGTACTGACGGACGCGTTCGGAGGAGCGTTCGGACGCTTTCTCGGCGCGGAAGCCGTGCGGCTCTTCGGCTTCGGCGGCGCGTTCGTCATTCTTCTTGCTCTTGTGTTGGTCGGACTTGGTATCGTGACCGATATCGTCGCGCTCTGGCAGAGGCTCATGGAGATGGGGAGCGGTGCACGCGACCGGCTCGGGAACGTGCGCATCTCCTTCCCGTCCGGCAGCAAGGAGGCTGAGGACGACGAGGAAGTGCCCGAAGAGGAGTACATAGAGGAAGAGCCCGTTGCCCCGGACGAGGAGGTACCCGATGCCGACCCGATCGTAACGATCTTCAACGAGAACGAGACGACTTCCGCGAAGGCCGTTCCCGCTATCCCGAACTTCGACGCGGAGTACAAGCCCCCTCCCCTGGCGCTCCTCGGAGCCGATAAAGGGAAGCCTGGCGTCGGCGACATCAAGGCGAACGCGAATATCATCAAGCGGACCTTCCAGAACTTCGGCATCTCCGTGGAGATGGACGAGGTGTCAGTCGGCCCGACCGTAACCAGATACGCCATCAAGCCCGCAGAGGGCGTGCGCCTCTCCAAGATCATCAGCCTGCAGAACAACCTCGAGCTCGCGCTCGCCGCGCATCCGGTGCGTATCGAGGCACCCATTCCCGGCAAATCCCTCGTCGGCATCGAGGTGCCGAACGCATCCAAGGCCATGGTCGGTCTCGGCGGCATCCTTTCGGCTCCCGAATGGAACTCGAGCAATAAGCCGATACTGGCGGGACTCGGACGCGACATCACCGGCACTCCGCACTACGTGAACATCGCGAAGATGCCGCACGGCCTCATCGCGGGCGCGACCGGCAGCGGTAAATCGGTCGCCATCCATGCGATCATCACTTCCCTGCTGTATCGGAGCGGCCCGAACGCGCTCAGATTCATCATGATCGACCCGAAGCGCGTGGAGCTGACTATGTATAACGGTATCCCGCACCTCCTGACACCGGTCATCACGGACCCCAGGAAGGCCATCCTGGCCCTCAAATGGGCGGCAAAGGAGATGGACCGCCGGTACAACATCCTCGAGGCCGAGAAGAGCCGCGACATAGATACATATCATAAGAACGTCTTCGAGCCCGCGAAGAAGAAAGGCCAAAAGGAACTTCCCGAAGCCATGCCGTACATCGCCATCGTCATCGACGAGCTCGCCGACATCATGCAGACATACCCGCGCGAGCTCGAAGCCTGCATCGTCAGGCTCGCCCAGATGTCGCGCGCCGTGGGCATCCACCTGATCCTCTCCACCCAGCGCCCGTCGGTGAACGTCATTACGGGGCTTATTAAGGCGAACGTGCCGACGCGCATGGCGCTTCAGGTGGCGAGCCAGATTGACTCGCGCACCATCCTCGACGGTGCGGGCGCGGAATCCCTGCTGGGCGCCGGCGACATGCTCTACCTCGCTAGCGACATGCAGAAGCCCGTGCGCATACAGACCGCCTACATCGCCGAAGCCGAAGTACGCAAGATCGTCGATTTCATAAAGAGGAACAACGCCGGAAGCCTCGGCGCGCTCGACCTCGGCAACGCGAACGGCGGCATGCCTGCCGAACCGAACGAGGCCATCATGCTCGCGATGGAGGACGACTCGGACGATGACCTCTACCCCGACGCGAAGGCGGCAGTAGAGGAAGCCGGACGCGCCTCCACGTCGTACCTGCAGCGTAAGCTCCGCATCGGCTACTCGCGCGCCGCACGTCTTATGGATATCCTTGAGGAGAAGGGCGTCATCGGTCCGGCTGACGGCTCGCGTCCCCGCGATGTGCTTTCGTCCTCGGGTACTGCGCGCTCGGATGAAGAGGAGGTATTCTAGGACTTTTCAAGCCACTCGTAACGTTTAAGTCAGTGACGGCCGTCTGGGACGACGTTGGAATCTTTATGCCTTGTAGACTGGCAATACTGTAGACCCCTCAGGAATAACGTACTGGTCCGAAAATTCCTCAATAAAGGCCAGCTCCTTTTCTACACGCTTTGGCCGGCTTCGATTATGAATATTTCGGACACATGACGCACGGTCGTTTTCAAAGAATCTGAATTCGACTTCTGTAGTCGCGTTTAGTTTTGAGAGCAGTCGTCCCATCCCTTCCTGAGCCTCTCTCAGACGAGCCGGATCGCAGAAAAGTATATCCGCAATAACGATATCCCTCCCTTCTTGCAAGGCAGCTTGTATATCCTCAAAGTATGCGCTTCCCTCAAACTCTAAAGACTTGCGCGGCCCAGTGGTCGCAGATTTATAGAAATCGTCGCATATAAGAGCATTGCCGAATTCCTTTTGGTGCGTTTCAAGATAGGTAGTCTTTCCTGACCCCGGTAAACCGGTAATAAAGAGTATCTTGGGCATGCGTTCAGTCTACTCTACGAACTGGCCGCCTGGGACGACTTTGGAACCCTGGTCTGCAAATAAATAACTAAAGGCTTGTTCGCGCGGCTTCTCAAAGTCATGAGAGATATCGAAATATTGAATCCCGTACTTTCCGCATTCTGCTTCTAAGTACTTACTGAACTGGATCATTTCCTCAATTAGCTTCAGCATTTCCTCGTCAGAATGGCCCTTCGTCCAATCAACTTGCCCTTGGTGATGAACTCTCACCAGAGCGAGCTTCTCTTCCTTGTTTAGTGCTGCATACCCGATAAAACAACTTCTAATCTGATGACCTTCAAGCATTAGTTCACTTACTTGGCTTGGCAGGATCGAATCACCCTCAATGAGGAAGTCGCGCTCCTCGTGGAAGAAGAACCCCAGAAGAGGTTTCGCCACAGGCCACATCCGTTCAGCCCGTTCAATGAAGGGCTGGTCGTAGGCAATACCGAGTTGCGGCGTTCCATTGGCTAAACCGCCAAATAAAGCATCGAGTGGGAAATAAGGAACTCCCTTTTCAGAAACTGCTCTACGGGCAAGCAGCGTTTTCCCCGAACGCGAGGCCCCACCGAGTATATGGATCATGGAGAAAGTATACCTTCTGCGTCTGACTGCCTGGGACGATGTTGGAAATTTTTATTGTGTAAATCGAGATTCTCAGTATAATCCAGAAGGACATTAGCGAAAGGAGGCCCGCATGTCTGAGGGATATCTCTCATGGAGACGGGCCGCCTTTTGGCCACGTTACGAATCGGGGAAGGACAAAGGAATTGCCAGGGACGCAAGTCTCGTTTTCTTTGCAATCCTCACAATTTCATGTCTGTTCCGAGCAGTGTGGGGAGGACACCGGACCAACCTTCTCTGGCCACCCCTGGTTTACGCCGCATTCGGCGCGCTCTGGTGGATGGTTCTCATGGGTACGCGATGGTGGGGAAGATTCACTGCGCGACATCCGAAGGTCGCAAAGACGATCGACATCATCACCTTGATAACCGCGTGGGAGATTCGCCTGTTCATGGCGAGCGGCGGAGTGTCAAAGTGGCTTAAGAGATGGTGGTGGTGCCTTATGGGAATATATTTGCTCGGACTTTATGGCTGGCAAGGTGAATTGCTCAGTCGGACGTACGGCATCGCCCTAATAATTACCGCCGAGGTCCTAAGCGAACTGACGGGCCTCTACCTCGCCTGGCAGGTTTGGAAGAGGCCCAAGGGTCCAGTCGAGCAAAGTGCGACCGAGCCGCCCCGGAATTAGGGCGGCATTTCTTTATTGCTGGCAGTCTGGGACGATGTTGGAACGCTGCTTCATAAACTCGTCACGCAAGCTCATCTATACTTTTCAGGTGCGCAGAACTAAAAACAACTAGCTAGTATGTCTACTATCGTAAATAATCCAAACGGAGACAACGGTAACAGCTCGGCAGGATGGATTGTTGCCATTGTGGCAATTGTCATTCTTCTTCTGCTTGCCTTCTTCGTTTTCGGCGGCGACGCTGACGACGCACGTGATGCGGTACAGGATGTCCCTCAGAAGGTAGAAAACCGCGTCCAGAACGTCGATGTCCCTACCCCAATGAACAACACATTCAACAGCACCACCACGGTGAACTCCACCACAACCAATCCTTAAGCTGATCTGAGTGCAATGTCCCCGAACCGTCGGGGACATTTGCTTATTAATATCTTGGCGTACTGAGTTTCGAACTAATTCGTGGGACGTAAATATACAGTTTTTCAGTAAATCGTTATAATTCCTTCATATGTTCATCCGCTATTCGGCCGGTATCATACTCCTCCTGGTCCTCGGATACGGCTCCGTGAAGGCCTGGCCGCTCCTTCGGGGCCCGGAAATACGCCTTGAAACGGAAGTCACCGGGTCCGCGCTGGGAGTCATCACCCTCTCCGGGCGCGCCCTCCATACCGAGACCCTGCTCCTGAACGGCGGCATCCTGCTTATCGACGGCGAAGGGCGCTTCGAGA
Source organism: Candidatus Parcubacteria bacterium (assembly GCA_034666125.1). Taxonomy (GTDB): domain Bacteria; phylum Patescibacteriota; class Minisyncoccia; order Phycocordibacterales; family Phycocordibacteraceae; genus C7867-001. Next base: position 6,479 of record JAXDML010000009.1, read on the forward strand.
AGACCCTGACGCTCCCGCCCGGGGGCGCTATACTGTCTTTAACGGCGACGGATCGCTTCGGCAGGAGCGTCTATGAGCGACGTGAGGTGTTCGTTCCTTAGTAAGTCTTATTCATTAGTTTGATTTTCATATGCCAGTAAAAAAAGCAGCAAAGAAGCCATCGAAGCCGGTCGCTACGACCGCCGAGGTCAAGGAGCTCTCGGGAGACGCGGAGGGCAAGCGGCGCTCCATCGACCTCGCGATCAAGGACATCAAGACCAAGTTCGGTGACGAGGCCATCATGACATACGGCTCCGGCAAGGTGGCCGCGATGCCGTTCATCCAGACCGGCTCCATCGGGCTCGATAGCGCGCTCGGTATCGGGGGACTTCCCCGCGGACGTATCGTCGAGATCTTCGGCCCGGAGTCGTCAGGTAAGACGACGCTCGCGCTGCACGTCATCGCCGAAGCGCAGAAGACGGGCGGCGTGTGCGCGTTCGTCGACGCAGAGCACGCGCTCGACCCGCAGTACGCCAGGAAGATCGGGGTGAAGCTGGAGGAGCTGCTCATCTCGCAGCCGGACACCGGCGAGCAGGCGCTCGAGATCGTGGAGTCCCTCGTGCGGGCGAACTCCATCGACGTCATCGTCATCGACTCGGTCGCGGCGCTCACGCCGAAGGACGAGATCGAAGGCGACATGGGCGCGCATCACGTGGGCAAGCAGGCCCGGCTCATGAGCCAGGCGCTCCGCAAGCTCACTGCCATTACTGCAAAGAGCCGCACCATCGTCATCTTCATCAACCAGATCCGCATGCAGATCGGCGTCATGTTCGGGAACCCCGAAACGACTCCCGGCGGCAAGGCCCTCAAGTTCTATACCTCAGTGCGCCTCGATATCCGCAGGATCGCGCAGATCAAGAAGGGCGAGGAGGTCGTGGGCGGGCGTACCCGCGTGAAAGTCGTGAAGAACAAGGTGGCGGCGCCGTTCAAGACGACCGAGTTCGACCTCATGTACAACGAGGGCATTAGCCGCGAGGGCGAGATCATCGCGCTCGGCGAGAAGTTCGACATCATCCAGAAGTCCGGGACGAGCTATAGCTATGGCGAGACGAAGCTCGGCCGCGGGTACGACGCGACGCGCACGTTCCTCCGCGAGAACAAGCCGATCGCCAACGAGCTCCTGAAGCAGATCAGGGTGAAGCTGGCGGAAGCGTAATAGCCCTTAATCCGTCGGGAAATCCAGCTCTTTTTCGGGAATACCGCGCGATTTCCCGTATGCAACTGCGTCCTCGAGCGACCCGGGATCCGATCGCCTTACCCGGAAGGTCTTTTCCTTGAATAGGACAAGGAACTCGTCTTCGCCCGGGGTCCAGAGGTGGATGTACCATGGGCCGTCCGCAAGGCAGCGGGCGAGGTCCGGGACCCGTCCCTGTTCTACGAGAACGTCGTGGAGTACCCGGTCCCCTTCCCGCCAGGTCCGGGTTATCTGTACCTGGGACAGCATGTCCTTATCGTCCAGGCTCTGTTCGATGATCGTGCCTTTCAACATAGTTAGGTGTAGCGCTGCTGATCCGGGATCATGAACCGCGCGCATTCGCGCGCCAGCCAGAGTCCGGCAAGGAGGGCGAGGACGACGAGCGCCTGCACGGCGAACGTCGTATTCAGGAAGGCGGCTTCGGCGAAGCGCAGGATGGAAGAAAGGTCCGCCGCAGGCACGTTGCGGAACACCTGCGCGACGAACACTTCCCTGCCGAGCATATACAGGGAGATACCGAGGAGCGCGATGGCGCCTGCGGCGTTGCTCGTGAACGGGCGCACGGCGTGCACGAAGCGCACGCGGCGCATCACGTTCCGGCTGAGGTTACTGCTGTTGGTCATAGGCTTGTTTGAAAAGTTTTTTAGCACGGTGGACCCGGGTCTTCACGGCCGGGACAGAGCTCCCTTCGAGCCTCGCTATCTCGTCCTGTGTCTTCCCCTCAATGAATTGTAACCGCAGGATGCGCGCCGCGGTTACAGGCAGCTTCGAGAGGGCGGCGAGCACCTCGCTCCGTATCGACAGGTCCTCAAGGAAATCGGACGCGTCCGGAAGCCGCTCGTACGCTTCCGGTTCGAGGGCCTGCGTGCGCTCACGGGCCTTCTTCATCTTCCCGTAGCGAGTATAGCAAAGACGGATGAGGATCGCGTATGCCCATGAGGAAAAGGAGGCTCCCTCCTGGGCCTTGAACCGATCGGCATAGATATAGATACGGGTGAAGGTATCCTGCACGACCTCCTCGGCATCTTCCTTCGCGTAGACAATGCTCTTCGCCTTCCGCAGGAAGGCGTCCTCATACCTGACGACGAGCACCTCGAAAGCGTCCGGCTTCTTCTGCGAAAGCCGGAGTATCTGTTCGTCTGACAGCGAGTCGAGATCCTTTGAATACGGCATGGTTCTCCTGTATGATACCCCTCTATGGCCGTCCTCTCATACAACGAGATCACCCAGAAGAAAGTCATCGAATACAACAACGAACCGTACGAGGTCCTCTCCTCGCACGTCTTCCGGATGCAGCAGAGGAAGCCCGTGAACCAGACCAAGCTCCGAAGCCTGCTCTCGGGCAGGGTTCTCGAGATATCCTTCCACCAGAGCGAGACCGTCAAGGAAGCCGACATCGGCACGATGAAGGCCGTATACCTCTACACGAACCGAGGCGAGTCCTGGTTCGCGGAGGAAGGCAATCCCAAGAACCGCTTCTCCTTCCCCGAGGACGCCGTGCACGACAAGGCACGGTGGCTCAAGACCAACTCGCCGGTCGATATGATGACATACAAGGAGCAGCCCGCGACGGTGAAGATCCCCATCAAGATGGACCTCAAGGTGACCGACGCTCCGCCTGCAGTGAAGGGCGACACGGCAACGGGCGGTAGTAAGGTGGTGACGCTCGAATCCGGCGCGACCGTACTCACTCCCCTCTTCATCAATCCCGGAGATATCATCCGCATCAACACCGACACTGGCGAATATGTGGAAAGGGTCGAAAAGGCCTAGGACCGGAAGGTATAGTTAGTATCGGAGAGTCCGGTTTCCAGCCCCTCCCCGTTCGGGCCCGATCGGTGATGCGGTTGCGGATTCAATTCCGGGTAGGGATCCGGGCTGTCTTGCTCTTGAGCTGCCACCCCGGATCCCATTCGCCCTGTCCGCTTTTCTAGCGGGCATATGTTTTTCCATAATCAAGCGCAATGAAACCGCCCTATCGGGCGGTTTCATTGCGTACGCACAGTCTGATTAACGCCTTTAGAGGCACGCAATCGGACTAACCCTTACGATCTATTTGCGCTTCGCAGGCAGCCGTTCCTCCTTTGCCGAAGAAATTAAGCCTGTAGGTCGCGCTCTGTTCCGGCTTGTGTGTCAGACTGCCCTTTGGCTTGTAGCGCTTCTTCTGGTGGATGTCGAAGCCGTGCGCATAGTCAACCGTGAGAAGCGCATAGTCCGCCGCTACGCTCGTCCACGCGAGTTTTACGGACCCATTAACCTTATTCTTGGACTTGTCGACGGCTTTGAGCGTACAGGTCGGCTTGCCTGTATTAGGTATTTCAAGAGAACGTTTAGTTTTTTTGACCGTAACTTTGAGCGTTTCCTGGTCTGAGTATATGACCTGTCCCTGATCGATACTTCGCCCGTCCTTATATTTAAGCTGGGTGCAGTACAACATATACTTCGTTGTTTTCTGCGGAGTAAGCGTAAGCTCCCCGTATTGTCCCACGTTATCCCTCAGCAATTTCCCATCGTTATTCGTATCATCTCGCAACTGACAATTGGGTTTCCCCGAGACATTCCAGATCAGGGTAACGCTTTCGCCGGACAAGATCTCTGCAGAACTTGAGGTGAAGAGGTTAATACGTACTTTTGAAGCGGCGCCAGCGGTAGAAGGCACTAGGAAAATACACGCAAGGAGAACGACGGAAAATATGTTTCTATGCATGCCTCAAACTTTAGCATTTTCTGGAGATTTGGCAAGGCGGCTCCCGAGCCGTAAAGCGATATACAGCAGTACGCCGTAAAAGACGAAGCCAAATATTCCGAGAAGAACCGCGCCGCGCAGGGAAAGCTCTTGCACCATACCGGGGAAGGCCAGTACCAGGCCACCTGCCAGAGAGATAAAGTAGATACCTATAACTTTGGCGCATTCTAACCTCGCTATCTTTTCTCGCTTGATAGACGAATGGATCAACCCGAGAGCCACCGCAAATACTAGAGGAATAATGAGGGTGGCAAAGCCGACTGGCACGAACTTATGAGAGATGCCGCTTAGTACAACCAACAGGAGCCCGAGGGTGTAGCCGCTTACCACTATCCTTTTAAGGATGTTCATACCTGAATTCTAATCCGGAAAGAATGTGTATTTGCATCTGAGTCTAATAACTCACAAACCGCCCAAATGGGCGGTTTTGCGAGGACGCACAGTTGGCGAGCCTTTAACTAGGCAGCTAGGTACGGCAGGAGCGCCATATAGCGCGCGCGCTTGATGGCGAGCGCGATCTCGCGCTGGCGGGAGGCCGAGATGCCCGTGCGCTTCTTGCCCATGATCTTCGCGTGCGGATTCATGAACTGACGGAGGTAGGGTACGTCCTTGTAGTCGACGAACTTCTTGTTCTCTATCTCTTCGCGTTCTGCCTGGTGTGCCATGATTGCGTAAACTTACTATATACAAATGATTCGGTCAAAATTCCCTAGAACGGGATGTCCTCCGGATTGATCTCATCGTCCGGATACTGGATGGAGTCGCCGCCCGCGCTTCCGGCGTCCTGCGAACCTCCATCGGCGGCGGGGGCCTGTCCCTTGTCATACGAACCTCCACCGACGCCGGCCGCCTGCGGACCGAACTGGAAGTTATCGACGACGATCTCGGTGCGGTACTTCTTTTGTCCTTCCGCTTCCCACGAACGCGTCTGGATGCGCCCTTCGACGAAGACCGGCCGGCCTTTCTTCAGGTACTGCCCCATGACCTCCGCGGTGCGCCCGAAGGCGACGATGTTATGGAACTCGGTCTGTTCCTGCTGCTGCCCTTCCTTGTTCTTGAAGGTGCGATTGGTGGCGAGTCCGAAGGTCGCGACCTGCTGGCCGCTTGGGAGCGCGCGGACTTCCGGGTCGCGGGTAAGGTTGCCGTAGAGAAAGGCTTTGTTGAGGTACATCGGATTAAGGGATTAGATGCTAATTCCTGAATTATACACCCGCCTCTTTGAGCGCGGCATCGAGTTCTACCTCCGCAGCGTCGTCTTCGGAGGCAGGTTGTTCAAGAGCGGCGCGCGCGAAGAGCTCATGCATCTCGGCTGCATGCTTGGCGGCGTCCTTAGTCGTGCGGATATCGAGGTGGCGGATGATGTTCGACTGGGAGCGGACGAACTCGCCGATATCCTCGTGTCCTGCGCCGTCGGCCTCGTATGCGATCCAGCAGAAGAACGCGCTGTCGAAGTCGCGGCGCCCGGTCGTTTCCTGGCGGGAAATGGTGTAGGCAAGCGGCACTTTCGTGGGTTCGCCTTCGGCGACGACCGTCCCGATGGCCGTGATGCGGTCACGGATGCCCTGGTACGCCTTCTTTGCTTCCTCCTGGGGAAGCTCGCCATCGAGATGAAAACCGAGTTCGTAGACGCGGGTTTCCGTGAGGTCACCCTCTTCAGCGGCCTCTATGCCTTCGATCGATTCATTATTTTCTGCCTGATTTGCCATATGATTAGCCGATACTAGCACGGCAGTAAAAAGCCCGCAAACGCGCCGTTTCTATGCAATAGCTGCAGGCAAGCTAAAGAGTTTCCTCGCGTTCTGGAGGATATCCACACGGACGGTTTCCGGGTCCTCGTTCCGGATACCGGCGATCGCTTCCACGACCCGTATGACGGCCCGCGGGTCGTTACGCTTCCCGCGATTCGGGGCGGGAGCCACGTACGGCGAATCGGTCTCGGAAAGGATGTGCGTCCCGGGGACGAAGCGCACGACATCGTCATAATCGCGGGCGAAGGTGAGCACGGCCGTGAAGGAGAGCGTGAAATCAAGTTCGATGAGCGTCCGCGCCTCTTCCACGCCGCCGACGAAGAAATGGATGTTGCCCCGGAAGCCGTCGCCGTATTCCTTCTTCGCGCTCGTGAGGATATCGATGAGGTCGCGGTACGCGTCATTCGTTCCTTTCGCCGGGCGTGCATGGATCATGAGCGGCTTTCCCGTCTCTCCGGCAAGCGCCACGTGCGCCTCGAACACTTCGAGCTGTTTTGTTTTCGTGACTTCCGGGTCCTCCGGGCGATAGTTGTCGAGTCCGCACTCCCCTATCGCTACGACCCGAGGGTCCTTCGCAAGCTGTCGGTACGGCTCAATGTCCGTAAACTCGTGAGCCGAGTTCGGATGGAGTCCGACGCTTGCCCACAAGCTCCCGCTCGGGCGCACGAGCTCAAGGGCGGCTGCGGACGATTCTTCGTCGACTCCGACTACGAGCCCGCCGACGCCCTGCTCCTCCATTGACGCCAGCAATCGCTCGCGATCCTCATCATACTGCGGGAACTGGATGTGGCAGTGCGCGTCGAAATACCGCATGGCTAATCCAATCGCGGGAACAGGTTCTCCGGCTTCTTGTTCTCGCGGACCGTAGTAAGAATGGCTTCGGAAGTCGCGGGCATGGCGGGAGCGAGATGCGCGGCGACCTTCGCGAGGTGCCGGACGAGCTTCTCGATGTCGGCGAGCGCCTCGGCCTTCGTGGACTGGTCCTTGATTTTCTTATACGGCTCCGTGCTCGTCATGTACTCGTCGCCCTTGCCGATATGCTCGAAGATAAGGTCCATCGCTTCATTGAAGCGGTATGCTTCCACCTTCTTGAAGAAGGCGTCCTCGACGCTCATATCCTCGTCGGTGAGTACGACCGGACCCGGCAGATGCTCCTCCGCGAGCTTCATCACCCGCGCGACCAGGTTACCAAGGCCGTTCACCAAGTTCGCCGTGTATGCCTCCCTCAGCCCTTCCTCCGTAACATCCGAGTCCTCGAAGGGATGCACGTGCCGGAGCACCAGGTACCGGACAGCGTCCACGCCGTACGTGTCCGCAAGCGCCACAGGATCGATGACGTTCCCCAAGGACTTCGACATCTTCTGCCCGCCGGAATTGATGAACCCGTGTATGAATATCTGCCTGGACGGCGCGACTCCGGCCGACATGAGCATCGCCTGCCACATCGCCGACTGCTGGCGCAGGTTGTCCTTCCCGGCGAGCTGTATGCCCGGCCACCACTTCTGGAATCCACCTTCCTCCCGCGGCCAGTTGATGACGGAAATATAATTCACGAGCGCATCGAACCACACGTACATGACATGCTCATCGTCCCCCGGCACCGGCACGCCCCACGGGAGCTTCTCCTTACGTCGGCTGATGCTGAAGTCCTTCAGGCCGCGTTCCACGAATGAGCGGATCTCGTTCATGCGCACGTCGGGCACGACGAAGTCGGGTCGCGCGGCGTAGAGCTTCAGGAGCGGCTCCTGGTACTTCGAGAAACGAAAATAGTAATTCTCCTCCTTAATGAGCTGTATCTCGAGATGCGGATGTATGACGCACCGTCCGTTGTCGAGTTCCGAGTCGGTCTTCTCGAGCTCGCACCCGATGCAGTATTTCACTTCATACATCGCCTTATAGATGTCGCCGGCCTGCTCGCAGCGCTTCCAGAACGCCTGCGCGGCCGCCTTGTGTCCCGGGCTCGTCGTCCTCGTGAACGCGCTGTACGAGATGTTCAGGCGGTCCACGAACGCCTTGAACCGCGCCGCATACTCGTCGACGTACGCCTGCGGGTCCTTCCCCGTTTCCTGCGCCTTCTGCAGGATCTTGGTGCCGTGCTCGTCGGTGCCGGTATTGAAGAATACTTCCTCCCCCCGCAGTCGTGCGGCGCGCGCGAGCACATCCGCCTCGACGAATTCGAGCGCGGTACCGAGGTGCGGGTCCGCGTTCACGTATGGAAGCGTCGTCGTGAAGTACTTCGCCATTATGTCGTTTATGCCAACTCGACCGCCTCGCGCTTGCCGCGGTCGTAATCGTTCAGGAACTCGCGGAGCGCCGCCGCGACCGGAATGGCGATGAGTACGCCGAGGAATCCGGCGAGCTCGTACCCGGTGATGAGGGCGAGGATGACGAGCAGGGGCGGTATGCCCACCACCTTATTCACCACCAATGGATGTATCAGATGCGACTCGAACTGGTTGATGATCACGTAGAGTCCGGCGACGATGAGTGCGAGGGTGGTGCCGCCCGTGGAGAACGCGACCGCGATGGCCGGCAGCGCCGAGAGGAACGAGCCGAAGATCGGCACGAGCATCATCGCGGCGGTGAATACCGCAAGGAGGAACGAGTACGGAATGCCAAGTATAAGAAGGCCGAGATACGCGATGACGCCGCCGATGACGGACGAGAGGAGCTGTCCCTGCATCCACTGGCCGATCTTCTTCTGCGCGCGCAGCCAGAGCCCCACGACGTACTCCTCGCGGTTAGCCGGCGTGATGAGGCGGAGGAAGTCCTCGACGCCCGTGTCCCGCATCGCGAAGTAGAACGAGAGGACCACCAGGAGGATGAAGGACACGATACCGCCAAAGAACGCCGCCATGAGCTTGAACGCGCCTTCCGACGAGCCGGTGAACGCGGAACGAAAGGTAAGAATGGAATTGAATATCGACTCGGCGCCGGTCGAGCTCTGCGCGGCTGGCACAAGCTGCGACAGGTCGCCGAACGGTCCCGGGAGATTGAGCGAGCCCAGGTACTGCGGGATGAGCGAGAAGATACCCTGGATGTCGCTCAGTATCGGCGGGAGGAAGAAGTACACGATGCCGAACAGGGAGCCGAAGACGGCGACATACATGCCGAGGACGGCGAGCACGCGCGGTATGCGATGCCGCACGAAGAAGAGCACGCCCGGCTCGATCGCCGAGGCGATGACGATCGCGGTCAATACCAGGAGTGCGAGCTCACGCAGGGTCCAGACGGCATACGCCAGGGCCCCGATGATGATCGCCCGGATGAACGTGCTCGATTGGATGGATATGACCTTCGCGTCCATATAGTGCCTAGCGTAGCACTAAGGCCCTTTCGCGGCTACGCGAGCGCGTCACGAAGCCTCTCGGCGACCTCGGCGACTGAAAGCCGCTCCTGTTCCCCGCTGTCGCGGTGGCGGAGCGTGACCGTGTCCGTAAGGCTCGGATTCTCGCCGAGCGTGTCGAAGTCGACCGTGATGCAGAACGGCGTGCCGATCTCGTCCTGGCGGCGGTACCGTTTGCCGATGTTCCCGTTATCGTCCCAGGCGATCGCCGGATGCACCTTGCGGAGCAGATCGCGCACTTCGCGCGCCTTCTCCACCAGTTCCGGCTTGTTCTTCAGGAGCGGCGACACCATCGCCTTCACCGGGGCCACTTTCGGCGCGAGCGCGAGGTACGTGCGCGTCTCGCCGCCGAGATCGTCTTCGCGGTATGCGTCGAGGAGAATGAATAGGAACGCGCGTCCCACGCCGCCCGAGGTCTCGATTATCCACGGCATGATCTTCTCTCCCGACTCATCGATATACGTCATGGGCACGCCCGAATATTCCTGATGTCGACGCAGGTCCCAGTCGCCGCGGTGATGGATGCCCCATGCCTCCTTCCATCCGAACGGGCTCTGATATTCGATATCCCATGCTTCCTGCGCGTAGTGCGCGCGTTCGTGCTCCTCGTGCTGCCTGAAGCGCAAATTCTCCTCCCGGATGCCGAGCCCCCGATACCAGTCCATGCTGCGCTGCTTCCAATATTCATACTGCTTCTTCCCTTCTCCGGCTTCCGGACGGATGTAGTACTGAAGCTCCATTTGCTCGAATTCGCGTACGCGAAAAAGGAAGTTCCCGGGGACGATCTCATTGCGGAACGCCTTGCCTATCTGTGCGATGCCGAACGGCAGCTTCGGATGCATCGAGTCGAGCACGTTCTTGAAGTTCACCTGCACGCCCTGGGTAATCTCGCCGCGAAGGTATACGGACTCCTTTTGGCCTTCGACCGCGCCGATGCCGGCTTCGACCAGAAGATTGAAGACCTTGGGTTCCGTAAGCGGGTTACCGTCAGGACTCTTCATCCCTTTCTCCGCCATGAGCTTTCCCATGTCTTTCACGGAAAGGTTATGCGTATCCACACCCGCATCTTCAAGCAAATGGTCGGCACGATAACGCTTATGCGTTACCTTGTCCTCGACCAGCGGGTCGGTGAATCCTTCCGTATGACCGGAAGCCTCCCATACGCGGGGTGTCATGAGGATCGATGCGTCGACGCCGTAGACGTCATCGCGCTCGTATACAAAGTTCTGCCACCAAGAGCATTTGATGTTCTCGTTAAGAGCGACGCCGAGCGGACCGTAGTCATACGTACCCGCAAGCCCGCCGTATATCTCGGAGCCCGGAAATACGAATCCGCGCCTCTTGCAAAGCGAAACGATCTTCTCCATCAGGTTCTCTTTCATATATAGGTTATTGCGTGACCAGGCCCTCTCCGGAACGATATGCCGGATCTTCCGAGAACTGCGCCGTGAGGCGCTCACTCTTTACCGAGACCGGCCCCTGCGTAAAGCGGTCGGTCGCGGTAAAGGTCTGCTCCGGTATCAGGACGGGACTGATCCCGACCTGGGAAAGGCTCGGCAGGAAGGCGATCTGGAACGAGGCCTTTCCGGTCGCGCCGCCGGCCAGGTCGTTCAGCCGCCAGGTCACGGTACGCGTACGCTCGTCATACGTCACGCTGCCCGCAGGGCTGACCGCGCCCGTGAAGCGGACGTACGAAGGAAGGACCATGACCGCCTGCGCGCCGGCGATGGCGTTGACCGAATTCACGGCCGACAGTTCGACGGTATACGTCGTTTCCGCATTCGCCTTCGGCGGCACCGGGCCGGTATTCGTGAACGGCCCGACGCTTCGGAGGAGACGCGAGGTGAAGTTCACGCTCGTGCCGACCTTCACCGTCTTCGTGACCGTGGACGAGACCGCCTCCGGCACGCCCGTCTGGCTGAGGCGGTTCCCCGCGATGGAGACGGTAAGCATCACGACCGGGCTCGGGACGCCGGCAAGCGCCGCGGCCGATTTCGGAATGAACGAGAATGAGCCGTTCCCCGTGTCGCCCGGAAGGAGCTGCACGAGCCCGGGGTCCGTATCCTTCGAGAAGAGCAGGGTCGAGTCGCTCGAACGGTAGAAGCCGCTCTGCGCGAAGACCTGCGCCGGATCGAACCCGCTGCCCGAGAACCGTACGCTTATCTGCGCGTCCGACACCGGAACGTTAAGGTTGTTCTTCCACGAGAGGGTCCCGTTCACGGACTGCCCGGGCGGCGCGAGTACCGTGTCCGCCGTATCGCGGTTGAGCGACAGGATCGTCGCGAGGAACGGCCGCGCGACCTGCACGAGCGCGTCCGTACTCGCGTACGGGAGCGCGATTGTCGTCGCGTCGGCGGACGTGCGTGTACCGGCGCTGATGCGGAACACGCGCTCGTCCGTATCCTGCCCCGTAAGCACCCCGTTTATGCTGACGTTCTGCTGCGCCCCCGGAGCGAGCGTGCCGAGGCTGAAGAGCGTTCCCGTGGACGGACGCGGGATGGTGTTCGTGGGCGTGAATCCTGGGGGATAGCTCACCTCGACGCCCACATTCTCGAGCGGCGTCGGCGCGTTGCTCCGCGCCGTCACGACAAGCGTGAACGGCTCCCCCGATGCCGCTTCCCTCGGCGCGGCGACGGTGAGCGAGAGCGGCGAGGTCGTCACCGTCACCGTATACTCCCCTTCCGTGACGAAAGACGCATTCGACGCTTCGGCCTTGTACTCCACGCGTATCGGCACCGTAAGCACCTGGTTCTGGGCGCCGAACAGGACCGCGTTCACCGTGCGCGACGCTTCCGCACCGGGGCCGAGATCGCCGAGCGTGTCGGTGTAGTGGTCGAAAGGCTGCGTTTTGTCGACCGCCTGCCGGGTGCCCGCAGGCAGGTCGATGACGATGTTCGTGTTCGTGATGGTCGCCGGATTATTGTTCTTCACCTTCACGACGATGGCCACCGTGTCCCCGCTCCCGATCGAGGGAGGCCCGTCGGTGTCGATGGCCACGTTCTCCGCCGAGATGGAACGCGACCCGTGCAGGAACAGGAAGGCGGCGACGCCGCCGGCGATGAGGAAGAATCCCACGGCGACCACGAGAAAACGGCTCGTCCACGGCATGGCCGCCCATCCGCGCGGGGTCTTCACGATTGGAGGAGGCGGAGGCGTCCAGCCCTGTTGAACGGGTACCGGACGCTGGATGTCGTGGCGCAAGGGTTGCTGCACCGCGGACTCGACTGGTCCCGGCGCATAGAGGCGCTTCCGCATCTCCTCAAGCGGGCTGTCGGCGTCTTCGGGAGGCATATATAGGGAGTATAACGTACGACGACACGGATCCCGACGCTGGAAATTACTTTTGGGTCTTGAGCTTCTTCTCGACGATGCTTTCGACGTCTGCGAGGTCTTTCTCGAACTGGTCGATGAAATCGATCTCTTTCTTCGTGAGCGACGAATCCGGAAGGCGTTTCAAGCGCGCGAGATGCGCGTTCAAGTCCTTGCGCAGGAGTCCGAAGGAGCGATGGACTACGTCGCCTTGCGCGAGACGGCGCATCCGCTCTCCGTAAAGGAAGCGCGAAATGCCGTATGCGCCCGCGAGTGCGAGTGCGACCAATCCGATGACGGCGAGAATGAGTATGAGAAACGGAGAGAACTCGCGCGCGACACCGGTGGAGATCGTGGGGACTTCAGAAAGTGCGGGCTCGACCGAAGCGGAAGTGGTCGCGGTCTCGTCAGTAATATCCGGTTGACCGACCTCTTCCGTCTTAGGCATCGGTACCGGCTTAGGTTTCGATACGGGAACGGAAGGCTCGACGGCAGGAGTCACCGGCGAAGCCAGAGAAAGCGTGCGCGGACCGGCGCTCGTCAATACATTGGTGCCTCGTCCGTCGTTGGCGAGCACCGACGCGCTTCCGAACGAGAGAGTCGCCGTACCCGGCGCCTTCACCTGGAACACGAAGGTGATGACACGGCCTCCCTGCCCGGAGTATCCGGGATTCGGGACGATGCCCTCGAGCGAAGCGGTGCCGGCGGAATTGGAAAAGCTCGGTTCCTCGGCCCAGAACGTAACGATGCTGCCTGCTTTCGATATGGAAAGGAGCGTGAGCTTGTCCGTCGGGAAGTTCACGCGCGCGGAAATGCCGTTCAGCGACTCGCCGCCCTGAGCCGATACGAGCACCGACACCGACACTGTCTGCCCGACAGTTCCCGAAGCGCCCGTGAACGACAGGGTCGCCGCGTGCGCAGGAAGAGCGAAGAGGAGTAGTCCTATGACGACGAGAGCACGGTACGTAAAAGCATTAGCGTGCATGGAAGCGGTGGCGGACGAAGGCGAGGACTGCGCCGAGGAGGAACAGCACTATCAGTATAGCGAGCCATGGTGAGCCGTACCACGGCGTCGGGTGCGTCGGCGGCAGGGTCACGATGCGCTCGTTACCCGCGCGATCGACCGCTTTCACATGCACGTACGAATGCAGTCCCTGGTCCGTAAGGCGGTAGGGGGATTCGGCGTGCGCAAAGTTCCCCGGACGCGCCGTGCGCGTTTCTCCGACTTCGTAGTGATCTACCCCCGATGCAAGGTCGTTCGCCGCGAAGGCGACGAAGAAAGCTCCATCGAAGATGTCCGTGGACGAGGCGACCTCCGGTTCGAACTCTTCGGGTAGCGTCGTGTCGGGAACCGGTTCCACCTGCTCTTCCCCGCCTGCCTGTATCGTGAAAACGGCATCGCCAGTCGTTACCGCAACCATCGTCCCCTTCCCGTCGTTGAGGAACGCGCGGCCGGACGGACCGAGCGTCGCGCGCGCGGGCCCCTCATCGGTCGCCCGGAGCAGGAGCGTGTACAGGGTCCCCGGATGCCCGCCTTCCCAGAACGGGCTCAGCACCCCGCGGAAGCCGCCGGGTATGACGCCCGAGAAGGAGCTTGCCTGCCCTCCGGCACTTGGCCGCTCTACCCAAAGCGGTACTATCGATCCTTCTTCCTGAACGCCCGTGACGGCGAGATTGTCTGACACGAGGACGGTCCCCTCGACGGCATTCACGTCCTCTCCTTCGGTGTCGAGCATAAGCGTGACCGATATGGTATCGCCGACATGCACCGTCCCCTCCGGAGCTTGGAGGTAGAGGCGCGCGGCGAAGGATGTCGCTGGCAGCGCAAGCAGCATGAGAAGTGCGACGATGAGAGATGAGTAGCGCATAGCTAGCCTGTCCAGTGGTACGCCATGATGCTGAAGTCGACCAGGTTCACGACGCCATCACCGTTCAGGTCGGTCGTTGATGGCGGGCCGGACTTCTTGAACCAGAAGGCGAGGATGGAGAAATCGACAATGTTGATGCGGTTGTCGCCGTTCAGATCGTTCTCTCCTGCGGCCGCCCCCGGTAGTGCGTTCTCGCCGACGCTGAATACGGCAGTGTTCGAGAGCCCGCTCACGGTCCCTGAAATGGTCGTGCGCGACTGCGCCTCGTGGCGTCCGTCCTCGAGCAGGTCGGTCAGGAAGGTGTAGGCATAGATGCCTGCCGCGTCGGCTGCAGCGACAAAGGAGAGTTTGTTTACGGAGTTCACGGTGATCGACACATTGCCGGACGGCGCGGTCTGGCCGAGGATCGTGATGGGCTCGCCGCGCGCGACAGTGCTGCGGTTCACGGCGATGGTCGGCGCGATGAATATGCCCGACACGGTCGTGATGAGGTCGGTGGTCACGCTGATCGGGAAGGACTGCGTGGCCGAACGGACGCCGTTGCGGTCGGTCGAGTAGAGGCCGTACGTATGGTTCCCGGGCGCGACGTTCTGGAGCGTAAAAGAGAAGGTCGCATCGCTTCCGGCGATGCTCGAGCCGCGGCGGGAGCCCTTTTCAAGGATGGTCACGGTGCTTCCGGGGTACGCGCGCCCGGAGAAGACGACCGTCGCCTTGCCTTTGGGAACGGCGCCGCTTCCCCCACCCCCTCCACCCCCGCCACCACCACCACCACCACCACCGCCCGAAGGAGCGCCAGGGACGGTCGCGGTGATGGTCACGCTCTGCTGCACCGACTGGCCGTAACTGGTGATCGGTACGACGCCGAGCAGGAGGACGAGGCCTAGGAGCGCGGCTGCTGTGCCTTTGCGATGATCCATCGGTTATACCGGCGCAGGCCGTGGCGAAGGAGCGGGAGCAGCAGGACGATCACCACCAGGACGATGAGCAGGAGGTGCCAGGGGAACATGAAGACCCAGGCGGAGTCGCTCGCTTCTCCGTCGACACCGTACGCTAGAGCGAGCTTCGCACGATAGGGACCGAAAGCGAAGTGCTTCAGTTCATAGCCAGCTGCGGCGAAGAAGCCGGACGGGCGCGCTTCCGCCGTGTCTCCCCAGGAGGTCTCGAACTTGCGTACGCTTCCGGGAAGCACGTTCCCTTCTCCGGGGTTGGCGGGAATCACCCCCTTCTTGAGGCCTATGAGATTCCGGATGACGACTTCGCCGCGCGGATTCACGCGGTCGCCACCGTTATTGGTGAAGCGGTATGAAAAGCCGGCGGGCAGGCTCACGTTGAAGAATCCGTCCGCGGCAAAGTCCGACACGCCGCCGGCTTCGGATACGTCCCCCGAAACCCGGAGGAGGAGGAGCACGCCGACCTTCGCGCCGATCGACACCTGCGCGTCGCCCGGTGGTACGGTCGAAAGGAAGATGGCTGCGAAGTGCCCGCCCGCGTCGGCGTCGGCCGGAATGGCGATGCTGAATGCCACGGCCTGCTTCTCGCCTTGCGCGAGCGTGACCTCCGAAGGGACCGATACCCAGGAAGCAAGGCCCGTATCGCCGTCCACGAAGTTCGGCGTGCCGGTCTCGCCGCGCGCCTCGAAATTCTGGGCGGACGTGTAGAAGGTCCGGCTTCCCGTTTCCTCGTTGAGGAGGACGAACTCGCCCGTGACGGTCGTTCCGGGGTCGCCCGTAAGCTCCATGCGCGCCGGCGCGATGGTCAGCGCCTGCGCGACGCTCGAAAATGCGAAGAAGAGCGCCGCCGCCGCGATGAACGGCTTAGAAGTTAGCCGTCGCGACATAGTTGAGGCTCGCGGTGTAAGTACCTGCCTCGGTCGTCGGTGCGATGTTGGCGATATAGTGGAGCGAATAGGTCTCGGTTGCGGTTGCGGAGCTTCCTGTCGCGAAGGTCGCTGCCGCGCCTGCGGTGCCGTCGTACCCGAAGGAAGAGCCGGTTGCATAGGTCGGGTCAATTGTACCATTAACGCCGCCGGCCTTCGTGGTGTAGATGCCGAACTGCTCGGTACCGGTGCTCGAGGTAGCGGGAGTCGAACCGTTGGCGGTGATGGTGTTACCAGCGTTCTGCTGGCTGGTGAGCGTCGCGCCCTGCACGCTGACTGAATACCCGGACGGCGCGTTCGTCGCCACCGCGAGCGTGTGCGCGACCACGTCGGAACCGGAACCGGTCGAAGTGTTCGCGTAGCGCGCGTTCCCCGAGTCGAGCGTACCGAAGGAGATCGAGTTCGAGTTGACCGCGAAGGTGATCGACTGGTTGACCGTACCCGACACGACGACCGTATCGTCGGTAAGGAGCGTCGTCGTTATGTTGCCGGTGTCGCCGTTCACGTTCAGCGTGGTTACGTGACTCGCTGCGGTCGAGGCGTTGATCGAGTTCGTGCTGTCATACGTGATGATACCCTTCTGGCCCGCCGAAAAGGCCGCGGCGCCGGTACCGTCGGTCGCGTTCGTAAGCGTGAGTATGCGGTTCTGGGTTCCGGAGAACACCGCTCCCCAGGCGGATGCCGAAGGCGACGCTGCCAAGGTCTCGGTCGATTCGGCACCGGTGGTCGCGCCGTGCGTGAACGTGAGCGAGGCGATCGTCTTGCTCGTAAAGTTGAAGTCGGACGGGAAGGTGATGACGATCGTCTGGCCTGCACCGGTAACGCCGGTTGGGGTGGTGAATCTGATGATGTGACTTGAAGCCGTACTGATCTTGACCGACGACATGGTGTCGGAAAGGCCGGAAAGCGCTGCGGCTTCGGCGGATGGGCTATAAAATCCGCTGGTGAAGCACAGGACGGCTAGGGCGAGTACCGCGCCAAGGGCACGATTTGAAAGGAACTTCGGGAGTTTCATGCCCCTATTATAGGGGTCTATGAAGACTTTATGAAAAGTTGCGATTCAAAGGTGGGGATAAGTCAAGTCCCTAGAAGTTGGCCGTAATGACGTATATAAGGCTGCCTGTATAGATCCCCGACTCGGTCTGCGGGGCGATGTTCGCCAGATATCGTGTGGAATACGTCGTATCCACGCCGTTCCCCGACGTGGCGCTCGCGACCTGGCTCGGCGTCGTGGCGTTGGCCGCATAGGCGAATCCGGAGGCTGCGTACGGCGAGGTGACGGTGCCGACACCCCCGGTCGCCGTCATCCTGAGCCCGAATTGCTCGGTACCGGCCGCAGAAGCCGTATTCGTGCCCCCGATGGCGCTCACCGTATAGATACCTGAGGTCAGGGTCGCTCCCTGGACCGTAAGGGTATACCCAGAACCTGCGGTCGTGTTCGCCACGATGGTGTGCGCCGCGATCTCGGTACCCGAGCCGAGGGTGTCGCCGGTAGCATGGCGCGCCGCTCCCGAGGCAAGGGTACCGAAGCCGATGCTCGAATCCGAGATCGTGAAGGAGAGGGTCGGTCCCGTACCGACGGCAGTGCCGCATATCTTCGTCGCGTATGCGGACGTGTCTCCGGCGTGCGCGTTCGTGGCGGCCGTCATGGAACCGAGCGTCGTGTCCTGCCCCGTGCAATTGGATGCCTGGTACGAGACCGCCACCGTGCCGCCTGCGGGCACGGAGAGGCAGGCGTTCGTGCCGTAGTTCGCCTGCGTGTTCTGTTCGATGTGCGAGTTCGTATTTCCCGTGAGCTTCGCCACGGTGGCGTTCGTGCCGGTACACGTGTTCGCGAGTCCCGATACGCCGCTGCAGCACATCACCGAGTTCGCGTATCCTGCGGTCGACTGGCTCGGAAGCTCGGTGTGGGCGTTGCTTGCTCCCGACAGCCTGAGCGCGATGACGCTCGGCGACGTACATGCTGCGGCGGTCGTAACGGAGCACGAGAGCGTGCCCGCACGCACGGGGAAGGAGTAGCTTATAGCGAGGATCGAGATGAGAGTGGCGAGACCGAGGAAACGCGGCATCATTGCGAGGTGCGTACGAAGACGCTTGGGATGGGGACCGCGGTGACTCCCGCGGCGCCTCCGGTGAACGTTGACGGGAGCGCTCCAAAGGTGAAAGCGACGCTCCAGCCGAGGTTCGGCGCGGTGCCGAGCGCCGAGGGGTAGCCCAGGATCGGAACGAGCGAGGCGACGGCGAAAGTGCGGATGGTCGGAGCCGTCGCGTTCGTGACGTACGCGAGCCAGTACATGCCGGGGTCGAGCGTTACCGGCAGGCCGGTCGTATACGTCTTCACGCCGGTGGTCGCGCCCGACTGCGTACCGGCGTCAACGACGAGCGCCCCAGGATACAGGTTCCCGTTATCGGCGTAGATGCCGATGCGCGGCGTGCTTCCCGTGCCGAGGGTCGTCACGTTGATGGCCATCTGGTCGATGGTCGTGATCTTGCTTATGACGAACGGGATCGCGAAGAGCGTGTTCGCGGCTGGTGCGCCGGTGGTGAGGGCGGTTCCGGTCACTTCGGCGGTGTACCACTGGTTAAGCGTCGAACCCTTGGTCCGGTACGCGGAGATATCGAAGTCGCGGCGCTGGAGGGTGCGCCAGTTCGTGCCATCGGATTGAAGCGTTACCGACTCGCCGCGCTGCGCGAGCTGTATCGTCAAAAGTCCGTCGATGGTCTCCGAAGCGTTCGGGTCGATCGTCACCAGGTTCGCGAGTGCCGCGTCGATCTTCTTTATGAAATACACCTGTTTGGGGGTGGTTGCCGAAGCTGCGGGAAGCGTGAGGGTGATCGCGCCCGAGGTCGCGTCCGCAAGAACGACGGTCTCGGTCGCGGTCAGGGTCGCGTTACCGGTCTTAGTGACCTGGTTGAGATCAAGGTCACTGAAGGCATGTCCCGGGTTCGGCGTCGTTGCCAGCACGAAACGGACGATCGAGAACGTGATGCCGATAAGGAGTACCGCGCTCAACAGCACGTTGAGCGGCGTGACGAAACGGGAGGCCTTACTCGGCCGGAGGCGCATCTGGTGCATCGTTTTCTAATGGTACTACGGGCTCCGGCTCGGGTTCCGGGCTCTCAAC
This sequence comes from Candidatus Parcubacteria bacterium, assembly GCA_034666125.1. Taxonomy (GTDB): domain Bacteria; phylum Patescibacteriota; class Minisyncoccia; order Phycocordibacterales; family Phycocordibacteraceae; genus C7867-001. The sequence continues at coordinate 25,731 of JAXDML010000009.1, forward strand.
AGGCGGCCCCGGATCCTCGTCCGGCGGTACCTCGATCACCGGCACCGGAGAAGGCTCCCCTTCTGCGGGCGGGACCTCGGACGTGGTCGACGCGGTCGAGGACGCAAGACGTGCCGCGAGTATGCCCGGGATGTCCTCAGGGAGCGCGACGGTGACGAGCGTCTGGCCGAGGGAGCCGCGCGCTATGCACTGGGACAGGTACAGATTGCTGCAGTGCCATTTCTGCGTGGTGTTAACGAGCATGAAGCGCCCCGGGAAAAGCGTTTTCGCTTCGAGAGCGACCGTGCCGTCGTCCCCGACGATAGCCGCGTACACGTTCGACGCTTCCGGTGCGGTATCCGGATCATCGAGCCAGTACACCTGGACGGCGCTACGGGGCTCCGAACTGCTGATGACCATGAGGTCCGTCATGGCATAGAGGTCCTTGTCGGCGAAGAAGCGTGTCACGGCAAGCGGATCGTAACCAACGCGCAGCTCCATCCCGTCGAGGTACACCGGCGGCGCGCCGTCCAGGGTCGCGCTGCTCCGCACGCTTATCTGGAAGCTCGACAGATTGGTCCAGGACGTCTCGGGCGGGACCGGGATAGAGAAGGTCGTCGGCACGACGTGCTCCTTGTCGAACGTGCCGAGCGAATGCCAGGTGGTGCCGTCGAGCGTGTAGCGGACCTCGATGAAGGCCGCGTTCGGAAGGACCACGGGCACCTCTTCGGGCGGCGCGGGTCCGTCCGGAAGCGGATCCGGTTCGGGGGCCGGAGGCTCTTCCTCCTGCGCATATGCGGTGGCGACGAGACGTTTCAGCAGCGACACGGGACCCGGGTCTGCGGCAGGCTCAGGAGTGGATTCAGGAGCGGTATCTGCCGGTTCTTCAACGGGCGGCTCCGCAGGCGGAGCTGGAGGTTCTTCCGATGCCGGAGCCTCTTCAAGAGGCGTGTCCTTGGGCTCGATAAGCTCGAACGACGGCTCACTCCCTGCGGGGGCATCGAGCACCTCCCGGCTCGACGAGGCGAAATCCTCTCCCGAAACGACCGGCGGGTCCTCCGCTCGCTCAGTGCTCCATGCGAGGAGAAGCGTGAGGGTCTTCGGCTCCGTCCCCGGAGGGATATCCGCGGTGAAGCCGCCGCAGAATATCTCGGACACCGTGTCGGCAGGCAGGATCGCCGAGGATCCTTCGGCGAAGGCGTGCAGGTTCGATGCGTCTTCGGTCAGTTCGCCCTGCGCGCGCTCGGGATTGTCCCATCCCCCGAGGCAAGCGCTCGGGTACAGGGTCAGCGTCTCTGCGTTCAATACGGAACGTATGAAAAGGAAGCTTGAGCCGCCGGCGAGGACCAGCATGGTGACCGAAAAGACCACGAAACGCCTCGAGAGACGCCGCGTACGTGCAGGAATAGAGGGCTGGATATCGTGATACAGCCGGCTCTTAGGTCTTCGGCGGAAGAGACTCATTAGAGGTACAGGGAAAGGCTTCCCTAGTAAAAGTGTAGCACTCGCTTCATGAAGCTTCCGAACTTCCCTTTCACCTATAGACCGCTCGCGATGATGCCGTTATTTACCCTGGCGATATAGGTTTTTCGTCCGTTCTCGACCGCCGCAAGCGCCTCCTTCCCGTAGTCGCAGAATGTCCCCGGCATCTCGCCCGCGTCGAGTCCTAGGATGTGGAGCACGCGGAGAGCCGCCAGGCACTCCGCCGCGTCCTGTTCCTCCTCCGGAAGTTTCGCGAGCGCGTCCGCGAACGAGAGCGCTTCCGTGTAGAGACGCGGTTCGGCCTCCTCCCCATGCGACAGACGCTGCATGAGTTCCGAGACGCGGGCGAAGCGTTTGCGGCTCTCGAAGGAGAGTTCCTTCGACCAGTCGCGGAGCGAAAGCGCCCCCGCGAGGCGCCAGCCATCCTTCGCACGTATGAGCGCGATGTTGCTTTCCATCAGGGTCTGGAGCCCGGCAGCCATCTTCGAGCCCGGCTTCCGGAGTCCTGCCGTGCGCGCCCGGATGATCCCGAAGTCCGGAGTCGCGAGCACGACCGAGGCGTCGTGCTCCTTCACGGGATGGCGCGCGAGCACGAGGACCTCCGTACGGTACTTATGCTGCATGGATATCGAACGCCACCCTCCCTATCGAAAGTTCGGCTGCATACGCTGCGTCGGCGGGTGCGTCGAAGGCGATATCCGTAACGCCCGGGAGGGTTCCGGTGAGGGTATCCTTCGCGGTAGCGCTCGCGCGTACGTGCGCGAGGTCCTTCGGCGAGAATCCTTCCTCCTTCCGCGCGTCGGCAAGCGCGCGCATGAATTCCCGCACGTCCCCTTCCCGCACGAGTTCCGGCGTGAGTTCCGTGTCGAGCGACGCTTCCGCAGCCCCGGTACGTATCTCCTTAACGTTCACTTCCTCCGCAAGAAGGGTCTGCAGTTCAATTGAAAGTTCTCCCGGTATCGACAGCGCCGCGAGCGGCTGACGCACCTTGATGTTCGCCTTCTGGCGGAGCATGAGGCCTTCCGATGCAAAGGCTCGTGCGCGCTCCATGCCGAGCATAAGTCCCGTATCATCCGGCGTACCGCCGAACACTTTCTTCAAGAAGCCGACTCGCTCTACCTCAGGCCAATCAGCAAGGTGCACGCTTTCGGGGTCGTTCTCCCCTTTTACGCCCCGGTATACCTCATCGGCGACGAAGGGCATCACCGGGGCTATGACCTTTGAGAGCTCCAGGAGCACATGGCGGAGCGTATGAAGCGCCGCCTGCTTGTCGGTCTCGTGCGCGCTCTTCACGCGATCGCGCGACCGGCGCACGTACCACGTCGAGAGGTCGCTGACGAAGTCGCGCATCGGACGGACCGCACGGGGCATCTCGTACCGGTCGAAGGCGTCGGTCGCGGTGGCGGTGAGCTCCCTGAGACGCGCAAGTATCCACCGGTCGAGCGGATGTGCTGCGAAGTCGGGAGTCGCCGTATCGTCAAGGTCGTCCTTATAGAGGGCGTAGAACGCGTGGATATTGCGGAGCATGTTGACGGTCCGGTTCTGCGCCTCCTTTACCTCCTCGTCGCGGAACACCAGGTCCTCCGCCTGCATGACGACGCTTCCCATGAGGTAGAGGCGGAACGCGTCGGCGCCGTACGTGTCGAAGAGCGCATACACATCCGTATAGTTCCTCTTGCTCTTCGAGAGCTTCTCGCCATCGGAGCCGAGAATGTTGCCCGTCACCGCGACGTTCTTGAAAGGCGCCCGATCGAAGAGCTCGACCGACATCGCATGCATGTAATAGAACCAGGCGCGCGTCTGCGCGATGTATTCGGAGACGAAATCGCCCGGCGAGCAGTTCTCGAACTCCGCGCGGTTCTCGAACGGGTAATGGTATTCAGCGAACGGCATGGATGCCGATTCCACCCAGCAGTCGACCACTTCTGGTATGCGCGTGAGGGGCCTTCCGTCCTCTGATTCGAGACGTACCTCGTCGATATACGGGATGTGGAAGTCGAGCTCATAGTCGCGATTGTGCGGGATCGGGACGAAGTTCAGATCGACTACCTTCCCGCGCTCAGGATACGCGATGCGTACGGCGCGGTCCGGCAAGGCGCCCTCAACGACGGCATAAAGTGCCCACAGCGGCTCCCCGTGCGAGATGATCAGGATGTTTTTGCTCTGATATTTCTCCTCAAGCGAGTATAGAAAGTCGCCCACGCGCTTGCGCACATCATTGATGGACTCCCCTCCATCGGGACCTTGATAAAAGCGTGAAAGGTCGCCTTCCGGGGTATCAGGATATATCTCAAAGAATTCCTTGAGGGGCCGTCCATTGAATACGCCGTGGTTGTATTCCGCTATAGCACCTTCCTCTATGACCTGCTGAGGTGCGAGTCCGAGCTCCTTCGCGACGATATCAGCCGTCTCGCGCGTGCGTACGTACGGCGAGGTGACGATAAGGTCGATATTCTTTTCCTTGAGACTTCCCGCTGCCTTTTTGACCTGTTCCTTCCCCTCTTCCGTAAGATGAACAGGATCGTGCGGGTCAGCGCTGATCAGGCTGTCGCGATTGCTATCTGCTTCTCCATGCCGGAGCGTATAGTACGCATTACCGCTCTTCTTCCTACGAGCCTTCAACTCTTCGAGCGAGCCGATGACCGTTACGTTCCCGTCCGCGTCCTTCCATATGGGAAGCGGACTCGCCCAGAACCGGTTGCGGGAGATGGTCCAGTCAGGAGCGCTTTCGAGATTGTGCTTGAAACGTCCGTGCTTAAGGTGCGCGGGCGACCAGGCGATCTTCTCGTTCTCCTCAAGAAGACGCTGCTTCACTGACTGGATGTCGATGAACCAGCTCGACACGGCGTTATATATAAGAGGAGTGCCGCAACGGTAGCAATGCGGGTACGAGTGGGTATGGCGTGCTTTCGCGAAAAGTAGCTCTCGTGTTTCGAGATCCGCCTTAATCTCAGTCTCTGCTTTCTTTATGTACTTGCCGCGCAGGAATTCCGGGGCATCGTCGTTATACGTCGCGTTCGGGTTCAAGAGCGGTATCATCGGCAATCCTTCCTTAAGCCCGAGCGCGTAGTCGTCCTCACCGTATATGACCGCCGTATGCACGATGCCGGTGCCGTCCTCAGCCGTAACGAAAGCAGCTGAAAGGACTTCCCACTTCTTCCCGGCATGTGCCGCGACTTTCGGAATCTCATAGAGCGGCTCGTATGCAAGGCCTACGAGTTCGCTGCCCTTGAAGGATTTCTCCTTCGTTCCGAACTCGCCTGCAAGCTCCGCCGCTTCCGCGAAGTATTGGGTCGACATAATGTAGTGGCCTTTTGTGAGATGTAGGATCCCGCCTCCGACTTCCTGGTTACGGTCCGTACCAACACGTACAAGGACGTAGTCGATGTCTTGCCCGACGGCGAGCGCGACATTTCCGGGAAGCGTCCACGGCGTCGTCGTCCACGCAAGGAGAGAGGTATCCTCTGGCAGCTTGTCCGAACTCCTTATCTTGAACTTCGCCGTCACCGCTTCCTCGGTGATGTCCTTATACGTATTGTCCATCGCGATCTCGGCCTTGGCGAGCGGCGTTTCGCAGTGCGGACAGTACATGAGCACTTTCCTGCCCTCGTACAGGCGCCCTTTCTTATGTATCTCCTTGAGGGCCCACCATACCGATTCGATGAACGCGCTGTCCATCGTCTTGTATGAGTTATCGAAATCGACGAATCGCCCGACACGCTCGACGTAGCGCTTCCAGTCGTGCACGTACTCGAGCACCTTCGAGCGCGCGATGTCATTGAACTTCTCGACGCCGAGCTCGAGGATATCCTTCTTGGACTTGAGTCCGAGCTCCCGCTCTACGATGGACTCTATGGGAAGGCCGTGCGTATCCCACCCCCATCGGCGACGCACGCGGTATCCGCGCATCGTCTTGTACCGCGGAACCACGTCCTTGGAAACCGAGGAAAGGAGCGAGCCCTGGTGGGGCAACCCCGTGGCGAACGGCGGGCCGTCGTAGAAGACGAACTCGCCCTTAGGCGCGGGTTTCTCGAGCGTCTTTTCGAATATCTTGCTCTGCTGCCAGAACGCGAGCACTTCTTCCTCGCGCCGCGCTACGTCGGACTTTCCCCGTTCTTCGGTCATAATCTACCCATCCTAGCGTTCTGTATATAAAAAGGAAATGGCCGGCGCTCTGCGCCGGCCGTGCCTCTTTCGGGGGTGACGCGATCAACGTCGCGTAATCATTACCGGCACCTTCCCTTTGCCGGTGCTTTTGCCCTGACGGGCGATGATGCGGCACGACAGGACTTTGCTCGTTCCCCCACAGCTAACTTCGAAGGTACCGGGGAAATGCGCTGCCCTGACAGTGGTGGTGGCGGTGGCTCCGGGTCCGGCTCGCAATTGTTGGTGGATTGCCGGTGAAACTAAAATCTTCTTGCACATGAAGAACCTCCCTTGTCGCCATTGGGGCAACCTATAGAGTCTACTCCCGCGAGCTTAAAATTCAAGCAAGATATCTACATCCTTTCCGGTACGGGAATGCCGAGCAGCCACAGCCCATTCTTCATCGTGTTGGCGAACGCACGCACGAGCGAGAGCTTGTGCGCCTCGTAGTTGCCGCCGATGATACGCTCCTTCGCATAAAAAGAATTCCACTCGCCCGCAAGCTGGGTGAGGTACTGCGCGACGACATGCGGCGCTTCGAGTGATTGTGCCTTTTTCACGACTTCCGGGAAACGCGTGATGAGACGTGCGATATCGTACGCCTCATCCGGCACATCGGTCGAATCCGCCGCTTCGCCCGCGTTCGCGAGTATGGACATCGCGCGCACGTACGCGTACTGGAGATACGGCCCCGAATCGCCGTCGAGTGAAAGCGATCTTTCCGGGTCGAAGGCGATGTTCCCGCCGAGCGCGCTTCGCAGGATCATGTACTTAAGTGCGCCGACGGCGACCTGCTCGGCGACGACCGGATCGGGATTGCGCTCGTTCGCCGCCGTTATGAGGTCGCGTATGACCTCTGCTGCCGTGATGACGTTCCCTTTGCGCGACGACATCTTTCCGGTGGTGAGACGCAAAAGCCCGTGCGCGATGTGGGAGGTCTTAGCGGCGAGCTTCGGGGCGATATCCTCGAGTGCGGCAAGCACTACCTTGAAGTGGCTTATCTGCTCCACTGCCGTTACGATCACCACTCGATCCGTCTCGACGCGCTCCTCCTTAAGGAAGGCGAGGCCGATATCCTTCGTCTCGTAGGTCGGATTCCCGCGCGAGGTGATGAAGACGAGAGTGAAGAGCCCTTTCTTCTCTCCCTTATATACGATTGCTCCCTCGCTTTCCTCGAAGATGCCCTGCGCGAGGCTGTCGCGCACGACACGGACGCCGGTGCGGGTCGTATCGCTGTCAAAGAACGTATAGTCATGACGCGTGCCGAGTATCTTAAAAAGCCGCTCGAATTCCTCCATGGAGACTTCCCTGCCTTTCTGCCATATATATAGGAGCGCACGGTCGTCTTCCGGAAGCGCCGCCGCCTCTTCCTGCCTGTCAACGATCTCGTATATCTTCGTATTCAGGCCGTCTATTTCTGCTTTTGCCGTCTCGCTCTCCTCATACGCCGTCGCACCCCGTGTGTACGCCTTTCCTATCTCGCCGGCGGACGCGATATCCGTAATGCCATCCTTCCGGAGCGCCCATAACGCCTTGGCTACCTGCGGCCCCACGTCCCCGCCGAACGTGTCGCGGAGCGTATGTGCGCCCGAAGCTTCAAGCAGCCTCGAGAGCGATTCGCCCACGATCGCGCCGACCAGGTGCCCGAGGTGCATCTCCTTGAACGGATTCGGATTGCCATATTCGATCATCACTCGCTCCCCTTTCCGGATGTCATTACGACCCCACACTTCTTTTGCTTCCATGGCGGCTTCGAGTTCGCGCGCGATCGCCTCACCCGAAAGCGTGATGTTCACGAAGCCCGGTCCTGCCGCCTCGACATTCGCTGCGTCTGCGCCGAGCGCGCCTCGTAATGCAGGAACGAGCGCATCCGCGATCTCGCGAGGCGGCTTGCCGAGCGCCTTGCTTGCGGCCATCGCCGCATTCGTCGCGAAGTCGCCGTGGGAGAGCTCCGCCGGCCATTCGATGGCGAACCCGACCTCGCTTGCTCCGAGCTTCGCGATCTCGGCCCCGATAACGCTTCGTATCCGTTCGATCATTGAAATGAGTGTACCAAATTAGGAGTACTAGGCGGGAATGGGATAGTCCTTCGTGAATTCGCGTATCTCGTCACGAATAACCCCTAATTCTTTATTACTCTTCAGGGATTCATTAAATTCTTTAAGGTACGCAGTGCGTTCCTTCATATCGGTCGGCAGTCTGCGATCGCCTACGGCTTCTACGACGCGCGCTATCCATTCGGCCACTTTTCCCATTTCCTTTTCCTTCATTCCGCGGGTAGTAAGGGCGGGGGTGCCGAGGCGGACTCCGCTCGGATAGAACGGTGATGCCGGATCCTTAGGCACGGTGTTCTTGTTCGCCGTCATTCCGGCCGCTTCCATCGCGTCGCTTACGAATACCCCGCCCCCGGGACCGAGTATCGGCGCGAGGTCCATAAGGAGGAGATGATTCTCCGTTCCGCCCGATACGAGCGTAAGCCCGTGCTTCTTTAGCCCTTCGGCGAGCGCCTTGGCGTTTGCCACTACCTGGTGGCCGTACGCTTTGAACTCCTCGGTCGTCGCTTCCTTAAGCGCGATGGCGATGGCGGCAGTCTGGTGATCGTGCGGGCCGCCCTGGAGACCCGGGAATACGGCCTTGTCGAGCTTGGCCGCGAGGTCGGGATCCTTCGCCAGGCCGCGTTCGGTCGTCATGATGATGCCGCCGCGCGGGCCGCGAAGCGTCTTGTGGGTCGTGGTCGTGACTATGTGCGCATGCGGGACCGGGGACGGATGCGCGCCTGCCGCGATAAGGCCCGCGACGTGCGCGATGTCCGCCGCGAAGTATGCTCCGACCGAGTCCGCTATCTCTGCGAACTTCTCGTACTCATACAGGAACGGATATGCCGTCGCGCCTGCCCAGATAAGCTTCGGCGCATGCTCCTTCGCGAGCGCCCACACCTCGTCCATGTCGATGCGTCCGTCTTCCCGCACGTGGTACGGGACGCTGTTATAAAAGATGGCGGTCGCCGAGATCTTCCACCCGTGGGTCAGGTGCCCGCCGTCCGGAAGGTTGAGTCCCATGATCGTGTCGCCCGGATTCGCGGTCGCGAGGTACACCGCGAGGTTGGCGGGGCTTCCGGAGTACGGCTGCACGTTCGCGTGCGCGACGCCGAACAGCGACTTCGCGCGCTCGATCGCGAACGTCTCCACCTGATCGATGAACTCGTTGCCGTTGTAGTAGCGTTTGCCCGCGTACCCTTCCGAGTACTTGTTCGTGAGGATGCTGCCCATCGCCTCCATGACGGCTGCTGAGGCGTAGTTCTCGGATGGTATGAGCTCGAGCCCTTCAGCCTGTCGCTTCTCCTCGCCTACTAGGGCGTGATATATGTCCTCGTCTTCGTTCCTGATGTGAGCGTAGGGATCCATGGTCAGATCATATAGTCAGGGCTTGAGGAGCGCGAGTACGGCCTGCACGATCTCTCCGTGAATGTCCTCTCGCGCACGCATGGTGCCGTCCTTTTCGCAGTCGACGACCCTCCAGTTCGGCTCATGCGAGGCGAGCCACGTCGCGGTCTCATGGCTTCGTTCCAGATACGCCCGATCGTCCTCGACCGTATCCTTTTGCCCGTCATCAAGGGACGAGTTCTTCGATGCGCGTTTCTGTAAGAGGAGTTCGAGGCTTATGTCCAGGGGAACGCGCAAATAAAAGATGGCATCGGGACGCGGAACGCCGAGTACGCCGTGCTCGATGAGCTCGAGCCACGAGAGGAACCGCTTCCGTTCCTCGACGTCGGCGATCTTGCCGCCTTGGTGTATCTGATTGGCGCTCGTGAAGCGGTCGGCGACCACAACGGTTCCGGCTTCCAGGTGCTTCCGGATAGCGTCGGAGGATTCGAACCGGTCGAGGGCGTACAGCGTGGACGCGATCTTCGGGTCGAGGTTCACGAAGTCGCCGTGCCGGCCCGACAGGCATTCGCCGATGAGCGTGCCGAAGACGTTCCGGTCGTATGCAGGGAAATCAACGCGTTCGGCCGGCACGCCCTTCGCGTTCAGGTACTCCGCAAGAAGCCGCGACTGGGTCGCCTTTCCCGAACCGTCGTTGCCGTCGAAAACGAGTAGAAGTCCCTTGCGCATGATTGGTTACAGGCCGGTCGTGCCGTACGCGCCGCGGTCGGGACTCCCCAGTGACGCCTCTTCCTTCCAGGTGACCCGGTCATACGGAAGCACGACGATCTGCGTCACGCGTTCTCCGCGCTTCACCTCCACGGGCGCGTCGGTGAAGTTGTAGAGCGCCGCATGATACTCGTCCTTATCTCCCGCGTAATCCTCGTCAAGGATACCGATGCCGTTCGCGAGCATGAGACCGCGCTTCTGCAGCGAGCTTCGTGCGGCCATGAGCACGAAGTGTCCGGGCGGCGGCTGTATGGCAACGTTCAACGGGAATACCGTTATGGATTTCGGGGCTACGGTCGCGGTCTCGCGCACGCACAGATCCATGGCGGAGGCGCCTGCCGTCTTGTACTCGGGGAGCGGCAGGTCCGCATCCATCCTCTTTATAGGCACCTTCATGAGGCCAGTGTATCACCGTAAGGAATTGGGCTATACTTTTCAGACTTCCATGAAGAACCCCATCACGCTCACGAAAATCCACTCCCTGAACGAGCTCAAGGACATGCTCCGGAAGATCTCCTACCGCGGCGTGTATACGTCGGACGGCGAGAAGGTCCTGCCGTACAAGGACGCCCGGTTCTCTATCACGACGGTGTACCCGCAGTCGTCCCCAGGGTCTTCTCCGCACATACGGATCGGCAGGCGTCGGGAACCTCTCTTCACACCCCAGCCGACGATCTATGAGAACCAAACGAAGACGCTCGAGGAGGCGGACAAGTTCCTCCTGGCGCACGACATGAAGATGAGCAGCTTGCGGGGAGCGGTCGAATACGCCTGGGAGGGGCGTGGCGAATTCCATATGCTCCCCCCGGTCATCGAGAAGCACTCCTACTACCTGAAGAACGGGTACCTCGACCTCCCGCACCTGCTCAAGCGGTTCAAGGGTCTTCGCGTAAAAGATGCCGCGGGGAACCTGCATCCGCTCTCGGAGCGTACCCTACGCTCCTTCTATATCGACGAGGTGAGCAGCATCGACCATTTGGATGTCTTCAACTCGAACGTACCGATCATCAACTACGGCCTCGGACATAACGGGGTGTTCACGTTCTATATCGTCTGCGACGGAGCCCATCGCCTCGACTACGTGCTCGAGAAGATCAAGCAGCCCATGAACGTCCTCCTGGTAGAGCCGGCGACCGACGAGGAGACCCTGTATCCCTATTACGCCTTCCCGGTCCCCTTCCGCCCGTCGCTGCGGCTCTCGAGCAAGCAGTCGGAGAAGATGTACCATCGGCTGGAACGCGACAAGATCCATCTTTTCAACGACTTCATACGGAAGGTCCTGCATTACGACTGGGAGTCGGCCGGACTCAAGGTGAGCAAGCTGCGGTCTAACGTGGAGATCTATTGAGCCTGCCCTATGGATGCTCCTGCCGTCGATTCCGCTCTCGCCCGGTCGCTCGAGCTCTCCCTGCCGCCCGGCACGCAGGCAGTGACTGGTTCGGTCGCCGTCTCAAGGGACGGAACCTGCTATTCAGCAGGCTCAGTCGGGTCGCAGACCCATCTGCTCGACATCCCTTCCGAACTCGCCGCGCTCGTGCGGGCCGTGCAGCATAACGACGTACATATCAAGGAGGTCCGCACAGTTACGACCGATCCCCTCGCGTCGGTCTCGCCGCTGGTGCTGAAGATACTGGCTGACCATGGCACGCGCATCGGCACCGCCATGCGATATGTCGTACAGGATACGTCCGGGAAGATCCTGTTCGAGAGCGCCGACGTGCGCGAGCTTCTCCCGTGGTACACCGAACCGGGTACGGCTCTCGCTTCGCTAATGCAACGCACGGCGGGACCTGCGAAAAGCCGGCTCGACGAAGCGTCCGGACTGTCCATCGAGTTGCAACTACGGTCGTGGGCGCTGAGGGGCCGCGAGCGGAACTTCCCGACGTACGACGCCGCTTCCGGGTATGGCGCGGCGGTCCTTACGAAGACCGGCGACATCTACTATGGTGGGCAATACTCGACTTATGAGCACCGCCTCGGCGTGCATGCGGAGATGGGCGTGCTCCTGAACGCGCTCATGGACGGTGTGCGTGACATCACCCACATCGGGGTTGCCTCCTCCAAATTCCCCGACACTCCGTGCAGTCCGTGCGGATGCTGCCGCCAGCTCATGGCCGAACTCTCGCTGAAGTGCGGACTCTCGCCTGTCGTATATCTTTTCGCGTCAGAGAACGAGGAATTCGCGTTATATACCCTGGACGAGCTGTTACCTGCACAATGGACAAACAAGAAATGACTACCACAGCACGTCCCCAATTCCCCATAGTTGATGCGTTACTGCTCACGCCGCCCGAGGCCGCCGATGGCCACATCGGCATCTGCACGAATACTGCGGCGCCGGGACAGGTGTTCAACGACATCTCCGAGGAGAACCGTCCTGCGGTCTCGGTCCTGGGCCCTCTGATCGTGAGCCGCGACGGGACCGAACGGATGATCCTGAATGCGCTTGTGCATCCGACCGTCACGTATCTCATCCTCTTTTCCGAGGAGTCGCTCACCTTCTCTCCGAGCACCAATCTGCTGCTTGCCCTGATGCACGGTCTCGACGGCACGCGCGAGGGAAACTACATCGCCAAGGGAGAAGCCGCCTCGGCCCACCTCCCGAACCTTTCCAAGGACATCGTGGACCTGTTCCGCGAGAACATCACCGTGCTGCCGCTCTTCATGTCGCAGAACAAGCAGAGCGCGGCGATTACTGCCGAATATCTTGAATGGCTCGGGTCCCGCGTGCCGGAAGACGTCCTCTCCTTCCTTAAGGAGGCGAACTCGAAGGATAAGAAATACTACGATGCGCTGAACGGGCTCATCACGCTCCTCAAGTCGGTACCGCAAAAGAAGAAGGCTATGGTCGAGCTCGATCCCAAGGACTTCCAGCAGCTGCAACCACCCAAGATAGCCATCCCGGAAGACCACGCCCCCTCGCCAGCCCTCTTCCGCGTCACGCTCGAAGACAACCTCCTTCGTCTCGACATCGCGGTCGGCGGCAAATCGTACTTCATGCGCGGAGATGACGACTTCCGCATCGAATATTCCCTGATGAAGTTCCTGGCCGAACGCAAAGAATTGCTTACGCCGCGCGAACAGCTCCTTATCGGCGCCGAGCTCAACCGCCTCAACGTCGAACGGACTGCCGGCATCGTTTCTGAGCCATTCATAGTGCCAAGTGACGTCGCAGGCACTGAAGAGATACTCCTTGAGCCGGCTACGGATCTTATCCCTGACCAGGAGTATTACTACAAGATAGGATTGAAGGACGACGAAGTCTCGGTGATGTGCATGGCCTTCGACATCTGCACCGAGGTCTTCGACCTGCGCTCGAAGGGCGCGACCGGGCTCTTCGACTGGCTGGCCGAGAAGGACCGCTTCCAGGTGTACGAGATGGATATCCTGCACCGCATGGACGTGGGTGGGCAGATCGGGCGAGCCGTCATCGCCGCGCGCTTCGGCTACTCGTTCGTACAGGACTTCTCGAGCATTTTCAAGGTGAACACTGAGACCCTGCCGCTCCTGGCCGCCGAAGGCGACTCGTTCCTCGACGTGCACCGCTCTACGCTGCTCAAGGTCTATACCGAAGGCATCACCGAGGAACACGGGGACGCACGCAAAGGCCTGTCGCGCACCGCGATCGCGCTGGCGATCTATCGTAACGCCAGGCAGGCCTTTGACCGTCTTCCCGAGATCTACAAGCAGGGCGACCTCTCGACCGAGGAGATGCGCGCGGCATATAAGGCGCAGCTCCTGCGCCTCGATCATGACGGTGACTACAGCTACGGCGAGCGCACGCGGGTCCATTTCGGTTTCGATCAGCTCGAGAGGGCGATCTCGATACTGCAAAAGGATCCTTCCCGACCTACGCTCATCCAGCGATTCGATCCGACCGTGGACATGGGCGCGTCGCTCGATCCGGATACCGGACGGGCGGTCTATACGCATGATCCGTGCCTGACCCACGATGTCCTCTTTTGTATAGACGGGAAACTGCATTCGTTCCATATCGCTCGCGCGCATAACCTGGCGAACGCGTACCCTGAGAACGTCTTCGGTCTCTTCGATGCATACGCGAGTACCGTACGGGAGGCTCTCAAGCTCGATTCCGGCGACCTGTACATGCTCTCGAGCCGCGGGAACATCCTTCTTCTCACGGAAGAACAGCGGGTGCGCAAGATCATCGCCGAACCTTCCAAGCCTATCGGCGAGGTCGACCGCGCGAGCGGGCCGAGACTCTTCGGGGAGAACGTGCGCACCGCAGCAGGGATGGGCGGCGTATCCTACAGCACGGCCCCGCTTGAGGAAGTTCCCCTGTATGCGCATCCGGTCATCGAGCGCGTGAAAGCCTTCGAAGGCGTCGATACCCTTGCGCGCGCGACCGGCTATCTTAAGCAGAAGGGCGGCAGTCACAACAATCCGATCCTCACCACGTACCAGGCCGGGCACTCCGATCCGCAGGCAGACCATCTCGCGTTCTTTCAGGCGAATGTCTTCGGCGAGAAGCTCCACGCGACCGCTGTCTTTACCAATCATGAGCCCGTGCCGGCAGACGACCTGAAGCTCGTTTCGGCCCTTGCCACGACGTACGCGAAGGTCCTGGACGTCCCGCTCGGGAATGGAAGTATCTTTTACATCAATGGAAACGCCTGACTATCTGAACGACATACGCGTGGTCGGCTTCGATCTCGATCAGACGCTGTACCCGAAGTCCCCGGTCATCGACGAGATGATCCAGTCCTACCTGTACCTGAAGATCGCCGAGCACATGGGCGTAAGCCTGGCCGAGGCCGAGAAGCTTTTCAAGGGCCGGTACCGCGGCGGGGCGGGCATGAGCGGCCGGGAGACCCTCGAAGACCTCGGTCTTCCGAACGCGTCGGACCTCGTGCAAGAGGCGCTTGAGCACGCCGACCTTACCTCGGTACTCGTGCCCGACCAGGAGACGAACCTCTTACTGGCTCGCGCGCGGGAGGCTTATGAAGGCATGGATCTCATTACGGGCTCTAACCTGGAGCAGACTCGAAAGAAGCTCGTCGCGCTGGATATAGGAATGGACGCCTTTTCACATGTCATCACTCAGGATGACGCATGGAAACTGAACGGCGACGCGTACCGGCTTTGGCTTTCGTACTATCCGCATCTGGAACCGCATCAGTTCCTGTACGTCGGCGACCGCGCGCGAAGCGATCATGAGGTACCGGCCTCCCTCGGCATACGCACCTGCCTCGTGTACGTAGAGTCCCCGGACGTCGCCTTGCCTGCCCTGCAGCTCGTGAATCTTCGGGACCTCCGTGACATGCTTCCGCTGAAAGGTCCGACAGCCAACTAGCCCGTCAGGCCGCGATTCTGCTTTCTCCACCCCTGTGGATAGGTGCCTCCGGATCCGCTATACTTCCAGTAGATGCAACTTGAACCTGGAGGGTTCCATGGAACTCAACGCACACGATGGCTTGGCTCAAGCCGAACTGTGGCCGGATGTTCTCTCCTTCCATGGGAGAACGTACGACCACGCAGACGCGGCGACGGCGATCCTCTCGCGGGAAACGCCGAAGCCTATCGGCATCCGGATCCAAGGCCTCCGGCCAGGAGACGTTAAGGTCGCGAAGAACGGCCTGATCCGTTTCAACTCCGAGGTTTCTCCGGAACAGCAGATCGCGTGGGCGCTTAACGTGCCGCGCGATCCAGAATTCGACGAGGAGGACGACGGAATCATCCTGAAGGACGAGAACGACAGGAAGAATTACCTCCATTATCGGCCGGACCTGGAGAAGCTGCTGCTTGCGCTCAGGGGCATCACGCCCACGAGGTGGCAGCGGGAGTGGTTCGCTGCGTGCAATCGCATCCGTACCGCGTGCGTGACCCATCTGATCGGTTTGGCACGCCAGATGGATGTCGTCCGGCCCGGCTATGGTTTCGAAGAACGGGTCACGGATTACTCGGACCAGCACGTGGTCCGGGTACTGAACTACGTGCCGCGGGAGGGGATCATCGCGAAGCCCCACACGGACCGCTGCGCGATCACCTTCCATCTGGCAGAATCCGCGCCAGGTCTGTGCGCGTACAACGTCTACGAACGCCGGCCGTACGCAACGCCGAAGACGCCGTGCGCGCTTTGCTTCTCCGGCCAACAGCTGGAGCGGGTCACGCGCGGCGCAGTTCCCGCCGTCTATCACGAAGTGGAAAACAACACTCCGGGCAGGATGCGCTGGGCACTCGTCTTCTTCGGGAAGATGCGTCCGAAATGAATGGGTTCCGGCTTCGGCCGGGCCCTTTTTACTTATACGTAACAAAGACCCGCAGGACCTTGTCCCGCGGGTCTTTGCTTTAAGAAAACTACTTCACCTCTATCCCCATCGACTTCGCGGTCCCTTCTACCATGCGCTCCGCGGCTTCGATGCTGCCCGCGTTCAGGTCAGGCATCTTGGTCTCCGCGATCTCGCGGACCTGGGCCTTGGTGAGCGTGCCGGCGCGCTTGAGCGGGGTCTTGCCCGAACCCTTATCGATGCCGACGGCTTTCAAAATGAGGCGGGACATGGGAGAGACCTTGAGCACGAAGGTGAACGTGCGGTCGTCGTACACGGTCATATCGACCGGGATGATGACGCCCGGCATATCCTTGGTCTGCTCGTTGAACTTGTTCACGAAATCGCCGATGTTGATGCCGGCGGGTCCGAGCACGGTACCGACGGGCGGAGCGGGGGTCGCCTTCCCTCCCGGGATCTGGAGCTTGATCTTCTTTACTACCTTAGCCATATGAATGTGTAACGGACTGTACCTTAGAGTTTCCTAATCTGCAAAAAGTCGAGCTCGACCGGGGTCTCGCGGCCGAACATGGCGACCATGACCTTCACCTTGCCGCGCTCCTCGTCAATCTCGCCGATCTTCCCCTCGAGGTCCTTGAACGGGCCGTCCATGATGACGATCGGATCGTCCTTCACGAGGTCGATGCGGTGCTTCGGCGCCTCCTGATCCATGCGCTTCATGAGGGTCGCGACCTCGGATTCCTCCATGGGAACCGGCGTCACTCCCGAACCCACGAAGCCCGTCACGCGCGGGGTGTTGCGCACGACGAACCACGAGTCCTCGTCCACCACCATGTTCACGAGGATATATCCCGGATAGATCTTCTCCTCCTCGATGACGCGCTTGCCGCCCTTCACCCGGATCTTCTTCTCGGTCGGGACCACGACCTGGAAGATTTTGTGTTCCATGCCGAGCGACTCGATGCGCTGTTTGAGGTTACGTTCGACAGCGTTCTCGTATCCGGCGTACGTATGGATGGTGTACCAGCGGGGCTCCTGGCTTGCCGCTTCGTCGGAGAATTCGGGGGTGGTGCGCGTATCCATGATTAAGAGATTAGGAAACCGACGCCTTTCGTGAAGAAATGATCGAGTATGGCGATGAGCACTGCGGTTATCGCGGCGATGAGTATGATGAGCGCGAGATGCGTTAGCGACTGGCGCTTGGTCGGCCAGACGACATGCGAGAGCTCGGCGCGCACGTTCTTGAGGTAGGTGACGAATGAAGTCATGGAATGGGATAATCAGCCCAAATTAAAAAAGACCCCCGGGCCTTCAATGAATACAGGATACTATGGCAGATTTGGGGTGTCAATTACCGTATTTGGAACGAAGCTGGAACCTTACTTGGGGCTTATCTTATCGTGAACGTGAGCCCTCTATCTGGAGACTCTCTATACACGCCTGCCGTTGTAGCAAATTGGTAAATGCTGGGCTTCGCGAATGGTCCCGCCGGGATGATGGTTGGCAGTCTGGGACAATGTTGGAACCGCTACTTAACTTCCTCGGTGTAGCTAATACTATCAATATAGTTCTTCAGAAAAGTCCGGTGAAAATCAAGGGTATCTTCAGGCAATTTGTTTATGGGATAAAATTGCCATCCCTCACACTTATGCGGTTCACAATTTTTTATTTCACCTTCGTATTTTTCACACAAGACTGCAAATCCAAGGAATAAGACTCTCTCTTTTACGTAATGAATAGAATTTACCGTAATCACGTTACCTTTCAGCATTGTAACGCCAACCTCTTCTTCAAGCTCGCGCTTAGACGCTTCTAAAATATTTTCCCCATTTTCTATTTGACCCCCAGGTAATGCGAAATAGCCCGAATGACTTGTATTAGTTCTTTTTCCTAAAAGAACTTTGTCTCCATTTAGTACAATTACTGCAACTCCTGCATCAAGATTTGATGGATGGTTTCCCATACCCGAAGTATACCTAATCTACAGATTTACTTTGCAACTCTAGCTGGCAGACTACGTTTTGAACTTTTATGTGCACGAAAGCAGAACCGTCCGAAAGGGCGGTTCTGCTTTTGCAAACTATATAAGGCTTCTATTTGATCTCGTACGTGATGCTGACGTTCACGACCGATTCGTTCTGTCCTTGCGGAAGCGGGACAGCAGGGCGCGCCGCCATATCCATGGCTACCCCTCCGAAAGCTTTGTTCATGCTTTCGTACATCGGCATCGCATCGCCGTTCTCGCTGAAGGAAACAACGTCGCCGAGACGCACATGGAGCTGTTTGGCGAGGATATGAGCCTTCTCGCGCGCGACCTCGATGGCCTTGCCGCGCGCTTCCTCCATGACCTCTGAGTCGTCGTCCACCTGGAAGTCGGGCCCGGTGGTGTTCTGTACGCCTGCGGTGCCGAGCGCGGCGAGCACGCCAGCCGCCAGGTCGGTATTCCGAATCTTCACCGTTACCGTCTGGCTTACCTGGTACCCGACGATCTTCGGCGAGCCCTGCACGCACGGGAAGCCCGGACGGCATGGCTGGAGGGTCTCGTACTGCGGATTCGTCTGATACCCGGCCGCCTGCACGTCCTTGTCCTCGATGCCGAGCGCGCGGATGGCATCGAGCGCGGCGGTCGCCTTCCTGCTTGCCGCGTCCTGCGCCTCGGCTACGGTGCCCGCGGTCTCCTGCACCGTGAATACGACGTGCGCGATGGTCGGCGGGGTCTCGGCCTTACCGGTGCCGGTGACCGTGACCACGTTCGGACCGGCATACGGCGACTTGCCCATGCGGTCGAAGGCGTCGACCGTCTTCGCGAGGAGGAAGAGCGCGAGGAGAACGAGTACCGCGACGACCGCGTACCCGAGCAATTTCCCCTGGTCGTTGACGAATTTCTTCAAGGTTTCGTTCATATGCTGATTAGTTAAGTATGCGGTAATTGTAGCACCTTAGGATGGGCGTATACTTCCCTCCATGACGCTCCGGGCTGCCTTTTTACTGACGATTTTCCTGCTTTTTTCTCCTTTCGGGGCGCTTGCCCAGGAAGCCGAACCCGACCCATACATACCTGATGTCGAAATCATCGCGAAGGCACGGGTCCTTGAGGTAACCGGTACGCAGGCTGCTACTCTTCCCGGTACGAATGTGGAGGACGATTCGCAGACCCTGGTCGTGGAGATCCTCGAGGGTTCTGAGAAAGGCGTACGCGCCACCTTCGAGAACGACTTCACGCAGCTTGAGGTCGGTGACGTGTTCTATGCACGGCACATCGTAAGCGCGGACGGGAGCGAGATGTGGTCGGTATCGGATCCCTACCGCCTTCCGGTCTTGCTCGCGCTCGCCGCGGTATTTCTCGTACTCCTGCTTCTCTTCGGCGGTTCGCAGGGCATACGGGGGCTCGCAAGCCTCATCGGAAGCCTCTTCCTCATCTTCTATCTTCTACTACCCGGCATCTACGGGGGCCACTCCCCCATTCTCATTTCGATCGGCGTCTCGTCGCTCATCATCCTCGTCGGCTCGTACATCACGCACGGCTTCAACCGCGCGACTTCAAGCGCCGTACTTGGCATGATCGCGACAGTCGTCGTTACGGGACTTGCCGCGTACTGGGCAGTGCACGCCGGGAACTTATCGGGCTTCACGACCGAAACGAACGCCTATCTCAATTTCAGTACCGACGGGCGCATCAATATGGTGGGGCTCCTCTTCGGCGGCATCATGATCGGTCTTCTCGGCGTCCTTTACGACATCGCAATAGGCCAGGCAGTTGCGATCGACGAACTATACCGGGCACAGCCGGCCTTAACGCGCGTCGAGGCGTACCGACGAGGCCTCAGGATAGGGCGTGAACACATAGGGGCACTGGTGAATACGCTCGCCATCGCCTACGTGGGCGCCTCCCTGCCCCTTCTCCTTCTTTTACAGCAATCAAACGTGAGTATCGCCTACGTCCTCAACGGCGAAGTCTTCGCTACCGAGATCGTTCGCATCCTCATCGGCAGCATCGGACTTATCCTCGCAGTCCCCTTGACCACGTTCATCGCTTCGCGCATGCTGTACGGTATCGCCGCCCACTCCCACTAACTAGTGCTTGAACCTCTTGTTATCCATCCGCTTCATCAAATAACTACTACCTGACCCATGCTTGCGACCATCTTATACGCGCTCGGGAGCGTAGCGATCATCAGCCTCATCTCGCTCGCAGGGGTCTTCACCCTGTCCATGAACGCGGAGCGCCTGCGTACCGGGCTCTTCGTCCTCGTCTCGCTCGCCGTGGGAGCGCTCCTGGGCGACGCGTTCATCCACCTCATACCGGAAGCGTTTGAAACGACGAGCGATCCGGTCATGCTGTCGCTCGCTATCATCGGAGGGATACTCGCATTCTTCGTTATCGAGAAGGTGCTCCACTGGCATCATCACCAGGGCATCGAAGACTCGGAGCCCCAGATACATCCGGTCGGCCGTATCATCCTCTTCTCCGACGGTTTTCATAACTTCATCGATGGCCTCATCGTGGGACTTGCGTACACCGTGAGCATCGAGGTTGGCATCGCCACGACCATCGCGGTCATCCTGCATGAGATACCGCAGGAGATCGGCGACTTCGGCGTACTGCTCCACGCGGGCTATACGAAGTCGAAGGCGCTCTGGCTCAATTTCCTTTCCGGGCTTCTGGCCATCATCGGAGCCGGTACTGCGCTCGTGCTCGGCGAGGTCGCGGAGCCTCTCACTCTCTTCCTGGTTCCCATTACTGCTGGCGGCTTCATTTATATAGCCCTGTCGGATCTCATTCCGGAACTCCACAAGATGAAGTCGGCACGCAAGTCCTTCATCCAGCTCGTGGCAATATGCATCGGCGTCGGCGCGATGTTCCTTCTGCTCAGTCTTGAGGGATAGCGTTTAGTTTCCCTGGAACGTGCCGAGCATGCGCAGGAGCGCGCTGTGCTCCGGCAGGTCGGCGACGACGAGATCCGGATTCATCCACTCGGTCACGTCGTGCTCGACGATGTCGAACCGGAGCACGTCGTTCTCGCGTACGAGGAAGTACGAACTCTGTACCAAGGCCTCGAACCGCTCGATCACGGTACTGCGGTACGACTTCCCTCCCGCGTTCACCGTCGTGAAGCGAGTCAGGTCCTCGGCCTGCATATCGACGGGCTGGTACCGGGTATTCGCGAGGATTACCTGCTCGGCGGTCTGTCCTGCGGGAATCGGGTACCGCTTCACGTGTATGGTATGCGGCGCGTTCTCGGAAAGGCTGGGCTTCTCGAAGATCCGGAGCGTTTCCTGGTCGGGAGCGCCCGAAAGGAGTTGGGTATAGCCGGAAGGGACGGCGAACGAGACGCCGGCTTCGGGAATCTCCACGTTCGGGAAGGCGCACGGAGCGAAGCTGCAGTCCGGGCCTGAACGCCCGACCGACGAACCGTCCGGACAGATACGCGCCTCCATCGTGCACGCCGTTACGTCCGTCTGATCCGGCTGCTCCATGGTGTACCGATACACGAATCCTCCGAGTCCGAGAACGACGATAAGCACCAATAAGAGAGCGAGTTGTTTCATGGAAATAAGTATTAGCGGTTAACGATGAGATCCCGGATCTCCTCGAGCACTTCGAGCTCCGGGCTTTTCTGCTCGGGCGCTACGGCTCCGTCCTGCCGCTCTTCGCGCGCGAGCCGCACCAGGCGGTTGATGAACCTGACGAAGAGGAAGAGCGCCAGTGCGGTGATGAGCAAGTTCACGACCGCCTGAATGAAGAGCCCGTACGCGATCACCGCGTCGCCGCCGAGCTCGATGCCAAGCTTGCTGAAGTCGATACCTCCCATGAGGAGCCCGATCGGCGGGGTGAGCACGTTGGTCACGAGCGAGTTCGTGACCGCCGTGAACGCGGCGCCGATGACGACGCCGACCGCCAGGTCGACCACGTTGCCGCGCAATGCGAATGTCTTGAATTCTTCGAGGAAGGATTTCATATCTAGTTACCGGGGCGACCTGTGGGGCTCGAACCCACGACCGTCGGTACCACAAACCGATGCTCTACCAGCTGAGCTAAGGCCGCCATGCACGTGCGATTTATAACACGAAATACGCGCTACTTGTAGCGCGGCGTCTCGCGCGGAATGCCCGAGCTCTCGTTCGCGAAGCGTGCGAGTGCGAAAAGGAGCGATGACAAGCGGTTCAGATAGGCTTTCGTATTCGGAGATATCTTCCGCAGACCAAGCTCCGCGACGCCGATGACCCGCCGTTCCGCGCGACGCGAGATCGTGCGCGCCACATCGAGCGTTGTCGAGAGCTCCGTGCCTCCGGCGACCGTGAAGTTCGTGATGGGCGGCATGAGCTTCTCGAGCGTGTTGATGATGAGTTCCGACTGCGTTACCTTCGGCTTGGCTACTTTCTTGGGCGCACCCGCTACCTCCGCCTGCACGATGAACAACGTCTGCTGGATATCGGCAAGGATATCCGACGTTCTGCGCGTACGCGCCCCGAGCGGCACCATCGGGTCGGGTCCGCCTGCGGCCCGCACCTTCGCGAGGCCGAGATACGAGTTCAGCTCGTCGAGCGTGCCGAGCGCCTCGGGCAGCTCGGACGACTTCGAGATGCGCTGCTGGTCGCAGCCGAAGGTCTTCGTCGTCCCGCCGTCGCCTTTGCCGGTATAGAGCATGGGAGAAGTATAGCAACGTGCGGCCCTTTCTTTTTGGCCGTCCTTTTCGTATAGTAAGCGGGTTCATGCCTGCCCAGGTGTTGAAATTGGTAGACAAGCATCCTTGAGGTGGATGTGCCGCAAGGCGTGGAGGTTCAAGTCCTCTCCTGGGCACCAGATAGGACAGAGCGCTTCAAAAGGACGTTAAAAGCGTCCTTTGCGCTATATTCTACAAGGCTGCGGTTCTCGAACGTGAGTTCGTAAAATACCTGCATGACAAGCGGGAGAACATATCCCTTAAGCTGTGTTTCAACGAAAGGACGCATAATCGTTAGGGCTTCCTATCAACGCTGAGGACGTTGTGCAGCCGTCCGGCTGCTTGCATGCCGCTCGTGAACGCGCCTTCGATAAAAGCGCCACCGATGTAGTCTCCTGCAAATACTAGAGGTTCGCTAGTCGTTTCTTCTTCCTCGATAAAACGCTCGAGCTTCCTGAAGTATCCCTTTTCTGCAGTGGGCAAAGCCTCGTCCCGATGCCAGATAAAGCTTGAGAGCGGGGTCGCACCAGGCCTGAAAATGTCTTTCTCCACGTGGCGTGACCCGTCGGTAAGCGTCTTGAAGATGGTTGCGTTGTCTTTCCCGCGCAACTCCTTGCCGACCCCGTATACCTTTACCCAGCCGACGCGTTTCCCGCGAACGCTGGTACTGCCCGCCACGGGAGACCCTTCACTACTTGGAAAGACGATACCTCTGGATCCAGGAAGGTCTTCTTTGCGGAACGTACGGCCGACGTATGTGGTAGACGAATATCGAATACTGTCTATAAACGTCTTGCGCTCCGGGGGCAGGTTCGGGAAGAGTTTTGCAGCAACCGTGGCGGTTGTGGCACACACAATACCGTCTGCATGCAAAACTCGCTCGTTGTCGTCGTGCGTTACCGTTACTTCGTAGGAACCATTCGGGCGTCTATCCACCTGCGTCGCGGTATGTTCCAAAAGAACCGTACTTCCTTCGGCCGCCTTTTCCGGAATCCGTTGCAGTCCGCCGCGCATCGTATACGTCCCTCGCGTAAGAACGGCCTTGCCCGCGACGAGCAACAGGCCTTCGCTCGTCTGCGCGACGTCTTCCGGTGGCCAGTACCAGGTGCCGGTCAGAGCCGGTTGTATGAAGTAGTCAAAAAGTTCGGCGCCTTCCGGAGTCGCTCGGTAGTCGCCGATGGAAACATCGTCGTACCGGGCAAGTTTCCATGGATGGTGTATATCAATTGATCTCCAATTCCTTAATACTTTCGCGAGAAAAAGAAATCCTTTCCATTTTGCTTTCCATGAAAGCAGTGTGGTGCCGAAAATCGTACGCAGGCCAAGAAACCGAACCTTTCCTCCCCGTACGATTCCCGCAGAGGCGTGGGGGTTGCGACAAAGATCTTTATGTAAACCACTCTCCCGCAGGAAGCGGAGCGTATTTGCGTATATATCCATGACGAATCCCGCGCCCTGCTCTAGGACAATGCCGTCAGTCAGTTTGCTCTTCATGCGTCCTCCCAAACGGTCATTTTTCTCGACGATCGTGACGTCATAGCCCCGTCTGCGGAGGAAGTGGGCAGCGGAGGTGCCGGCCATGCCTCCGCCTATGACAATAATCCTTTGGCTCATGCCTGTAACATTAGCAGGTCTTTAAGAACGTCAGCCCCTCCATCCGGCTCAGGCTCTCTCTGACGAGAGGGTAGATAGTGAGGAGTTCGGAAAAGAGGTAGTCTGGGGCACCCGTTACGCGGGCGTACGCTTGATTCCCGCATCGATGCGATGCTCGCGATGGTTGAGGAATTTCGCCAACCCTTGCTTCGCTATTTCCGATACGATGAAATACACGAGTGCGATTCCTAGGATGATGCTGAGGTGCGTCGTCGTTGGCGGAGTGAATTCGAAGAAAGCCGCGGTAAGCGGGATAAAGGGGAGAGCGATCGCAAGCACGAAAGCGAACGCGGAGATCCCGGTGATGAGCGGAGCCGGCCATCCGGCCCGGAAGATGGGGAGCATGGAGCGGATGGAGAAGAGCAGCAGCAGCTCGGTGATGACACTTGCGACGAACCAGTTGGTCTGCAGCACGGCAGGAGAGATCGTATAGAAAAGTCCGAAGTACAGGAAATCGAAGAGCGTGCTCACAAGACCGAGTACCGCGAAGGTGACGTAGAGCGAGCGGAAATCATATTGTTGCGGCTTCTTGATCTCCTCCTTGCTGACGCGATCGAAGGCGATCGCCATCATCGGAACGTCGGAAAGGAGGTTCAGGAGGAGGAGCTGTTTCGGGAGCATGGGCAGGAAGGCGATGAACAGGGAGCCGACGGCCACCGCATAGAAATTGCCGAAGTTCGACACCATCGTGGCGCGGATGTACTTCAGGGTATTCACGTGGGCCTCGCGCCCCAGCCGGACGCCCTCCACGATAACGCCCAGGTCGCTCTTAAGGAGCACGATATCGGCGGTCTCGCGCGCGACATCGGAGGCTGACTGCACCACCATCGAGACGTTCGCCGCCTTGAGTGCGGGAGCGTCGTTGATGCCTTCGCCCAGATACCCGACCGTGTACTGCTCCTTAAGGAGCTTGATGATCTCGAGTTTCTGCTCGGGCGTGGTACGCGCGAAGACGCGGATGGTACGGGCGCGCTCGCGCTGCGCGCTTGCCGGAAGCGCGAGGAAATCCTTCGCCTCGGTAACATGAGCGTGTTCGGTCACCAGGCCGATATCGCGTCCGACTGCTTCGGCCACCAGGCGCGCGTCACCCGTAATGATCGTAAGGGCGATGCCCAGCTCTTCGGCGGCCTCCACGGTAGCGCGTGCGGTAGGCTTCAGGGTATCGCTGAAGGAGACGAGCCCGCCGAATCGCATGCCGCTGCCGTCGTCGTAACTCAGTCCCAGCACCCGATGACCGTGCTCCTCTTCCTTCGTAAGCCACTCCCCGAACGTGCCGCGATCGGCAAGCCCGTGATCGACGAAGTACTCCGGGCTGCCGCGGCGTATTTCGAGCATGCTGCCGTCCGCGCGCTTCAAGGTCACGCTATTGATGCGGGTCGCCGGGTCGAAGGGCTCCTCCTTGAGGAGCTCGTAGGCGCCAAGTTCGGATCTCTGGTCCGGAGAGACCGCTTCGTCGGTCGCGCGGTCGAAGGGTTCGGGAATGCGTTCGTTGAGGCTGCACGCCGCGAGTCGGCAGAGAAGAACCGGATGGAACGGAGCGTTCGGCGCAACGTAGGCGTTCTGGTATACGAGCTTATTCTCCGTAAGCGTTCCGGTCTTGTCGCTGCACAGCAGATCGATGGATCCGAGGTCCTGGACCGACGTGAGGCGCTTCACGATCACGTCCTTCTTCGCCAGCTGCAACGCGCTGCTCGAGAGGGAGAAGGTCATGACGAGCGGCAACGCCTCGGGAATGACCGATACGGCAAGGGCTATCGCGAAGATAAGGAGGTGGACTATGTCCCCGGGACCTTCGATGAGCACGTTGGCAACGACTACGAATATAAGGACGATACTTGTCGAGCGCAGAATGAAGGTGCTGATGCGGTCGATATTATTGGTGAACTGGCTTTGGACCCGTATTTCCGAAGAGGTCTTCGCGATACCCGCAAGCCGGGTCCGGGCTCCCGTAGCCGTCACTTCCGCAAGCGCGCTTCCACGAACGATAGTGATGCCCTGCAAGATCGTCTGTTCATCGGTCCCCGACCCTTCAATAACAGCAGTCTTCACGACGGGCACGCTCTCCCCGGTGAAGGTCGTCTCGTCCACGAGGAAGTTGTCCGCCTCCCGCACGACGGCATCGGCGGGAACGATATCGCCGACCTGGAGCTTGACGAGGTCTCCGGGCACGAGTTCGTCCACGGTCACGTCCTGATACGTCCCGTCTCGGCGCACGGTGACGGTCTGCCGGAGATACGACTTGAGCTTGCTGGCTGCGGCATTCGACTTGTATTCCTGGAACAGGCTCAGGCCCACGCCGAGGACGATGAAGAGGACGATGAAGGCGGCGTCAAAAAGCTCGCCGAGGGCGAGCGTCACTATCGCGGCGACGAGGAGCACGATATTGAACGTGCTGCGCGCCTGCCGCGCCAAGAGGCGCAGAAAGGTAAATTGCGGAACCGGAAGGCTGTTGGGACCATATATTCCGTGTCGTTTGCGCGCTTCCGGAGTCGTGAGGCCCTCAAGCATACGGTCATTATAGGGTATGGAATTCCCTGCCGATCGAGTAATCCCGAACTGAAGCGAAAAGCCCCGCAGCGTAGCTGCGGGGCTTTTCGCTTATCCGTACGTTACGAAACCTTCGTTTCCCCGGTCTCCGCTTCGGGAGCAGCCACCGCTTCCTCCACCTCCGGAGCTTCGGGCGCGCCCGCCTCCTCCTCTGCAGGGGCAGCCTCCGTACCGTCGGGCTTCTGCATCGGGTCGGCTTTCCGTACTTCCTCGACGGTCACTTCCGTTTCTTTCGGCTTCTCTTCTTCGGCGAAGTCGGTGGTCGAGATTTTCACGAGGCGCATGTTGCGCAGTTGGCGGCGTACCTCGCGCGCGACCTTCTCGCGGATGAAGTAGAGCTTGGCGCGGCGGACCTTCGAGCGGCGCACGATCTCGATCTTCTCGATGAACGGCGCATAGAGCGGGAATATCTTCTCGACGCCGACGCCTGACATGGTCGCGCGGACGGTGAAGGTCGCACCGGCTTCGGTGCCGTGCTTCACGGCGAGCACGAGCCCCTCGAACACCTGGATGCGAGCGGTCTTGGTGGTGGTCTCCTTCTTGTTCGCCGCCTTGCCCTTCTTGAATTCGACGATCTTCTGGTGGACACGGACCGTATCGCCCGGACGGATACCGAGCTTTACGCGCTCCTCGGTTTTAACGGGAGTTATTACGTCAGACATGATTGCGGAACTGTATCACGCCGCCTATATAAACGCAAAAGACGTTCTTTAGTTGAATTTGCGGGCTGCTTGAGCGAGGTCCTCCGGTAGTGGAGACTCGATACTGAGCCGTTCGCCTGCAGGAGTCGGCAGGTCAAGCTTCGCCGCATGGAGCCCGAGCCGCGAAAAGCCGAGGTCGCAGGCGTGATTCTTCGGGGCATACAGCGGGTCGCAGACGACCGCGTGATGGATGGCCTTCAGATGGACCCGTATCTGGTGCGTGCGGCCGGTCTCGGGCGACACCTCGAGCAGGGAGTGGGTGCCGATATCCCCGAGCACCCGGTATCGCGTGATCGCCTCGCGCATACGACCTTTCGCCTTCGGCTGGGCGGAGCGCAATCGGAAATCTTTCCGTGAGCGCCCTATGGCGAAGTCGATCGTTCCCTGCGCCTCCTTGGGTACGCCGTACACGAAGGCAAGGTACGTCTTGCGGGCTTCACGCTCCTGGAAGGCATTCTTCAGGAAGGCGTGGGACTCGTTCGTTTTCGCGAGCACGAGCACGCCCGACGTGTCGCGGTCGAGCCGGTGCACGACGCCCGGCCGGGTGATCTCCGTGCCGTCCTTGAGCCGCTGCGTCTCGCCCACGTTCGCGGACTCCGGGTACCGCGCGGCGAACCAGTCGCTCACGGTTTCCTCGGTAGTGACTCCATCCGGGTGCGTCATCACGCCTGCGGGCTTGTCGACCGCGACAAGATCGTCGTCCTCGAAGAGGATGGAGAGTTCCATCGCTCAACCCTAGCACAGTCCTTTATATGATGCGGAAATCGTCGTAGTCCCCTTCTGAAGGGACGCACGAGTGCGTTACATCGGTGACGTTCGCGAGCTCGGGACCTTCCTTGAGATGCTCTATAAGAAGGTCGAGCTTCTCGCGTGGTCCTTCGGCAATTACATGAACGGTGCCGTCCGGAAGATTCTGCGCGGTGCCCGCAAGGTCGAGCGCTTTGGCCTGGCGCGTAACGAAGTCGCGGAACCATACGCCCTGCACCTTTCCCGACACGACCGCCTCGAGCCGCTCCATGCTAGTACTGGCGCAATACGTACGCGACCATCTCCTGCATGTCCTTCTTCACGTCCTGCGAATCAAGGAGCACGAAGGCGACCGAGCGCTCCACTCCCTGTATCGTCACGTTGTATACGGCAATGGCCGTATTCCCCGCTGCGAGCGTCTGTCCCACCTTGCCGCCCAGGAACTCGGCGTTCGGGACGCCGAAATTATTGAAATTCTGGAGGTCGCCATATATAGGAGCGCCATATGCGCTCGTATTCAGTTCCCCCGTGCTTATCTTCAGCACGAAGCTCCGGTTGTTGTACACGTATTTCAGGAGCACGAAGAGGTCCTCGGCGGTCGAGACGTTCTCGAACTTGCGGCCTGCCGGATCGGCGAAGTGCGTCGACGCCATGCCGATGGATTCCGCCTTCTTATTCATGAGGTTCACGAAGCGGTCCGGGCCGACGCTCCGCGCGAGCGCCTCCGCCGCCTCGTTCGAGGACTCCATGAGAAGCGGGTAGAGGAGCTGGAACGCCTGGACGCTCTGTCCCGGCTGGAGTCGGGGGCGCGAGGTGTCGACGATCATCGTCTGCGTGATCCCGATCGGCTTGTCGAGATTGATATATTCGGCCGAGACGAGCGCGGTCACGAACTTCGTCAGGGATGCGATCGGAACTACCTCCCTCGAGCTTTTTTCGGCGAGGACCGAATTGCTCCGCAGGTCCGCAGCGAGGAACGCGGCCGCAGACACGTTCGGCTGCTTTTTCGCATACGTAAAGGAATCGCTCCCGAAGTCCTGCTCGAAGACGATGACCGGCGTTCCTACCTCGACCAGGTCGTACACCGCCTGCGCGTCCTCGTTGGAGAGCCGGATGCACCCTCCGGAGAACTGCGAGGACACCGGCGAGCCGTCCGGATGATACGGCCACCCGTGTATGAAGAAATTTCCCTGGAAGGCCATGCTCCAGGGCTGGTACACGGAGCCGAAGGACGAGAAATGATTCTCCTCCTTCGTCTCGATGCGGTACACGCCCGCAGGCGTCTCCCACCACGACCCTTCGCGGCCTTTCGTGAGTATCTTGAATTCTTTCGCCACTTGTCCTTCCTTATATACGCGGATGACCATGCTCGAGAGATCCGCCTCGACGAAGGTCGCCCCTTCGGCGACAAGCCGGTTCTTCACCGTGTTGAAATGGTCTATGTTCGAGAGCGATGGGGACGAGCCGAATTCGAGGGCGGTCAACGGCTTGGGCACATGTCGGAAGAGCGAGTCGGTGCCGTTCGCATACGCATACCAGGATACGCCCCCGGCGATCACGACCAATACGCCGAGAATACTCGCTATCGCCCACAGCGGCACGCCGCGTTTCCAGAAAGGTGGCCGGGCTTGCGGCGCGTACGGTTCGTTCATGGAGGCAGTATAACGCAGCGTCTTCAAAAAACGCGCCGTTTGGGGTATCGTGCAGCTATGCGCGCTTAGCTCAGTTGGTAGAGCGCCCCGTTTACACCGGGATGGTCGCAAGTTCGAGTCTTGCAGCGCGCACTTACTTTCGATGCCGTAACCGGTGAGGTTTCCGGGGCGTCCGTCCGGTAACGATCGGGACGGGACTGCGGCGCGCGAGGAACTGGAACGAGGCCCAAGTGAGGAAGAGCAGCGCCGCGCCCGAGGCGATCGTCCAGGACGGACCTACGAGCATATAGAGGACTCCTGCTGCGGCGGGGCCGATCGCCCACCCGAGATCCTGGGCGAGATTGATGACGCTCGCGATCAGGCCGTCGCTGTCATGGTCGCGGTCGAGCGCATGAAGCCAGGACCAGAGCGATATGCTCGCCATCTCGTCGCCCGTGGTCGCGAGGAATCCGAAGATGAGGAAGAGCCAGTTGAAGCTGAAGCTCAGTACGAACGCCGATATGGAAAAGAGGAGGACGCCGAAGAAGACCAGGGTGCGCTTGTTCCCGCGGTCGGCGATGCTCCCCAGCGCGAAACCGAGCGCCACGACCGCGAAGTCGAATATGCCGAGCCCGAGACTCAGGATCCCGGCTTCGGCCTGATGGGCGATCACGATGGGTACCACGAACCAGACGAGTCCGTAGAAGATCGATGAGGTAAGGCTCAACGCAACGAGCATGAAGCAGGCGGGGTTGAGCTTCTTAAGTACGCGCACCGATTTGAACAGGGACGTGCGCCTGATGTAATGGTGCTGCGTCTCTATCTTCTTCCGTGCAGGAAGCCGGCCCAGATCCTTGGGGCTCATCCACAGTGCCAGGAGCGCGATCGCCAGGAGCGCGAAGATGAGGGCGCCCATGGCCTGGGTGGGTATGCCGAGGACCAGTCCCAGTATCGCGCTCGCGCACACCACCCCGAGCGAGCCGAAGACGTCGCGGAAGGATATGAACTTGCCGGCGTCCTCATCCGGCGCATGGGATAGGACGTAGGCGTTCACGCCCGGACCGAAGAAGAGCCATCCGAGTTCCCCGATGGCGAAGGTGACGATGAAGGTGACTACGTTGAAGTCGAGTACGAGCACGAGCGCTCCCAGGAGGAACAGGATCGTGGTGATCTTAAGGAGCCGCTTATACCCGAAGCGGTCGAGCAGATGCCCTGCGGGCACATCGAGCAGCATCAGTACGAAAGAACCGGCACCGAGGATGAACCCTACCGCCCATATCGGCAGTACCCGCTCCCCGAGCGGCGCCAAGAGCGTGTAATGAAGGCCGCCACCGAATTTGAAGAAGAAAAGGAAAAACCAGAATGGCAGGAATGCCGTGAAGAGCTTCCTGACCCGATGCACTGTTGCGGCACGCGTCATGATTTCACGATAGCATGCTGGCGAGAACTCCGGTGCCCGGGAGAGGACTTGAACCTCCACGCCCTTGCGGGCTCTACGACCTGAACGTAGCGCGTCTACCAATTTCGCCACCCGGGCAATGCGGGAACTGTACCACCAAACGTAGGGTACCTAAAAGAGCAGCACCTTGAACGCCAGGAGCACAAGGACGAGCGCGCCGAGGAGCTCTATCTTCGTCCCGACCAGGTGCCGGCTCCTCCTCCCGACGTACACGCCCGCGAGCGACATGAGGAACGTGACCAAGCCGATGATCGCGGACGTAGGCAGGACCGAGACGGGAAGGAAGTTGAACGTGATGCCGATGACGAGCGCATCGATGCTCATCGCGAAGGCGAGGACGAGCAGTACCCGCATGTGCAGGATGTCCTTCTCGCGCGCGGTGTCTTCCTGCCTAAGCGCGTCCCGCAGCATCTTGAGCGCAACCAAGAGAATGAGCACGAAGCCGACGATGTGCCCATATTCGGTCAGGTATCCCCTGAACCAGTAGCCTGCCGCCCAGCCGAGAAGCGGCATGACCGCATGAAAAGCGCCGAAGAAGAAGGCGATCACGAGCGCTTTACGGATGTTTATCCTGTTCAGTACTCCCGCACCGACCGACACGACCACCGCGTCGAGCGAGAGGCTCAGGGCCAGGAGGAGTATCTCGAGAGCCGACATAGCGACACCTTATATCGAAAACTCGGGTATGTCCTGCCCCTGCGCGGCCGGCAGCGTGAACGCGAAGGTGCTTCCCTCTCCGAGTGCGCTCTTCTCGAGCGTGACGGTCCCGTGCATCGCGGTCATGATGAGCTTCGATATATAGAGGCCGAGACCCGTGCTCTGGTTCGCCTTCCGCGCGAGCATGTTCTCGCCGGCCTGCTCGAACTTCCTGAAGAGACGGGACTGGTTGTGCGGGGAGATGCCAATGCCCGTATCGGTGACCGAGACCTTCACCGTATCACCCAAGGATTCCGTACGGACTGTGACGCTTCCCGTATCTGTAAACTTAAGGGCGTTCCCGATAAGGTTGTCGAGCACCTGCTCCACCCGGTCCCGGTCACCGACGACGCGCGTATTGGTCCCGGGGATGGGCGGGACGCTTGAGAGCTTGAGCTTCCTCTCGATCGCCATCTTCTCCAGGTTGCGAATAGTCTTTTCGACCACTTCGCAGACGTCGAATTCTTCCTTCTTGGTCTCCATCTTTCCCTGCTCGAGCTGCGAGACCTCGAGGAAATCACGGACGATGGAGATGAGGCGGAGGCTCGAGTCGTAGATATCCTTCAGCATCGCTTTCTCTTCGGCCTCCTGCGGCATCCTCTCCTTCTTCAGGAGCATATCGGAGTTCCAGCGGATAGCCGTAAGCGGCGTGCGCAGCTCGTGCGAGGCGATGGCGAAGAACTCTTCGCGGCTGCGCTCCGTATTTTTTGCTTCGGTGATATCCTCGATGACGAGCACGAAGCCGATCACTTCCGCAGATGTCTTCCCTTCCGCCAGGACCGGAGCGCAGAGGAAACGGAGGTACTTCTTCCCGAACGATACGCACTTATTTTCCGTGATCTTCCCGGATGCGCGTGCGCCGCGCACGAAAGCGAGCAGGTCGAAGGCGTCTGTGTTCTCTCCGCTCGTTTGCGTGAATAGCGGTGCAATACCTTCGAGAGCGTCCGGCGTTTCCGTAAGACCGAGTACCGCGGTCAATGCTGGGTTGCGGAACAGTATCCTATTCTCCATGTCCGTAATGACGAAGCCGAAGGTGAGGCTGTCGATCGATGCCGCGAGCCGTGCCTTCTCGTCGCGCAGTTCCCGGGTCCGCTCCACGACCATCTCCTCCGCACGCTCCTTACCGTGCTTGATATCCTCAAGGAGTGCCACGACCTCTCTCTTGGACTTCGCCTCCGCATCCTGCGCCGCAGACAGCCATCCGAGCATCCGGTTTATCTTGTCGGCGAGCCTGCCGATGTCGTCCCGCACGTCGCCGCCGACCCGCATGGAGATATCCTTCTCGTTGTTTATCTTTTCCACGTCTCGCGTAAGCGACACGAAGCGTCGCACCACGAACTTCTCGAGGAGCCCCGTCATCCCGAGGCCGAACAGGAGGAGCGCAGCCGCGCCGATAATGAGAAAGAAGACGAGCGTTCCCTGCCCCTGCGTGTGAATGGGCCGCGGCATCTCGATACGGAGTATGAGGATAGGATTCCCGTACACGTCGTAGAGCAGACGATATCCGTGGATGACTTCGTCCGATACCGGAGTTATAACATTCGGATTTGCCTTCGAGAGGAAGCGCTTCGCTTCCTGCACGTCTTCGGGCAGCACGTTGCCTTCGAACGGGAATACCTGTATCGCCAGATGCGTGACGTCCGCGAAGTCCTGCACCTTCCGCTCATCGAGGAACCGGAGCATGGACACCGACGCATTGATCGGGCCGGTGTTGTCGTTCTTGAGTACCGGCTTCGAGACGATCACCGCGGGGCCTTCCGGAAGCATCACCAGTCCTTTGGTGAAGTGCTCCGGGTCGCCGTGCACTATCAGGTCCCTATGATTCTCGAGATACGCCACTACCGTCGAGGAGGAGACTTCCGTCTCCTGTTCCAGGTCGAGGACGTGCGCAAGGAAGATCCTGCCTTCGTTGTCGGCCAGAAAGAAGCCGTTCTGATCCTGCCGTACGAAGCCGAGCGCGAAGAGCGTCTCCTCCTCGAAGACCGGGTCGCGGGTGAGCGTGTAGTCGTAGAGGTCGCTCCACGGCGACCAGTCCTGCAGGTTCAGGAACCAGTTGTCCTCGAACTCCCGGACGGTATCCGTCGCGCGGTCGAGGTTCTGGAGCACGTCGTCGCGCTCGATGGCGAGATAGCTCCGGGTGAGCACCTGGGTGGCGATCGCGTACATCAGGACGCAGAGCACCACGACGCTGACGGCGATGACCGAGAGTATCTTCGCACGCACCGACAGGTATCGTTTTTCCTTCATGCAAACAGTAACTTTATAGTACCGCACGACGCTCCGCTTGAAGTCGTATCTGTTCCGCTAAAGGAGCGAGGCGGTATCGACCGGCAGCCTTTATGGTCACTTGAGTACCCTGGACCGCGGACATACGGATCTTCTCCGCAAGCGCCGCGTATCCGGACGGCCTCACCCTCTGTAGCCGAGGCTCGTGTGCGCGTAAAAAGCCGAAAGCTCTCTCCGGTCCGACGAAATACAGCTCGTCAAAGTCCTGCAGCAACTCTGCGATACGAGCATAGTGTCCTTGCACATCGAGGAGGAGCGGATGCATCGCGCTGAGAACGACGATACGCCGTCGCGCAGGCAGGGAGAGAGCGTACTGAAGCGTGCTTCGGACGCAGTACGGGACGGCCTTGTACGTATCCGATACGACCGTTATCCCTCCCTGCAGGGAGACCCGGATACGATCGGAGGGCGGCTCGTACGTATCGATCACCTCTTGAGCTCCGCCCGTTCCATTCGTTAGGATCAGCAGGCACGTTATCGCATGCCCCAGGGCCTCCCGGTGCGCGGGTATGAAACTCCCATGCCTCGGACGAAAGACCGCTCGCGTACTATCGCCTTCGAGTATCTCGACCTCCCGGTCGCTGAAATCGAACTCGACCAGGCGGACATCACTCGCGCTCGTCCGCGCAAGCGAACGGAGAGTCGCAAGACTCGGATTGGCACGGCCGAGGATAACGGGACCTTCCGGAGACAGCGCGGCGAGCAGCCTGCCCTTATCTTCGAGTATGTCGCGCAGAGGCCGCGCCCACTCGACAGTATCCAGGTCCGTGAGGAAGACCATGTGCGGCGCGAGACGATCCGTGAACCATGTCGTATCAGACCTCCAGTCGGCTCCGAGCTCGATACATACGTACGCATCCTTCGGAGCCGTTCCCGTAAGCACACGGAAGAGGCCGCGAAGGGAATGCAGCCGTATCGGTTCCTCGATACCCAGGAGCGCAAGGACTATGCCGAGCTCGTTGGTATAGCCGTACGGCAACGCGATGACGGTCCTGCCCGACTGCGAGAGGGCATGCCGTACCGCAAGCCGGGCAAGCGTCTTGCCCGCCGTTCCGGAAAAGACGAGTATCTTGAGGTCGTTGCGCGTACAGCTTCCCTTCCGCACCAGGAAGATGACGTCGGCGGCTATGCGGATGAGAGCGTTCCGAAAAGACATCGTGCGTACGTGGCTTCAGTATATAAGCGGCGACTTCGTCTCGGACCCGCGATCACCGACTCGGATCCCTTGCCGGTCAGCAGCAGGGCGTCCCCCGGACCGAGCAGCTTCTTTGCCAGAGCGATTGCGTCCTCCCTCTTGCGGACCGTATGCACTTCATGCGCGTCGGAAAAGCCCTTCCGGATGCCGTAAGCGATGCTCTCTTCACGCTCATCGAACGGATTCTCTTCAGTAACGATGCTCACGTCCGCGTACCGCTCCGACAGCGCGGCGAGCAGCGGCCGCTTGTAACGATCCCTTCCCCCGCCTGCCGCGCCGAACACGTGAATGACCTTCCCCGTAGTCTTCCGGCGCACGAAGGAGAGTTGCGATTCGAGCGCGGCCAGCGTATGCGCGTAGTCGACGATAACGAGAGGGCGTGCGGATACGATCTCGCAGCGTCCGGGAACCGGCGCCTGCACACGCATCGCCTCCTTCACGTCATTAAGGGATGCGCCAAGCGCGGTAGCGAGACCTGCGGAGAAAAGTATATTGCGCGCGGCGAACGGACCGCCGAGAGACGCAGTCACGACTGCGCGCTCGTTCCTTCGAACGATCGTGAGCGTGGTGCGTGTCAGCGTCGACACGATTCCCGTTGCGCGCAGGTCGCCGTTTCCTCCGCAGATCCGCATCATAAGGCCGTGCGGCAGGCGATCTCGAAGGATGTTCAGAGCGTCTTCCGAAACGACAAGTCCCAGGCTGCCCGGGAGCAGCTCGCGAGCAAGCGATGCCTTCGACTCGCGATAGCGCTCGAAGCTCCCATGTGCCTCGACGTGTTCGGGCGTCACGTTCGTGACCCCTACGAGCATGAAGCCGATGAAGCGATGTCGGTGCTGGAGCATTCCCTGGGACGTGACCTCGATGACGGCATGGGTCGCTCCGTTCGCGATCGCCGCCGCAAGGAATCGGTGGAGTCCCATACGGCCGGGCGTGCTTATCTTGGTCTCGTTCCTCCGTTCCGTCAGTCCGTCATGTATCGAGACCGATGAGTAGTGCGCGACCCGATGGCCTGCGGACCGAAGGATGCCTGCCGTGAAGGCAACCGAGGAGCTTTTGCCGTCCGTTCCCGTGATCCCGACAGTGACGATTCGCTTACCGAGCCTTCCGAAGCGCAGGAATGCGAAGGCGGGGTATACGATATGGAGCCCGTTCTTAAGCCGCTGGATCGACATGGTCATAGGCAGGTATCGACATCATACAGAAATGGCCGCAACTCGCGCGCACACTCTGGGACGTAGTCTCCTTCGACGGGCCGCGCGAGAATATAGGCCGGCTGAGGGAAACTCGCCAGGAAGGCGCGTTCGAACTGCGGTTCGGCGTGGCTCCAGTAGCGGTTCCATTCCTCGGTCGCATGCGGCTCCTTGAAGATCCCCGGTGCATGGACCTCGACGATACTCCATCCGTGCGCCCAGGGAAGGAGCGCCGGCGAGGTGACGACGGCGCTGCCCTTAGGTAGAGCCGAGAGCGTCCGCACCGTTTCCTGTATGTCCGGGGATATAGACGCTTCAGAATGCTTCTGAAGCCAGAACATGGGAAAGGCGGCGGCGATGACGAGGACCGCTCCTGCAAGGGGCGCTAGGGAGCGAGCCCGAACACGGAACCATCCATAGGCGACGAGCGCCCCGTATGCGGCCGGGACGGCCAGGAGAAGATCGAGAAAGACATACACGCGGCTGTAAAAAGGGAGCCGGAGGATGACGAACAGGAGCAGTATGCCGAGCGAACCCAGTAGGACATGGTTCCTCTTGGCGACGGGAAGAAAACTGCGCACGCCGAGTACGACGAATGCAAAGAGCGGTACCGACCAGAGAAGGTACTCGGATGGCGAGATGAAGAGGCTCACGGGCGGAGATGCCACTTTTTGCGCCACGTGCGGATGAAGCAGGAGGTATGCTGCCGCGACCGCCGTTACCGAAAAAGCATATGCGAGAGGGATGCTTCTCGTGAAGAACGCCCGAGTGAGGAAACCTGTCCCGGCGAGGACGATATATAGGACGGAGCTTGTCTGGTGCGTCAGTACTATGAGGATGCCCAGGCAGGCACCGAGGGCGTAGCGGCGAGTCTCGAAGGCGAGGACCCCGAAAAGGAACAGGGGCAAAGCTGCCGCCTGCTTAAAGAAGAATGCCTGTTGCGCCGAGAACTGGACCGCTGAAAGGATATATAGAAGGGTCGCTGCAACGGCTCCACGATTCCCCGTATAATGCTTCGTGAAGAAGTAGACGCTGATTACGCCGGCTATGCCGAGTCCAAGGTACGTACCGTAGAGGGCAACATCGGGGTTGCGAACGAAAAAGTGGACCAGGTCGAGAAGGATCCGCGGAAGGAAGACCGTATGATCGAGCCCCGGGACCGGGGTATTCGGGAACGAGACGAACGGCTCGAGGAGGTAGCGTCTGTAGAGGCCGCTATCGTAGCCGTATCCGAACGGGCCGAACCGCACGAACGTTACGAGCCAGATAGCGAGGCCGGCAGAACAGAGGATCGGAAGAGCAATCGCCGTCCTCGCGTACCGCATGCCTACTTAGGCTCGATCGCGATGGTCCGAAGCACCGCCGCGACGATATGTTCCCTCTCCTGAGCCGTGAGCGCTTCTTCGTTCGCTACCTGTTGCGGATAGTCCGAGAAGATAAAGGAGACCACCGCATTGCCTTTGACCGCCTGGTATTCGTACTGGATTTGCGTTGCCCGGTAGTCACTGCATGTGCCAAGGCCTTTCAGAGGACCGATGAACTTCACGGACATCCCTTCGATCGTGAGCATCTTCGATGCGGCATGCGAATTGCGTGTTCCAGAGGCCGACACTTGCTCCCTGAATTCTGCAGGGGTCAGTACGGTGAGCACCTTGCCCCAATCTTCGGGAACGTACCCTTCTCTCGGCGTAGTGGCGTTGAGCTTCGGGTACACGCCTGGCTGTAGCTTGATAGATACCCCGGTATTCCCTGCTCCGAATCCGAAGTCCATATCCGCGTAAGTTTCCTCAAGCCCGCACAGCTGTTTGTGATAGAGCGGCGTTACGCTGGTTTCGCTCTCAAGCTGAGTATCGCGATCTCCCCAGCTCTCCCCTACGGGACTGAGTCCGGGAAGGACGAACGATACGCGCGCGGTATCCATAGGATACTCGGGGTCATCGGCGCTCGTGAATTGCTGGCTGAAATTGCCCGACTCGTCCCGATACGCCGGGGTGACAAACGTAAGCACATAGCGATGAGAGTAGATGGTCAGGTACCGCTCGAACCTTTTTCCTTGCAAATCCGTCCCGGCAAGGCGCATAGCGCGATACCGCTCTCCGTCAGGCACTATAGATAGCGACGAAATATCTCCTACGTCCTTGAGCTCGACGATCTTGTTGATCTGTATATAGGAAGAGGTGTCGGACTGCATTACCTCGAAGTCGACCAGGTACGTCTTATTTCCCGAAACGAACGTGCCGACCCCGACCTGAGAATAGTTGGTGCCCAGATACACCAAGTGCCGGAGCGCGGTCTTGCCCTGTCGTGTGATTTCCTGGCAAAGGCCGTTATCGTCGATCTTCGCCGTGTAGATCTCGTTGTCGATCCAGCCTTGCGCGTAGCGGTCGTCGCAACTGATCGTGTCTGCCGCGCCGAATTGCCGGATGAACTCTTCATAAAAAGCCGCGTTGTCCTCGGAGCCGTAGGGCGTACCCGAAAGCCCGCTGTCCGTCCCGAGCGGATGCACTCGATAATACGCAGCTGACCCTATGAAATACGCGACCGCGAGCACGGCGACTATCACGAGAAGCGCGAGGAGGTTCAGGGTACGCTTCGGGAGCCTCCTGACGAAGGCGAACGGCTGCTGATCCGTGACCTTGGACTCCGCAGGGTCTGTCATGCGTAAAGCGTAGCACTTCCCGAACTATGCGATACGCTCCCAGGTTGATAGCCGTGAGCGGTCGTACTCCGGCCCGAATGGTCTGGCCGATCGCACGAACCTGCTAATGTAGGTTCATGCAGAAAAAGATCGGCGGTCCTTTTATCGAAGGCGCGTTCACGAGCGGTATGCAGGCAGCCGA
This sequence comes from Candidatus Parcubacteria bacterium, assembly GCA_034666125.1. GTDB lineage: Bacteria > Patescibacteriota > Minisyncoccia > Phycocordibacterales > Phycocordibacteraceae > C7867-001. The sequence continues at coordinate 65,347 of JAXDML010000009.1, forward strand.
GCGGCTGGACACAGCTCTAAGAGCTAAGGGCACTGGCACCTTGGTCATGGCGCACCGGGGCGGTTACGTCTACGGGAGAGAGAACGCGCTCGAAACAGTACAAAAAGCGCTTGCGGCCAGGGCGGATATCATCGAGTTGGATGTAAGGAAAAGCCGGGACGGAATACTCTACTGTCATCATGGCTCGGTACCTTGGGGCATCATGGCCGCAAGCTTTTTCGGCCTACTCACCTTCGCTCAAATCGAAAGGCTTGTCGGGAAACGAGCTACCTTAAATGCGATGCTTGCCTCTATTCCTTTAGATACGTTGATCTACCTCGACGTTAAAGACTTTTGGATAACGAAAAGCAATCTGAAAAGACTGACTGCCGACAGAAAGAACATTACGATCATGCCGTTTGGCGACTTTCCTTGGCTGAAGCGTCTGCTTGATAGCGGGAAAGTAGTGCTCCTCACACGTTAATCGGACGAGGGTCGCCTGCTTGCTATACTTTTCTCCGTGATCACTTCAGAACACGATACGCACCTACCGTATTTTTCAGGAAACGTCGGAAAGCTTGCAACCACGCACACCTTACGCAACTTTGCTCTGGTGCTTGTGGATGTTTTTCTCCCCATCTTCCTCCTTACCAAAGGTCTCGCGCTCTACGAAGTACTCCTTTTCGAAGCGTTCGTCTTTACTCTCCACGCGACCTTAAATATCCCCTCCTATCTACTGAACGCCCGTTTCGGGATAAAGCTCATGATGTCAGCGAGCTTTCTATTCATGTTCGTCGCGTATGGAATGCTGTTTTTCTTCGACCAATTGACCCAGCTTTACACTCTTCCCGTTCTCTTGTTTTTCCTTGCTCTTTTTAATTCTATTGGAGAGGTTGGGTACTGGAGCGGATTTCATCTGGACTTCGCTCTTAAATCGGAGTCCGGCCGTGCCGGTAGCCAGCTTGGAACGCTTGAGGCGCTTTCCGTCTCTTTGAAGACCATCGCGCCTATCATCGGAGCCTTTTTTATAGTCACATTCTCATTCAACGCTTCCTTTTTGGTCGTACTTTCTGTCTTAGCCCTCTCGGTCGTGCCCTTACTGCTGTCCGATAATATACGCCTCAAGAAGCGATTGAGCATCCGCAAGGCCGTATCGTTCGCACATGTAAAACTCAGCCTGGTCTTCATGGTGGAAGGATTCCATAACGTAGTACAGGCTCTCGTATGGCCCCTCTTTCTTTTCGTCATTAACTTCAGCCTGATCGCCATCGGGAGCCTGGTGGCAGTCGCAACATTCCTTACCTCGATCATCTCCTTCTTGTCAGGAAAATTTGCGGACAAGTACGGTATGAATAGGGTGTTCAGATTCGGGGCCGTGGTAAACGGTTCGACCTTCTTCATGCGGCCGCTCTTCGAAAGTGTGTCAGGTATATTCATGATCCAGAGCATCGGAGGCTTGAGTAGTCCGCTCTTTAAGATCCCTCTTATGGTTACGACGTACCAAAAGGCAAGAAACGAGAATATAGAGATACTTATGACCCGGGACATCTACATAAACCTCGGAAGAGTTATTTTCTTACTCACAACCGTCGCGCTTGTTGTGCTCATGGGAAGCGTTTCGGGTCTTATAATCAGCCTTATGATCGGCGGCTTTACGACCGTGATAATTGGATTTTCAGCCAGGTTTTTTAAAGAGCAGCTTTAAGCCATCGAGGTTACGCGCATGTAGACGATGAAGCAGATCTTTGGATACGGCTCCCTCATAAATACCGAGTCCAGGCTGGTGACTATACCTACGGCTCTGGACGCACGACCGGCATACATAAAAGGGTTCATCCGCGATTTCAGCGTATGGGATGCAATCGGGTTTAGAGACGGGAAGTACAAGGACATCGGGTTCCGAGCACTAAACGTTACGCAAACCGAAATGAGTGCGGATAGAGTGAATGGGGCTGTGTTTCCGGTTGATGAAACTCTCTTCAATGAGCTTCTCTTTCGGGAGAAGGAGTATGGACTTATTACCGTTCCTGCGTACGACTACGAATCGGACGCGTATTTAGGAGAAGTCGAGATATTTTCCGCTCCCCGAATGGTTACGGGCGTTTCGGAAATTTCTGAAGTTGAGTTGTACTATCTCCAACTATGCGTAGACGGCGCGCAAGCCTTCGGGAATAGATTCTATGAAGAATTCTTGGAAACGACCTCAGTGAATGGGAGGAGCCTGAGGGAAGAACTAGCCCAGGGCCCTCGATCATTTAAAATACACTCAGCGGGTGCCTCCACCAGGAATCGAACCTAGATCAAGAGCTTAGAAGTCTCCTGCTTTATCCATTAAGCTATGGAGGCCTTAGTACACTATCTGCCCGTACCCGACGGGTCAACGAACCGATAGTCGTTCCGATATCTGGCCTCTTCGGCGGCGCGCTCCTCGAACAGCTTCACGACCTCGTCGGTCGACGCGGTACCGGCCGTTTGCTGCGGAGCCTCGGTGCCGATCGGCTCGCCTCCCGTGACTTTCGCGAACGTCCACAGGTTCCAGGCGACGCTCGCGAGCATGAGCACGAACGTGAGAGTGAGAACGACGAGCCAGTCGCGCGACGGGCGGAGCGCCGTTCCGTAGTGGAGGCCTTTCAGGTTCTTCGTGATGTCGTTGAAATGCTTCATGGCTTCGGAGGAGTACCGACGAGGAACGTCGCAGCGGCGGTCCAGTTCGCGTCTGCGGTCGGCGGCGTATCGAGGACGAGGCTCGAGAGCGTGGCATCGTACGGCTGGTACTCGATCGCGCCGAGCGTGCGCATGACGGCGTCGAACGGCCCGGTGATGCGGAGCGACATCTGGAGCTGCGGGGACTGCCCTTGCGCGGCCTGCGCGTCGGCGACCGAGACGACTTCCACGGCCGCGCCCAGGCTCTTTCCGGTATCCTCGATCTCGCCGAGATAGCTCACGATCGTGTCGCTCCCTACAAAATGCCGATAGACCGATTCCTCGCGATTCTTCACGTCCTCGAGTTCTCTGCGTACCGACGACGCGCGGCCGCCGGCATCCCCGAGCGTCTTCAGCTGTGCGGAGAGCTCCGTAGCTTGCGTGGAAAGGGCGCTCACGTGCCGGAACCAGAGCAGGTACGCGCCGAGCGCGAGTATGAAAAGCAGGCCTGCGGCGGCGATGTGGATATATGGAGTGCGTGTCATCATGGCCGCAGGGTTCCCGCAAGGGTAATCGTAAACTCGATGTCCGTCTCCTTCGCGTATGCGCTGATCGGCAGGTCGGCGCCCGTGACGAACGGCAGCGCTCCGAGCGCGGCGACGTACTGCCTGAGCGCGTCGCGCGACGCGGCAACGCCGCTTACCTGCATGCGCGCGGTCGCATTCGCGCTGGCGGGTGCCGCGAACGTGAAGCCCGTAAGCGCGATGCCGGGACGCGGTACGGCGAGTACCGCACGCAATGGCGCGCTCGCCGCAGGCGCCGTCCCGAGGCGGGAAAGATTCCCTGTCGCCGCCTTGAGGCGTGCCTGCCGCGCGACGACCTCGGCTTCCCCGGCAGCATCCCCTGCGGCGTTAAAGGTCGCGAGTCCCGCTTCCGCGCGCGCGACCTCTCCTCGCGCGTATAGGTACGTCGGCAAGAGGAGCGCCGCGTGCAAAAGCGCGAGGAGTACGAGCAAGAGGAACGTCACGGTCCCGAGCCGCAGGAAATACTGCCTACGGAACCGGCGCTTGCGCGCTTCGGGAAGGAGGTTGGTGAGTTCGGATGGCATAGCTTAATGGACGTAGTCGCGGAGCGCGAGGCCGATGGCCGTGCCGTACGCGAGCGACTCGGTGTAGTCGAGCGGCGGTAGCCACGCGTCGCGCGAGGCGAGGTTGCAGAACACGTCACCGAGCTCGACCGGTATCTTGAGCGACGCCTCGAGGTATTCCGGAAGCCCGCGCACCGTGGCGTTGCCTCCGACCAGGAGCGCGCGCGTCACCGGCTCGTGGAACGGCGCCGCGGACGCGCGCGCTTGCCAGTAGTCGAGGCGGCGGGCGACCTCCTCGCGTATGACCGACACCGTCGAGAGCATGGCGGCGAGGAATTCCTGGTTCTCGGCTCCCGCATGGAGCCCCTGTTCGGCCTTTACGCGCTTCGCCTCTTCCTCGGAAACGCCGAAGTGCTTCTCGACGGCGAGCGTAAGGGCATGCCCGCCGACGTCGAGCGTGGTCGCGAAGCGCGGCAGGCGGGAGCCCGCGATGAGGAGCTTGGTCGTCGTCTTGCCGATGTCGATGATGAGCACCGTCTCGAGGTCGCCATGCGGACGCAATGCGCGCGGAAGCGCGAACACCTCCCCTTCCATTGACCCGACCGTGATCCCGGCCTCGTCGAAGGCGGCGAGCGACGTCTCGGCGACGCGGCGCGCGTACCCGACGCCGATCATGCGCGTCATGCCGCCGACGTGCGTGAGCGGCACGGCGTCATACATGACCTCGTTCACCGGAAGCGGCACGTATTCGTCCAGGTGCCGTTCTATCTCGACGCGCCACATCTTCGGGTCCGTTCCTGAGACATCCGCCTCGAACAGATACCCGCGGGATTCCGGAAGCGTGATGTTCGCCACCGAAACGCCAAACCTGCTCGCGAGCGTCTTGAGTACCGTCACGAGCGCCGGGCGGTCGGCGATCTCGCCGCCCACTATCGTGCCCGCAGGCAGTGGCTCCTCGGCGAAGTCAGCAAGCTCGAGACCGTGCAACGTCTCCTTGAATGTCACAACCTTCACGCCGCTCGCGGAGATATCGACGCCTGCCGCAGGCGTTGACAGGTAGCGCGGGGGCGCCAGCTCGACGCGCACGAAGTCCGAAAAGGTCCGCGACATGATGCGCTCAGTATACCGTGCTGTTCTACTGTCTTTTGCTAAAACTAATGCGCGCTCGTCCCCGGCGGCACGGGACGGTCCGGCGTGACGAAGGCGAACGTATCCCCCTCGCCGACGGCAAAGAGCATGCCGTTGCTTTCGAGGCCGCGTAGCGTGCGGGGCGCGAGGTTAGTCACGAAGGCGAGTTGCCTCCCGACGAGCGATTCGGGTTCAGGGACGTACGCGGCGATACCCGAAACGATCTGTCTCGGAGCCTCTTCCCCGAGATCGATCATAAGGCGGAGAAGCTTGTCGGTCTCGGGAACTCGCTCGCTCGAGAGCACCGTCCCGATCTTCACTTCCACTTTATTAAAATCATCGATGCTGATCATGACCGCTAAGTATACTGTTACCAGACCATCTTCGGCTCGGCCTTCTTGATCGCCGCATCGAGTCCGTCGATCGCCTCATCGATCGTGGCAGCGATCAGCAACTGTTCGCGACGTGCCGGCGACATGAAACCGTTCGCCGTAACGTGATCTACGAAATCGATCAATCCGTCCCAGAAACCTTCTACGTTCAAGAGGGCGAAGGGCTTGGCGTGATAGCCGAGAGCGTTCCAACTCCACGCCTCAAACAGTTCGTCCAACGTGCCGACACCGCCCGGTATGGCGACGAAGGCGTCAGTCAGTTCGGTCATCATAGCCTTGCGTTCGTGCATCGAATTTACAGCGTAGAGCTTGGTCAGGCCGGTATGCGCGACTTCCAGATCAACCAGCGCCTGCGGAATCACGCCATAGGCCTCGCCCCCCGCTTCTAATACAGCGTCGGCGACCACTCCCATCAGTCCGCGCCGACCGCCGCCGTAGACCAGTCCGATCCCGCGCCTGGCCATCTCTTCGCCAAGCGCCTTAGCCGTGGCGGCGAAGACGGGATTCGTGCCCATACTGGAACCGCAATAGACCGCTAGTCGCTCCATGCTTCTGTTGTTGTCGTTGGTCATGGTTCGTGATTCTGCCCGCGCGGCTGCCGCTCGAGAAAGCCCGTAAGGATGAGTGCTGCGGCAGAAGCGTCGACATCCGGGCTTCCCGGCATGCGGGTACCGTCCGGATACCTGCGCGCTTCCTGGGTAGTATACGTTTCCGGCTCGAAGTGGACGGGGATGCCGGTACGTTCCGCGAGCTCCTGAGCGAACGCGCGCGCCTGCGCTGCTACCGGGTTATCGCCTCCCGAGAAATTCCGCGACTCGCCGATGACTGCGGCGTTCACGTTCTTTTCTGAAACGAGCTTCACGACCTCGTTCACGAGCTCCGACGTATTCAAAAGCGTCCCGTGCGGGAATCCCATCACCCCCGCCTCGTCCGAGAGCGCGATGCCCACCTTCTTGGAGCCGTAGTCGATACCCATATATCGCATGCCCCTATACTACCGCGTGCGCAGAGGTATGGTATTCTCGGCACATCATGAACGCAGCCGTCCTCTCCGCCTTCGGGAATGTCGGGACCACGCTTGGCATAGGCGGGGGTCTCTTCTGGGTGCTGATCGGGATCATCGCGCTCTGGACGATCACCCTCAAGGGATTCGCTCTCTGGCACGCCGCGCGCAACTACCAGCACTATTGGTTCGTAGCGCTCCTCGTCATCAATACCTTCGGGCTCCTCGAGCTCGTCTATCTCATACGGTTCCGCTCCGACAAGGACGAGAACCGCACGCCGTCCCTTTTTAATACGCCCGAGGGTCCTGAGTCATCAGCCTCGGCGTAGCAAGCACTCGGAGGAGTGCGTGAGTGGTCGAAACGAGCGGTCTTGAAAACCGCCAGGCCGAAAGGCCTCGTGGGTTCGAATCCCACCTCCTCCGCATCTAACAGTTAGCACAAGGAAACGCCCTGGCTATACGACTTTATCGTTCTTCGTTACAATATTTATATGATTGAAAATCAAGTTTTTGATATCAATAAACTCCCTGCAGAACCGGGAATCCTCGTCTTCCCAATTTCGATGAGCCGTATTTCAAATGCGCAGAGTGCGAAGGAATGTTGGGAGTACACAAAGATTTTCAGTCCCGACAAAATCATCAAGCCGATGGTCGGTTTAAATATCATTTATGGCGATTATTTATATTTCAACTCTAAAGAGCCTGCAAATATTCTTAAATCGAAGTTTGGAAACACGATTCTGGGACACAAAAACGAATTTCTGAAGATTCTTGCAAAGAACCCTATGTATATAGATAGAGCCGCTTCATTTTCAACCTGGAATCAATTACTACTTGAGGCAAAAGACTTCATGCGTTACAGCGGTGAGCTAAAGAAGCTATTTTTGGAAGATAGGATTTTTAAAAAGTATGTTGAGGAAGATGCGCAAAAATATGCAAAAGAAGTCACCGAGTTACATACCGACTTTATCTTGGAAGAAACGCTGATGTACTACCTTATCGCAAAAGGAAAAGTTATTTTACGGAATGATTTCGTGCAGGGACATCACAAGTGGGTGTTGTGGTGTTATCCAGGTAAACCACTCAAAAGTATGTTGTATATCCAACAGAAAAACCCGTTCCAACTCTCCAATTCTGAAAATGCTTACGAACACGCCATCTACGACTTAGAAGAGAGGAAATTGTACGACGCGGCAAAGCTTGATTTAAATTTGTTAAATATCTAGCGCCGGAGGAACTCTCGATCTTATTAAGGAACAGGGCTGAGGTAACCCTTAGAAAGGCTGGTTGTCCATAGCCCAGACCGAGGTAGCCTACTATATCCCCAAGAACAAAATTGCCCACAGCACGGCGAATCCAATAGGCAGAAGAAACAGAAGGCGCCATACTCCCCTCCTGTCCACGAAGGACTCTGGCGCTAGTCCGCCGCTCGCGGCTTTCGGCGGGAACATCTGGAAGTCGCTCGGCATGTCCAGCTTTTGCTCTATCGTCTGTATCTTAAGGAACCAGTAGTTCCGCCAGAGCCGTTGTTTCCGAAGAATAAGAAGCCAGTACAACGCGGCGAGGAAGCCCGCGATTTCAGCTATGCGGAGATACTCAGCGCCGACCCGGCCGGTGAATGCAGATACCACAAGCGCGCTCTGGATCACGAAAAAGAAGTTATACAGCCAATACAGGTCCTTCTCTTCCGTGCGCGCCTGCTCGATGAAGCGATCGTACTGGCCCATGATGTCCTCTCTATCCATAGAGTGAGTATATCCCATGGCTTGCGGTGCTATCATTACCTCAATGCCCCGTCCTTTATTCGAGTGGTACGGCGAACAGTATTCCTTCGAAGAGCGCGGCTCCGACTGGTTCTGGGCGCTCGGCATCGTCGCGATCGCGGCAGTGCTCACCTCCATCCTCTTCGGGAATATCCTGCTCGCGCTCGTGATTCTCGCGGGAGCCGCAACGCTCGGCGTCCAAGCCAAGAAGCCCGTCCATACGCACCATTTCGCGGTGTACCAGAACGGCATTGCTATCGACGACAAGCTCTACCTCTACGATGACATGCGCGACTTCGCCGTCCTCGAGTTTCTCGACCCCGAGCAGCCCCCCGCGCTTTCCATAAAGACGAACCACATCCTCGCCTCGCACATCTGGATACCCATCAACGACCACGACCCGGTCGACATCTACGAGTACATCTCGAACCACCTTCCCGAGGGCATGCACGAGGAGTCGGTCCTTGACCGCATCACGTCGGTCCTGCGTCTCTGATTCTTGCGAAGCGGCAGCAAGGACGGTACAGTCCTTGGTACGGCTCCCGTCGTTCAACGGATAGGACGCATCCTTGCGGAGGATGTAATGTAGGTTCGATTCCTGCCGGGAGCACACATGAAAACAACCGGCACCCCATGGGTGCCGGTTGTTTTCAGTTCCGGATTATGAAATACGTGCGAACGCCTTCGCGCGACTCCACACGAGCGGTATCTCGAACGTATCGTTCCTCACGACCCAGCGCTGGAGCACAGGACTAAGAGCGAGCGTGAATACGACTGTGCCGAACACGTGCATGAGCGTGAACGGTATCTGTCCGACGACGGCGACCATGAACGGCTGGTTGAAGAAGATCGGTCCGGTCGTAAGGCCGGTCACGATGTCGTAGAGCACGGTTCCGCTAACGCCGTATATAAGGAAGTTCTTGGTTGTCGCCTCGCGACGCTTGAAGTAGACGTGCGCGCCGATGCCGAGCGCGCCGTATGCGGCGGCCGTAACAAGCGTCCACACGCCGATGCCCGAGGTCACCGCATCAAAGAGCACGATGCTGAGGAAGCCGAAGAGGAACGAGGCGAAGTACCCGAAGCGGGTCGCGAACGGCATCATGGTCGCGAGCATCGGCTCGAAGTTCGCTGGCCGGAACGGAAGGAGGCGGATGAGGAAGACGGCCGCCCACCCGATGAGGAGCTTCAGCCAGCCGGTTCTGATAGATATAGTCTGCATGGGAAGTCCATTGTAGCGCGCGAGTCCGCTGCACGGCAAATCGTGCTATAAACACTACGTTATACGCACGCTCCCGTCGTTCAACGGATAGGATATCTCCCTCCGAAGGAGGTGATGCAGGTTCGATTCCTGCCGGGAGCACCAATTAGCGCTAGTTCAGGCAGCCGGGAGGACCTTATCAACTTAGTGAGACGGTGCAGCCTGGTCGGGACGTATCTGCGCCAGGACAATGCTGGACGCGAATGCGAATAGTGCACATACAAGCAACACGCCTGAGATAAGCGCGCTGTCAGTCAAATTTCCCACGAAAAGAAGTGCAGCATACCCGATGATCTTGCCAGTAGCGTCGACAATATCAAGCAACGTGACGTATTCAACGCGAACGTCGTCACGCTCGGCTTCGTCGCGGCAATGCGCGGTCAACGCATCGAGCACGAGGGGATAGCGGGGAACGTACGCGAACGAGAAAAGGCTTTTCAGGATGCCGTAGACAATGAGCGCTAGGTAGCTCTGGCTTAGGAGTAGCAAGCAAACTGTTAAAAGATTCGCGAGTCCTCCCCAGATAAGGAGCGTCCGGTAGTTCTTTCTCGCAAAGAAGCGGCCAAGTGAATAATTCACCAGCACGGCGATGGTGACGGTCACGAATTGGTATGCGCCGAGCGAGAGCTCAGTACCGGTCTTGAGAAAGAGCAGTAGACCGATAAGGATGGGCAGCACTTCCTCAACCTGACTTAACAATGTGGCATAGGAGGCGAGGCGTATGTTTCGGTCTTTCCAGAGTCTTTTTATCGTAACTAGAAAGCGGAATCTTCCGGAACCTTTTGTGCGTTCCGGAGATATGAAGAAAGAGGTGAAAAAGACGAGACCGGCACAGACCATGGCCGCCACAAAGACCTTTCCGTACGCTTCAAGCCCACCGGTCCCCGTGACTACCAGCACGCTGGCCGCGAGCGGGAGGAGGGCACCTGTCACGCTTCTCGCTATCTGCTGCAGGGCGCCGAAGCGGAGCCGATTGTCCGGTTCCGTAAGGTCGAACTTAAGCAGATTGTCGGAAGACCAGTAGAGGCCGTCAGCGATACCGCCTAACATGGCGATCGGAATGATGTATGGTACGACACTTTCTCCTAATACGAGAACGAGACCGAGGTAGAAAATCTGGATCACTACCCCTACCCGTAAAGGGATGAAGCGATTGAATTCCTTAGCGACCTTGCCTGCAAATACATACACAAGCGCGTGCGAGGCCGCAAAGGTGATATTGAAAAGGACAAGGAACTGGATATCCTCGGTGATGCGCCAGAAGTAGACATTGATGAGGAAGTGCGCAAAAGCGCTCTGCGAGTATGCGAAGAGCTTCATCAAGGAGAAGGCCTTGAGCGAGCGCGAGAATCCTTGTAAATAAGAAAACGCCATCCCGTCAGTATAGAGCAGGCAAAGCTACAACCTGACCAGGAGGTTTCGACCCAATCTTTTGAAACCCGCCAAAGAACTCTTAGAACATCTTGCTTCTAGGGCACCGCGCCGGACAGGTTAGAATATCCATATATGGCAGACGAAAAGAAACGCGTCGGGGCAGGGTTCGGGGTGGTCCTCGAGAAGGATGGGAAGATCCTTCTCGGGATGAGGCATCCGGATCCTGATAAGGCGGATTCGGCGTTCCGGAGCGCGGGCGAGTGGTGCCTTCCGGGCGGCAAGCTCGAATGGGGCGAGACGTTCGAGGAAGGCGCTATCCGCGAAGTGCAGGAGGAAACGGGCATCACTATCAAAGACCCACAGGTTATCTCCGTCCATAACTGCAAGAACGAGCACGCCCATTTCATGACCGTGGGGCTCGTCGCGCGCAAGTGGGAGGGCGAGGCGCGGGTCATGGAGCCCGACGAGATCATCCAGTGGGACTGGTTCCCCCTTACTGACCTCCCGCAGCCCCGCTACTTCCCCAGTTTCGAGGTGATCGAGAACTACCTGAAGAAGGCATTCTACCTGCCCCGCGGGTAGGATTTGCATACTTCCGAAAGCCGACTACAATACCCACAGGCTGTTCGCCGGGTCACTCCCGGGTCCGCGCAAGCGGATTGGAAACTGAGGTTATATTCCTCTACTGTGCCGCAACGGTAACGCCTCCTCGAGGGGACGAGTCCGGTCGTCGAACAGCGCTTTTATTCCCGAGCAGGAGCGTGCGTTTTCATATAAGGATCCGTATTCCCTGCTCGCGCAGGTTTTTATTTTACTTATCACGTATGCCCATCCGGAATCGACTCATTCTCGCAGGCTGTCTCGCGCTGCTCGTCATCGGCGGTACCGTCTTCGCGTTAAGAGATAGCGCGAGCGCGCCGCTGACGCCTGAACCGATCCTGAAACAGGAAGCCGGTACGACGACCGAAGAGAGCTCCGCGTCTCGGCCGCCCGCACTCGTCCACGCGCCTGAACCGCAGGTCGCGCTTACGAAGAGCGCGGGCGAGCCGACCGCCACGCTCGTTGCTGGCGGCGTGCGCTACGCACTGACTGCTCCCGAAGGAGCAACGTTGAAGGATGCGATGGACCGGCTTGCGACAGAAGGCAGCTTCACGTACAAGTACCGCGACTTTTCGGGACTCGGCGCATTCGTGACTGAGGTAAACGGCCGCGCGAGTACGGGGGAAGACGTGTGGATACTTCATGTGAACGGAAAGAAGTCGGGAACCGGCATCTCTTCGACGCATATACGCTCAAACGACCTAATCGAATGGAAGCTCGAAAAGAGCTATTAAGCCTATGCGTACCAAACTACTTTCCTTCCTTCTTATTATTTCCTTCATCGTGGGTTCCGTGCCCATCGCGCTCGCGCAGGAGGTAGCGGAATCGATCGCGTCCGAAGAGTCTACCGAGACCGCAGTGCCTGCGGAAACTCAGGGCGAACCCGAATCCGTTATCACTGCGGACACCGGGCCGGAAACAGCGCTAGAGATCCCGGAAGCGCCCGACTTCGAGCCGATCGAACTTGAGGCTCGCGCTTTAGATGCGCGCGTAACCGACGTTCCGGTTATCGAAGAACTGTTGGCCGAGCCGCCGGTCGCGGTATCCGTCGAGACAGAGATCAGCCTTCCTAACGGATGCACGGCCGAGGATACGGAGGACACTCTCCACATATTCCCTCTCCCCGAAACGATCTCGGCAGAGTACCTCGCCATCTGCGCGCTCGCCGAAGCCGCAGAGAACGGGAGTATCTCCGGGTTCGAGCTTACGAACAACCCGAGCTTCGGCCTCTACGTCACTGCGGTCGACGGGAGGGAGGCGGACAGCA
>JAXDML010000010.1:0-252821 GCA_034666125.1 Candidatus Parcubacteria bacterium
TAGATAAACGCGAAAAGGCGCCATTATCCAGAAGGATAATGGCGCCTTTTCGCGTTTTCTGCCTATCCACAGAGGCTCATCCGTCTTTACCCTGGCTTGCTACACTTAAGTCAAGCAGCGATCGAGCTGCGGCGCTTACCCAAATAACAACGTTAGTTAAACGTATATGTTCATAAACACTTGGGCGGATGTGCTGACCCAGTCCTTCTACGGACTCTTCTACGGGACGGTTGCGTTCCTTCCGAACCTCATCGTAGCGCTGGTGGTATTCATCATCGGCTGGCTCATCGGTGCAGGGCTCGGACGGCTCGTGGCACAGGTCGTCACCGCGGCCCGCGTGGACGATGCGCTCCGTTCCGCAGGGGTGGAGACCTTCGTCGAGCGCGCGGGACTCCGGATGAATGCCGGCGTCTTCCTCGGTACGCTCGTGAAGTGGTTCTTCATCGTCGTCTTCCTGGTTGCCGCACTCGACGTGCTCCACCTTACGGAAGTGACCATCTTCCTCCGCACGGTCGTTCTGGCGTACCTGCCGAACGTCATCGTCGCCGTCCTCATCCTTCTGGTGGCGGCCGTCCTCGCGGACGTGGTACAGAGGGTGGTTGCGGGATCCGCGGCCGCGGCGAACCTTCGCTCGGCCAACCTCCTGGGCTCGCTCGCTCGCTGGGCGATCTGGATCTTCGCCATCCTCGCGGCGCTGAACCAGCTGCAGATCGCGAACGACTTCATCCAGCCGCTCTTCACCGGCCTGGTCGTCGCGCTCGCGCTTGCCTTCGGCCTGTCCTTCGGCCTTGGCGGCCAGCAGGCGGCCTCGCGCGTCATCGAACGGATGCACGAGCAGACCCGTTAACCGGTTCGGTTCGATCGAACGAAAAAGCCGCGCGGAGCGCGGCTTTTTCGTTGCATGAAGCCGTCCGATCTGACGGTATTTGACAGGCTTTTTGGGTACCTATATACTCCATATACGTGTTAACAGCAGCCCAAAACCACGTACTACGGAGCGGATAGGTCGCAAGGCCTTTGCATGCGAATGCGCCGCCCCGGAAGGGGTGTTTTTAATTCAGGGCTGCCGCGAACCACGTGCACCTTGAAAACTGAATACGTAAGGTAATCAACGAGCTTCTACGAAAGTAGGAGTGAAATTGATATTGCAATCACAGAAAATTAAGTTAAGTGGTATTCAGGTTTCCGCACTGGAAACTGAAGGGTGCACGGTGGATGCCTTGGCTTATGCATGCGATGAAGGACGTGACTAATCTGCGAAATGCTTCGGGGAGGCGATATGTAGCCTGCGATCCGGAGGTGTCCGAATGGGGAAACCCGGCCAGTAATGGTCATCTTGCCCGTATGTGGCAAGAAGCGAACCTGGGGAAGTGAAACATCTCAGTACCCTGAGGAATAGAAAGCAATAGAGTGTTGCCTTCCGTCTGTTCGATCACTCGAACGGATGGAAGGCAACTCCCGCGATTCCCTGAGTAGCGGCGAGCGAAACGGGAGAAGCCCAAACCTCTTTCTTCGGAAAGGGGGGTTGTAAGGTAGGAGCTCCGTACTTGTACGGCAAGAGTTACAAAGGATGTCTATAGCGGAAGTTGCTGGGAAGCAACGCCACAGAGGGTAATGGCCCCGTACGCGAAATACACATCTCTCTTGTGCTCCTATTCTTGAGTAGTTCGAGACACGAATAGCTCGAATGAATCTGCCGGAACTAACCGGTAAGGCTAAATAATGCATAGGACCGATAGTGAACTAGTACCGTGAGGGAAAGGTGAAAAGAACCCCGAGAGGGGAGTGAAATAGAACTGAAACCGTGTACTTACAAAGGGTTAAGGGGGGCGTTCGCGTCCTTCTTAGCGTGCCTATTGAAGAATGAGCCTGCGAGTGTATGTATGTTGCCCATGGCTAAGTCCGTTACGGGACGGAGCCGCAGGGAAACCGAGTGTGAATAGCGCGTTAGTAGCATACATACGACCCGAAGCCAAGTGAGCTTGCCATGGGCAGGTTGAAGTGTGTCGAAAGACACATGGAGGACCGAACCCGTAGATCGTACAACGTCTTGGGATGACCTGTGGCAAGGAGTGAAAAGCTAATCGAACTTGGTAATAGCTGGTTCTCTCCGAAACAGCTTTTGGGCTGGCGTCGTGTGATCCCTCCGGGGGTAGAGCACTGGAAGGGACAAATAGGGGGAAACCTCGTTGTTCCTATCAAACTCCGAATACCGAGAGGTTACAGCACGGCAGTTAGACGGTGGGGGCGAAGCTCCACTCGTCGAAGGGGGAAGAGCCCTAGATCGCCAGTTAAGGTCCCTAAATTAACGCTCAGTACAACTTAAGGAAGTGAGGATCCTTTGACAATGAGGATGTTGGCTTAGAAGCAGCCACCATTTAAAGAAAGCGTAACAGCTCACTCATCGAGGGTCCTTGCGCCGAAGATAATCGGGGTTAAGCGTTATACCGAAACTGCGGGCTTGCATATTGCATGGTGCGCGCGATTTATTTCGTGTGCACCATGCAGTGTGCAAGCGGTAGGAGAGCGTTCGCATCCGCGATGAAGCCAAAGGGGTGACCCATGGTGGAGCGTTGCGAAGTGAGAATGCAGGCACAAGTAACCACAATGCGGGTGAGAACCCCGCACGTCGAAAGAACAAGGTTTCCTCAGCTATGATGATCAACTGAGGGTTAGTCGGGCCTAAGGGGATGGCGAAAGCCGCACCCGATGGACACATGGTTAATATTCCATGACCGATCATGTATGCGATGGAGTGACGGATTGTTGTACCTGCTGCCCATTATTGGATTTGGGTCCGTGAGTGAGAAGGTCTTCTAGGCAAATCCGGAAGACATTAACTTCGAGCAGAGCGGCAATGTTCTCCCACGGGGGAGCAGAGAGCAGGGAGCACGGTTCCAAGAAAAACTTCTAAGCTTCAGTACATGACGACCGTACCGGAAACCGACACAGGTGTTCAGGTCGAGTAGACTAAGACGAACGAGTGAGAGGTCCTCAAGGAACTCGGCAAAAAAGCGGCCGTAAGTTAGCGATAAGGCCTGCCCCCAGCAATGGGGGCCGCAGCGAAAGATTTTCTGCCAACTGTTTACCAAAAACACAGCTCCCTGCGAACTCGTAAGAGGATGTATAGGGGGTGACGCCTGACCAATGCCGGAAGGTCAAGCACGGAAGGTGATATGTCTTCGGACGTGTTGCTGGATCGTATAAGCCCCGGTGAATGTCGGCGATAACTATAATCGTCCTAAGGTTCCGTATCTGAGCGATCGGGTACGGAACGGATTGGGACGATTATAGGAGACCGTAAACAGTTCTGAGAAGATTGCGTCATAAATAGCTACCTCTTTCGACCGAAAGGTTGATTGAATCCGCGACTCAAATGAGAGGCCATACGTCGCGCCCCTAGCAATAGGGTGAAGATATGGTCCTACTGTGAGGAATAGTAGAGCGTAATTCCTTGTCTGGTAAGTTCAGACGTGCACGAATGGCGTAATGAGTGGAAAACTGTCTCGAGGACTCGCTCGGTGAAAATGCAATACCGGTGAAGATGCCGGTTACCCGTAGTTAGACGAAAAGACCCCAGGAGCTTTACTACAGCTTGATATTGGGGCTGTGTGATTCATGCGTAGCATAGGTGGGAGGCTTTGAAGCAGATCTTTCGGGGTTTGTGGAGCCGCCAGTGAAATACCACTCTTGAATTGTGCAGTCTCTAACCCGGTTAAGAACTAATCGGGAACAGTGTCTGGCAGGTAGTTTTAGTGGGGCGCTATCCTCCTAAAAAGTAACGGAGGAGTCTATTAAGGTCCGCTAGGCGCGAATGGAAACCGTGCCGATAGTGTAATGGCATAAGCGGGCTTAACTGCAAGGGGTACATCCCGCGCAGATGCGAAAGCAGAGCATAGTGAACCGATGGTCCGCCTTAGATGCGGCCAGAGATTAACGGATATAAGTTACCCTGGGGATAACAGGCTAGTTCCGCCCAAGCGTCCATAGCGACGGCGGAGTTCGGCACCTCGATGTCGGCTCACCTTAGCGCGGGGCTGGAGAAGGTCCCAAGCGTTTGGCTGTTCGCCAATTAAAAAGGTACGCGAGCTGGGTTCAAACCGTGAGGGAATTGACTAGCAATAGTTGATTCTCTCACCGTTTGAATCCCTTCGAGATTTCTGTTGTCAGAACTTGAAAAAGTGCGAAGTGAATGTCTTTTCGTCTTGAAATTAAGATAGAACCAACCACGACACGGCGGTCATGCGCAGGAATGTGTATGAACAAACTGACTCATATCGGTAGAACCCTACTCATTGCGAGGGGCGATACCGAGGGAAACCGAAAGGTGCCCGTAGAGACTGAATGTCAGTCATCGAGAACCGATGAAGTTACAGTCCGATCCCCCGAGTAACCGGGGCAAACGAAATGCGTGAGACAGGTTGGTCTCCTATCTACTACGGGCGTTGATTCTTGATGAGTGTTGCCCCTAGTACGAGAGGACCGGGGTGAACTGACCTCTGGTCTACCAGCTGTTGTGCCAACAGCACCGCTGGGTAGCTATGTCGGGACGGGATAACTGCTGAAAGCATATAAGCGGGAAGCCCACTCAAAGATTAGGAATCGTTATGAGACACCTAGCAGACTACTAGGTTGATAGGCTCTAGATGTACGCACAGCAATGTGTTCAGTCGAGGAGTACTAATATGTCCAATGTTCCCAGTGCGGAATTCTGTATGTCACTGACTTAAGATAGTGTTTGCATATACCTTACGTATTCAATTTTCCGGAAATAAACGCGCCCGGAACGCTGGTGATTCATCGGAGGGGCCATACCCGTTCCCATTCCGAACACGGCAGTCAAGCCCTCTTGAGCCGATGGTACTCCGAAAGGGGGAGAGTAGGTTGTCGCCAGCGTTCCGGGCGTGTTTTTGTATACTTATCCCATCATGATCGGCTTTCGCAGTGAATTCAGCCAATTCACCACACGGCTCGCCCCTGGCGTACGCCGTCTTTTCCGGTCGAATACCGTGCAGATGCTTTCGGGTACGTTAGCGGATGTTTTCGTAGGCGCTTTCATTTGGCAGGTCACCAATTCCTTGATCTCGGTCGCCGTCTTTTACCTCGCGCAATTCGTTCTGCAGCCTCTGGTATTCGGTCTTAACGGCCTTCTCTTACGGCATGTTCATATTAAGCGTCTCTTCTTCCTTGGATCATTGCTCGCCGGGTTAGCCGTTCTTGTCGTGTTGCTGTCCGCGATATCGAACCACTTGGCGATGTTCGTGTTTCTTGGCTTCCTGCGAGCCGTCGGTCATGGACTCTATTGGCCGAATAGGAATTACCTGGAGCTTCAAGAAGTCCCTGACGATTCGAGGAACTATTACTTCGGCCTCATACACTCGCTTTCGTGCGTTATGAGCATTATCGTCCCATTCGTCGCGGGGTGGTTCATCGTGTTCGGGCCGTATACGGGCTGGTATGCCACGATTCACGCGTATTGGCTCATCTTCGTCCTGTCATTCCTGCTCATGTTTGCGGTCGGACGCATCGTACTCGCGGGGCCCTATGAAAGCCCGTCGCCTAGATTGATAACGCGTTTCAGCGCAGGACCGTTCCTGAACAAGCGCCGGGCGCTTGTGTTCATCATGGGCATGTTGAACGGCCTGAACTTTATCGTGCCTGTCCTGGTACTTATGCTGCTCGGCAATGAAGGGACGCTTGGTACGCTTACTTCGATCGCCGCTCTCGTTACAGCGGTCGGCATGTATGCGTACGGGCGCTTTGTCGGTAAAGGGCGCCGCCTGCAATTGGCGCTTTTTTCGAGCGCGGCGTTTCTCGGGTGCGCCGCCCTCCTTTTCGCGCTGCCTAGCCCGCTTAACGTGCTGATATACGTGCTACTTGCCAAAACGGCTTCGGACTTCCTGTTTATAGGCATCGAAGCAGCTTCGCTTGCGTACTCGGACGCCGAAATGAGAGGAGAAGGGCCGGCACGTTACTCTTTTATCTTTGATAATGAGCTGGCACTCAATACAGGTCGCGTGTGCAGTATCGTTCTCATCGTACTTCTTGCTTTCCTTACCTCAGAGTTGTTTTCCGTGATATACGGACCCCTGATAATTGGTGCCCTCCAGTTCATTTTGCTCGTTCTTGCGCTTCGCATGAGGGATTACACGATTCCCGTTACCTAATAGGGAATACCGTATAATAAGCCAATGTCATGGGCAGGAGAAAGGCGGGCGATCATTATCATCATCGCGGGAGCGATCCTGCTCGGAGCGCTCGTTACGCTCGGCTTCAGCATCTTCTATAAGACCCCCACGTGCACCGACAAGAGGCAGAACCAGGACGAGCAGGGCGTCGATTGCGGCGGCTCGTGCACCACACTCTGCGCGTTCCAGGTCGACGACGCTCCGGTCGTCGGTTTCGTCCGCGCGCTCACGCCACAGCCGGGACGCACCGACGTCGTCGCGTCCGTACAGAACCGGAACAGCGACGCCGAGTCGGCCGACACCCCGTTCCTCCTCGAGGTATACGGCACCGAGCGCCAGCTCATCGCGAGCAAGACGATACTGGTCGATCTGCCGCCGTTGAGCAGCGTGCCAGTCTATGTCCCGGACGTAGCGCCCCGCGGGAGCGTCGCCGCGCAGGCGTTCCTCGCGCCCGTCAGCGACTCGATCGTCTGGCGGCGCGTTTCCGGGGAGAAGCCCGCGCTGCCGACCGTAGATCGGGTATCGATCGTAGGCGGCGAAGCGCCGCGCATCACGGCGACGCTCGTCAACGCGTTCGCGCGCCCGGTATATGACACGACTCTCGTCGCGATCGTCCGCGACGCGTCCGGGAACGTCATCGCCGCTTCCCAGACGTTAGTAGCCACACTGCCCTCGCAGGGAACGGCTCCCTTGGTATTCACCTGGAACGTGCCTTTTAGCGACCCGTCCCCGCGCGTCGAGATACTGCCCGTGCCCGAACTTTCCCGTGCGCCATGAGCGAGATCGTACGTACTCACTCCCTAAAATCCGTTCTGGCGACGTGGCCCCTCCTGGCGCTCGGCGTCGGAATCTCGCTACTCGGCGTCCTCACGATCCATCCGTTCGACGGCTCGGCGTCGCTCGCGCCCCGGCAGCTCATATTCGTCGCGATCGGCGTCATCGCGTACGTCGCGGTCGCGATAACGGATATGCGGTTCATCCGGAGGACGCCTGTCATCATCGCGAGCTATGTCGGGGTCGTCGGACTCCTTTGCCTCGTCCTGCTCGTCGGAGATGTCGTCCAGGGCGCGAAAAGCTGGTTCGATTTCGGCTTCTTCTCCTTCCAGCCGTCGGATCTCGCGAAGCTCATCGTCATCGCGCTCCTGGCGAAGTATTTCTCGCGAAGGCACATGGAGATCGGCTACATCCACCACATCATCATCTCGGGGGTGTACGTAGCCGCCATCGTGCTTCTGGTCCTCGTGCAGCCGGACCTCGGCACCGCCGCGATACTGCTCGCGGTATGGTTCGGCATGGTGCTGGTGTCGGGCATCTCGAAGAAGCACCTCGCGACGGTGTTCCTGATCGGACTGGTCGCCGCAGCCGGACTCTGGTTCTTCGGGCTCCACGACTATCAGCGCACGCGCATCCTCGCCTTCGTGAACCCGGCGGGCGACATCCGCGGCAGCGGGTATAACGCGTACCAGGCGACGGTCGCCGCGGGCAGCGGGCAGGTACTGGGCAAGGGGATCGGGTACGGGACGCAATCGAAACTACGTTTCCTCCCCGAGTACGAGACGGACTTCATCTTCGCGGCCTTCGCCGAGGAGTGGGGGTTCGTCGGCGTTACACTCCTACTGGCGCTGTACGGCCTGCTGCTCTACCAGCTGCTCAGGGTCTCGCGCCTCGCGGCGACGAACTTCGATGCGCTGTTCGCCATCGGCGTCGCCATACTCTTCACCGCGCATATCGGCATCCACGCCGGCATCAACCTGGGACTCCTGCCGGTCACGGGCACGACGATACCGTTCATGAGCTCGGGCGGCTCGCACGTGCTCATCGAATTCATCGCGCTCGGCATCGTCGCCTCGCTGTCGCAACAAGGGAGGAGCGTACCGAGGGATGCGTCGCAGCAGGAGTACGAAGGCTAGTACAAGGCGAAGGTTTTCGTAAGCATCTCCTCTTCGGAGAATTGCTCGCTGACGGTGCGCTGGAGAGCCGTTCCGAAGGCACGCGCCTCTTCGGGATTCTTGAGAAGACGGGCGACCGAGCCGGCGAGCGCGTCTGAGTCATTCGGAGCCGTAAGTAGGCCGTTCTTTTCATGCCCGATGATTTCCGGGATGCCGCCTACGTTACTCGCGACGACGGGAAGCGACGCGTGACCCGCTTCGAGGAGCGCGAGCGGGAGGCCCTCCTTGCGCGAGGGCATGAGGAAGATATCGGCGGCGGAAAGATACTGCCGCGCGTCCGGAATGAAGCCGAGCATGAATACGCGGTCCTGTACGCCGAGTTCGCGCGCCTGCCGCAACAATGCTTCACGCTCTTCTCCTTCGCCAAGCACGACGAGCGCGTCGTCCGGATACGTATTGGAAAGCTTCGCGAGTGCGGCGATCGCGATGTCGATGCCCTTGTTCGCATGCAGTTCCGTCGGCATGACCAGCCACGGCACGGTTTCGGAAAGGGTGGGCGCTTTCCTGATAAGTTCCTGGCGCGCCTTCACGCGCGGAAGGAGCGCGAACGGCGCGATACCAAGATGCACGACGCTGATCCTGTGCCGGAGGAATAGCGCGGGAGCGGTCATGCGGTCGCAGTCGGAAACGGCGATGACCGAGTGGGAAAGGAGCACGGTCGCCCACGAGCTAAGTCGGATAAGCATCCTTGCGAAGATGCCGCGCGATTCCCGGTGCGCCCATCCATGCACGGTGAATACGATGCGTTTTACGCGCGCGATCCGCCCCGCAAACGCGCCGATCCCTCCCGCCTTGGAACTGCTGAGATGAAGGATGTCCGGCCGTTCGCGGCGGATGATCGCAAGGAGTTCTCGGAACGCGCGCAGTTCCTGCGCAATCGAGATATCGCGGGCGAATGACGCAACGGGAACCGCGCGTATCCCGATGCCGGCAAGCCGCTGCGCAAGCAGGCCCCCATCGGCTCCGCGCTTGCCGGTACCGCCAAAGGCGACCGCGACGTCGGCGCCCTGCTCATGCGCGAGCTTCGCGAGAGTATAAACATAGCTCTGGGCGCCGCCCCAGTTGGATTTGGTGATGACGAAGAGGACCTTCTTGTCCGTGAGAGTGCTCATGTATAGGGTAACTGTACGTATTACGGTACAGGTAGCAAGCGGCACTTTACACGGGCTCGCTGAGTTATAGTATCCAATAACGCACCATGACCTCTAACCGCCGCGATACGGCCCTTCTCCTTGTCGGGGACGTGCTGCTGCTCGTGTTCTCCCTGTGGCTCGCGCTTGCGGTCCGTAATCTCGCTATCCCGGCCTACGCCTACTATGGCGAGCACTTCATCGCCTTCGTCCCGGTGTTCCTAATCTCGCTCCTCATCTTCTTCATCGCGGGGCTGTACGAGCGGCAGACGCGCCTGGTGAAGCGCATCCTCGGCCTGCGCATCCTCGGCGCGCAGCTCGCGAACACGCTCATCGCCGCGGTGCTGTTCTTCATGCTCCCGTTCGAGATCGCGCCGAAGACCATCCTCGCGCTCCACCTCGGGATATCGGTCGCGCTCATCAGCGCCTGGCGCTTCTTCGTCGTACCGTCCTTCAGGATCGCCGGGAGAGGGCGCGCGCTCCTGGTGGGCAGCGGACCCTTGCTCGAAAAGGTGTTCGACGAGGTGAACGGGCAGCCGAAGTACTACGTCGAATTCGTCGAACGCATCGATTTGGCGGCGATCGCGCCCGGCTCGCTCCCCGAGCGCGTCCGCGAGGCGGCAGGGAAGGGGGTCGGGCTCGTCGTCATCGATACGCGCGACGCGGCCGTGCGCAGCGAGCTCCCGGCCCTTTACGACCTGATGGTGTCCGGGGTGTCCTTCGTGGAGTTCGCGACCTTCTACGAAGGGCTCTTCGATCGCGTGCCGGTCGACCATATCGACCACGCCTGGATACTCGAGTGCCTTCCGAAGCGGAACATCCTGTACAGCTTCGCGAAGCGGGCGATAGATATCGGGGGCGCCCTCGTCGGCCTCGTGCTCGCTTCGCCCTTCATCGCCGTAGCCGCCGTACTGCTCTCGATCGAGCGAGGCGAGCCGTTCGTATTCCATGAGCGCATCGGATGCGGCGGAAAACGCTTCTCCATCGTGAAGCTCCGCAGCATGCTCATAAACGACCACGGCGACTCTGAGATGCAGAAGCAGAACCGGGTGACGTCCCTCGGCAGGTTCCTCCGGAAGACGCGCATCGATGAGCTGCCGCAGCTCTGGAACATCCTCAAAGGCGACCTGTCGTTCATCGGCCCGCGCCCGGAGCTGCCGAGCATCGCCGCCGTCTATGAGCGCGAGATACCGTACTACGAGATACGGCACCTCATAGCGCCGGGGCTCTCGGGCTGGGCGCAGATATACGACTATGACGCGCCGCGGGCCGCGGCGGACGTGGAGCGCACGAAACGGAAACTCTCGTACGACCTCTACTACCTGAAGAACCGCTCCTTCGGGCTCGACATGACGATCGCGCTCAAGACCCTGCGCGCGCTCGCGTCCTTTTCCGGCACCTAGGTATGAAAAAGAACACAGTCGTCATGGGCGGGACCGAGCGCATATCATGATCATCGACGGTAAAGCCATCGCCGCCCGCATCGTCTCGCGCGTGAAGGAGCGCGCGGCGGCGCTCCCCGAGCGACCGTCCTTCCTCGCGATAGGGGTCGCTCCCTCCGCCGCGACGCGGTCCTACCTCCTCATGAAGCAGCGTCAGGCGGAACGGGGAGGTATCCGGATGGAAGTGCGCCTCTACGATCAGGAAACTACCGAGGGCTTGATACGCGCACTTGCGCAAGCGGAAGAGGATGCGGTCATCGTGCAGCTGCCCCTTCCGGAGAATATCGATACGCAGCGCGTACTCGATGCCATTCCGTCCCATAAGGATGCGGATGTCCTTTCTCCTCGGACGCGCAGGGAAGGATCGCTTCTGCATCCCGTCGCGGCTGCCATCAAGAGCGTGCTTGCCGAAGGCAGCCTTGACCCCAAAGGAAAGAAGGCGACCGTCATCGGCCAGGGATGGCTCGTCGGAGCCCCGGCCGCCGACTGGCTTCGCTCGGTCGGCGCGTCGGTCACTACGGTCACTAAGGACTTCGGCATCTTGGGAGAAGCGTGCCACGACGCGGACATCATCGTAACGGGAGCCGGCGTGGCCGGGCTTATCACTCCGGACCAGGTGCGTCCCGGGGCGGCGGTCATCGATATAGGAACGAGCGAGCTTGGAGGCTCGATAGCCGGAGACGCCGACCCGGAGGTCGCGCGGGTAGCCGGACTTTTCACGCCGGTCCCGGGCGGAGTCGGTCCCCTAACCGTTGCTCACCTTCTCGAGAACGTCGTAACGGTCGCGGAAAGGCAGCGGGATCTCCGGACTGTCAGCCGGTAGAGGTATACTTTCGGCATGACCTATTTCCTGGAATTCCTGAACAACGTCATCGTGCCGTTCTTCGCGGGGCTCGCTATTCCGGTCTTCGCCATCGCCACCGTCGTTTTCGTCATCATATATATACTCCGAAAGGGGAGGCCGGGCAGGGGCTGGCTCGTGATCGGCATACCCGCCCTCGTATACGCGGCCGTCGGACTTCTCTGGATACTCGCGAATATCCTCGGCGGCGCTACGTCCGTTCCGGATAACGACCTGCTCCCCAGCGCGACCTACGAGCGATAGGCGCGATTTGCAGATGTCCGCAAAAGGCATACACTAGGCGTATCTATGGAATCACGGACCCGGCACGTCGTATGGTCGGTGGCAGTACTGCTCATCGCGGGCCTGCTTGCCTGGTTCGTCCTCTCGACCCATCATGCCGATTCCCGCTATGCGGTGAAGCTCGGGCTCGACCTCGCGGGCGGCACGGAACTGATCTACAAGGCCGATACGAGCGCGATCGCGACGGATAAGGAGGGGGCGCTTTCCTCGTTGCGCGAGGTCATCGAGCGGCGCGTGAACCTCTTCGGCGTCGCCGAGCCGCTGGTGCAGCTCGAAAAGTCGAGCGCGGTCGCAGGCGCCCAAGAGGACCGGCTCCTCGTCGAGCTTCCGGGCGTCACGGACGTGAAGGCCGCCGTCGACGCGATCGGTGCCACGCCCGTGCTCGAATTCAAGCTGCTTCAGCCTGCAAAAGAGAACGAAAACGGTACGGCATCCTCCACGTATCTCGATACCGGCCTCACCGGACGCTACCTCAAGTCCGCCGAGCTCCAGTTCGGGCAGGGTGCGGGCGGGGCAGTCGGAAGCGCGCCGATCATCGTGCTCCATTTCAATGAGGAGGGCGGGGACTTGTTCGAGGCCATCACTACCGAGCACGTGGGCGATACGCTCGCGATCTTCCTCGACGGCGTGTCCATCTCGGAACCGACCATACAGGAGCCCATCGCGGGAGGCGACGCGACCATCACCGGCACCTTCACGGCCGTCGAGGCGAAGGAGACCGTCCGCGACCTCAACTTCGGCGCGCTTCCGGTACCGATCGAACTCGTATCGAGCAACTCCATCGGACCGACCCTCGGTGCGGACGCGTTCCAGGCAGGTCTCAAGGCGAGCGTCATCGGCTTCATCCTCGTCGCGTTGTTCATGATCCTCTGGTACCGCCTGCCGGGACTCGTCGCCTCGGTCGCGCTCGTGATCTACATCCTCATGACGATCGCGCTCATCAAGTTCATACCGGTCACGCTCACCGCCTCCGGGATCGCCGCGCTCATCCTTTCCATAGGCATGGCGGTGGACGCGAACGTGCTCATCTTCGAGCGCATGAAGGAGGAGCTGCGGCAGGGCAAGGCGCCGCACGACGCGGTCGCCATAGGCTTCAAGCGCGCGTGGCCTGCCATCCGCGACGGGCACTTCACGATGATCATCTCGAGCATCATCCTCTTCTGGATGGGCACGTCCATCGTGCAGGGCTTCGCGCTCGTCTTCGGCCTCGGCGTCATCTGTTCCCTCATCACGGCGGTGTCCATCACCCGCGTATTCCTGCTCGCGATACTGCCATTCGAGGCGACGCCTGCGTGGCGGCGATTCCTTGAGGCCGGGTTCGGCAAGCGCAAGAAAGGCGATACCACGCCCACTAACCCCAACTAGTATGTTCATCGTCAATCATCGCGGCTTCTTCTTCTGGGTTACGGGACTCTTGCTCGTCGCCTCCGTCGCCGCGCTCGTCATCATCCCGCCGAAGCTTTCCATAGAGTTCACCGGAGGGTCGCTCATCGAGGTCGCGTACACGGGAGAGCGCCCCGCGCATGAGGAGAACGCTGCGCGCGTGGAGGCGCTCATCGGCGACGCCTCGGTCCGCGAGTCCGGAGAGAAGGGCCTTATCGTTCGGACCCACACCCTCACGCCCGCCGAGCACGACGCGCTCATCGGCGCGCTTTCCGCGAATGGGACGTACCCGCTCACTGAACTCCGCTTCAACTCGATCGGACCGTCGCTCGGCCAGGAGCTCGCCACCAAGGCGCTCTACTCGATCCTCGCGGTCACGCTTGCCATCATGCTCTATATCGCTTGGGCCTTCAGGAAGGTGTCGAAGCCCGTGCCCGCCTGGGGCTACGGCATCATCTCGGTCCTGATGCTCGCCATCGACATCATCGTTCCGGCAGGATTCTTCGCCGTCTATGCGTACTTCACGGGCGCGCAGGTGGACACGCTCTTCGTGGTCGCGCTCCTTGCCCTCATGGGGTACTGCATTAACGACGTCATCGTCATCTTCGATCGCGTACGCGAACACCTGAAAGCCAATATCGACAACAAGCTCGACGAGCCCTTCGAGACCACCGTCGGCAAGTCCATCACCGAGACCCTCGGCCGCTCCATCAATACCTCGCTCACGGTGGCGCTCGCGCTTCTCGCGATCGTCATCTTCGGCAGCGTCTCGGTACGCACCTTCGCGCTCGTGATGCTCGTCGGGGTCGTCGTCGGCACGTTCTCGTCCATCGCGCGCTCGGCACCGCTCCTCATCCCCGTCGCCGCATGGGCCCAGAAACGCGCTGCGGGGAAGGCGAAGAAGAAGTAGCATGATCATCGGACTCGCGGGTACTATTGGGGCCGGAAAAGGAACGGTCGTCGACTACCTGAAGTCCAAAGGGTTCGTGCAGTATTCAAGCTCCGGGCTGCTCGGTGAGCTGGTCGAAAAGGAAGGGAATCCTAGAATCCGGGATTTCCTTTCACCCATGGCGACGCGTCTCCAGAAGGAATTTCCTGGAGGAGTGGTCGAGAAGGCCTATAACGAGAAGTATCTTCTCCAGGAACCGGAGAACGCGATATTCGAGGCGATACATCGTAAAAGCGAAGCAGACTTTCTCAAGAGTGTCGGGGGCAAGATCATAGGCATCGATGCTGATCTCGAAACTCGCTTCAAGCGCACAACGCTTCGTAATGAAGGCGAGAAGGACCACGGCGACTTCGAGGATTTTAAGAAACAGGCAGCTATCGAGGACGAAGGGGGAGGGGGCGCGAGCCGTGACAATAATATCCGCTTAGTCATTAACGAAGCGGATGCAGTCATATATAACGATGGGACGGTCGCCGAGCTGCAAGGGCAGATAGAAGATATTTTAAAAAAGATTTCCTGACATGCCGCACATCCACGAGAAGATCGACTACGTCTCGAATATCTATATCGTGCACGACGGCTCGGTGCTCCTTCGCAAGCATGACAAGCACGGCCTCTGGTTCCCGCCGGGCGGCCACGTAGAACTTGATGAAGACCCGCCCCACGCTGCCGTGAGGGAGGCTAAAGAAGAGGTAGGGATGGACGTAGAATTGATCGGTTCCGAACCCCGCTCCTTTCTAGAGGGCGAGAAGGAGATTCTCGCTCCCCGGTTCATGGACAGGCACCGCATAAACGAGAGTCACGAGCATATCTCTTTCACTTTCTTCGCACGCTCAGTCACCCGGGAATTCGCGCAAAGCGAGGGAAGGGAGGTGAGCGATCACATCAGATGGTTCACGAAGGAGGAGCTTGATGACCCGCAATACGGCGTGACGGAGATGATCAATTACTACGCAAAAGCAGCGCTCGATGCGCTTGCCTAGGAAATCACTGTTCCGACGAACGGCTCGCCCTTCAGGTACTTTCCGAACTCATTGAGACTCTTGCCGTTGATGACGGCGACCTCGAGGCCAAGCGCTTCGGCTTCCTTCGCGGCGACCGGGTCGAACGGGGAAGAGAGGCCCGGATCCCAGCGTTCCGGGATGATGGAGCGGAAACGTGCCCAGTCCACGGTCTCGAGCTTCTGCGCATCCGGGAATTCCTTCGGATTCTTATCATAGACGTAGTCGATATCCGAAAGGTTGATGAGCTTCTTCGCGCCGAGCTTCTTCGCCGCGAGCACGGCGCAGTAGTCGGTGGACCAACCCGGGCGCCAGCCGGCGCCGATGATGACTGGCGCGTGCGAGCGGAGCCCGCGCGTCGGGTTCTTCACAATCTTCTCCTGCGCCTCCTCGCGGAAGAGCGTGCGCATGAGATGCGCATTCAGGCGCGTCGAGTGGATGCCGAGCCAGTCGAGATCATCGCGGTCGAGGCTTCCGTGCGAGTCCCTGCCTGCGTCGCGGTACCTGCGCGCGGTCGCGCCGCCGCCGGTGATGATGAAAAAGGAAACGCCCCGGCGTATCTCGCCGAGGATGAACTCCCTGAAGCTTTTCAAGAAGGAAACGTCTATCGCGTCGGGAACGATGAGGCTCCCTCCGACTGAGACCACTATGTATTCACGTTTTTTTGCACGGGTTAATAGACTCATGCAAGACTTGACGGTCCGTTCATCATACGCCGATGGGGGAGGCGCGCAACTTGTATAAATCCGGATCCGTTCCGTAAATCGTTGCCGTTCATAAGCGATGCGCCGCCCTTGTTTTACGGCCCGAAAACGGCCTAACGCCGTGCTTGACTCCCCCCAGGGCTTCCTATAGTATGTCCTTACTGCCCCCGTGAGGGGGCGGGCATTCTTTTGCTCTATGACAATTGAATAGTTCGAATGGTAGGTAACCAAGAATTCATTGTTTTCTTGTGTTCCGCCTATTCTTAATGAGAGTTTGATCCTAGCTCAGGATGAATGCTGGCTGTATGGATAAGGCATGCAAGTCGAACGGACCGCAAGGTCAGTGGCAGACGAGGTAGTAACACGTACGAACGTACTCCCAAGTCGGGCATAGCCAACCGAAAGGTTGGGTAATTCCCGATAGTCCCTACGGGGTAAAGATTTATCGCTTGGGAAGCGGCGTGCGTAGTATCAGCTTGTTGGTAAGGTAACGGCTTACCAAGGCTACGACGCTTAGGGGAGCTGAGAGGCTGACCCCCACCGATGGGACTGAGACACGGCCCATACTCCTACGGGAGGCCGCAGTCGAGAATCTTCCGCAATGGACGAAAGTCTGACGGAGCGATACAGCGTGGTGGATGAAGTGCTTCGGTACGTAAACACCTTTTATGTGGGACGAAATTATTGACGGTACCACATGAATAAGGGGCTCCTAACTCTGTGCCAGCAGGAGCGGTAATACAGAGGCCCCAAGCATTATCCGGAATCACTGGGCGTAAAGGGTGTCAAGGCGGTCATGTTAGTCGTTCGTAAAATCCGTGGGCTCAACCTACGGCTCGCGAGCGAAACGGCATGACTAGAGGTCGGGAGAGGTGCGTGGAACTCACGGTGTAGGGGTGAAATCCGTTGATATCGTGGGGAACACCAAAGGCGAAGGCAGCGCACTGGTCCGAATCTGACGCTCACACACGAAAGCCAGGGTAGCGAATGGGATTAGATACCCCAGTAGTCCTGGCCCTAAACGTTGCTCGCTCGCTTTACGGAGTATCGACCCTCTGTGAGGCTAAGCTAACGCGGTAAGCGAGCCGCCTGGGTAGTACGAGCGCAAGCTTAAAACTCAAAGGAATAGACGGGGACTCGCACAAGTGGTGGATCATGTGGCTTAATTCGTAGCTAAGCGAAGAACCTTACCAGGGCTAGAAACCAAGCTGCACGCCTCCAGAAACGGAGGAAGCCTTCGAGGGTGCTTGGCAGGTGATGCATGGTTGTCGTCAGTTCGTGGCTTGAGCTGTTCCCTTCAGTGGGGTAACGAACGCAACCCCCGTTGTCTGTTACTTATGTCAGGCGAGACTGCTCCCTCACGGGAGAGGAAGGTGGGGATGACGCCAAATCAGCATGTCCCTTGATGCCCTGGGCTGCACACGTGATACAATGGCCGGTACAGAAGGACGCAATACCGCAAGGTGGAGCAAATCCCAAAAACCTGCCCCAGTACGGATTGAGGTCTGCAACCGACCTCATGAAGCCGGAATCACTAGTAATCGTAGGTCAGCCATACTACGGTGAATACGTTCTCGAGTCTTGTACTCACCGCCCGTCAACTCAAGGAAGTTGGAAGCGCCCGACATCTTGTCCAGTACAGGACTACGGCGAGTTCAATGACAGGGAGTAAGTCGTAACAAGGCACGGCTAGCGGAAGCTGGTCGTGGAACATATCCAATCGGAATGAGATGTTCGAAAGAACACTCTCCGGTCGATGCTCGGTAGCTGAATGTTGGGAGTCAGTATTTCAGGACGGACTTGTCTGTTCAGTTGTCTGATTCTCAACATTCAGCTACCGGGTGGGAAATGATACCCATCCCTAAATGGTATTCGGACGCCGGAAAAACGCACCGGTACCGGGTTGGAGCGCTCAATTGACGCTCTGACCGGGTCGAATAGGCGGAACACAAGAGTACGAAGAATTCTTTGGTTATAAGAAAAATGCCGTGCGGTGGATGCTTCTCCGGAAGCGTTCACCGCACGGCATTTTTCGGTTCAGGCCGGTGAAGGGAGAAATTCCGGAGCGTTGAGCCGCTTCACGGCCCGCCGCCAGATGCGGAGCTTGTTACGGTGGCGACGCGCCTTTTCATCGGGGGTGGACGAGAACACCCGTCCTCCCTTGGATCTCGATTCACGGGTAGTACCGCGATGGACCATGTATGTCCGTACTATACCTGGAAAAGGGGGGGCGGGTCTGGTAGTATCCACAGGTCAGCCATATGCACGCTTAGCTCAGTTGGTAGAGCACTCGACTGATACTCGAGCGGTCCTAGGTTCGAATCCTAGAGCGTGCACCAAGGTTCATAGAGGAGTTTCGCGCGTATGAGCAGGGTATACTGGGTCCATGCGTGATGCGCTCATCATTTTTGTAGCGATCATCCTCGCCATCGTCATCGGCGGCTACCTCTTCCTGAACGGCGGTCCGGAGTTCAATCCGGGGTCTATCGCCTTACCGCAGTCGCAGCAGCCAGCTTCATCCTTCTGGGTGCTTGCGGAGGGACAGGATGCGGGCGGCGTCGACCGCCGCACGAACTTCCGTATCATGACCGACGATGAGTTCCGCGCGCTCTGGAGTCTCGTCTACGGCACCGGCGGCCCGGCCGTACCTGCGGTCGATTTCTCGAAGGACGAGGTCATCGCCGTCTTCGACGGCAGCCACTCCTCGGGCGGGTACCGCGTGGAAGTCACCGGCGTGACCGACGCGGAGGGGAAGCGCACGGTCTCCATACTGCGCGAAATGCCCGGTGAGGACTGTACGGTCACTGCAGGCATCACGAGCCCGTTCCAGATCGTCCGCGTCCCGAAGACCTCTCTCCCGCTCGCGAAGGAGGAGCAGTCGCGTACGCGCAGGTGCGGTCCGTAAGTAGTACGATAGGGCAATGGACGCCGCGGCGCATTTCAAAGGCAAGAAGATAACCGTGATGGGACTGGGGCTTCTCGGGCGCGGGCTGGGGGATGTGCGGTATCTCGCCTCGCAGGGCGCGGACCTCATCGTCACCGATCTGAAGACGCGCGAACAGCTTGCATCTTCCCTCGCCGCGCTTGCGGCATTCCCGGACATCACGTTCGTGCTCGGCGAGCACCGACCCGAGGATTTCCGTGATCGCGATTTCATACTGAAGGCAGCGGGCGTACCACTCGACTCCCCGTACATCAATGAAGCCCGTGAGAACGGTATCCCTATAAAGATGAGCGCGTCGTGGTTCGCGGAGATCGCGCGCATACCGATCGTCGGCATCACGGGCACACGCGGGAAGTCGACGGTAACGCACATGATCCAGTGGATCTTCGAGCACGCGAAGAAAAAGATACTGCTCGGCGGGAACGTACGCGGTGTCTCGACGCTCGCGCTTCTCGACCAAGTACAAGGGAACGAGGTCGCGATCATGGAACTCGACTCCTGGCAGCTCCAAGGCTTTGGGGAGGTCGGCATCAGCCCGGATATCGCCGTATTCACGAACCTTTTCCCCGACCACCTCAATTATTACAAGAACAGCATGGTCGCGTATCTGGACGATAAGGCGCAGATATTCGTGAACCAGAAAGAGGGGGACACGCTCGTGCTCGGTCGCCAGGTGGAGGAGATCGTACGCGAGCCGTACGGCGATCGCATCAAGGGGAACGTCGTCATTGCGGGAGAACAGGACTTGCCCGCGGATTGGAAGTTGAAGGTTCCGGGAGCGCATAACCGTTATAATGCGGCGCTCGCACGCGCGGCTGCGCATGCGGCGGGCATCGACGATAGCTCCATCCGCGAAGCGCTCGAAACGTTCACCGGGGTTCCCGGCCGCCTCGAGCTCGTGCGCACGGTCGATGGCGTCGCCTACTATAACGACACCACGGCGACCACCCCCGAGGCGGCCATCGCCGCACTCACGGCTCTTAATGATTCCCTTGCTGCACCCGGTACAGGCGGCATCGTCCTCGTCACCGGCGGTGCCGACAAGGCGCTCGATATGAGCGCATACGTCGAGACCGCGAAGCGGCTCGCGAAGCGCATCATCTTCCTTGCGGGTACGGGTACCGAACGCATACGCGGAGAGTTCCCGGACGCACCGATATTCAACGATCTTGAGAGCGCGTTCGAAGATGCACGTGCGCATGCATCATCCGGAGACGCGGTCATACTGAGCCCGGCCTTCGCGTCCTTCGGGATGTTCCGTAACGAATTCGATCGTGGGGACCAGTTCAATGCGCTCGTGGCGAGTCTTCCGGACGCATGAAGAAGACCGCGGGAAAGGGCTCGATAGGGGTGTTCGACTCCGGGTTCGGCGGCATCGCCATACTGAAGGAAGTGCGAAAGGCGCTTCCCAATTACCGCTACATCTACCTGGGGGATACGGCGCGCACGCCGTACGGCACCCGCTCGATGGATGTCGTGCATGAGTTCACGCTTGAGGCGATAGATTTCCTTTTCGAGAAGGGCTGCGAGATCATCGTCGTCGCCTGCAATACCGCCTCCGCGGAGGCGCTGCGCAGGATACAGCGCGAGTATCTTCCGAGGCGCCACCCGGACCGTCGCGTACTCGGCGTCATCGTCCCGGTACTTGAGGAAGCGATCGACGTATCCCGGAGCGGGCGTATCGGGGTGCTCGCGACCGAAGGCACGGTCCGTTCCGGGAAATTCCCGAAGGAGCTGCGCAAGATGCGCCGGGATATGGAGGTCTTCCAGCAGTCCGCACCGCTTCTCGTGCCACTGGTCGAGGAGGGCGAGCACCGCTCCCAGGCCGCGAGACTCATGCTCCGCACGTACCTCGCGCCCCTGAAGCGCCGTCGCATCGATACCCTCATCCTCGCCTGCACGCATTACGGGCACTTCGAGAAGATGATCGCACGGGAAATGGGCTCTCGAGTCAGCATCATATCGGAGGGGAAGGTCATCGCGTCGAAGCTCAAGGACTATCTGCGGCGGCACCCGGAGATCGACGCGAAGCTCGCGCATACGCAAGGTACGACCTTTTATACGACCGACCTGACCGACAAGTTCAAGACGATCGGAGCGAGGCTCTTCGGTCGGCCGATAGCGCCCAGGAAAGCCGTCCTCAAGCACGTAGTCTAAGGGTGCGGTATGGTATCGAGTATGGAACCCGCGACGAAAGTGCACTTTGTAGGTATCGCCGGCGTCGGCATGTCCGCGCTCGCGCAGCTGTTGCATCATGACGGCTACGACGTGTCGGGCTCGGATAACGCCTGGTTCCCGACCCTGCGGGCGGTCGAGAAGCTCGGCATCACGGTCCCTATAGGTTACGACGCGAAGCACGTTCCGGAAGACGCCCAGTACGTCGTCTACACGGATGCCGCACCGAAGGACAATCCCGAACGCATGCGGGCGGAGGAGCTCGGCATCGCGCAGCTCTCCCTTTTCGAGATGCTCGGGCGTATCTCGGGCAGCAAAACAACGATTGCGGTTTCGGGTACGAACGGCAAGACCACCACGACTGGCATGCTCGCACGAATACTTCGGGACGCGGGAGCGTCACCTTCGGCATTCGTAGGATCCATTGTTACGGATTTCGAAAGCAATTATCTTGCCGGGGATTCGGACCTATTCATCGTGGAGGCATGCGAATACAACCGGCACTTCCTCAACCTCACGCCCCATATACTCGTCGTGAACAATCTCGAATTCGACCACACCGATTACTTCGCGGATCTCGCGGACGTGCAGAAGGCTTTCCGCGCGCTCATGGAGAAAGTGCCCGAGTCGGGTGCCATCATCACCGATACGGAGAATCCGAACATCATCCCGCTCCTTGAAGGCCTTGCCGCGCCTGTCGTCCACTATCCGTCAGAACCCGCCTATATGCTCCGCATGCCCGGCGAGTTCAACCAGATGAACGCGCGGGCGGCTTCGGCTGCGGCGAAAGCAGTCCTGCCGGAGCTTACCGATGCGAAGATCGCACATTCCCTCGCCGAATTCCGGGGCGCGTGGCGCAGGTTCGACTACAAGGGCAAGACCGCGCGCGGGGTCGATGTCTATGACGACTACGCGCACCACCCGACCGCAGTCAAGGAAACGCTGCGTGCGCTGCGCGCCAAGACCAAAGGGCGCGTCATCGTCGCCTTTCATCCACACCTCTACAGCCGCACACGTGACCTGCTCGACGGCTTCGCGCGTTCGTTCGGGGACGCCGACCGTGTTCTTATCGCGCCCATATACGCCGCACGCGAAACGGATGACGGCTCGGTCTCGTCCGAGCTGCTCGCAAGCCGCATACGCGACGAAGGAGACAGCGCGGAAGCCGTGAGCTCGCTTGAGCAGCTGGAGACGCTCCTGCGCGCCGAAGGCGAACCTGGCGACGTCATCATGACGATGGGGGCAGGGGATGTCTTTAAAGTTGCGGATGCGATCGTGGAGGATGGTTCAAATAAGTAGGAATGGAAGTATGTACCTAGTAAAGATAGAAGCGCGTGAGTCAGATATTGACGGTAAAGGAGTTTTTGCGCTTGAGAACATAAGACAGGGAACCGTAGTCTGGAAGTTTGACCCCACACACGACGAAACTCTCTCGAAAGGAGAATTCGAAGCAGCGAGCGAAGCAACCAAGGAAGAGTTACGCCATGTAGCTTATCTCTCCAAGAGCACAGGACGTCTGATCTACCCTCCTAAAGACGACCCTGCTCGATACACTAATCACAGCAAGGAAAATAATTTATCCGTACTGCTAGACGACTCTATATCGGAAGAACCAATATTCGTGGCCAATCGCGATATTCTCGTCGGGGAGGAACTTACTAATGACTACACTGAATTTGATGATCTGGCTCAGACTCTGGAGGAAGACTGGCTTAAGTAGATTCCGATATCTGCAAACGTCCAGTTATTTTCCCTTAGATATTATTTGAACTACCTGTTCTGCAACTTCATCGGGACTTAGCGAGGACGTATCTATGATCGGGCATCCTGCAGCAGAACATTCTTCCCGCATCTTCTCGGCGTACCAAACGTTGCTGGCAATAAACTCCATAACCGGCTTTCCGATTACTTTCCGGTTCTCATCGAAGACGCCGTCTTTCGTATAACGTCCAGTAAGCCGCGTACGAATCGTCTCTGCATCGGCGTAGAGAAGGATTACTCGTGCCTCGGGAAGATTAGTGTCAGCAATTTGCTCAAAGTCTTCAGGTTTAACAAAGCCGCAAACAATACTGTCTTTACCATCTGCTTTTGCGGCTTCTTCTAACCACAACCTAACCTCGTTTAGTCTCCAGGCATGATCAGCGCCATCAGGAACACCTCGAGCATCGAAGTCATGCACCGCATACTTGTCTGCCGGTAGTAGCGTCTTAAGGTGAGGAATGAGCGTAGACTTACCGACACCATTTACGCCGCTCACAAAATAAACTCTCTGGCTCATCTGGGAAGTATAACAATCAGCGCAGTCCTGACAGCAGACTCGTCATCGGCCCCCCGGTTTGCTAAAGTCAACCGATGCAGGGAACCCTCTCCGTCGTCGCCACGCCCATCGGGAACCTGGGGGACGTCACGCTCCGGGCGCTTGAGACATTGCGGCAGGCGGACGCTATCGCCGCCGAGGACACGCGCGTGACCAGCAAGCTCCTCGCGCGCTACGACATCAAGAAGCCGCTCCTGGTATATCACGCGCAGAGCGGCCGTCTCGCCGCGACCCGCATCCTCGCGCTGTTGGGGGAAGGGAAGCATGTCGCGCTCGTGACGGACGCGGGGACTCCGGGCGTCTCGGATCCCGGAAGCGAGCTCGTTTCAGCCGTGCGCGAGCGGCTCGGGGACGACGTGCGCATAGACACCATCCCGGGACCGTCGGCGCTCACGGCGGCGCTCTCGATCGCCGGCGTGCCGGTACATGAGTTCACGTTCCTCGGCTTTCTCCCGCACAAGAAAGGGCGGCAGACCATCATGAGGGAAATTGCAGCTGCCGAGCGCGCGTACGTGTTCTATGAATCCCCGCATCGCATCGAGAAGGCCCTTGCCGAGCTTGCGGCAGCCCTTCCTCCTGAGCGCCGCGTCGTGGTGCTGCGCGAACTTACGAAACTCTACGAGTCGGTCAAAAGCGGCACGGCCGAGGAGCTCGCGGCTCATTTCAAGACTAATCCCAAGGAAGTCCGGGGCGAATTCGTGGTCATCGTCGCTTCGGAGTAGCGATCACCTGATCTCTACCGTTTCGTAGCCTCGCTCGGCAAGATACTCGTCGGTGACAGGATAGACGACGGGCGCGAAACTTACGCCTACGGGCTCTTCGCGCGTGAGCGACCCGTTCACGAGCGTTTGCCGGTAGATCTCGTTGTATCGGTAGTAGCGGCCGTTCTTGTATGCGAAACAGTGGTTACGCTCGAGTACGTGGAATTTCTGAAGCGCAGGGCGGGTAGAGCGCAGCTGCCCTTTGAGGCACGTTTCGGTAAGCCAAAGCTTGAGTTGCAACGGATACGGGGAGATATTCCGCATCCTTAGATCAAGGTAATTGCTGAACACGGTCGCGCCGCTTCCGAAAGGAAGCGTGCGCTTCGAGTCCGGGAAGGCGTCGACCGAGTGATGATGCCGTTCGAGGACTTCCATATTTGCGTGGAGGAATATCCAGAAGAGGAAATTGGATAGCTGGCAAAGCCCTCCCCCGAGGCCTTCGGAAACCTGGCCGTTCGAGAGCAGCATGCCGTCGACGTACCCTTTCTTCCGGGTGACCGGTCCGAGGACATGCCAGAAGGAGAATACCTGGCCGGGAGGGATCACTATGCCGTCCAGCGCCTGGAGAGCCATGTTCAGGTTCACGACCTTATTCACCTGGAGTCGCATGTCGCTGTCCCCGAGCCTTCGGAACAGCGGCGAGGAGTGACGGGCGACAACCGAAGGAAGGGGTTGCCCCTTATGAAGCTTCTTCAGAGACAGGGAATTCTTGAAGGTACGCCTCGTTCTGCGTACGAGCACGGCCCCGCCGACCAGCCAGGGGAAGCGTCGCGAGAGCGCCACGCGTTTGGGGCGTTCGTATTCCATGACCCGGGAGGAAAGGCGCTCTGCCATCATGGTCCCTATAGTACCGTGCCACGGCATCGACGAAATATCGTATACTGGAGGCATGAACCGTGAAAACGTCCTCATCGTGCTCGGCGTACTCATCGGCATCTCGCCGTACCTCGGCGTCCCGCTTTCCATGCTCGGCATCGTTCTGCCCGTCCTCGGCCTCCTGGTGATCGCCATCGGCCTGATGCTCCGTCGCACGAATCAGCTTTCGCTCCGTCACGCCACGTCGGAACATACGCTTCCTATCCATGAGTCCCCGGAAGCGTAAGCGCACAGGACTGACGCGTTATTGGTCGCTCGGCTTTTTCGCGCTCGTAATGCTCGTCGGCTTCGTCGTCCTGCCGTCCATGGCCGCGACGCGCTTCTCGCGCGACGAGCCGAAGAAGGAGACCGACAAGAAGGAGGAGCAGATCAGTAAACTCGACACGGCCGACTACGACCGGCGGATGATCGCGCTCGCGAACTATCCGCCGGCAGCCACTTCGACGGCTTCTACAAGTGCTCCTCAGCCGCGCCGCCCATGGCCTCCCGCAGGCCCGTACCCGAAGGCCGGCGCCATACTCCCGTTCAAACGCGTCGTCGCGTACTACGGCAACTTCTATTCGACCAAGATGGGCATCCTCGGCGAGTACGACGAAGCTGTCGTCATCGAACGCCTGAAAGCCGAGGTCGCGAAGTGGAATGCCGCCGACCCGACCACGCCTGTCATTCCCGCGATCGACTATATCGCCATGACCGCGCAGGAAAGCCCGGGCGCGGACGGCTATTACCGTTTCCGCATGCCTGAGGAGCATGTGAACCGCGCGATTGCGATGGCGAACAAGGTGAACGGCATCGCGGTGCTCGAAGTGCAGGCAGGACTGGCGCCGCTCCAGGCCGAAGTGGAATCGTTCGAAAAGTACCTGATACAGCCGAACGTGCATCTCGCCATCGACCCGGAGTTCAATATGAAAGGAGGAGAGAAGCCGGGCACGGTCATCGGCACCGTCTCGGCGGGGGACATCAATCGCGCATCGGCGTACCTAGCGCGTCTCGTGCAGGAGCACGACCTCCCGCCGAAGCTCCTCGTCGTGCACCGCTTCACGCAGCGCATGGTCACCGGATACGAATCGATAGAGAAGCGTCCCGAGGTCCAGGTCGTGATGGTGATGGACGGGTGGGGACCTCCGGCGAAGAAGATCAACACGTACCGGGGCTTCATCGCTCCCGAGCCCGTGCAGTTCACCGGCTTTAAGATCTTTTATAAGAACGACCTGAAGCCGCCGAGCGACCGACTGCTTACGCCCGGCGACCTCCTTAAGCTCACGCCGCGCCCGAGCTACATCCAGTATCAATAAGATGCCATGAGTACCTTGAGGCCGCATAGCGAGTACGGAGAAGCTCTCAAAGCCTTGAAAGGACAGTGCGCTTTCTGCCTGCCTCAAGAACCGTTCGTTATCAAGGACTACCTTCACTGGTCTTGGATATTCAATAAATATCCCTATTGGAAATACAATACGATGCTGATCCTGAAGCGACATATCACCAGTTTCTCAGAACTCTCGAATCAAGAACTGCAGGAGCTTAGATATGCCGAAGGGGATATCGAGGCAAGATATATACGTTCAGGAATCGTAGGACCTGAGTCGTCATTCGGGACCGAGCTTCTTATGTTTTGGCGCAGACGAGTCGATAGTCCTATCAAGAAATCAGTCGAGCATTTGCATCTCCACATAGCCCCTGAATTTGAAGGCGCGTGGTCAAGCATCCTTCACCAGGATGCTTGGGATATTGATATGAATCTCCTGAAAGAAGACGCGGTATAATTTCCGTATGGACAATCCGGACCGCGTGACCTATTTCGCCGCGACCGACAGTCGCGGGCAGCGTACGCCCTTCGGGCTCAAGGCCAGGGACCGCAACAAGCACATGTACGTCATCGGGAAGACGGGCATGGGGAAGTCGACCCTGCTCGAGAATATGGCCATCCAGGATATGCGGAACGGCGAGGGTCTCGCCTTCATCGACCCGCACGGCGAGACGGCCGACCGGCTTCTCGAATACGTGCCGCCGGAGCGCATCAACGATGTCGTGTATTTCGCGCCGTTCGACCTCGATCGCCCGATCGCCTTCAACGTCATGGAGGACGTCGGATACGACAAACGCCACCTCGTCGTGTCCGGACTCATGGCGACCTTCAAGAAGATCTGGGTCGACGCCTGGTCTGCCCGCATGGAGTACATCCTCACGAATACGCTCCTCGCGCTCCTCGAGTATCCGGATGCGACCCTGCTCGGCGTCAACCGCATGTACACCGATAAGGCATACCGGAAGAAGGTCGTGGACAACGTGAAGGACCCGGTCGTGAAGGACTTCTGGGTGAATGAATTCGCGCAGTACACCGACCGTTTCACGCAGGAGGCGACCCCGGCCATCCAGAACAAGGTCGGCCAGTTCACGAGCAACCCGCTCATCCGCAACATAATCGGCCAGCCGAAGTCCTCGTTCGATATGCGGGACCTGATGGACAAGAAGAAGATATTCATCGTCAACCTCTCGAAAGGGCAGGTCGGGGATACGAACGCGCAGCTTCTCGGGTCGATGATCACGACGCGCATCTTCCTCGGCGCGATGAGCCGCGCCGACCTTTCAGGTCCGGACCTCGCGCGGCTCCCGAACTTCTACTTCTATGTCGACGAGTTCCAGAACTTCGCGAACCAGACCTTTGCGGAGATCTTGTCCGAGGCCCGCAAATACAAGCTCAATCTCGTCATCGCGCACCAGTACGTCGAGCAGATGGAAGAGGAGGTCCGCGACGCGGTCTTCGGCAACGTCGGCACGACCGTCTGCTTCCGGGTGGGTCCGTTCGATGCCGAGACTCTGGAAACGATATTCCTGCCGAAATTCACGAAGGAGGACCTGGTCGGTCTCGGCTTCGCGCAGATATACCTGACCCTCATGATCGACGGTGTCGGCTCGCCGCCGTTCTCCGCGCTGACCCTGCCGCATATCGAAGCGCCGCCGCAGACCTATAAGAAAGAGGTGATAGAGGCATCGCGCACGAATTTCGGTACCGAGCGCGCCTTGATCGAGAACGCCATAAACAGCGAGCTCGCGGCGACCGCAGGCGCGCCTCCCGCGCCTCCCGCGAAGAAGACATATGCGAAACCGGGCCAGAAGCAGACACCGGACGCGCCCCGCGCAGAAGAGCAGCGCCCGCGCCCGCCTCGCCCACCCGAACGCCGTGATCAGGCAGCCGTGCCGCAACGCGACGACCGCCCGCGACCGCCCGTAGCTCGCCCTGCGCCTCCGTCGGAGGGGAAGTCGGCGGAGGACCTGAAGGCGATCCTGCGCAGCATGACGAATAAGGCCGATACCGAACGGAAGACGCAGGAAACGTCGAAGGCCCAGCCGCTCAAAGGGGCGCTTGCGGATGTGCTTGCAAAGAGCGCGTCCCCGGCATCGGAACGGCAGGCTCCGCCTGCCTCTCAGGGCCGGTCCCAGGCTCCTGCGGCGCGCGATCAGAAGCCGGCCCAAACTCCGCAGCCCCGTCGCATGCCTCATGACTCTCGATCCCGCGAACCGGCTCCCGGTACCCCCTTTGAAGTGCCTGAAGAAGCCCTCCGTGCCATTTTCCGGGAACCGAAGTAACCTTGTGCGCGTGAGCCGGGTAGTACTGGCTGTACGGACCTGTTCGTACTGAACGGTATGAGAAACGCATAACTGCCCCGGGAGGGCGGCCATCACTGGCCCGCCCTCCCGGGGCCCGTTCACATACTCCCGACACGTGCTACCTTTTGCTTATGAAAGAGGCTCAGAAGACCATGCTTGTCACAGGCGGCGCGGGCTTTATCGGTTCGCATCTTTGCGAGCGCCTGGTCAGGGACGGCCACCGCGTCATCTCGCTCGATAACTACTTCACCGGCTCCCGTGACAATCACGTCCCGGGCGTCGACTACCGCGAGGGGCATACCAGGGACATAGAAAAACACGTCTCGGAAACACCCGACTTGATCTACCACCTGGGAGAGTATTCACGAGTCCATAAGAGCGTCGAAGAACCGGATCTGGTCTGGGATATGAATATCAACGGTACGCAGGCCGTGCTCGAATTCTGGCGTAAGAAAGGAGGGAAGCTCGTGTATGCCGCCTCTTCGACAAAGTCCGCATCGACCGAAACCGTTAACGGGGTTTCGGGCAAGGATATGGCTCCGTACACCTGGGCGAAAGCGGCTAACGTCGAGCTTATACAGAACTACGGCCGCTGGTACGGGCTTACGTACGCCATTGTCTATTTTTATAACGTGTACGGACCACGCGAACGTGCCTGGGGGAACTACGGCACCGTCGTACAGACGTTCCTCAATAACGTCAGCGCCGGCGTTCCGCACAAAGTCAACAAACCGGGAACGCAGACGCGCGCATTCACCCATGTCCTCGATACCATCGACGGCATCATCCTTGCGGGCGAGAAGGGCGAGAACGATGAGTTTAATATCAGCTCCGACAACGTCCATTCGATCATCGAAGTAGCGCAGATGTGCGGGGGTGCTATCGAGATGCATCCGCAGACGAAAGTATCGCGTTCGTCGGGAGTTGACGATAGCTCGAAGATACGAGAGCTTGGCTGGAATCCCGTACGCACTCTTAAGCAGTACGTCGAGGAGGCTAAACGAACACCATCATGAAGCGCATGCTTATATTCTCGCTCGCATATTATCCGAGCCATGTCTCGGGCGCCGAGACGGCG
This sequence comes from Candidatus Parcubacteria bacterium, assembly GCA_034666125.1. Taxonomy (GTDB): domain Bacteria; phylum Patescibacteriota; class Minisyncoccia; order Phycocordibacterales; family Phycocordibacteraceae; genus C7867-001. The sequence goes on from JAXDML010000010.1 coordinate 29,651, forward strand.
ATCAGGGACACGACCGATCGCGTAGATCCGTCCGATATCGAATTCCACCTCATCACGCATCTATTCGACCCGTCGGGGGTACGGGAAGAGACGATCGGTAACGTGCATGTGTACCGCGTCGGGTTCGGCGGAGCGTACCTGTCGAAAGTACTTTTCGTGCCGCTCGCGGCGCTCAAGGCGCGACGGCTTCACGCACGCCTCCGGTTCGACGCCATGTGGACCATGATGACCTATATGCTTTTCCCGACCATGCTCGCGAAGTGGGTGGGCGTTCGGATTCCGCACGCGCTATCGCTCCAGGACGGCGATCCGTACGAGAAGGTGTTCAAGCGATGGTTTATCCGGCCGGTGGTACCGATACTCGATGCCGGGTTCAGGAGCGCGAAAGTAGTACAAGCCATCTCCCACTACCTGGCAGAGTGGCCTGCGAAGCGCGGGTATCGAGGCGTTGTCGAGATCATCTATGACGGCGCGAATCCGCGCGACCTTAAGACGACGCCCGATCCTGCGGACGTGGAGCGCGTACGCCAGGAGCTCGGCAAGATGCCGGACGATATATTCCTCGTAAATACGGCACGGCTTGGCTACCAAAAAGGAGCTGATACCACGATACGGGCACTCCCGCTTCTCCCCGAGCATGTGAAGCTTGTACTGGTGGGGGGAGGTTCCGACGAGTCGATGCTTAAGGAGCTCGCCCAAGAGCTCGGGCTCTCCGATCGCGTGATCTTCACCGGTCCGGTCGACCGTTCCGTAGTCACCCTCTACCGGCAGGCATGTGACATCTTCGTAGGGCCGTCGCGCTCGGAAGGTCAGGGGCACGCGTTCAATTCCGCGATGGCATCAAGGCTGCCGGTCGTGACCACGCAGGAAGGCGGGCTGGCAGAATTCGTCTTCGACGAGAAACGGAATCCCGATAAGCCAACGACGGCTTGGGCGGTCGATGTCGATAACCCGGAGCAGATCGCGGAAGCGGTAAAGGAGATCATTTCGCATCCGGACAAAGTGAAGCGAGTGACTGAGACCGCGCGAGCCCTGATGCTCGAGAAGTTCGACTGGGACGCTATCGCAAAACAGATGCGCGAGCGCGTCTTTGGAAAGACGCTCGGCGCGTAGCCGCCTCCTACTTTCGCTACCTAGTCCGAAGCGCGCCCTTTTCCTTTAGCTGCCGTGCGGTACCATTCCTCTATGAAAGATCCCATCGAACGCGCCATGCGCATCGCCGTGAGGGCCCATCAGGGGCAGACCCGGAAGGAAAGCGACCTGCCGTATATAAGCCATCCGGCGATGGTGGCGCTCATCCTCGCCCGGCACGGGTTCGGGGACGTAGTCATCGCCGCTGGGCTTGCGCACGATACGGTCGAGGATACGACGGTGACTTCCGAAGACCTTCGCAGGGAACTCGGGGATGAGGTCGCGGACATCGTCGCTACGGTCACGAATGACGATGACCTTTCATGGGATGACAAAAAGCTCGCGTATATCGAAGCCGTACGGAACGGTTCCGAAGGCGCGAAGGCGGTGGCGACCGCCGACAAGATCCATAATGCGGAGAGCCTTATTCTCGCGCATGCCGAGCAGGGAACCTCTCTATGGAGGCATTTCAAGGCAGGAAAGGAAAAGAAGCTCTGGTTCGAGAATGCGATGCTCGCCATGCTTAAGGAAGTCTGGGAGCACCCGCTCGTGGACGAGTACGCCGTTCTGGTCGAGCGGATGAACGCGCTCGACTAGTGAAGTCCCTGTTGACGCTTCTTTTCCTCGGGGCTTCGTAGACGGTCCCGAAGCTCGATATACTCCCGCCGGACGGACCCGTTCGGCGATTCGCCGTTCAGAATGCGTTCCAGGACATGTCTCCACCATCCGATACGCGCGAGGTTAAGCTCCTTAAGGTCGCCGTCGCTCCGGTCGAGCGTATGTGCGTAGTACCAGAGAATCTCTCCCAGCCGATAGACGCGCATCAGCTTGAGCGAGAGCGACTCGCCGGACGTGCGGTTATCGCGCACGTACGCGACGAGGGCTTGCGCAAGCGGCGGATTGTACAGCTCCATGAAGTTCACGAAGCGCGCCCATCCCTCGTACTTGTTCCCGAACCGGAGCGACGAATGGTCGAGCAGATACAGCTTGTCCTCCGCGATCCTGAAGTTGTGGGGAATAAAGTCGGTGTGGGTCAGGAAGTCCTCGTATTGCTCGACGGTACGGCTATGCTCCGAAAGGAAGGAAGCGGCTTTTGCCAGGAGAGCCGAGAGTTCCCGGTAATCCGGGAATTTCCCTTCCACGTCGCGCCTGAATAGGTCGAAGGCTTTCAGGTATTCCCTAACCGTCCTCCGTCCGAACGTCCGCTCGATGAGGCGGATATGCCCGTATGTCGCCGCGTGAGCTCCTTCCTGTGCCTTGAAAGAGCGCAAGGCGATGGCGAACTGGTCTTCTATGGGCCGCTCCATGAAGGAGCGCTCTTGCTCGATGAACGCCTGGATCGCTATGGTATAGCCGTGCGCTTCCGTGAAGAGGATCTCCTCGGGAGTCTCGAATGCCGTGTACGCGAAGCCGATGTCCGCGAGCACGCGCCGGCACAAGCGCTCATGCGCAAGCTCGCGCTTGCCGGCGGGATCGCTCGTCACCTTGATGACCACGCGCCGCCCGGTGCGCGCTTCATTCCCGAGCAGGATGAACTTCTTCCCGCTCGCGGTCGTTACGGCCTGCATCAGGTAGCGTTCGCCGCCCATATGCGGCTGCTCCTCGTCGAGCGCGAAGCCGAGCCTCTCGAGCATGGCGCTGATCGCGCCGAGCTGCTCGGCATACGCCTCTTCCCAAAGCGTTCTCTCGTCCTTAGACATGGCAAAGGGCGCGAAACGTCTCTCTAAGTCCCGCAATGTGCGTTTCCCAGGAGCGTTCGAAGGCGTCGAGCTCCGCGACCGGATGATCCCTGAAGGGAAGTATCTCCGGGCGCGGGTCCGGCGAATCGGTAACGACCTCCTTCGCGCGTCGCAGCGCGAACCGCTCTATTGCCTGCAGCTGCGGTCTCGTCCGGGCATACGTATGCGCAGCTTCATCGCCGATGCGCATCACGATCGGCGTGCGCCTAAAAAAGGAGGCGATGGCAACGGGCAGCTCGACCGACGGTCCGTTCTGCATGTACAAGATGTCCGCATCGCGCGCCGTTCTAAGGAGTGCGAACGTATAGGCAATAAGCCGGAAGGGAAGCGGACGCTGCTTGCTGACCGCGCGCATCCTGACACCGTCTACGTCCTCGGGAATGTGCCCGTACGTGACGATAATCACCTCGTCGGTCTTCGCGAGGCGCGTCGCGAGCTCCTTGGCATACGGGGCGGGCTCGGCGATGTCGGGAGGGTAGAGGGGGGTCGCCAGGACGATCTTCATGGGTCAAATCTATCATGATAACCAAAGGCTTTTTCGACGGGTTTCAGCCTGTATCGACCCCTTGGGCCCTCTACCGTTAGAATACCTACTATGCGTCTTCTCATAGCGACCCCGCTGTATCCGCCCGAGCCGGGGGGTCCCGCTACCTACGCCAAGCTCCTTGAGGAAGGACTGCCCGCGCTCGGCGTCGACGTGTCTGTCGTGAAGTTCGGCGACGTGCGGCATCTGCCGAAACTCGTCAGGCATTTCGCTTATATGCGGCGGCTCGTGCGGAAAGGGCGCTCGGCAGACGTCATTCTCGTCCTTGATCCCGTATCGACAGGATTCCCCGCGGCTCTCGCCGCCCTCTTTCTCAGGAAACGCCTCGTGCTCAGGGTCGGAGGCGATTATGCCTGGGAGCAGGGGAAGCAGCGCTTCGGCATAACGCAATCGCTCGACGACTTCGTGCGGACGGGGCGCGTGCCGCTTCCGGTCGCCATCCTGCGGAGCGTCGAGTCCTGGGTAGCGCATCGCGCACGCCTCGTCATCACGCCGAGCGAGTACCTCAAAGGCATTGTTGCGACCTGGGGTATTCCGGCTGGAAAGATCGCGGTCGTGCATAACTCGGTCGCGCCTACGGAAGGAGGAGCCGTTCCGGAACACGTACGGGAACTTCCGCATCCGCGCGTCGTTACGGTCGCCCGGCTCGTTCCGTGGAAGGGGGTCGACGGGCTGATCGACGCGGTAGCCGAAGCGCGAAGTACGGGAAAAGCCGTCTCGCTCGTGATAGTCGGCGAGGGACCGGAACGTGCGAGGCTGGAGGCGCATGCCCGTGAAAAGCTCGAGGGAGGGACCGTGTTCACGGGGGCGTTATCTCCCGAGAACGTGCACGCAATGCTCCGCGAAAGCGATATCTTCGTGCTCAATTCCACGTACGAGGGCCTTTCCCACGTTCTCATAGAGGCGCTCATGGCCGGGGTGCCGGTCGTCGCGACGCGGGCTGGCGGTAATGGGGAGGTACTGACCGAAGATAGTGGCATACTTATTCCCGTAGGAGACACTCCTGCGCTTGCCGACGCGATCGGAAAGATCGCGCGCGATCCGGAACTGCGTGCACGGCTCCGCAAGGGAGCGCTGGAACGGGCAGGAGCCTTCTCCGTGCCGGTCATGCTCGCGCGTACCCAGGAACTGCTTTCCAAACTCGTATGAACGTACTCTTCGTCTCGAACGACCCCGGCTTGTGCGATCCGGAAAGCGACGTACGCGCGCGCATGCGGGAGTACGCCGCGGAAGTCGCAAAGACCGGAGGCGTCCTCCATATCCTTACGCGCGCCCCGCGCGCATGCGAAGGGAATGACGGACCGCTCTTCGTGCATGGCATACGCGTATCCAGGCTCCGCTCCCTATGGGCCCTCGCGAAGCGCGGTAGAGCGCTCATACGCGAGCATCGCATCGATGTCGTTTCCGCGCAGGACCCGTTCGAGCACGGGCTTGCGGCCCTGTGGGCGATAGAAGGGACGAGCGCGAAACTCCATCTCCAGGTACACACGGATTATCTCTCGCCCTGGTTCACGCGCGGCGCCATCTTCCGTTCGCCCCAGGTACGCATGCCGTTCCTGAATCACGTGCGTATACGCATCGCCGACCGCGTCGTGCCGGAGGCGGACGGCATCCGTACCGTTTCCAAGCGCATCAAGGAGTCCATGCAGAAACGCTATGGCGAGTCGATTCCCGAACCTTCCGTCATGCCGGTGCGTACCCCGGCCGAAGTCCCGCCTGCGGTACCTCTCCCGCCGCTGCCGTTCACCTTCACGCTTATTACGGTCGGCAGGCTCGAGCCGGAAAAGCGCATTCCGGATTTGTTCGCCGCAGTGAAGCGCCTCAAGGACGCGTATCCCATGCTCGGGCTCGTCATCGTGGGCGACGGGCGCGGGCGCGGGAAGCTCGAGAGGCTCGCGCGCTCCTTTGGCGTTGCCGATAAGGTCGCCTTCCTCGGCTGGCGGACCGACGCCTGGGGGCTCATACGGAGCGCGAACGCGTACATCCAGGCAAGCGCGTATGAAGGCTGCCAGCGCACCCTGCTCGAGGCCGCGCTCGCCGGCGTGCCTATCATCACGAGCGATACGGGCATCGTAGGGGAAGCATTCACGGGCTACGAGAACGTATTTGCCGCTCCCGTCGGTGACCCGACCAATCTCGCCGCGCTCACCGCGCAGCTGATCGAGGACCCGCATGCCCGCACGCTCCTTTCGATCGAAGGGAAGCGCGCGGCGCTCGCGTACCTGGCGGCCGCACGGAACACGCCTGAAGACATCGTTGCCGACATGGCTCGTACGCTCACGAAGCCATGAAACTCCTTTTCGTCACCCAGGTAGTCGACCGGAATGACGGCGTGCTTGGCGCGTATCATGGCTGGCTCACCGAGCTTGCGAAGCATACTGAACGCATTGAGGTCATATGCCTCTACGAAGGGGAGCATGACCTGCCGGCGAACGTAACGGTCCATTCGCTCGGCAAGGAATCGCTTTCGTCGCGCCGGAAGCCCTTGCACCGCCTTCTCTACGTATTCCGCTTCAAACGGCTCGCCTGGACGCTGCGCCACGACTACGATGCGGTCTTCGTCCATATGAATCAGGAGTACCTCCTTATCGCCGGTCCCTTCTGGAAGCTGCTCGGCAAACGCATCTATATGTGGCGCAACCATTACGCGGGCTCATGGCTCACGGATATCGCCGCCGCTTTCTGTACGAAGATCTTCTCCACTTCACGTCACTCGTATACGGCAAGATACCGGAAAAACGTCCTTATGCCGGTCGGCATCGATACATCCCTTTTTCGTCCGGACACGTCCATGGCGCGAAAGCCGCGCTCGATACTTTTCCTCGCGCGCATGACGCCGTCGAAGAACCCGCTCATGCTTATCGAGGCGCTCCGGGAGCTGAAGGAAAAACGTGTCCCGTTCACGGCGACGTTCGTCGGCTCGCCACCGCCCGAGCACGAGGCCTATTACCGGAGCCTGGCCGGGCGCGCGGAGCATTATGGGATTGCGGAGTACGTCACGTTTCTCCCGAACGTATCCAATCGAGAAACGCCCGATCTGTATCGCGCGCACGAAGTATTCGTGAACTGCTCACGCTCTGGCATGTTCGATAAGACGATCTTCGAGGCCGTCGCCTCCGGCTGCGTACCGTTCGCGCGAAGCCGGGACTGGGAAATGCTGGTCGGAGACGAACGGCTTTCATTCGCAGAGAACGGCGGATCCCTGGCAGCGAGACTGGCCGCCTTCTTCTCGCTTGGCGAGACCGAGCAGGAAGCCGTACGGGATATGCTTGCCGAGCGGGCCGTAGCGCCGAACGCGCTTTCCGCGCTTATCGTCGCGCTCGAGCGGGAAATGGGCTTAGAATGACCGTATGAAGAAAACCAAGTCATTCCTGCGGAGGGAGGAGTACGCGGCGCTTTCGAAGACGGTCCTTGACGGGAAGATACTGGATATCGGCGGCTCGAAGAAATCCGGATATCACGAACTTCTCGGCGGGAACCATGAGATCGTAACGGCTAACATAAATGCCGACTACGGCACGGACCTGGTCTTCGATGCCGAGGAAACCTGGCCGATCGAGGACGCGTCGTTCGACGCGGTGCTTTTCGTGAACGTGCTCGAGCATTTGTACAGATACGAGCACGCCGTGTCCGAAGCCCGCCGGGTGCTGAAGAGAGGGGGAAAGGTGGCGGGAGTAGTGCCCTTCATGTTCAACGTGCACGGATCGCCGAACGATCATTTCCGCTACACACGCCATACCCTGGAACGTACGTTCGCAGATGCGGGATTCACCGATACCCGCATCCGGGAGCTCGGTACGGGCGCATTCAGCGTCGTGTACCACTGCCTGATCGGGTTCGTGCGGTGGGACTGGCTTGCGACTCCTCTTATCGTACTGGCCCGCGCGCTCGACCGGATCGTTCTCTGGATACGCCCTGCGAACAAGATGTCCGCCGCCTACATGCCCCTCGGGTATTTCTTCGAAAGCACGAGGAAAGACTAGCCCCTGCTATACTCGCCCCATGAAGCTTGTCCGTAGGTACATCCAACGGTTCCTCGCGCGGTTCGGGTACCGGCTGCAGAACGTAACGCAGAGCACGGCCGACGACCGGTTCCGAAACATACATGAAGCCGTCCGGACCTATACGATGACCTCGTATGAGCGCCAACAGGCGCTCTTCGATGCCGTGAATTATATAGAGGATAACCGCATAGAAGGAGCGATCGTCGAGTGCGGCGTATGGAAGGGCGGAAGCTCCATGCTCGCCGCGCTTACGCTCCTCGAACGCGGAAGCGCCGACCGTACCCTCTACCTCTACGACACGTACGCCGGCATGTCGGAACCGACCGCAAGCGATGTCAACATTCACGGCCGCGCCGCCGGGGCCCGGTGGCGCGAACTCGCGCGCGACGGCATGAACGAGTGGGACTATGCCTCGCTCGATGAGGTCCGATCCAATCTCCGCTCGACGGGCTATCCTGAGAGTAAGACGGTGTTCGTGAAGGGGAAGGTCGAGGAGACGGTCCCGGGAACCGTGCCCGAACGCATCGCCCTGTTGCGGCTCGACACGGACTGGTACGAGTCGACCCGCCACGAGCTCGAGCATCTCTTCCCGCGGCTCGTGCGCGGCGGGGTGCTCATCCTCGACGACTACGGCCACTGGCAAGGCGCCCGCAAGGCGGTCGACGAATACTTCAAGGGCAGCCCCGTTCCGATCTTCCTGAACCGCATCGACTATACGGGCAGGATAGCCGTGAAGCTCTAGCGCGCCTTACCGTTTCTGCGGATACCAGTAGAAGAGCGCAGTCGATACGACGGTATCGAGCACGCTCGAGATGATGCGTCCGACGATGAGTCCCCAAAGGCCGAAGGACCACAGAAGCGCGACCTGGAAGGTGAGCTGGACGAAGGGCGTGACGGTATAGAAGATATAGAGCTCCCGCTTGAGCTGCTGCGAGAGGAGGGCGGACGTGGAAAGGTTGCTTGCCGACGCGACGATAAGGAGGGCGTAGAGCTGCGAGTAGGGTATCGCCTCGAGGTAGGCGGGGAAGAGAAGCGCGAACACGTACGGCGCCGCCGCGATGTAGAGCAGGGCGATCACGAGCCCCGCGGCCGTCATGAACATCATCTTCGACAGGAGAGAGGACTGGATGGACTCCCGGGTGCGGGTGGAGAACTTCGGGAGTGCCGCGGTGAACGCGAACTTGAAGAAGCCCGCGATGCGTTCCGGAACCGTCGAGGCGAAGCTGTACACGGCAAGCTGGACGGGCCCGAGCATCTGGAATACGAGAATGTTGTCCAGCTGCCGTATGACTAGGGTCGGCACGTACATGAGACTGAGGTGCTTCCCGTACGGCAGCGTCTCCGTATCGATGGACCGGTTCGGGCGGTAGCGCGCGAGCGTCCGCATATACAGCGCCACGGTCACGGCCGCGTTCACCAGCAGGTTCACGAGCAGCAGTAGCAGGGCCTCTTTGAGGTATACGGTCGCGAGGAGAATACTTCCGTAGTACGCGCCGTTGAGGACCACGCCGTATACGAACGTCTGCTTGAATTCTTTCTTGCCGTTCAGGAAGGCGATGTACGTATTGAACGCATAGATGAGGGGCGTGAATACGCCGATGAGAAAGAGGCCGTACCCGAGTTCGGCGTTGCCCTGAAGTAGGTAGTAGACGCCGACACCGATGCCGCATAACAAGGGAATGACGGACCAGCGAAGCTGCGTGCGCACGGACTCCCGGACGACGCCTTCGTACCCGCGCGCGACCGCCTGCGTCACGGCGTAGTTCATCCCGGTAAGCGTGAGCGCGCCGATGATCGTGGAGAAAGAGAGCAGGTACTGATATACGCCGTACGTCTCGGCGGGCAGCAGGTTCGCGAACGCGATCGCCAGGAAGAGCGAGCCGACAGACAGGAACAGGACCTGGGCATTCATCCAGAAGCCGCTCGTAGCGAGATATACCATATCCGTCTTGGTATACCGCTCGGAAGCGCGGAGGAGGCGATAGAGGCGATCTTTCATGGGGGACAGGGGTACTGCTATATACTAGGGCACAATGAGCAAAGTTGCCCGCGTCCTCAGGCGGCCAGTATCGTGGCCGCTCATGATACTAGCCGCTACGACCCTCGGTCTCTACGTCGTCGCGACATTCTCCCTTCAGCCGCCCTTCGACCTTGCGGGGGACGCGCCCGGGTACCTCGAGGCGATGCGCGTCCTGAACGGCATGCATCCGCCCGACGGCTTCATCCCGAACCGCATCCTCACGACCTTCGGCGGGGTATCGACCGTCGCCGCGCTCGCCTGGATCACCGGAAATTACCTCGCGTCCTGGTTCTTCGTGAACACGCTCTACTTCTTCGGGCTCGCCTTCGTAAGCTACTTCCTCTTCAGGCGCATCACCGGAAGCGACATCGGGAGCATTCTCGGCGCTCTTTTCCTGGTCGGGAACTATGACGTGCTCGTCTTCGGCCTGAACTATCTTATGGATATTTCGGGGTGGTTCTGGTTCATGCTGTCGCTGCTATTCCTTTCCATATATATGGAAGGCGACGATAGGCGGTTCCTCTGGGGCGCGGCGCTTGCCGCGGGCGTGGGTACGCTCTTCAAAGAATACGCCTTCTTCGCCTTCCTGCCGCTCGGCGTCTATCTGCTCTACCGCCATTGGCGGAGTCCCCGCGAGATGATCCGCGCCGTCGTACCGTGCGCCGTGTCGCTCTTGCCGCTCGTTCTCGTTCATATAATCGTTTATCTCGCTTATGGCTACAGCTACTTTGATTGGTACGGCATGAATACGGAGACGTTTGCCTTCGAGGGCTGGGCCTGGAACGCGGGACGGAGCTTCCTCGTCGTGCTCGGCTTCATGCTCCCGGTTTCGCTCCTCGGCATTTTCGCGTTCGTACATCGTGCGCGCACATCGCTCGACGCACGCAAAATATTGTTTGTCGTATCGCTCGCCCTGCCCGCGCTCGCCGTATTCCTCTGGCCCATCATCACGGAGCGGCTCGTCTTCCTTTTCGTGCCGCTTGCCGCGCTCCTCGCGGCATTCGCCGTTGCGCGCTACGAGCGTCATTGGCCATGGTTCGCCTTTATCTGGCTTCTCTACGTCATGGTCGCGCTTAAGACCGACGGGCTTATCCTGAGCGTGCTGTATGGGATGTAAGTGGGGAAATATGCTTACTCTATAGGCTTCGAGACCTGCTCCGCCAGCAATAATGCTAAAGTTTATCTCATGGAATTTGTCGATCTTCCCAAACTCAAAAAAGGAGACAGAGTAGCCGTGATCTCTCCCTCCTTTGCCGCGCCTGGAGTATGGCCTCATGTGTATGAATGGGGCTTAAAACAACTCAAGGATGTTTTTGGCTTTGAACCAGTAGAGTTGGCCGCAACTAAGAAACTCGGAGCCTCAGCGGAAGAGAGATCGAAAGATTTAATCGATTCTTTTGAACATAAAGAGATTAAAGCCGTTATTGCATCGCTGGGTGGAAACGATCAGGTTACTTACATAAAAAACTTGCCAGCCGAACCTTTCCAAAAGAATCCGAAGCCATTTCTCGGATTTAGCGATAATACTCATTTCGCGAATTTTCTCTGGCTTAACGGCATTCCCTCGTACTACGGAGCTTCGTTGTTTACTCAATTTGCAATGCAAAAGCGAATGGACGAGTTCACTGTTAAATACTTGAAGTACGCTTTCTTTGAGAAAGGCGAATTTGAGCTTACTGCAAGTGATATATATAACGATATTGGCCTAGGTTGGGACGACCCAAGCAATCTTAAAAAAGAAAGAGTATACGAATCAAATGATGGCTGGTACTGGGAAGGAAGCGCGGACACCGAAGGCGTTACTTGGGGTGGTTGCCTGGAATCCATCGATGAACTATTAAGGCATGGGGCTCAGATCCCCACACTCGATGAATTTGAAAATATAATCTTGATGACCGAAACTTCTGAGGAAATTCCTTCGAGCGATTATGTTTCCCGCGTCTACCGTGCTTTGGGTGAAAAGGGAATCTTAGGGAAAGTGAAGGGAATACTGGTTGGTCGCCCAAAAGCGTGGGAATTCGACAAACCGCACTCTGCCGACGAAAAGGCAGAGTATCGAAAGAAGCAAAGAGACGCGACTCTTGAGATTATAAGAACGTACAGCAAAACTGTTCCCGTAATCCAAAATATGGACTTTGGGCATACTGACCCGCAAATCCCTATGCCGTACGGAAGAAGGGTTAGAATTGTATCCTCTGAATGTAGAATATTCGCCGAGTTCTAGATATTTACTAAAAGGGTCGCAGCGTTGCCCGAGACCGTCAGCCATTTGGTAAGCTAAGCAGATGCTACGACTCGAAGTGAAAGGATTTCAGGAAACTCTCGGAAAGGGCATGTGCGGACCTGCCTCATTGAAGATAGTCCTCGGCTACTATGGTTTGGATAAGAGCGAGCAGGAACTCGCCGGGCTCATAGGAGTTACTGAACTGGGTTCAAACGCCGAAGGTATAGCTCGCGCTGCTGAATCTCTTGGATTCAAGACGCTCATCAAGAACGAGAGTAGCTTTGAAGATATAGAAGAATGGCTGAGCAAGAACACTCCCGTCATCGTGAACTGGTTTACGCGCGGCCGATCGGACTATTCCGACTCGGCTGTTCCTGATGGCCATTACTCGGTCGTAACCGGGCTAGACGAGGAATCTATCTACTTACAGGATCCGGAGACAGGCGGGTTACGGAAAATCGCTAGAGAAGACTTTCTCGGCGTATGGTTCGATTTCGAAGGCAAATACATTAAGCCGGATGAGCTGATCATACGGCAGCTTACTGCCATCTACCCAAATACGTAGTTTTCGACGTCGCCTCGGATCACTATCGAACTACGGTATACTGCCCGGAACTCATGCGCACGCTATCCATCGTCATCCCGTGCTACAACGAGCGCGCCACCGTGCGCACGCTCCTCGAGCGCGTTCTCGCGGCGAAGTTTCCGGAAGGATGGGAACGGGAAGTCATCGTAGTCGACGACGCCTCGACCGACGGCACGCGCGAATTGCTTGAGGATATCGATCTCCCGGTACGCGTCATCCTCCGCAGTGAGAACGGAGGGAAGGGGACGGCGCTCGTCGACGGCTTCAAGGAGGCGAAAGGGACCCATATCCTTATCCAGGATGCTGACCTCGAATACGATCCGGATGATATCGGCACGCTCCTCGCCGCAGTCGACGATTCTCCCATTACGGTCGTTTACGGGTCGCGCAACCTGCATCCAGGCCCGCGCAAGGGGTCGTTCACCCTGCGTGCGGGCGTATGGTTCCTGACCAAGCTCGTAAACGTCCTCTACCGCGTGCAGCTCACCGACGTCAACACGTGCTATAAGCTTTTCCCGCGCGAAGCGGCGTCCCTGTTCCGGCGAGGCGGCTTCGAAGCGGATATCCTGTTCGACCCCGCGCTCATCCGCGCGGGGTACAGGATCAAGGAAGTGCCTATCTCGTATTCGGCGCGTACCGTCGCCGAGGGGAAAAAGATCAAGTACCGGGACGGCGTTCATGCGGCCTTCGCCTTGCTCGCGGATTATCTGAGGAATGGGCGGTCTGGTATCATGAAAACCGAAGACTAGTCCATCCATGTATACCAAGACGATCGCCCGCTGGGCCGTACTCACACCTCTTTTTCTCATTCCGTTCCTCGCGCTTTTCGTATCGGGGGATCTTTTCTTCCCGTTCATCACGGGTAAGAACTTCCTATTCCGGGCGCTCGTGGAGATCGCGCTCGCCGGATACGCCGTACTCGCCTTTGCCGACCGCCGATACCGCCCGCAGTTCTCCTGGGTGCTCGCGTCCTTCGCGCTCCTGGTCGCATGGACGCTTGTCGCCGATCTGTTCTCCATCAATCCGCATAAGGCCATCTGGAGCAACTTCGAGCGTATGGACGGGTGGATCACGCTCATCCACGTCTTCGCGCTCTTCCTCGTGGCGGGACCCGTACTCTCGATCGACCGGCTTTGGCGGCACTGGTGGATGACCCTCGTGGGCGTTTCCTCGCTCGTGACCCTGCACGCGATCATGCAGTTCTTCTGCGTCGGCAATGCCTGCGGTGCGACGGGCCGTTTCTTCGCGGTGCATCAGAGCGCCACGCGTCTTGACGCCACACTCGGTAACTCCGAGTACCTCGCCGGCTTCCTCCTCCTGGCTATCGGCATCACCCTCTGGCAGGCCTTTGCGACGAAGGGGAAGGGGTTGCGCGCCTCCCTGTTCGTCCTCGTCGCGCTGCAGGTACTCGTGCTCTTCGGCACCGGCACGCGCGGCACGTTCGTCGCGCTCATCGCCGCTGCGTTTGTAGGGGGCTTGCTCTGGCTCCTTGAAATGGGGAAGCGTGGCCGCAAGGGAGCGCTCGTCTTCCTCGCCGCCGTCATCGTTCTCGCCGCAGGGTTCTATGCCGTGCGAAACACGGCGTTCGTGCAGCAGAGCCCGAATCTTTCGCGCTTCGCGACGATCTCGCTCGGCTCCCTCGACACGCGTGTCGCGATCTGGGGCATGGCGGTCGAAGGCGCCAAAGAGCGGCCGCTCATGGGCTGGGGCCACGAGGGGTTCAACTACGTTTTCAACAGGCATTACGAGCCGTCCTTATACGGCCAGGAGCAATGGTTCGACCGGGCGCACGACGTGTACCTCGATTGGCTCATCACGGGCGGCGTACCGGCGCTCCTCCTGTTCCTTCTGCTCGGCGGGAGCGCGATCCTCGCCGTGCATCGGTCCCGGGAACTCAAGGCCTGGGAGCGCGTGCTGATCCTCTCGGTGTTCGCCGGATACGCCATACAAGGACTGGCCGTCTTCGACAACCTCTTTACCTACATACCGATAGGGATGCTGCTGGCGTACGCGCACACGCTCCGTTCCCGGCCGATTCCGGCGCTCGAGCGCGTCCGGGAGGTACGCGGAACCGCGCTCGATGCCGTTACGGTGCCCGTCGCGGTCGTTATCGCGCTCCTGGTCCTGTATATGGTCAACATACCGACCTATGCCGCCGGGACGGAACTCATCAACGGCCTGAGGTCCGGAGGCACGGTGGAGTCGCGCACGGGATACTTCAAGAGCGCGCTTGCGCGGAACCCGTTCGCAACGCAGGAGATCCGTGAGCAACTACTGGTATTCGCGGGGCAGGTAGTCGGAAGCGACGTGCCCGCGCCCGCGAAGTCGGCGGCGTTCGCTCTCGCTTCCTCCGAGATAGAAAAGGAGATCGCGCGCGCTCCGCAAGACGCGCGCCTGTACGTGCAGTACTCCTTCTTCCTACGCGCGGCCGGCCAGTTCGATATGGCCCGCGAGACGGCCGCGAAGGCCCGCTCGCTCTCGCCCCTGAAGCAGAGCATCATCGTCGAGCAGGGAATCGTCGAATGGCAGGCGGACAAGCCCGAGGCCGCCGCGGCCTTCTTTGAGGAAGCGTATGCGCTCGCGACCACGTCCGACGAGCTTGCCGCATATGCCGCCGCTGGCCATATTATTTCCGGGGATATCCCGGGCGGGAAAGCCGTACTCCAGGACCGTTTCGGGACCACGACGGTCAATAACATAGTCCTCGCGCTGGCGTACCAGAGAGCAAACGCCTGGAACGACGTCATCGTGATCCTCTCGGAACGGTATGCGCAGCAGGAGGACGCGACGACCGGCTACCAGCTCGCCATCGCGTACGTGCGCGCGGGGCGTTTGGACGAGGCGCGCACGCTCGCACGCGCGGTGATGCAGGCGCATCCCGAGACATCGTCGCAAGGCGCGTCGCTCCTCATGCAGCTCGGCGTGCGATAGCGAACGCGTAAAGCGAAAACAAAAGCGGCGTCGCATGACGCCGCTTTTGTTTTACGCACGCACGCAAACGTTTTTGCGTAAATAAAGTTATCCACACCTCGTGCTTTTTCTGCACAAAAATTTCACCAACGCGCAATAATGTATGCAGAACACATTCGTTCGCGAATCAGTTTCCGTAATGCGCATTGTTGGAACTGATTCGCGTGCGAGTGGGTCGACATTAGCACTCTAACTTCACCTAACGGACTTATGGCAGCAAAAAGGAAGGCAGCTAAGCGCCCGGCAAAGAAGGCAGCTAAGCGCCCGGCAAAGAAGGCAGCCGCTAAGCGCCCAGCTAAGCGCCGCGCCGCTAAGCGCCCGGCAGCTAAGAAGGCAGCGAAGAAATCCGCAGCGAAGCGCCCAGCAAAGCGCCGCGCAGCGAAGAAGCGCCGCTAAGCGACTCACGCAAAAGGAAGGCCCCCGCGAGGGGGTTTTTCTTTTGGTTCCGCATTTG
Organism: Candidatus Parcubacteria bacterium; assembly: GCA_034666125.1. Classification (GTDB taxonomy): domain Bacteria; phylum Patescibacteriota; class Minisyncoccia; order Phycocordibacterales; family Phycocordibacteraceae; genus C7867-001. Next base: position 45,323 of record JAXDML010000010.1, read on the forward strand.
CCATCTGAAGCACGACGCGGTATATTTTGAGGGCAATGAAAAGGACTGGCAACGCAACGTATTTTGCTTGGCATAAATCAACCCGAAGAGGGCTGATTTGTGCTTCGGTAGACGTTTCCTAAACTCCACGCATCGTCTCCGGATTACACACCAGCCCCTTTACGGGGCTGGTGTTCTTTTTGCCTTGAGAAACCGATAGAGAGAAGGAGAGTCCGATGTATCTTACTTCGCACGATTCCCTACAACGAGCGCTCGAAGCTCGTATCCGGGACAAAGGCGCAGTCCAGGAAGGCATACGGCGATTCCTTAAGCGCGAGTATGGTATTGATCAGCCTCTTGAGATCATCCCGCCATATGTCAGACGCGATCGTCCGGTAGCTGTGCTGGCGCGTCAGATCGCTTCCGCCTGCATTGAGGATATCGCCTTCAACCTGGGGGCGAAGCGGCTCGGTCTCACGCCGCTGACGGCAACGTTCGTAAGAGATGCCTTCGACGCGAGGAATCATGACAAATACCACCGTGTGCGTATTCCCTGGATCGAGTACTCGAGAAGTAATGTCCGATCCATAAAGCACGAGCAGATCTCACGCGAGAACGTCCCGGATCTTACAGCCATACCGCTCGAGCATATCCGTTGCCTAGACGGGAAGAAATTGCCCGCCCATCACCGAGATTTGCGCGCGGCGACAAGGCTTTCAGGCCTCCTTACCGATGTCTCCGGCATGCATGTGGCGATGCTCAAAAGCGCCGACCGGAAGCCGACGCATGTGTATCGGAGCACAAGACAAGGACATGCGGAGAAGCGTCTACCCCTTGAAAAGGGTTTCGAACTGGCGGACTACGACCGTCCCCCGGCATCGTGGTACTACCCCTACTACCTGTCCTGGTTCGTGGACGGGTCGGCAGTGCTTTTCGAGACCTACGACAATCCGATTGCCCAAGTCTCGGAAGCGAAAAGGCTTTTCGAGGCATGCCTTCTGAAGGTAACGGAAGGAACTGGCTTCACGCCGCTTATCGTGAAGATACCGCCTCTCAGCAACGATATGCTGTGGTGCAATCGGCATCTGCTTTGGGATAACGACGGCATACCGTCGCTCGAGCAGGAGGCGGAGCGACTCTGCATGCGTGATACCGTCACGTTCTTCAGAGCTATTGCAGAGTCGGCAATCGGCTATCACTAACGGTGCGATTGGTTCGCTCCGGCCCCTCGTATGGGACCGGAGCGAACTTTCTGTCGGGCGCTTAAGGCATACTACTTAGAAGTAACGAACGTATATGAAAAAAATGAACATCGTGCGAGCACTTACCGAGTTTGGTGAACGACAAGGGCAGGCCACGATACGGGCGGGAGAGTATATTGAAAACCTTCTTATTACGGGAGGGGTGATCACATATGGGAAGGAGTTTATTGAGGTCGAGCTGCCTCATGCTTCAGCGACGCTTCGCGCAGATACTAAAGAAATTAAGTGCGCCCCCACCTCATTCATTGGTGGAAAGATCAATGACAAGGACGCGCTAGTAAGCTCACTCGTTCCCTCTCGTTATCTGCTTACGGTTCCAAACATAAACTTCAATCCGCGCTCCGACTCGCTGTCGCGCCCGAATTTTTATTTCGCGCCCGCCCTTGCCGTCAGAAAGAAAGACATGCCGCGCATCCTCACGGCCCAAAAGGTTGAGGGAACAGTGTACGTTCGAAAAATGCGGCACCGGCTAATCCAATTTCTGATAGGTAATCGGAAAAGTCCCGAAGTCGTACTTTTCGCGCATTACGATTCGATTGGGCCAGGCGCGATGGATAACGCCTCAGGTACTGCTGTATGCATCTCGATTGCGCTCAAGCATCCGGAGGTTCTTTCGAAAGTACTCATCGTCCTTGATCCGAACGAAGAGCTTTCCTACGACAGCCCAACATACTGGGGACATGGCTATCGTGTGTTTGAAAAAAGGCACCCACTCCTGTTGCGTAATGCCAAGCGCGTCATTGTCGTTGATTCGGTCGGGAATGGGAAACCGCAGATCTTTCGGGATTCTCACACCCTTAATCTCGCTTTTCCGCTGAAAGCCGTTGCCCGCCTTCGAGGGGACGTGCTAACGGTTGGAGGAGACGTGGAGGGAATGATGGAGTTCTATCAGAGCGATACAGACGTGCCGAGCCAATTGACCGAGGGTTTTCTTGAGGAGACCGAGGAACTTGTCCTGAAACTCGTCTTATCCGGTTACGGTAGAAGAAATACGCGATAAAAGGTATAGTGGGCGGGTCTATGGCCAGTCTATTGAGCCGTTTCTTCACCCAAAACCAGTCCGCAAGCTTCCTCAAGGGAGCGGCGGGCGTCGTCTCCCGTGCAGGTCAGATCGAGCCCGAGCTCACTGACGCGTCACAGGAAGACCTGCGTGCGCGACTTATTGGGGTCCGGGAGCGCATGAACGTTGCGACTCCGTCCGAGGACGATATCGCCGAGGTGTTCGCGCTCGTGCGCGAAGCTGCACGGCGCACGCTTAACGAGCGGCATTACGACGTACAGCTTATGGGGGGTCTCGCGCTGGCACGCGGGAAGATCGCCGAGATGCGCACCGGGGAAGGAAAAACGCTCGTTGCGACCCTGCCCGCGACGCTGTGGGCGCTTGCCGGCAAGGGCATGCACATCGTGACCGTGAATGATTATCTCGCACGACGCGACGCGGCATGGATGGGGCAGGTGTACGACTTCCTCGGCCTTACCATCGGGGTCGTGACGAGCGCGGGGAGCTACGTGTACGACGCGTCGCACGTGCCGAAGGACGAGGATGAGGAGCGCGACGAGGAAGGTTCCTTCCGCATTTTCTACGATTACCTCCGTCCGGCACCGAAGCAGGAGGCGTACGCGGCCGATATCACGTTCGCGACCAACAACGAGCTCGGCTTCGACTACCTGCGCGACAATACGGCGTACGAGGCCGGACAGATCGTCCAGCGCGGCCACCATTACGCCATCGTGGACGAGATCGACTCGATCCTTATCGACGAGGCGCGTACCCCGCTCATTATTTCCGGGCCGGTCCCGGAAAGCGAGCAGTTCTACGAGCGCTTCGCGATGATCGCGCGCACGATGGAGGAAGGAACCGACTATACGATCGACGAGAAGCAGCGCGCCATCCAGCTCACCGACGACGGCATCACCAAGGCTGAAAAGGCTCTGAACATCGAGAACCTCTATACCGAAGGCGGGGTGAAGCTCGCGCATCATCTCGAGACGGCAGTGCGGGCGAAGGCGCTCTTCAATAAGGACAAGGAGTACGTGGTGCGCGACAACCAGATCGTCATCGTGGACGAGTTCACGGGGCGCCTGCAGCCCGGCCGTCGCTGGTCGGAAGGCCTCCACCAGGCCATCGAGGCGAAGGAAGGCGTCGATATCCAGAAGGAGACCCGCACGTACGCGTCGATCACGTTCCAGAACCTCTTCCGCATGTATGAAGGGCTCGCCGGCATGACGGGTACCGGTCTTTCCTCAGAGGAGGAATTCTATACGGTCTACAGGCTCGAGGTGATCGTGGTGCCGACGAATAAGCCGGTCGCGCGCATCGATCACGATGACCTTATCTTCCAGAACAACCACGGCAAGTATACGGCGCTTACGCGCGCGGTGAAGGAACTCCACGAGAAGGGGCAGCCGGTACTCGTGGGTACGGTATCCATCGAGGACAACGAGATCGTGAGCACGTATTTCAGCGACGCAGGCGTCCCGCACGAGGTCCTGAACGCGAAGAACCACGAACGCGAGGGCGAACTCATCGCGCAGGCGGGAGAGAAGGGACGCGTCACGGTAGCGACGAACCTCGCAGGCCGCGGCGTGGACATCAAGCTCGGCGGCGCGACCGCCGAGCCCGCAGCGCGGGAAGAGGTCCGGCAGCTCGGCGGGCTCGCGGTCGTCGGTACCGAACGGCACGAGGCGCGGCGCATCGACAACCAGCTGCGCGGACGTTCCGGCCGCCAGGGCGACCCGGGCGCGACCCAGTTCTACGTATCTCTCGAGGACAAGCTCATGCGCGTCTTCGCGAGCGACATGCTGAAGAAGGTGATGGGCTCGTTCAAGATCCCGGAGGACGAGCCGATCGGGAGCCCGATGATCAGCCGGTCGCTTGAGACCGCGCAGAAGCGCATCGAGGGATTCAACTTCGACTCGCGCAAGCAGGTGCTCGCGTACGACGACGTCCTGAATACCCAACGGCTCGCCGTCTACGAACGCCGGAACCTCGCGCTTACGGGCTCCGACGAGGAACTCCGGACGGCGATAGAGGAGATCATTCTGGGCGACGAGGCCGCGTCCGAGGCGCTTACGGCCCGGGGAGCGGAATTTGGAGAGGCCGTCTGGAACCGGCTCCTCCGGCGCCTTATCCTCCAGGTGACGGACGCTTTCTGGCTGGAGCATCTCGATACCATGGAATACCTCCGCCGCTCGGTGTCGCTGCGCGCATACGGGCAGCGCGATCCGCTCCAGGAATACCGCAAGGAAGGCCTTCGCCGTTTCCAGGACATGCTCGATGGCATCGAGGAGCAGATACGCCAGGCGCTGCCGCACCTGCGGCCCGCCGACGACACGCGTACCCGCGCGGAGGAAGCGAAGACACGCGCACGGCTCGTCGCAGCAAGCGAAGAATCCGACGAGTCGACAACGCAAGGACCGATCGTGAAGACCGGTACGACGCATGGTCGCAACGACCTCGTGACCATACGCAAGGGCGAGGAAACCCAGACGCTCAAGTATAAGAAAGCCGAACCGCTTCTTGCGGAAGGGTGGGTCGTCGAACGCACATAACGTATGGCATTCGTTGACGAAGTCACCATACACGCGACCGCAGGAAGAGGCGGCGACGGCGTCGTGCGCTGGCTCCATATGAAAGGGAAGGAAAAGGGCGGACCGTCGGGCGGCGACGGGGGGCGCGGCGGAGATATCATCCTCGAAGGCGTCCGGGACCTCGCTGCCCTCGCCAGCTATCGCTATACGAAGAAGTTCCGCGCCGAGAACGGCGGTCCCGGCGAAGGTAATAACAAGCATGGGAAGGACGGCGAGCCGATCACGCTTCGCGTGCCCATCGGCACTCTCGCCAAGAACTCGACCACCAAGGAGTCCGTCGAGATCCTCGAGGAAGGACAGCGGATAGTCATATTCCGGGGCGGCATGGGCGGCCTCGGGAATCACCACTTCAAGGGTGCGGAGAACCAGAATCCGGAACAATCGACACCGGGAAAAGCCGGAGGAGCCGGAAATATCGAACTTACTTTGAAGATCATCGCCGATGCAGGACTTATCGGCTTCCCGAACGCGGGGAAATCCTCCATTTTGAATGCGCTTACCCGCGCGAAGTCGAAAGTCGCGGCATATCCCTTCACGACGCTCGATCCGCACCTCGGCGACTTCTACGGGCACCTGCTCGCGGATATTCCCGGACTTATCGAAGGCGCCTCGGCCGGCCGAGGTCTGGGCGCTAAATTCCTGAGGCACATAGAACGCACCGCGCTTCTTGTACATCTTGTCTCGTCCGAACAAGAAGACGTCGCTGGGGCCTATGGGTCCATACGGGCGGAGCTCGATTCCTTCGGCCGCGGCCTCTCGGATAAGTCCGAACTGGTCATTCTTTCGAAAACGGATCTTTTGGATGCGGAAACGAAGGAACGCAAATTAAAGGAGCTATCCCTGGCATCGGGAAGGGAGGTCATACCTTTATCGGTCATCGACGACGATCTTTTGAAGTCTTTTTCGGACCATCTTTCCCATACTCTAGAGGCAAAAAAGGCAGCTTAGCTTCCGCGCCCTATTTGCCTGTTTGGCCCCGGCTGCTGCATACTAGGTCCAATGGCGTATCGCCCCACTATCGGCCTCGAGATCCACGCGGAACTCAAGACCCGGACCAAGATGTTCTGCGACTGCCGGAACGATCCGGATGAGGTCCGACCGAACGTGAATATCTGTCCGATCTGCCTTGCGCATCCCGGGACCCTGCCGAAGGCGAACCTACAGGCGATCGAGCACGTGCTTCGCGTCGGTTGCGCGCTCGGCGGTACGCTGGCCGACTACGGCGAGTTCGACCGCAAGTCCTATTTCTATCCAGACATCCCGAAGGGATACCAAATCAGCCAGTACGCATATCCGTTCGTTTCAGGCGGCGCACTCGCGGAGGTCGCGATCACGCGCGTGCATCTGGAGGAGGACACGGCGCGCTCATCGCACGAAGGGAAGGATGAGGCGGGGGAAGAAACCGGGAAGGGGACGAGCCTTGTCGACTTCAATCGCGCTGGAGTGCCTCTGATGGAACTCGTCACCGAGCCGGTGATACACGACGCGGAAACCGCCGGACGCTTCGCGCGGGAACTCCAGCTTCTTCTCCGTACGCTCGGCGCATCGGACGCGAATCTTGAGAAAGGGGAGATGCGGGTGGAAGCGAACATCTCGATCTCGGAAGGGGAGGAGCTTGGCACGAAGGTCGAAGTAAAGAACATCAATTCCTTCCGTGCGGTCGAGCGTACGATCGCCTTCGAGATCCAGCGTCAGGCGAATGTGCTCGAGTCGGGCGGTACGCTCGTGCAGGAGACCCGCGGCTGGAACGAGAACACGCAGGAGACGTTCGCGCAGCGCGTGAAGGAGGGAAGCGCCGACTACCGCTACTTCCCGGAACCGGACCTGCCTAAGATACTTCGGAGCGAAATGCCTGCGTGGAGCGATGATGTCCTCACGCAGACGCTTCCCGAACTTCCCGAGGCAAGACGTACGCGTTATGAATCGCTCGGCATGAAAAGCGAGGACGCCGCGTACGTCGCGAATGATACGCTGCGAAGCGCGTTCTTCGACGAAGTACTGACGACGGTTAAGGGAGAGGCGAAGGTGCGGATCGCCGCGAACTATTTCGTTTCCGACCTCGCAGGGCTCGCCACGAGCGATGTCGAGAGCAGGATCACTCCCGCGTCGTTCGCGAAGCTCATGGCGCTTGTGGGGGAGGGAACGCTTTCCTCGCGTGGCGCGAAGGATACGCTCCTCTATATGCATGAGAAGGGAGGGGATCCGGAAGACGTGGCGCGCGCCGAAGGGCTTATCCAGGTGAACGATACCGAAGCGCTTCGCGAAGCGGTGCGCACGGTCATACGCGAGCACGAGGCGGTGGCTGCAGAGTATCGGTCGGGGAAGGACGCCGCGCTCCAATTCCTCGTAGGGCAGTCGATGAAGGCTACCCGAGGGGCGGGGAATCCGGGAGCCATAAAAGATCTCCTGATTGAAGAGCTGAGCAAGTAGAAAAAGAGTGCAGATTCCGCTTTTGGATTACGCGAAGCGGAATCTGCACTCTTTTTCTACATGTTGATATCTATTCTATTCGAGACGAGAAACCCTTATACTACATGTATGGATGAACTTACTATCGGAGACAAGATCTACATCTCGTCCAAGCGTGCAGCAGCGATTACGGGCTACGCTAAAGACTATGTGGGCCAGCTATGCCGGGAAGGGCATGTAGAGGCGAAAATGGTTGGCCGAAGCTGGTACGTGCTCGAAACAAGCATACGTGAGCATCGCTTCGGAAAGACGGAGGAAAAGCTCCCTGGCGCCGCCGAACAGGACGCGGAGAACGCAAGGATCGCCGCAGCGACCGGTGCGCTTATCGATGTCACCGATGCCGTTGTTTCGCATATGCCGGAAACCTGGGAAGCGTCGAGGTATCTGCCGGAAGAGGCGCCAAGGATGCCCGAGTTGGCGCCTCCTGCTCCCGTACTCGAGGCCCGTGAAACTATGCAGACATTAGATATGTCGGAAAGCCGGGAATCGCTTGCGGAAATGCAGGCCGCCTGGAAAGCATGGTTCGAGGGTGAACGCGAGCCGCTTTTGGAATCTCCTGAGGTGATTGACGCCAGGGAAGAAGAAAGGGAAGAAGAAAGGGAAGAAGAGGTGATCGAAGACGAGCCGGAGCTTCCTGAGGCTTCAGAGGAAGCCGTACCGGTGATGGTCCACAGAATTCCCGAGGAACGTCCGCAGACCATCGAAAGGCCCCAAAGGGCGGCCGTTCGGCCTCAGCTTTTTCAGCAGCCTGTTGCCGCCACGCCGCCACGCCGCGCGCGTCGTCCAAAGTCACGCAAGAACAGCGGATCAGGTTCGAATCTCGTCGTCGTAGCCCTTATGGTCGCCTTTGCCGGGATAGTTATCTCAATCGGGATCATAGGCTCGGGATTCGCGGACACCTATGTGCAAAGCAACGCCATTACGAAGTTTCTCGGAGGCACGAGTTCTATAAGTAAGTAGTTCTATATTGCATTTCTTGTCTCGGCTATACAAGAAAACGAAGGAATCATACAGATTGGTGCATTAAGTTGGAAAAAGCAGAAGCATTCGCTTCTGCTTTCCTCGTTCCACTCACCCGAAAGTGACGCTGTAAGGAGCGTAAAGGCTTCGAAGAGAATTGCAGCATGCAATAAATCGCTCCGGCCTATGAGTCACGTCACGCGGAGAAGGGCTCATTTGCTTTATCCTGCGCTGTGTGGACAAGGGTATCCAAGGCTCCGCTTTTTCAAAATCTCTATTTGCTTCGACTTCATGAAGCGCGGGACATTTTTTGTTCGAGCCTAAACAATCCGGAACAGGTCATAGCTCGGAAGATTTTTCTCAAATTTTGATCCTCGATTGCTCCAAAAAGCTCATTTTCGAGGATTGCAACATCGACACGCAAGTGCGGCAGACTTATCCCCAAACGAGCTCAAAAATCCTTAGTCGATTGCCGTTATACCAAGCTATTATTTAGGTAAATCGGATATCCGACATGTCCTCGCTCCTTACTAACGATCTCATCTCAACGAAAGAGGCCTCGATCATTTCGGGATACAATCCCGATTACCTCGCGCGTCTTTGTCGTGCCGGAGTGATTGCCGGAAAGAGGATCGGACGCACCTGGTGTCTCGAGCGAACGTCGCTCGACACGTTCATTCGAACGCAACAAGCGCATAAGCAGGAGATTGCGCATACGCTTTCGGAAACGCGGAGCCGTGAATACCGCGAGGCGCATCAGGAGCCTGTCACTCCGGGAGTTCCTTCAGCAGAAAAAGCTGCTCCTGCCGCGTACGTGCCGCTCGTGCCCGCTCGAAGGAGTGTTCCGATACACCTGCGTCCCGGCTTCGCCTTCGCTCTCGCGCTCTGGGTGGTCGCTTTGAGCGGATATGCGTCGGTCTCGGACGCTTTTATAGGTACGGCACGGGATGCAGGCCGGCTTGCATACGATCTTGCGGTGGTGCGGGCCATAACGTACGACGGGCCGGCAGTATTCCTCGCCTCACGCGACGAGCCGGCGCCTAACGTGCCCGACCTGCATATTCCCGATCAGGACGTTCTTGTCGCGGAAGCCGCGCAGGTAGCGGCAAGCGATGTCACGCTTCCGGACATGGCTACGCGCCATAACGAATCGCGCAGCGCCGCAACGTTGGCGGGATCGGTCGGCGCGTCGCGCATCGCTGCCGTATCGGCTTTCTTCCGTACGCCCGGCGCTTCGTTCGCGATGTTGCGCGATACCGGCGTCGGCGCATACGTGCGCATGGGAGCATCGATCGAGCGTTTCGCGCATGACACGCTCGTGCAGTATGCGACGACGGTTGAATCTGCCGGAGCGGATTCGCTCGAGCTCGCTTCCGCCGCGCGCGACATGGCCGCCTTCGCGCCCGCGCGCGCGGAGGCGATACGCATCGCGTACGAACGCGGCATCTATGCTTGGGTCGAAAGGACGCCGGATGTCGCACGCGGGATCACCGAGAGGACGCTCGCGCTCGGCGACGCGCTCGGGGGCGGGGCGACGCTCGCGCCAAACGTCGTCGGGAACGCGTCGCGCGATGTCGCGATCGCCGTGGCTGCGGGCATTGCCACTCCTACGCGAGGCCCTGTCGATAGCACGACGCCGACCGGGATAGCTGCTGCTTCCGACGCGCATCTCGCTGCGGGAGTCGCGGCCGCACCGGCAGCGCTCGTGCGCAGCCTGGAGCAGTCGGTCTTCTCCGCCGTGCGCGCCGCGCATATCGCGCTCACGGGAGGCGTACGCTTGCTTGCCGGTCTTTTCGACGACCTCTCCGTGGCGCTTACGTCTGCCCCCGAGAGGATCGTGACGATACTCACCCCGGCCGCATCCGGTCCAGGCGCCTATACCGCCACTACCACGAACACGACGTACGTCGACCGGTTCATCGGGGACACGACCGTCGTACGTAACTACTACCCGCAGACGTTCCTCGGGGGCGTGAGCCGGGAGGAGATAGACGCGCGGTTCACCGCCTTCGACAGCCTCATGCGCCGGAATATCGAATCTGCGCTCCGAAGACGGGGCGGAGGAGGGGGCGGCGGAGGCGGAGGCGGCAGCATTTCTCTGAATGATCCCACCTTCACGGGTACCCTCACGACGGACGACGCGGTCGTGAACAATAACCTTTCGGTAGGGAACGATACGACCATTGGCGGGAACCTGGATGTCGGCGGCGACGCGAATGTCACCGGCACGCTCACCGTGGGGTCCTTCAGCGTCTCGAACCTTTCGGCGAACAATACGGTCGTGGCACCCCGCTTCATCGGCACGTCCACGAGCGAAGCGTCGGTATTCCCGAACATCATCGCGACGACGTCGGTCACGGACAACGCGACGTCCACGAACCTGTACGCGACGAACTTCGGCATCGGGAACTCGTACTTCACGTCGCTCCTCGGCAACGGCCTCGTGAACACGGGAGGCATGCTGTCAGTATCGACCTCGTCGCTCGCGAGCGGATTCTTCCAGAACGGCGGGAACGCCTTCGGCGTCCCCGCCGTTCTCGGCACGACCGACAATCAGCCGCTCTCGCTCATCACGAACAACACGACGGCTGCGACCATCCTCGGGAACGGCAATGTCGGCATCGGCACGACGTCGCCCTTTACCAAGCTCTCGGTCGGCGGCGATGCGTACGTCGGCGGGAACGTGACCGCGACCGGCACGGCGACCGTGCAGGGCCTTTCGATCGGATCGCTTTCCGGGTTCCTCAAGGCGACCGCCGGCACGGTGGCGACCTCGCTCGTGTCGCTCGCCTCCGACATCACGGGCACGCTTCCGGTCGGGAACGGCGGCACGGGCTCGACTTCGCTCACCGGACTCCTCGTCGGCAACGGCGCGAGCCCGGTGCAGACGGCATCGGTCACCGCGCCGCTCGTACTCACCGGCACGACGCTTTCCATAAACCAGGCGAACGCGTCGCAGGACGGTTATCTTTCTTCGACCGACTGGAACACTTTCAACAACAAGATCGCCTCGACCTCGCTTTCGGGTGGCACGGGCATCTCGTACAACCCCGCGACCGGCGTCATCACGAACACGGGCGTCACGTCGACGACAGGCGACTGGACCGGCACCTTCGACGGGCAGGAGGGAAGCTACTATCTCGCGAACTCGTTCAGTACGACCTCCGCCGCGTACTTCCTCTCGCAGAACGGCGGCTCGGCATTCTCGACCACTTCGGCCAATTACTGGCTCTCCACGAAATCCACGTCCGACCTTGCCGAGGGCTCGAACCTGTACTACACCGACGGACGCGTAAATACGTTCATCAATGGATCTTCCACGATCCCAAAGACATACACGAATAACGTATTCACAGGCGGAAATACGTTCACGAACGCCAGTTCCACCGATCTCTACGTAGCAAACACCTTCCGCGGCGCCGGCCTCACTGCCTGCAACACTTCGGCCAGCAAGCTTCTCTATGACGCCGTTACCGGCCAATTCAACTGCGGCGCGGATGCGGGAGCGGGCGGCGGTATCACTGCCATCGGTGCCCAGTACTCGCCATATCAGACAGGCTCAACCCAGACCTTCGCGACCACGAGCGACACGAACATAGGCCTCGTGATCACGTCGGCGGGCGACACCCATACCTTCACCCCGACCTTCACGGGCACGCTTGCGGTGCCCCGCGGCGGTACGGGAAGCAGCACGCTCTCCGGCATCCTTCTTGGCAATGGTGCGGGCCCCGTACAGACGCTCGGTATCGGTCCGGGACTCGCGCTTGCGGGCGGAACGCTCTCCGTTTCCACGACTTCCTTCTCCGGTCCCGGCTCGAATTTCAATGCGGACCTCCTGGATGGCCAGGACGGGACCTACTACCTGGACCGCGCCAACCATACCGGTACTCAAACCGCTTCGACCATCAGCGACTTCAATGCTGCAGTGAATACGTATATACACGGATCGACCACTATCCCGAAGACGTATACCGCGAACACCTTCACGGCCACGCAAACGTTCGGAAATCTCGTTGCGACGAATGCCACCACCACCTCCCTCGGCCTGAACAGCGAAACCTTCACCGACCTCACCGGTTCGGGACTTCTCAACGTCGGCGGTACTTTGACGCTGGACCGCACCGGGGACTGGACCGGCACGCTCGACGGACAGGAAGGCGCATACTACCTCGCCCGCGCGAATCACACGGGGACGCAACTCGCGTCGACCATCAGCGATTTCTCCACGACCGCCCGGGGGCTTTTCGCCGCCACCTATCCAATTCAATACGACAGCGGCACGGGCTTGTTCAACCTCGCTTTCGGCACCACTACCTCGAATACCTGGGCGGGCACGCAGACCTTCAACAACCTCGTCGCCACCAACGCGACCACGACCAGCTTCGGCATCAACGGGGAGACCTTCACCGATCTGACGGGCTCGGGACTATCGAACGTCGGAGGGGTCCTCACGGTCTCCACATCCTCGCTCGCGAACCTGAATGCCGATCTCCTCGATGGGCTCGACTCCACGTATTTCCTCGCGAACTCCTTCTCGACCACGTCCGCGAACCACTGGCTCACGACCAAGTCGACCACGAACCTCGCTGAAGGATCGAACCTCTACTACACCGACGCACGGGTGAATAGCTATATACACGGCTCGACGACAATACCGAAGACCTATACGAACAATACGTTCACTGGCACCCAGACCTTCAACAACCTCGTCGCCACGAACGCCACGACCACCTCGCTCGCCGTGGGCACGGACTACATCACCGACCTTACGGGCTCGGGCCTCACCATCACCGGAAATGCGCTCACATTGGATCGCACCGGGGACTGGACCGGTACGTTCGACGGCCAGGAAGGTACCTATTATCTAAACCGAGCGAATCACAGCGGTACGCAGCTCGCTTCCACGATCAGCGACTTCTCCGAAGCCACCGACGACCGCGTCGCCGTCCTCATACAAAACGGCACTGGCATCTCATGGTCATACAACGACGGGGCGAACACTTTCACGCCGACGGTCACGCTCGCGCCGTTTACGACCACGAATCTCGCTGAGGGCAGCAATCTGTATTACACGGACGGACGCGTTGCCTCGTACATCAACGCTTCCACCACCATATTGAACGACTCTACCGAAGCGGGACTTGAGACCTTCCTCACCGATGTCGCGAATGTCTTCACCAACAACGATGGCGCGCTCTCAGACGACGACCTCAGCAATAATTCGATAGAGGATCTCTCCGACGTCGCCGCGATGACCGAGAACTATGGCGACCTCCTCGGGTGGAACGGTACGACCTGGACGGACTTCGCGACGAGTTCGCTAGGACTTATTACTTCAGCGGTCCAGAATATCGGTCCCGCCGGCCAAACTGCGGACGGCCCCACGGTCACCTTCGCCACTACCACCTCAACCACCAACGGCATCACTTCGGCCCTCACCGTCACTGGCTCGGGAGATACCCTCACGTTCACCCCGTCGCAATCAGGAACCTTAACGGTTCCGGGCGGCGGCACCGGCGCCTCCTCCTTCACCGCCGGGAATCTCATATATGGCGCAGGCACCGGCGCGCTTCAAAGCGTCGCGACCTCCTCGGTCTCAAGCGGCACCGGCATCTCCTTCACTGGAACCCCTGGCGCGCTTGTCGGCGGAACGCCGCTCACGATCAGCAATACCGGCGTGCTCTCCTTCAACGGACGCACGGGAGCTGTTACACCGCAGTCAGGCGATTACACGACGACCATCGTGGCCGAAGGCACGAACCTTTACTACACCGACGCACGGGTGAACAGCTACATACACGGCTCGACGACAATACCGAAGACCTATACCGCGAACACCTTCACTGCGCTTAATACATTCAGTGCGGGCGCTTCGACTACCCAACTCACCGCTACTGGCAACGCGTATCTCGCGACGGCGGGAGGGAACGTAAGCGTCGGCGGCACTACTGCAAGCGAGAAGCTCACCGTCACCGGCAACATACTCTCGAGCAATCTTGCAGGCGTCGGCAACCGGTGCGTATACGCCGATCTCAACGGCGTCCTGCGCGTGGCGGCAGACAACTGCGGTCTCGCAGGCGCAGGCGGCGACGACCTGGGCAATCACATCGCTACGCAGAACATCCAGCTCAACAACAACTGGCTCTCGAACGACGGAGGAAGCGAAGGCGTCAGCATAGATAACAGCGGAAACGTGACTATGTCCGGCGATGCTTCGGCGGCATCGTTCACCCGCGGCGGCGATACGATCACCGATTTCACGGGTACGGGACTTACGGTGATAAGCGGCGCGCTCACCGTCTCGACCTCGTCGCTTGCGAACCTGAATGCCGATCTTTTGGATAGCCTTGATTCGACGTATTTCCTTGCCAATTCCTTCAGCACTACTTCCGCCAACTACTGGCTTACCACCAAGGATACCGACGATCTCGCGGAGGGAAGCACCAACCTCTACTACACCGACGGCCGCGTGAACACCTTTATCGCGGGTTCCACTACCATCCCGAAGACCTACACGAACAACACATTCGGAGGCACCCAGACCTTCAACAACCTTCTCGCCACGAACGCTACGACCACCAGCTTCGGCATCAACTCCGAGACCTTCACCGACCTCACTGGTTCAGGACTCCTCAACGTCGGCGGCACTTTGACGCTGGACCGCACGGGAAACTGGACGGGGACGTTCGACGGGCAGGAAGGAACCTACTACCTCGCACGCGCGAATCACACGGGGACCCAACTCGCGTCGACCATTAGTGACTTCAACGATGCGGTCGCCAACTATGTCAACGCTTCCTCGACTATCCTCAACGACTCCACCGAAGCTGGCCTCGAAGCTTTCCTCACGGACGTCACGAACGTATTCACGAACAACGACGGCGCGCTCAACGACGACGATTTGACCAACAATTCGATCGAAGACCTCTCTGATGTCGCGACCATGACCGAGAACTATGGCGATCTCTTGTACTGGAACGGTACCGCATGGGCAGACATTGCGACGAGTTCCTTGGGACTCCCAACCGCGAGCATCACGAACATCGGCCCTACCGGCCAGATGGCCGACGGTCCGAATGTGACGCTTGCGACTTCAACGAGCGCATTCAACGGCCTCACTTCTTCGCTCACCATCACAGGAAGCGGCGATACTCTTACCTTCGTTCCGGCACTCTCCGGCACCCTCAACAACGCTGGCCTCACTAACTCCACCGTCTCGTACGGCGGCGTGACGCTTTCTCTCGGTGGAAGCGATGCAACTCCGGCCTTCGACCTGACCGATGCGACGAACCTTCCGATCGTCGGCGGCACGACCGGTACTCTGACGGTCCCGCGCGGCGGCACGGGCCAGGTTTCGTTCACCGCCAGCAACCTTATATATGGAGCAGGTACGGGGGCACTCCAAAGCGTCGCTACTACCACCGTCTCAGCAACCGGGCCCCTCTCCTTCACCGCGAATCCCGTCGTCATCGGCGCATCCCCGATCACGCTCTCTCTGGGGACGGTCGATATATCGTCGAATACGAACCTCGCGGCGACGTATCCGATCGTTCTCACCGGGGATACGCTCTCCCTCGCCTTCGGCACCACCACCTCGAACACCTGGGCGGGTACCCAGACGTTCAACAACCTCGTCGCGACGAACGCCACGACAACATCCCTCGGCCTTAACGGCGAAACCTTCACCGACCTCACTGGCAGCGGCCTCTTGAACGTCGGTGGCACTTTGACGTTGGACCGCACCGGCGACTGGACGGGGACGTTCGACGGGCAGGAGGGAAGTTATTACTTAAATCGTGCCAACCATACTGGTACTCAAGCTGCTTCCACGATCAGCGACTTCTCCGAAGCCACCGACGACCGTGTCGCCGTCCTCATACAAAACGGTACTGGTATCAGCTGGTCATACAACGATGGCGCGAACACCTTCACGCCGACCGTGACCCTCGCACCGTTCACTACCACGAACCTCGCGGAAGGCACGAATCTCTACTACACCGATGCACGGGTGAATTCCTTCGTGCACTCTTCGACCACCATCCCGAAAACCTACACTGCGAACACCTTTACGGGAGCACAGACGTTTAACGGCGGACTCACCCTCGGAACCTTGAACGGCCCGCTGCAAGCGAACAACGGAATTGTCTCTGCCACAACCAGCATTGGCGTTCTGTATGGAGGAACCGGCCTCACTATCGCGCCGACGTACGGACAGCTTTTGGTAGGGAATTCAAGCGGAGGGTACACCCTTACCTCAACCTCTTCACTCGGGCTTATCACCCAGGCAGTCCAAAACATCGGCCCGGCAGGGCAGATGGCCGACGGGCCGAACGTCACGTTCGCTACTTCGACTGCGTCCTTTAACGGCCTTACCCAGGGCATAACCATCACCGGAAGCGGTGACACCATCACGTTCACGCCATCCCTGTCGGGTACTCTCGGTGTCGGCGGGGGAGGCACCGGCGCTGCCTCCTTTGCGTACGGTCTCGTGCTTTCTCCGGGAGGCACCGGAGCCCTCACCAATATAGCGACTTCCTCCCTCGGCCTCCTCACAACGAACGTCGCCGAAGGAAGCAATCTGTACTTCACCGATGAACGCGTCGACGACCGCGTCGCCGTCCTCATACAAAACGGTACGGGCATCTCCTGGAGCTACAACGACGGTGCCAACGCCTTTACGCCGACCGTGACCTTGGCGCCCTTTACGACGACCAATCTCGCAGAAGGCAGCAATCTGTATTATACGGATGCACGTGTCGCCTCATATATAAACGCCTCCACCACCATACTCAACGACTCCACAGAAGCTGGTCTTGAAGCCTTCCTCACGGACGTCACGAACGTGTTCACCAACAACGACGGTACCTTAGCCGATGACGATCTCACCAACAACAGCATCGAAGACTTGAGTGACGTCGCGGCAATGACCGAGAACTATGGCGATCTCCTCTATTGGAACGGCAGTGCGTGGGCGGATATCGCCACTTCCTCGCTCGGACTCCTCTCCACAGCCGTCACTAACATCGGTCCTGCGGGCCAGATGGCGGACGGCCCCACAGTCACCTTCGCCACCACCACCTCGACCACCAACGGCATCACCTCGGCGCTCACCATCACGGGTTCGGGAGATACCCTCACCTTTACTCCGTCGCAGTCGGGAACTCTCACTGTTCCTGGAGGCGGCACGGGAGCCACCTCCTTCACCGCCGGGAACCTCGTCTATGGCACGGGAACCGGCGCACTTCAGAGCGTGGCGACGACGACTCTCTCGGGAAATTCCCAGATCGCGCTCTCTCAGCCAGTGGTCGTGATCGGCGCGTCACCTTCTGTCCTCTCTATCACCGCCGACTCCATCGGAGACGCGCAGCTCGCCTTCAACACCGGGCAGAACCTGACGACCGCGTCGAGCCCGACGTTCGCGAGCCTTACGCTCACGAATCCGCTCGCGGTAACCTCAGGCGGTACCGGGTGGGCGGCCATACAGGCAGGTGCGATCCCGTATGGAAACGGTACGGGAGCGCTTGCGACCACGACTGCGGGCACCAACGGAAATATCCTCGCCCTCTTGAACGGCATTCCGACCTGGACCTCGACCTCGACATTCCTGCTTGAGACGGAAGTCGATACCGAAGCCGAACTCGAGACGCTCCTCACCGATGTTACGAACGTCTTCACGAACAACGACGGCGCTCTTGCTGACGACGACCTCACTAATAACTCCATCGAAGACCTCTCGGACGTCGCCGCCATGACCGAGAACTATGGCGACCTGCTCTATTGGAACGGAACCGCGTGGGCGGATATCGCCACTAGTTCCCTCGGCCTCGTGACAAGCGCGCTCACCTCGATCGGTCCGGCAGGGCAGCAACAGACCGGTCCTGCCATCACCCTCGCAAGCTCCACTGCAGGAACGGACTTCACCATCACCGCCGCAGGGAACACAGTGACGTTCAATCTCCCGACCGCTTCGGCTACGAATCGTGGCTTGCTATCAAGCGCCGATTGGTCGACCTTCAACGGCAAGGAGAACGTGCTTTCCTTCACCTATCCGCTGGTGCGCACGGTTAACAACATCTCCCTCGCCTTCGGCACGACGACCTCGAACACCTGGGCGGGCACCCAGACGTTCAACAACCTCGTCGCCACGAACGCAACCACGACTTCCTTCGCTATCGGAAGCGATTACATCACCGACCTCACAGGCTCCGGTCTCACGGTGACCGGAAACGCACTCACCCTCGACCGCACCGGCGACTGGACCGGTACCTTCGACGGCCAAGAAGGCACGTACTATCTCGCACGCGCCAATCACACCGGGACGCAACTGGCGAGTACGATCAGCGACTTCTCCGAAGCCACCGACGACCGCGTCGCCGTCCTCATCCAGAACGGCACCGGCATCTCGTGGAGCTACAACGACGGCGCGAACACGTTTACGCCGACCGTGACCCTCGCACCGTTCACCACAACCAACCTCGCGGAAGGCACGAACCTCTATTACACGGATGCACGGGTGAACAGCTATATCGCGGCCTCCACCACCATCCCGAAGACGTATACCTCTAATACGTTCACCGGGCTCCAGACCCTGAACGGAGGACTCACGCTCGGCACACTCAACGGCCCGCTCCAAGCGAACGTGGGCGTCGTCTCCGCAACGACCAGCATTGGCGTTCTGTATGGAGGAACCGGCCTCACTATCGCGCCGACGTACGGACAGCTCCTCGTGGGCAATGCCTCGGGAGGGTATACGCTGACGGCGACGTCGAGCTTGGGACTGGCCTCCGCAGCGACCGCCTTCATCCAGAACGGCAACTCGTTCGGCGCGACCGCCGTACTTGGTACCAACGACGCGAACGACCTCCAGTTCGAGACGAGCGGTACGACGAAACTCACGATCCTCCAGAACGGCAACGTCGGCATCGGCACGACGACTCCGTCGAATCTTTTGCATGTCTTTTCTTCCTCCGCAAGCCCCCGTATTCGCGCAGAAACTTCACTCACGAGCGGATCGAGCGGATTTACCGCAGCAGGAGAAAGTACCACGGGTTTCGCGTCGTTCAGTTGGAATAATTCAGGCGCAGCGAATTCGACTTTCTTAACGTTACCGAATGCCGGACTCGTACGGGCAGGTTCAGGAGCATCCGGTGGGCTGGTTCTGGTCAATGAAAATACTTCCGCGCCCATTATCTTTGCGACGGGAGGAAGTTCCTTCAGCAACGAACGGTTGCGCATCGACAGCGCAGGCAATGTCGGTATCGGCACGACTACGCCGTTCACGATGCTTTCGGTAAATGGGAACATAGCAGGGAATCATCTCGTCCCGAACGGCGCCTACACGGATAACCTGTCTCCGTACGATCTCGGCGCGATCGGGAGCCGATGGAATGCGCTCTGGGCCGGAACGCTCAACATCGGCACAAGCACGTGGAGCATCAATAACGGGAGCGATGGAAGGCTCAGTGTGTTCGATGCGGCATCAGGCGGCGGCACTGAACGATTCTCAATACTTACGAACGGTAACGTCGGCATAGGCTCGACCACGCCATTCGCCAAACTGTCGCTTGCTGGGGGCAATTTCTGGCAGACAGCCGGTGATCCGGTGATCGCAAGCAGTACTGACACGACCGCTGCGGTGAACGGAGTCTATGTCGCCGGCAGATATGCCTACCTGACGCCGAACTCCGCGAGCCCCGGGCTCGTCATCATGGATGTTTCCAATCCGAGAAGTCCCGCTCAGGTCGGCTCAGCTAACACGACCGGTAACGCTAAGAGGGTCGTTGTTTCCGGAAGGTACGCCTACGTGCTCTCGGCTCGGCTACACATCTTCGACGTCACGAATCCGGCGAGCCCTTCCGCGGTGGGGAACTACAATCCCGGTGTCAACATACCGAACGACATATGGGTGTCGGGCAAGTACGCTTACCTCGCACGCAGTAACTTCAGCACGGGCGCCGGTTCCCTGGCCATCGTAGACCTTTCGAATCCTGCACTCCCGATAGCGGTCAGTAGTATAAACTCTCCGGACAGCACACGGCCTTTCAATTCCATTTATGTATCGGGCAGATATGCCTACGTCGGAACGACGGAAGTATCCGGCACCACGGGCAGGCTCTATATTTATGACATTTCGAATCCGACCGCACCGAGCCTTGTTGGAACCTTCAACGCGACCAACCGCGTGACCGGCGTCTATGTTTCGGGCAGATATGCCTACTTATCAGGACTCGGAACGACGTCGGGGCTCGAGATCGTGGACGTTTCAAATCCCGCGTCCCCAGCGCTTGCCGGTTCCTTCAACACGGCGAATGACGCTATGCGCGTACAGGTGTCGGGCAACTACGCCTACATCGCCGAGGCCGGGACCACGGACGGTATCGTCGTGGTCGACGTGTCGCAACCGGGCAGTCCAGTGCAGGTCGGGTCCTACACCACCGCCAATAGCGCCAATAACCTCTACGTGTCAGGCAAGTACATCTACGTCGCGACCAACGGCACTACTGGCGGATTCCAGGTACTTGATGCGGGAGGAGCGCAGCTGCCGCTTGCAAGTATAGGAAATATAAATACCAACCTGCTTACAGTGGACGAGAACGCGAACTTCGGCGGCGAAATCTATGCGCAAGGCGGCATCAACGCCGGTATCTCCGGCATCTTCTCGCGTGGCACAATCTCCGCGTACGTCGCATCGTCGACTCAAACCAATCCCACGGTCGCCAACTTCATGGGTGGTTCGGTCGGCATCGGTACGACAACGCCATATGCGGCGCTTTCGGTGGTCGGGATCAACACCGCCGTGCCGACGCTCTCGATCAAACCGGCGGCGTCGCAAACAGCAAATATTCTCGACCTTTACACGTTCGGCTCACTTACGTCAGTCATCGATGCGGCGGGTAACTGGGGCATCAGTACCACCTCTCCCTGGAAAACGCTCTCGGTCGGTGGTGATTTTTCGCTCACTGGCGCGTTCTTTGATAGTGGAGCATCCTCGGGGACGAACGGCATGGTGCTCCAGACCACCGGGTCGGGCACGCAATGGGTCGCCACTTCGTCGCTCGGCATCAGCGCCGGCCTCACGGGCTCCGGCTGCTGCGGTCAGGTCGCGTATTGGAACGGTGCGAGTTCCCTTACCGGTGACGCGGCCTTCACGTTCGACGGCACGAACCTCTCGCTCGGTACCGGCCAGTACCTGGTCACCGATTCGGAAGGCGCTCCCGGCTACTCCTGGACGGGGGACACGACGACCGGCATATATCACGCGGGTGCCAGCACGATCGGCTTCTCGACCGGCGGGATCGAACGGATGCGCATAGACGGGAACGGCTATCTCGGCATATCGACGACATCGCCGGGACAGATGCTATCGGTGGAAGGAGACGCATACATAAGCGGCGCCACGGTGATCGGGGATACCGGGCTTCCGCTCGTCGGTCCAGCGCTTACCGTGAACGGCTTTACGGGCATCGCTTCCTCATCGCCCTGGGGCCTGCTCTCGGTGAATCCGAACGCAATCGGTACCGCTCCCTCCTTCGTCGTCGGTTCCTCGAGCGCAACGAACTTCATTGTCGCGAACGGCGGCAGCGTGGGGATCGGTATGACGGCACCCTCATCGCGGTTCCAGGTGGCCGATATCAATAGGTTGTCGGGCACGTCGGTAAGTTCGGCCGGTTTTGGAAACACGAATCTCTCGGTCTACACGACTGATGCAGCAGCTACCAACGTGGGAGCCGTCATTGGGCTCGGAGGAGCGAACCTATACGGCGGTCTGAAGGGCGCAAGTCAGAGCGGCACTTCAGCCGGATACCTTGGCTTCTATACGAATTCCTTCAGTATCATCACTGGGAACACGTTCGCAGAGCGAGCCCGTATAACGTCTAGCGGCCAGCTTGGCATCGGAACGACCACGCCGTTCGGCCTGCTGGCGGTCGCCGGGCCTATCGCTGGCAATCATATCATCCCGAATGGTCCATATACCGATAATCTTTCTGCGTACGACCTTGGCGCAACCGGAAGCCGCTGGAACGCGCTGTGGGCCGGTACGGTCAATATCGGCACGAGTACCTGGAGCATCAATAATGGCAGCGATGGACGACTATCGTTCTTCGACGCCGCATCGGGCGGCGGGAACGAGCGCCTCTCCCTGCTTACGAACGGGAATGTCGGCATCGGTACGACTAGTCCTGCGGCCCGTCTCGCCATTACAAGCAATGCAGCCATTACAAGCGATAGCATCGATACGTACTTAGCAAACACCGTGAATGCTGGAACTGTGTCGGGTACGGATCGACTTATTACTGGCAACTATACTACGCTTTCCCCTACAGTTACGCTTGAAGGCGCTACCCTAAGCGCTATCGCAAATAAAACACTAGTTAATGCTGGAAACGTTACTCTTGGCAGTACCGCGCTCTCTGGTGTTTCAGGAAGTCTCATTGGAGACTCTATAGAAGTTACCGGGAGCCCCATATTTAACGACCCGGATGGTAACGACGAGCTGAATGCCACGTTTATCGGAACCCAATCTTATGTCAACCTTGTACCCTCGGTTACCAGTGTCTCAGGCGGTAACCTAGCTTCGTATGGAGGATTGTTCACTAACTCTTCTTCCAACAGTAGCGGCAACCTTGGTGCCGGCGCGTACGGAGTTTCAGCGTTAGTAGGTGGCAACCCTCTTGTTAATGGATATCGTTACGGTTTTTATTCCACAGTTTCAGGTACATCTAACGAAAACACGGGTTACTGGGGAGCCGTTAGTGGAGGCACGGGTTCAAACTACGGCTCAACTCTTATTGTCAGCGGTGGAGCCGTCAGTAATTACGGAAACTACGTGGGCATAAGCGGAGGTAATAACAATTACGGGTCGTATATATCCCTACAAGCTAGTTCTACCAACTATGCGATTTATGCGACAGGTGGCGCGCAAAGCTATTTTTCTGGGAACGTCGGTATTGGTACCACCACTCCGTGGGCAACACTTGCGGTAAATCCAGTCGCTGGGGGAGCATCGAACGCTTTCGCCATCGGCTCTTCAACAGCTACGAGGTTCTTGGTGACTAACGGTGGAAATGTCGGTATCGGCACTACCACCCCAGGCACCCTCCTCTCGCTTGGAGACACCGGTGCGAACACAATCAATATTTCGGCTACGGCGACCTCGACATTCGGCAGCGGTATCAACATCCGGACGGGCTGCTTTGCGGTGAACGGAGTGTGCGTCGGCGGAGGCGGAGGCGGGACGATAAACTCTGGAACGACCGGCCAGTTCCCGTACTACGCCGCGAACGGCACGACGCTCACGGCGACCTCGACGCTGCTCGTATCTACGGCATCGAACGTCGGTATCGGTACCACTACTCCTTCCGCACGACTCGCCATCACGGGTACCGGTACGGGTACCGGACGAGCCTTCGCCATCGCGAACTCGTCCGACGCTGAACGGCTTTCGGTTCTCGATAACGGCAGTACCGCCATCATAAGCAGCTCGGCTACGGCATTCACTGTCGGTCCAAGCGGCGCGACGAATCCCGTGCTTACCTTAAACGCTTCCACGGGAAGCGGCGTGACCGGTATATCGATAACCAACGGGACTACGGGTGGCACTACCGCTATCGTAGCGACCGATTCAGGCTCCAACTCGTCCCTAAGCATTAACCCGAAGGGAACCGGCACCCTTAATTTGGGCACGACAAATACGGGTAACGTTGCTATAGGAAACAACTCAGCAGGGTCCAATATAAATGGATCCTCCGTCGCACTACGTGTAGCCGGCTCTGATCGTATAAGTCATATAGGATCTGCGGTCGCCTTTACAGTCACAACAGCCGCTACGGCGTCATCCATCCGCTATTCCTTTGCCGGTGCTGCAGATACGAACCTCACTGCCTCAACCGAAGCTCCAAGCACCTACTTCAATCTCGGCCAGACCCGTCAGCACGCGACTGGCGCGTTGACGCTTCAGCGCGACTTCCGCATCACGCCTTCCACGCACTCCTTCGCCGGCGCCTCGGCGCTGACGACCGCCGCTACTTTCGCCCTCGATTCCGGCCCCATCGGCAGCACGAACGCGACCATCAGCACGTCGACCGCGCTCCTCATCGGCGGTGTTGGCAGCACCGCGCTTGCCAATACGACCAACGGCTACGGCCTCATGGTCTTCGCGCCGACCGGCGCCACCAATAACTACGGCGCGTCGTTCGTGACCGGCAACGTCGGCGTTGGTACGACCTCGCCGTGGAGCAAGTTCTCGGTTACGGGTACCGGCGCCTGGGACGGTCTCGCGGGAACCGGCGATACGCTTCCGCTCTGTATCAATAACACTACGAAGGAGATCGTCGCGAAGGCGACTGGCGCGTGTACGACCGGCTCGGACGCCCGGCTGAAGGAGAACATCGTACCGCTGCGGGATTCGTACGGCCTTTCCTCGATCGATGCGCTCCGTCCGGTGGAGTTCGACTACAAGGACCCTTCGTTCGGTACAGGTCACCAGGAAGGCCTCATCGCCCAGGAGGTCTTGAGCATCTTCCCGAATCTCGTGAGTACGTCGACGCCGACCAGATTCACGCCCGATGTGACCTATACCCTCAACTACCAGGGGCTCGTGATCCCGATGGTAAAAGCGATCCAGGAGCTGTCCGGACGTACCAGCGCGCTCTCGCTCGCCACGTCGACGCTGTCAGTGCGCCTTGGCGTGGTCGAAGCCGGCCTGGCTGACGCAAACGGAACCACGGTCGGACCTATAACAGCGACTACGCTGAGCGCAGATTCGGCCAACGTGCGCGGTACCGTACATGCCGCGCGCGTAACGGCTGACGCATTCATGAGCGCGCCGCGCTACTTCGCTCCGGATACGGAAGAATCGTTCGCGGTCGGCTCGACGACCCAGATCGTGCACGCGCCGGCCGAAGCGCTCACGTCCTCCGGCGTCGATATCTATAAGCTCGCGACGTACAGCATCGCCCGTATCCAGTCGCTCGAAGGCCGTATGAGCGAGTTCGCCTCGCGCCTCGATCTTATCGATGCGCGTCTTGCCGCACTTGAGAGCCAGGCAGGCACTGGTCTCGGCGGGCTCTTCGCCGGCGCATTCGAAAACGTGGACGCGATCGTCGAGAACGGCATCGCGTACTTCAGGAACATCAAGATCGGCTCGCTCCTGGTCGCGAAGAACGACAACGGCACCTCCGCAGCCGGAGTAGGCACCATCCTGGAAGGGAATACCGTGGTCGAGATCGCGAACCCCCTCGCGCGTCCTTCAAGCAAGATATTCATCACCCTTACGTCGCCGCTCGAAGGCTCGTGGTACCTCTCCGACAAGGGAGACGGCAGCTTCCGCGTCAGACTTTCGCAAGCGCAGTCGTCGGACGTGACGTTCGACTATTTCATCGTCCAGACGGAAGGGAACGACCAGACGCCGCAACCGCCGCAGGAAGGGGACGAGCCTCCGCCACCTGACCCAGAGCCGAACCCAGAGCCGAACCCAGAGCCAGAGCCGACTCCGACACCAACCCCCGAGCCGGAACCAGAACCAACGCCCGATCCTGAGCCGGCTCCGAACCCAGAGCCGGAGCCGGAGCCGGAGCCCGAACCGACCCCGGAACCTGAACCTGCTCCGGAACCACCTCCCGCGCCCTAACGCGTACCATAGATAGACCGGTGCCGTGCTACACTTTGCCCATATTCCTAGCCATTTTTAACGTATGATCCGTGTCGCAATCAACGGTTTCGGGCGCATCGGACGCGCCTTCGTGCGCGAGGCGTGGAGTGATCCAGACATCACGCTCGTTGCCGTGAACGATCTCGGCTCGATCGAGAACCTCGCGTATCTCCTCAAATACGACACGGTGTACGGCCGCGCACCTTTCCCGGTGTCGGTTGCCGGCGGTTCGCTGGTCATCGACAACGAGCCAGTGAAGTTCCTGTCCGAGAAGGACCCTGCGGCGCTCCCGTGGAAGGAACTCAATATCGACGTGGTCGTGGAGTCGACCGGGTTCTTCGCCGAATACGAGAAGGCTAAAGCGCATATCGACGCTGGTGCGCGTCGCGTCGTCATCACCGCGCCTGTAAAGGACGAGTCACCGCTCGGCGCGACCGTTCTCATGGGACTCGACGAGGAGGGGGAGTCGGAGAAGTTCAAGACCTGCCCGATAACGAGCAACGCCTCCTGCACGACCAACTCCGCGAGCCCGGTCATCGCGATCATGGATGAGGCGATCGGCATCGAGAAGGCCATCCTCTCGACGACCCACGCGTATACCGCAAGCCAGTCGATCGTCGACGGACCGTCGAAGAAGGACATGCGCGAGGGAAGGGCGGCAGCGCAGAACATCGTCCCGACCTCGACCGGCGCCGCCATCGCCGTTACGAAGGCGTATCCGTCCCTGGCCGGGAAGTTCGACGGCATCTCGCTGCGCGTTCCCGTTCCCGCAGGTTCCATGGCGGACATCACGTTCCTCGCGAAGCGTGATACGACCGCGGAAGAGGTGAACGATATCCTGCGGAAGGCAGCCTCGGACCCTCGGTGGAAAGGCATCTTCAGCGCGACCGACGAGGAGCTCGTCTCAAGCGACATCGTGGGACAGCGCTTCGCGTCGATCGCTGACCTCTCCATGACGCGCGTCGTGGACGGGAACCTGGTGAAGGTGCTCGCCTGGTATGACAACGAGGCGGGATATACCCACACGCTCGTCGAGCACGTGCGGAAAGCGGGGAAAGCCTAGCGTTCACTGTTCCTACACGCCGTATCCGCTCTACTCATCCTAATGACTGATCCTGTGACCCAACCCAAGCAGATCGTATTCATCGCCGCCGACCATGCGGGCTTCCGCCTCAAGGAGGCGCTCAAGGAGCACCTGGCGATATTGGGGCAGGACGTGCGCGATTGCGGCGCATTCGAACCCGACCCGGAAGACGATTACCCGGACTTCATGACGCCGCTCGCAAAGTCGGTGGCGGAGACTCCTGGCGCGTACGGCGTCATGTGCGGCGGCAGCGGGCAGGGGGAGGCCATGTGCGCGAACCGCGTATCCGGCGTCCGCGCCGCCGTCTTCTATGGACCTATCTCCGCGAAGGAGGTACTCGACCGCGAAGGCGGGTTCTCTGAGGACGGATACGACGCCGTGCGGCTGTCCCGTCGCCACAACAACGCGAACGTCCTTTCCTTGGGCGCACGATTCGTTTCCATACTCGAAGCGACCGAAGCCCTCCGCATCTTCCTTTCCACCGAATACACGGCCGACCCGCGCCACGTGCGGCGGCTGGGGAAGTTCTAAACCTAGGAAGTGCGTTGCTAGTACACTAAAGACATGTCGGAGGTTCAATTCACAGAGGAGTCCTTCCATACAAGCACTAAAAAGAAGCCTTCTCGCGGCCTTACCGCGCTCCTTATCCGTGCCGGCTTTGCGAAAGACGAGCGTCAGGCAGGCATGCTCATGCTCGTGGTAGCGGCTATCTGCATCGTTGCGGCGATAGCCTTCATCGCGCTCTCCACCGGCGGCCCAGGGCCGCTTTCCCCGGAGGAGCGGCGTCAGCTCGAGGAATCGACGCGCCCTCGCTAGCCATGGTCACGTTGCGCCAGCGCGGCTTCACCCTCATCGAACTCCTCGTAGTGGTAGCTATCATAGGTCTCCTGTCTTCGATCGTCCTCGCTTCGCTCAATGCGGCCCGGATAAAGGGAAGGAATTCAGCTGTGCAGCAGGAGATGCGCCAATTCGCGACCCTGCTCGAACTCGAGTTCGACGATACTAAGTCGTACAACGGCCTCAAGTGGACTTGGATGTATACGCCTGCGGATTGCACGAACGCCTTCTCATCCGCGAGCCGCTACGTGGCGAACGCGCGAAGCATATGCGCGAACATCGTCTCGAACAGCCGTGCACTCTCGATACAATCTCCGCAAAGCAATCCTACCGCCCAGATGGTGACCTATTCGATCATGGTGATGCTCAAGGACTCCGATATCTACTACTGCCGCGGAAGCAACGGCGCATCTTCATGGAACGTACCCATCTCGGGTCCGACGAACAACCCCGGCTGCTACAACGACCCCACGCTCTAATACGCACCGCGTCCCGGATGCTTTGAAGTAAAAGCGCTATACTTCTTATGTTATGGTTGCAATCATCCCTGCCATCCTGCCGACCTCGCGCGAAGACCTCGACGCGCGGCTTAACCGGCTCCACGGCATCACGGAGCGGGTGCAGATAGACGTCGTCGACGGGCGGTTCGTCACGCCCGCGTCCTGGCCCTATGCGCAGAAAGTGGACGTGCAAAAGCTCACGGAAGATTCGCTTCCCGAACTCGGCTCGTTCCGCTTCGAGATCGACCTCATGGCGGAAGAGCCTGAGAAGTCCATCGGTCCCTGGATACGGGCAGGAGCGACGCGCATCACGGTGCATGCTGAAACCACGCGGAGACTCCCCGACCTCATCCGCGACTTCCAGGTCACGTACGGGCATGACAAGGGCTTCGCGCCGGGGCTCATCGCCTTCGGGCTCGCGATCAACCTCGCGACCGACACCTCGCTCATCGAGCCGTACCTCGACCAGTGCGACTACGTCCAGTTCATGGGCATCGCGCGGATCGGGAAGCAGGGCGAGCCGTTCGCTCCGGCAGTCCTCCCGAAGATCCATGCGTTCCATCGCAAGTACCCCGACATGCTCATACAGGTCGATGGCGGCGTATCCCGCGAGACCGCGCCGCGCCTCCTTGCGGCCGGCGCGTCGCGGCTTATCGTGGGCTCCGATCTCTGGAACGCCCCTAACCTCGGACGCGAGATGAAGGAGCTCTGCGACATCGCGGAGACGCGCGGGCTCTACACGTAACGCGTGGTATCCTTTCGTTGATGGCCCTTACGGACTCCGAAGTACAGGCGCTCGAAGAAAGGGCGACAGCGATACGCGAGACGATACTCTCCATGCTCGTATCGGCGGGAAGCGGGCACACCGCAGGTCCGCTCGGCATGACCGACATCTTCACCGCCTTCTATTTCCATATCCTCGCCCACGATCCGAAGAGCCCTGACGATCCCTCACGCGACTATCTGATACTTTCGAACGGACACATCGCCCCGGTACGATACGCGACGATGGCGCATGCGGGATACTTCCCGGTAGAGGAGTGCCAGACGCTCCGCAAGTTCGGCTCGCGCCTGCAGGGGCATCCGGAGCGCACCAAGCTCCCCGGGCTCGAGACCACGTCCGGGCCGCTCGGTTCAGGACTTTCGCAAGCCTCCGGTATCGCGTACGCGCTCCGCATGGACGACAAGAAAAACCGGGTGTATTGCTTGATGAGCGACGGCGAGCAGCAGGAGGGGAATACGTGGGAGGCCGCAATGTTCGCGGGAAAGTATAAGCTTTCGAATATGACGGCGGTCATGGACCGCAACAATATCCAGATCGACGGCATGACGGAGGACATCATGCCGCTCGAGTCCCTGCGCGCGAAATACGAGGCCTTCAACTGGCACGTGCTCGAGGTGAACGGACACGACATCCCGGCCTTCATCGCAGCGGTCGAAGAGTCGAAGGCCATCTATGAGAAGCCGACCCTCATCATCGCGCATACCATCCCCGGCAAGGGCGTGAAGGAGATCGAGTTCGACTATAGATGGCATGGCAAGCCGCCGTCTAAGGAAGAAGTCGTGCGGTTCTTGAAGGAAATTCGATCGCTGAAAGGCCGGGTGCCGGGAGAATATGCATAGTATGGAAGCACTTGAGGACGAGATTCGCGAATACCTTGTCGAGCGCAAGTGGGACCAGCTCCGGCCCGGCGACCTCGCCAAATCGGTCGCCATAGAGGCCGGGGAACTCCTGGAGCTGTTCCAGTGGGACAATCCGTCGCTTGCCGAAGTGAAGGCGAATCCGGAGCGTCTCGCGGAGATACGGAAAGAACTTGCCGATGTCCTGCTCTACTGCCTCGATATAGCGGTGCTGCTTGAGTTTGATACGGTACAGGTCGTAAAGGACAAGCTTGAGAAAGTGAGGCACAAGTATCCTGCAGCGCTCTTCAAGGATCGCGCGGAGGGGACCGACGCCGGTACCGAGGATATTTATTGGCAGATAAAAAGAGAGCACCGCCAAAAAGGAACATCATGATCAGTCCCGCTGCAAAACTCGTCGAGAACGTTTTCGATAAGGATATAGAAAGGAAACCGACGCGCGACGGTTTCGGTCTCGGCACCGTGGAAGCGGGGAAAGCCGACCCGAACGTGGTCGTCCTTTGTGCCGACCTCAAGGAATCGACGCGCGCCGAGTGGTTCGAGAAGGAGTTCCCGGACCGCTTCGTCGAGATGGGAGTGGCCGAGCAGAATATGGCGACCGTAGCCGCAGGCATGGCTGCGGTCGGGAAGATACCTTTTATAGCGTCGTACGCGGCCTTCAGTCCCGGACGCAACTACGAGCAGATACGCACGACCATCGCGTTGAACGACGTGCCGGTGAAGGTCTGCGGCATGCACGCGGGCGTGTCGGTGGGTCCCGACGGCGCGACCCATCAGATGCTCGAGGATGTCGGCATGATGCGCATGCTGCCGAATATGGTCGTCATCAATCCCGGAGATGCTGAGGAGGCGAGGAAGGCCGTAGTCGCTGCAGCGAAGCATCCGGGTCCCGTGTACCTACGGTTCGGGCGTTCGGGGGTGCCGGTCTTCACGACTGCCGATACGCCGTTCGAGATAGGGAAGGCGCTCACGCTCTGGGAGGACGAAAGACCGAAGGTGGCGCTCCTTTCGACCGGCGGACTTTCATACGCGGCGGTCCAGGCGGCGCGCGCGCTGAGCGCGGACGGCGTCGGTGCCATCGTACTGCACGTGCCGACCATCAAGCCTCTCGACGAGGAAGCGGTCATAGCTGTCGCGAAGCGCGCAGGAAAGGTCGTCACCATCGAGGAGCACCAGACCATGGGCGGCTTCGGGAGTGCGGTCAGCGAACTCCTATCAGAGAAGTTTCCCGTACGCATCAAACGGCTCGGCATCGACGACCAGTTCGGTCAGTCGGGAGAGCCAGACGAGCTTCTCGCCCACTATGGGCTTTCGGCTCCGGGTATCGTCGAAGAGGCGCAGAAACTGATACGAAATGCTTAAGCGCCATATCAGTATCTATATGGGTGCGCTCCTTATAACGGTTTTGGGTGCCGCAGCGACAGTAGCGATTACACGCACGGCAGCAGAGGTCGATTCTTTTATGTATACGGATACATATTTTGCGCCTACAGGCGAAGGGTCCGAGAGTGCTGAATAGTCGAGTTCGAAACCTACTCTCTCAACAAATAAACAGAAGACCGCCCACCGAGAAAGGGGACCCGGTGGGTCGGCTTTCTGCGATGAGCGGGTGCTCAGCGACTTTGGCTTCCTTAGCCGAGATTCGTTCTTCCTGCCTCGCGACCGAGCATAAGGAGGAACGCGACGACTGCGATAATGATCAGGTTGGCGATCCAGTCCCATTGCAGCCACAGGTGAAGAAGGGCGGCGTTGGCCAGCAGCAGGGCGGCGAAAATCACGAACGTGTGCCACCTCACTTCACCAAGGAACCGCATGGAAAGGGCGGACAGGGCCAGAGCCCAGAGGTAGAGGTAATAGGGGTACATCCCAGCCTCCTCACATTCGAGTTTCAGAACGTCATCACCATATCAATACTCTCAACTCTTGTCTACGACAAGAAGGCGGGATGTCTTTGGGAAGTTCCAACATCGTCCCAGACTGCCAGCAATAAGTTAGAATTTCTGAATGCGTTCAGTGGAATCTCTAATAGATCCAGAGAAATATCAGGTATTTCTTATGAGTTGCCCGGCGAGTTTGCCGCTTAGCTTTGCGGTACACCCGTGGTTTGTAGTTAATAGGAAGGGAGAAGTCTCACGTTGGGAAGTCACCTGGCGACCGACAATGCGTTCAACAGAAAAGTCATGGACTCATCTTAGGCGCAATATGCTGCCTCCGTTCTATGGGCTTCGCATCCTTCGTTCTTGGGAGAGATGCCGATGGAAGGGTAAGCTGCTTGATTTTATCGAAGGAGACGAATCGTCTTTGGCAGCACGTATGGTTAAAAGTATTGAAGAGTCTTCAACTACCTACCCGAACAAAGATACCTATTCTTTTACCGGTCCCAACAGCAACACGTATATTCAGTGGATCCTTGATCAGTTCCCGGAGGCGCATATGAACCTTCCCTGGAATTCGTTCGGCAAGTCCTGGTGAACAACCCGCAAGACTCCCGGCTACTTCGCACTAAGCGGTTGTCGTAGATTGAGGTTCTACTTCAACCGACAAAGCCAGATGGTCCGAGCCGGAGGCGACGGTCTCTGCATGAACCCTGGTCCAGTGCGGCGATATGAAAATATGGTCGAGGGCTCTCTGAAGAAATCTAGGAAGGAAGACTGGGCAGGTCAGTTTCTCATCCGGGTCTGCAGATACGAGCCCTAACAACCTGAAGCTGGGGTTTGCATACAGTGCGGTTTCATTCTCATTCCAATCGCCCGCAAGGACGGCCTCATTTCCGAGTGCACGCTCCTTCGTAGTCATCTCTGCGATATACGCGAGCTGTTTGACGAACATGGCGGGATTCCGGTAAGTGAGGTGCACGCCGAATATAGTTAGCGGTCTTGCCTTTAGGCGAATGCCCGCCATGCCGGCTCCGCCTCCCATGCTTGGGCGCTGGGGCATGGAACACGGAATGATCTCGCCCGGCTCTTTCGTTGCGACCACGATGGAAATGGTCGTGCCGGGGTAATGCTCGCTTAAACCCCATGCGATGGTCTGGAATCCCATAGCACGAAGCTCTCTTTCGATGCGCTCGTGGTACAGCTCGTATAGCGCCTCGTTAAGTATCAAGATATCCGGTGCTATACGCTGTATAAGCTCTAAATACGGGTCAAGATACTGATGCTTCTTCACATAGGCGATCCGCTTCCCCTTCGATATGCGGGAACTCCTGCCGCGCAGGAAAGGGAAGAACTCATACGTCAGTACGCCCCATCCATGCATGTGCAGATGGCGCTTAAGGTTCGTGGCAAACCGATCCATGCCGGTGAAGCCGAAGGCAGTATTGATCGTCAGGATCTTCATAGAAGCTAACCGCTAAGGACTTATTAGTTCCGATACGACTGCTAAGTGATCGGATCCGAACGATCTGTAGTGCGTATCGGATGCGCGCCATCCGGGAGGCAGGAATACGTGGTCGTAGTCGAACCGGAGGAACGTGGGCCCGAGGAGCGTAGTCGGTTGCTTGGTAACGGTCGATAATCCCAGCGCCCTGAATGAAGGAATGCGATCGAGGCCTTTCGCACGTTGGTTGAAGTCGCCCGCAAGGATGCATATTCGACCGTTGCTCCCTTCGGTCTTGTAGATGCCGATCAGGTCTTGAACCTGGCGTTCCGATAGGCTGCGTAGGCCCACGGTCAGATGCGCACCGACGATAGTCACCGCTTGTTTTTCAAGCCTCAATCCCGAGATGCCGGCACCGCCTGAGATCTGCTGGAGCTGCGTCATCGTCGGCGCGAATCCATCATCAAGGCACGGTAGGCGTGAAGCGACCACGGCCGTAGCCGTAAGGTGGGGAGGCTGCAAACTCTTGCCCCAACCGATATGAGCGAATCCTAACTCCTCAAGTCCTTTTCTCAAAGGTTCCTCGTGGATCTGATGCAGGATCTCGGTCAGTACGACGATGTCTGGCTTTTCTTCCGCAATGAGCGCAAGCACGGGACGTACTGTGCTATGCGCGGAGAAGAAGGCGATACCTTTCCGACCTGGCCCCGTATTGTAATTGAAAATACTCCCGAACCGGCCGCTGGTGAGTAGGTAGGGAAATATCTTCCAACCATAAAGCTTGATGAGCGAAGATAAACATCGGACCACTGAATCCGAACCCGGGATCCCGAGCGCGATATTCGCGGTCATGATCTTCAATGACATGGAAAGATAGTAACACCGAGCCAACAGTTGCTATGCTGGAAACATGGACGGAAAAGCGGCAGAAAAGCTCCTTAGACCGGATCGATATCAGGTCTTTTTGATGATAGGCCGATCACAGGTCCTCTTCGCACCGCACCCCTGGTTTGTAGTGAATAAGAAGGGAATCGTATCCCGCTGGGCGATCGGTCTCAGGACTATGAGGAGAAATCCCCGGTGGGGTTACATAAACAAAGACGCCCTCCCTCCTTTCGCGGGCGTCCCGATACTTTGGCCGATCTGGAAAAGTACGCTGGTGGGATACGTTGAAGGAGGGGAGGGCTCCTTAGCGGCGCGAATGATAGAGCGCATTGAGGGCTCCTATGAATCTTATCCGTACCGCGATAGGTACACTCTCACCGGCCCCAACAGCAACACGTACGTACAATGGCTTCTCGATCAATTTCCGGAGTCGGGACTCAAGCTTCCATGGAACGCGTTCGGGAAAGGGTATAGAAGGTTCGGAGCCCCCGTGACGTAGAAGCCGCGCTATACTTTATGTATGGAAGAGAAAAAGCCGGCGGAACGCTTCTCGGTCGTTAAGCGCGCGAAGAGCTTTACCCACGCCGGGCGAGGTCTTTGGATCTTCGTGCGAACGACGCACAACGCTTGGGTGCACCTCTTCGTCCTGGTCTTGGCGATACTGCTCGGGATCTATTTCCACATTTCGTACATCGACTGGATGCTCCTTATTTTTGCAGGTGGCATGGTACTTGCCGCCGAAGCGTTCAATACGGCGATCGAAATAGATATCGATCTGACCTCGCCCGAATATCATCCCTATGCACGGGACACCAAGGATGTTGCCGCTGGCGCCGTCCTTATCTCGGCAGTGACCGCCGCGCTGATAGGCGTCGGCATATTCGGCCACTACTTCGTCGACCTCCTGGGCGGACTGCACTAAGGGAGAATGTCGTTTGGGCGAGTTAGCGAGTATCTAGAACTCCGAAAGCCTATACTCCGGCGGCGCGGCATGCAGATATCCTTCGAGCTGCGCGCGCGTAAGCAGTCCCTTCTGCGCGCCGACCTCCTGCACTACGGCCATGGAATTGACCGGTCCCCAGAGGAGCGCTTCCTCGAGCGGCACGCTTGCGGCAATCGCGCTCGTGACGGTGGATGCGAATGCGTCTCCCGCACCCGTGCGCTCATAGGGTCCTCGCACGTCCGGATACATCGGAATGCGCAGCCGCTTATTTCCCGCAAGCGCATACGCGCCGTTGGTGCCGTCGGTGATGACGACGATGGCGGGACCCAGGTCGCGGATGCCTTGCAGAAGCATCTCGATCGGGGGGACGGACGATAGCTCAAGGATACGTGCCGCCTCCTCCTTGTTGCAGAAGAAAAGGTCCGTTCGTTTGTATAACGGCAGGAGTGCGTCCACGCCGAGCTTCATCTGGAACGTGCCCGGCTGGAAGGCGAGGCGCGTGTTCGGCACGGTGTCGAGGAGACGCATAAGAGCCTGGTGATAGGGGAGAGAATTCGCGGCGAGTGAAGAGAGGTAGATCCACTTCGGCTCGTGGTCGAGGACGGGCACCTGATACGAGAATTCCTCGTGCTTCACGAGGATCGTGCGCTCGTTGCCGTACCAGAGGACGTAGTGGTAGTTCGTTAACTTGCCGCGCTCGGTGACCATGTAGTCCGTGCGGACGCCTTCGCGGGCGAGTACGTCGAGGCACTCCGGTCCGTACCGGTCGTCGCCCACGTACGCGCGGAGCGCCGACGTAAGACCAAGCCTCGCAGCCGCCACCGCCGCGTTCGAGGCGTTCCCGACCGCAGGCACCAGGGTTGCGCTCTCATAAGGGATCTTGTCGCCGAAGCGCATGCAGATCGTACAGGTGCCCGCGTCCATATTGCAGTGCGTCTCCGCGTCTTTAAGCTTGATGAAGGGCTCGGTGACAATGTCGCCAATGGCCAGAAAATCGAGTTCCATGTTCGCAGTATAGCAGCGAAGCCCGCTTCCATATGCGCTATACTCTCCGTACATGCTTGACCTTTCAGATATCGCACAGCGGCTTGTTGCGCCAGGGAAGGGAATCTTAGCTGCCGATGAAAGCGACGAGAGCGCAGACAAGCGGCTTGCCTCGTACGGCATAGGCAAGGGAGAGGAAATGCACCGGAAGTTCCGGGAGCTCTTTCTCGATACTCCCGAGATCGAAGACTATCTTTCGGGAGTCATTCTCTATAAAGAGACGCTGTACCAGAAGGACGACCAGGGTATTCGCTTCGAGGAAGGGCTGCGCGCGCGCGGCATCCTCCCCGGCATCAAGGTGGACGAGGGTCTCGAACCCTTCCCGGAGAGCCCGAAGGAGTCCATCACGAACGGGCTGCTCGGACTTTCCGACCGCCTCCTTATATATAAGATGAAGCACGATACGGGCTTCACTAAGTGGCGCGCGGCCATAACCATCGAGGGCGATTCGCTCCCGACCCAGCAGGCCATACACGAGAACGCGAAGCGCCTCGCCGCGTATGCCCAGTGCGTGCAGCACGCCGGCATGGTGCCCATACTCGAGCCGGAGGTGCTCTTGGAAGGGAAGCACAGCCGCGTGCGCTCGCGCGAAGTGCTCACGAACGTGCTCGAGACCCTGGTGGCCGCGCTCGAGGACCGCGCGGTGGACATGAGCGCCGTCATCGTGAAGACGGCGATGGCCATCTCCGGGAACAAGAGCGGGCGCATGGATGCGCCCGAGGAGGTCGCGCAGGATACCGTCGCCGCGCTCATGGAGGCCGTGCCCGCGCAGGTCCCCGGCATCGTGTTCCTGTCGGGCGGACAGACCCCCGACCAGGCGACCCGGAACCTTGCAGCGATAACCAGGGAAGCGCGCGCGAAGCATGCGCCCTGGCCCCTCACCTTCAGCTACTCGCGCGCGCTCCAGGACGAGGCGCTGGCTATATGGAAAGGGAAGGACGAGAACGTCCCTGCCGCGCGCGAAGCATTCCTCGCACGCCTCAAGCAGGTCGCCGAGGCGATTGCCTAACAGGCTACAGACTTGCCCGAAAGCGCGCTTTCGGGCATACTCTCCCAATCATGACCATTACGCTCAACGCTACGAAGCGCCAGGAGATCGGCAGGGCTTCCCGGAAACTCGCCGCTGACGACCGGATGCCGGCCATCGTATACGGGCCGAAACAGAAGGCCGAAGCCATAACGCTCTCGGTTCCGGAATTCAAGAAAGTGCTCCGCGACGCGGGAGAGTCCTCCGTCATAGAACTCAAGGGCTTGGGCAGCACGCTCCAGGTGCTCATCCACGAAGTGGACCGCGACCCGGTGACGACCATACCGCGCCACGCCG
This sequence comes from Candidatus Parcubacteria bacterium, assembly GCA_034666125.1. Taxonomy (GTDB): domain Bacteria; phylum Patescibacteriota; class Minisyncoccia; order Phycocordibacterales; family Phycocordibacteraceae; genus C7867-001. Next base: position 82,810 of record JAXDML010000010.1, read on the forward strand.
ACCTGTACGCCATCGAGAAAGGCGCGAAGGTGGAAGTGGCGGTGCCGCTCACGTTCGCCGGCGAATCCTTCGCAGTAAAGACCGGCGCCAACCTGGTGAAGGTCATGCACGAGCTTCCGATCGAGGCAGAAGCTGCGGATCTCCCGCACGAGATCGAGGTGGATATTTCAGTATTGAATGCCGTAGGCGACCAGATACACGTAAAGGACCTCAAGCTGCCCAAGGGAGTCATCGCGCAAGTGGAGGAAGACGAGGTCGTCGCGCTCATCCAGGAAGTCGAGGTAGAGGCCGAGGAGGAGACCGCCGCGCCGGACATGGCCGCCATCGAGGTGGAGCAGAAGGGCAAGGAAGAGGGAGCGGAGGAGAAGAAGGAGGGAGAATAGCCTATACGTGCTGAAGCGAAAAGCCGCGGGTTCACCCACGGCTTTTCGCTTCATGAAGTAAATCCGGTCCGTTTTGCGGCGTCTGATATACTGACATGCATATGTTATTTGTTCGCCGGCACCCGCTCCTCGCTGCTGCTGCGCTCGGTACCATCCTTCTTTCCGTAGCGCTCGTGACGCCGCTTTTCACGAATGCGCAGGTCGCCACGGGCGAGCGCAGAGCCGAACTTCAGCGGCAGTTGAACGAGATAGAGGCGCAGATACGGCAGACCGATACCGTCATCACGGGACTCCAGGGTGAGGGCATGTCCCTGCAGCGCGACATCAACGTCCTCGACGGACAGATCAAGAAGACCCGCCTCCAGATACAGGCGACCGACATCGCCATCTCGGCGCTCTCCGAGAATATCGTGCTCCACTCGAGCGCGATCAATACCCTGACGGACCAGCTTGGCGAACAGAAGGAAGGGCTCGCCGAGATCATCCGCCAGACCCAGCACTATGACGATTACTCGCTCATCGAGGTGGTCCTCTCGACCGAGGATGTATCGGAGTTCTTCGGTGACCTCGATTCCTTCGCGAGCCTGAAGACAGCCATCGGGGAGTCGTCGCGCGTGCTTGCGAGCACGCGCTCCGCGACGGAAGTCGAGAAGGACGGGCTTGAGACGCAGCGAAGCCAGCAGGAGGAGCTCCGCCAGCTGCGCGTTCTCGAGGAAGCGCAGGTGAAGCGGCAGGAAGCGGAAAAGGCGCGGCTCTTGTCGCTCAATAAGAACGAGCAGGCGCGGTACCAGGGCACCCGGTCGGCGCTCGAGCGTTCGGCCGCGCAGATCCGCGCGGAGCTGTTCGGCCTTGCCGGAGGCGGCGGCGCCATCCCGTTCGGAACCGCGTACGAGCACGCGAAGACCGCATCGCGCATCACGGGAGTCCGCCCGGCGATGATACTCGCCATCCTCTCGCAGGAGTCGGACCTCGGCCGCAACGTCGGCCAGTGTTACATTACGAGCCTCGTAACGGGCGACGGGAAGGGGAAGAATACCGGCACGCCGTTCTCGGGCACGATGAAGGTGCCGCGCGATACCGTACCGTTCGAGCGCATCATGAATGCGCTCGGCCGCGACTGGTCGACCACCCCGGTCTCATGTCCTCAGCCAGGCGGGTACGGCGGAGCCATGGGCCCGACCCAGTTCATCCCGTCAACGTGGGCAGTCTACGAGCCGCGCATCAGGAGTTCGCTCGGCGTCGCCGCGACCGACCCTTGGAATCCGCTTCATGCCATCGTCGCCACCGGCCTCTACCTGGCCGACGTCGGAGCCGCAGGCGGCTCCGAGCACACCGCAGCCGCGAAATACTACGCGGGAGGCAACTGGGCTTCGGCAGGACAGGTCTACGCCGGAAGCGTCATGAGCAAGGCCGCCGCCTTCCAGGCCGATATCGATACCCTCGAAGGAGAATAGGAGCGCGCTAAAACACCTAACTACGGCCTTGTCCACACAGGGCGCCCTGTTTTTCTTGGCCTCTCCCGTATGGGTGTATCATGAGCCTATATATGGATACCCCTACAACCATTACCCCCGCCGCAAGCCAGCATTCGAAATTCCCCCTCACTCCTATCCAGCGCCGCTCGCTCGCCATCGTCGTTCTCATCGCCGCAGTCGCCCTCATCGGATACTTCGCCTACCGTCACTGGCAGGGATCACAACTGGTCCCTGCGGGCCAGATGGTCACGATCGCGTCCGACGGTCTCCCGCTCGCCGCGATGCAGCGGATCGATTTGGAAGACGGATCGCTCGTGCCGCTCAATACCGAAGGGCAGGGAACGGCGGTCGTCCTGGACGCCGCGCATACCGATGCCAAGGGCTACTACCTCATAGGGGATCCCGGCTTCAGCCGTTCGAATCTGTACCGCCAGGACCGTGAGAATCCGGGCGTAGGACTCGAGGAACTCACGCACTCGACGACCCTCAAGTTCGATCTGGCATACGACGATCTTTCGGGCGTCGCCGCGTACGTGTCCGTGCCGGAAGCCGGTGGGGACGGCCATATAACGGTATGGAGCCCGCTCACGAAGAAGGAAACGGACATCGGCGCCGGCATGCATCCGGTCCTGCTTCCGGGCGGATTCTTCGTCGTCCTCGAGCGGGACGGGAAGGTGATGTCCGTAAATGTAGAGACAGGGGAGGCCTACGAGCTGCTTTCGCTCGCGCCGGACGCGGTCTTCGCGGTCGACGCTCAGAATATGAAACTCGCGCTGTACGTTCCGGCCCTAGGGACGATCCAGCAGTTCTCGATAGCCAACAGCGTCGGGGCGAGCTTCGAGTCCGCCATCCAGGCGCCGTCCGCGCCCGGCGAGATGGCGTTCTCGGGCGGGGCGCTCGTGACCGGCACTATCGACGCCGGGACCGGCGAGCTCGTCCTCGCGCGGGGCGACGAGACGTTCCGGGTACATCCGCCCGCGCCGTTGCCGGGCGATTACAAGCTTTCGATACTCCATGACTAAGACCCACGTTATCTCTTCGACACGGCGCTTGCTGCCTTTTGCTCTCGTATTCGCTTTCGGACTTTTCCTATGCGTGGCGTATGCACACGCGCAGGGCGGTAAGAACGTCTCCCTTAACGCGAATCCTCCATCGAGCTCGCCGGGCGCTCCGGTCACCCTCTCGTGGAGCGCCTCGCCCCCGATGGACCCCGTGACTGGCGAGACTCCCAATTGCGTCGGGACCGGCTTCTCGACCGGAGGCGCACGAAACGGGAGCGTGACAGTCAACCCTACGGTGACGACGACCTATAGCGTGAACTGCTACAGCATCACCAGAACCGCGACGGTGACCATCTCGAGCAATCCGCCTACGGTCAGCATGTCCGCGAATCCGACCTCCTTGATATACGGCAATTCGGCCACCCTTTCGTGGTCTTCGACCAACGCGACGTCATGCACCAATGTCGTCGACCAGCACACCGGACAGGCCTATGCGACGAATGGCGCGACGAGTGGATCGGTATCGGTAACGCCGAGCGCCAGCGCGAGCAGCAACCGAACCTACAGCATCACCTGCAGCGGTTCCGGCGGAAGCATAGGGACGCAAGTGACTATAACCACTCAGCACGGCGCAGGCGTGCAGCTCTACGTGAACCCGTCCTCGATCCAGACCGGCAACTCGGCAAGCCTCGCCTGGTCGTCGCAGTACGCCACGTCCTGCACCGGCACGAACTTCTCGACCGGGGGAGCGACATCCGGCAACGTGTCCGTCTCGCCGACCCAGACGACGACCTATTCCGTCACCTGCACCGGAAATCAGGGCAGTACGGCCTCCGACTCGAAAGTGCTCGGCGTCAACGCGCCGCCCATCGGCGTGAGCTGTTCCGTAAACCCGTCGCCCGGCCGGGTCAACCAGCCGGTCACCTGGTTCGCAAGCGCGTGGGGCGGCACCTCGCCGTATTCGTACTCATGGATCGGCGACCTGCTCACCGGCCTCACGGGTTCGAGCGTCCAGGCCACCTATGACTCACCCGGCAGCAAGAACGCCATCGTCGAGGTGACCGACTCCTCGTCGACCGGCGCGAGTGGCTGGGCTTCGGCCTCGTATGACAATCAGCGCTGCACCGGACCCGCGATCGACAGTGACTCGTTCACGCAGGATGGCGGTACGACAGGCAATGCGAGCGGCGTCGCGAAGTCCTGGGCGCGGTCCAAGATCAACGATCCGAACTTCGGCCCGGCTGACTTCCATGTGAATCCCCAGAACTACTGCATGCAGGCGCACACGGCACAGGGCTGCAACCCGAACGGGACCGGCTTCGGCGCCGGTACCTGTCCGCACAGCGTTGAGGTGTCGCTCCATAGCGGCAACGGTCGCCGCGCCACGAACTCCTCGGACTATCAGGTCGTGAACGGGTGGACCGTCGATAAGTACTGGGGAGTGGTCATATACGACGGTACGCAGACATCTTCCAGCGCGCAGACTGTGAGCTACCAGTGCCCGGTCCTCACGGTCAACCCCCCGGACGCGCCCACGGCGACCCTGTCGGCGAACCCGATCTCGGTCGTGCAGGGGAGTTCCTCCACGCTCACCTGGTCGTCGACCAATGCGACGTCCTGCAGCATCGACCATGGCGTCGGCTCGGTGACTCCCAACACGACCGGCACCAGCTCGGTCACGCCCGCCGCGACCACGCTCTATACGCTCACCTGCAACGGGACCGGGGGTACGGCCACTGCGGCGGTGACCGTTTCGGTGACCACGACTCCGGAAGATCCGGAAGACCCAGATGATCCGGGCCCGCTTCTTTCCTGTGCGGTATCGAGCCAGAGCGTGAACGTCGGCCAGTCGGTAACGTATACCGCTTCGGGAGCTTCGGCACCCTATATCTGGACGCCTGCGGACGGCGTCGGCAGCTACGGCACCGGAGATACGGCGAACCGCACGTTCACCGGCGTCGGCAGCTTCGGTATGACCGTGTCGAAATCCGGCTATACGAGCGGCAACTGTCCGGTCGTAGCCGTCGGTCCGGTCGCTTGCGGCACCGCCGATGTCACCATCACCGCAAGTCCCAACCGCGTCCGCGAAGGCCAGACATCAACCATCTCCTGGACCGCGTCGAAGGTCGACTCTTCCTGCACCATCACCGGTCCGGGCGTGAGCCAGGCCCTGGGCACCTCCTGCGCCCTTCAGAGCGGCCAGGCCACGCCGACCATCTCCAAACAGAGCGTATATACGATCAGGTGCGACGACGGGGAAGCGAGCGCGCAAGCGATCGTGAACCTCATCCCGAAGTTCATCGAGTTCTAGGGCGTTTGCGGGGAAGCGGCTCATTTGCTATAGTCGCCGGATGAAGAAAGACATCCATCCAGCCGATCATCGCCTGGTCATCTTCGAGGACATGTCCTCGGGAAAGCAGTTCCTGGTAGGCTCGACTATCAAGACGAAGGAGACCGGCACCTTCGAAGGCAAGGAGTATCCGAAGGTCGTTGTCGAGATCTCCTCGGAATCCCATCCGTTCTATACCGGCGAGGACCGCACTCTCGACAAGACCGGACGCGTCGAGCGCTTCAAGCAGCGCGCCTCGAAGGCAGGGAAGAAATAAAAGAAGAGTAGAACGCAAAAAGCCGCAGGTTGCGGCTTTTTGCGTTTTCGTGAGACACGAGCCACCTCAACTCTCATCAAGAATTAATGGAGACTAGGGCGGCTCCGAGCCCGCCGGCACGTAGTCACTATAAGAAATGCATGGTTATAGAATCTTGCCCGGAACATAGGTAAAAGCTGAGTTTTTGTTACTATTTACTGCATGGAATACTCTCCAGAATTCAAGTCGAACCATAAGACCGCGTACCTTGCGGAGGAATACGAACGCCTCGAGCGGGACGTGCAGGGCGGTCGCACCGCGGCCGGCGGTGACGCGGTGCTGCTCGAACTCGCGGAAGAGGACGCTGAACGCGCGGAGACGCGCAAGAAGGAGATACTCGAAGAGATAGCGCAGATCCTCAGCAAGGATAAGGAAGAGGAGTCGTTGCCGAAGGCGGTCGTGCTCGAGTTCCGCGCGGGGGCAGGCGGGGACGAAGCAAGCCTGTTTGCCGCGGAACTCCGCGATATGTACCAGAAATACGCCGAAGGAAAGAAGTGGAAGGTGCGCATGGTGGACGACGCGACGCTCGAGATAGAAGGCGCTGACGCGTACACGGCGCTGCGCTATGAGACCGGCGTGCACCGCGTGCAGCGCACCCCCGTGACCGAGAAGATGGGACGCATCCACACTTCTACGGCCTCCGTCGCCGTACTGCCCATACGTACGAAGCCGAAGTTCGAGATCAATCCGGCCGACATCGAGATGGAATTCTCGCGTTCCGGAGGCGCGGGCGGCCAGAACGTGAACAAGATCGAGAGCGCGGTCAGGCTCATCCATAAGCCGACGGGCATCGATGTACGCTCGACGAGCGAACGATCGCAGCTCGGCAACCGCGAGAAGGCCATGAGTATCCTCGCCGCGAAGCTCGAGACCTTATATGAAGAGGAAGAGGCGAAGAAGCACGCCGACCTCAGAAGTGGCCAGATCGGCACCGCCGACCGCTCCGAGAAGATACGCACCTACAACTTCCCGCAGGATCGCGTCACGGACCACCGCATCAAGGAATCCTGGCACAACCTGCCGAAGATCATGCTCGGCGCGATCGATCCGATCGTAGAGGCGCTCGCCGCAGCGGGGAAGGAGAGCGCTAAATAACGAGATTCGAAACCTCGTCTCCCAGCAACCTTAAATAAGTATTCAAGGACTAGAACGGATCCGTTCTAGTCCTTAACCCCGTCGCGCTGCGTCAATAGCGGCTACGTCGATTTTCTTCATGGTCATCATCGCTTTAAAAGCGCGTTCTGCTTCTGCGCCACCAAGAGCAAGTGCCTCAATCAGCGTACGCGGCGTGATCTGCCATGATACTCCCCAGCGGTCCTTGCACCATCCACACTCACTCTCCTTACCGCCATTCCCAACAATCGCGTTCCAATAGCGATCCGTCTCTTCCTGGTCTTCCGTTGCGATCTGAAAGGAAAATGCCTCACTTTGAGTAAACGTAGGGCCGCCATTCAGACCGATACAAGGAATTCCACAGACGGTGAACTCCACTGTTAGCACGTCGCCCTTCTTGCCACCCGGAAAGTCACTGGGAGCATGAAAAACAGCATTTACTTTACTATCAGGAAATGTAGCGGCGTAAAAACTCGCCGCGTCTTCCGCATCCTTATTAAACCAGAGGCAAATGGTATTTTTGGGTATCATGTTAGGTTATGTTTCCTTAAGTATAGCAATAAAAGTTCTAGCCTTGTCTCAGAGGACCAGGAATCAGGCCCATATTTGCAGGCCAATTAAGCCTGTGGTATCTTCTTTGGTATGACTACCGATACTTCGGCCAAAGCCGATGGGGGGATTGGCGTTGACCGTCTTTTCGAGACGGGCGCTCACTTCGCGCAGGTGAAGAGCCGCCGCCATCCTTCCATGAAGCCCTTCGTGATCGGCACGAAGTCCAAGGTCGAGATATTCGACCTCCAGAAGACCGACGAGCAGCTCGCGAAGGCGAAGCAGGCGATGGGAGCGCTCGCGCGTGACGGCAAGACCGTACTCTTCGTGGGCGGGAAGCGCGAGGTCTCCGACAGCGTTCGTGAAGCCGCTCGCCGCATCGGACAGCCGTATGTCGCCGGCCGCTGGCTCGGCGGGACCCTCTCGAACTTCGTCGAGATCAAGAAGCGCATCGATCGCCTGTCCGACCTGACGCAGAAACGCGAATCCGGCGAGCTCGCGAAGATTTACACCAAGCTCGAGCGTGTCTTCATCGACCGCGAGATCACCCGCCTCGAGGAGCGCCTTGGTGGTATCGCCGCTCTCGCAAAGCGCCCGGACGCCATGGTCATCGTGGATACGAAGCACGAGGCGCATGCGTCGAAGGAGGCGCGCGACGCCGGCATCCCGGTCATCGGCATCATGAGCTCCGATTGCGATCTTACCGACGCGGCATTCCCGATCGTAGTGAACGACGCGTCGCGCGCGACCGTCAAGCTCGTGCTCGACGAGCTCGCAACGGCCTTCGAGACGGGCAGCAAGGCCTAATTTCCGTACGGGCAGCGGGGCAATTTACGTAATCAAACCTTAAGCACTTTCGACATGGACATCTCAATGGACGCAGTGAAGGGACTCCGCGACAGGACGGGCGTTTCCGTCATGCAGTGCCGCAAGGCTCTGGAGGAAGCGGGAGGCGACCTTGAGAAGGCAGAGGTGATCCTCAGGAAGAAGAGCGGCGCGGCTGCCGACAAGAAGTCCGATCGGGACCTGGGAGCCGGCGCGGTCGCCACGTATGTCCATGGCGGCGAGATCGGCGCGATGGTGCTCCTTTCCTGCGAGACCGACTTCGTTGCGCGCAACGAGGAGTTCCCGCAGCTCGCGCGCGAGATAGCCATGCAGGTCGCCGCGAGCAACCCCACCTACCTCAACGAGTCCGATATCGCCGAGGACGCGCAAGCGGCAGCGAAGTCCGTATTCATGGAGGAAGTGAAGGACAAGCCCGCCGCCATGCAGGAGAAGATCCTGGAAGGGAAGATGGCGAGCTACTTCAAGGACCAGGTCCTCATGAACCAGCCGTATATCAAGGACGAATCGAAGACTGTCCGCGATCTCATTACGGAAGCCTCCCAAAAGTTTGGAGAGCGTGTTGAAGTCACCAAGTTCGCACGTTTTTCAGCGCGCTAGAAGCGGCCGGTGCGCATACCGTCGCCCCACCAGGATGTCAGTATGCGCGCCGGTCGCGTCTGGTGATACAATAGTCCGAACGTATGCCGTATCTCATCAGTATCCTCGTCGCAGGGGCCCTGTTCTTGGCCTTTCTCCTGCTGACCGCGTATGAGGCGAGACGGGGTAGTCGTTTCTTCGCGACGTTCCGCTATAGGCTCGACTCGAAAGTGTCCCGCGCTCAGTTCCTCGTCGAGCACATCGACTGGGGCGCGCTCACCGCGCATCTGACCCGCACCTCGCTCAATACGGTGGCTCACGACGCCGCGCATGGCACGCTTATCGGGGTCCGTGCCGTGGAGCGCAACCTCACGCGCGCCGTGAGCGTCCTGCGCACGCGGCGCGAAAATACCGCCCCGCCTCCCCGCATAGCGACGGCCGGTGAAGACGCGCCGCGTTCCGCCCCCGACGTGCTTCTCTCGCAGAGAGCTCATACGATGGGCGACATCGTGCGAAAGGAAGGGGAGGGGTAAACTACGTACATAGACACTTGCCGGTGTAGCTCAGTTGGTAGAGCAGCTGTTTTGTAAACAGCAGGTCGTGGGTTCGAACCCCTCCGCCGGCTCCGGTTTTCCCATAAGGACGGCGCATTGCCCCAAGCCACGGTATGGGCATATACTTTATCCATGACAGCCATGGAGCACGCGCTTGGCCGCCTGCCCGCCGACTCCGGCAAAGGCGAGGCGTTGCCCGCACGACTCGAGACGGCTTTACGGGAACTCCGGGAACGGCTGCTCGCCCGGTATCCGCGTCAGTTCACGAGGGAAGAGGCCGTTCCCGAAGACCTCGTTGAGGACGAGGAAGACGATGACACGATGGAGAGCGACGACGGTCCGACAGCCTTACCCGAGGAGCGGGAAATGGTCGTCCTTGAGGCTGAGGAGATCCTGGAAGACAGGATGAAGCGCTTCGCGGGACTCATGGCCATGCTCGCGCCCGGGCTGCTCTTCACGAATCTGCTCGTGCGGCTTACGCAGGGAGGCCCCGACTCCTCTCAGCTTGGCGCGCTCTTTAATATGGGAACGGTCGGAGGCGCAGCGGTCGCTACGATCCTTGCGGTAACGAACATGATGAAGGCGGACCGGGTATACGAGACCATCGATCCTAATGATCCGGACGATATCGCGCGGCTCTCCGCGAAGATTTGACTATGGACCAGAACGACTACACGCTCATCGCCAAGGAGCTCGACGAGAAGCTCTCGCTTGAGCAGAAGCTGGAACTCATCGCGGAATTGAATGCGCTTCTTGACGGACCTGGAACCAGGGACTAACGCCGGAGCGGGGTCGTGAATGTCGAGGTAGACGTGGTCGCGAAGAAGTTCTTCGGAAAGTTGAGCTTGAACTCGTCGACCTCCGTGAAGCCGTACGTACGCACGCCGTCGATGACGAAGGCCGGGAACCTCGGTTCCACCTTCTCGACCGCGATGAGCGTCTTGAGCGCGCCCAGGTCGAGATTGTAGTCGAAGGAGTAGACGCGCAGATCGGGGTTGGTCTCATGGAGATACGAGAGCGCGTAGCTCGCGCGGTCGCAGTCGTCGCACGCGCCGGTCTCGTTCGAATAGAAATACAGCGCGACGGTCGGGTCGAGGTCGCAGGCCTCCGCAAGGCGCTTCGTGAGGAGATAGTCGCGTATCTGTACGAGCGTGTACTGCTTCCTGAGCTGGATCACCTGATCGTTGTCGTTCCCGAGCTGGGTCTCGGCGAAGGCGAGCCGGTCGCCGAGGTCCGTCATCTCGCGCGAGAGGGTATTGCCCTCGGAAAGGTTCGCGCAGGAGGTCTCTTCAAGAAGCGCGAATTGCGTCTCGATGGAAAGGGTGTCGGTCGCGAGGCGGGTCTGGAGGTCGTTCAGCTGGGCGACGCGTTTCCGATCGAGGTAGTTGATCGCGTAGATGACGCTGCCGATGATGGCAAGCGTGATGACCAGGGCGATGACGGCGTTCCGGGCGGGCAGTGACATATATCTATCAGTTTAGGGGAATTCTAACGCCAAGGGCGCTTGGTGCCTAGGGCGACGTCCTTGAGGGACCTGAGGAGCCATAGGGGAGCGATGAGGCGGAAGATGAGCGTATACGCGAGGATGCCCGTGAAGAGCTTCGCCGGAGTGTTCGACACTCTCTTTCCGATGATGATGAACAGGATGATGCCGGCGCTCGAAACGATGGCGAGGACCGAAAGGACGGAGAGCGGTATGAAGAACCACTCGTGCGGTATCTGGGAGAAGGTGTAGGAAAAGGGGATGCCGCGGTGCACGAGGTATCCCTGGACGACATCGTCCACGATCGAGAATATGAGCATGCCGAAGAGTACGATGCCTCCCAGGATCGCCAAGAAGCCGAGCGGAAGGACCATGAGGCCGAGCACACCGAAGCGGGGATTGGCGATCATGCCGCGGTAGTCGAAGGCCACGTTCCGGAGAAAGCCCGACGTCCAGCGGGTGCGCTGCTTGATGAGGCCGCGTACGCTCGCGGGGACCTTGGTGTACACGCGGGCTTTAGGCGCGTTCTCGATCCAGTACCCTTCGCGCTGCAGGCGGAGCGCCATCTCCATGTCCTCGGTCTGATGCCCGAACCGGAAGCCGCCGACCTTGAGCACGATGGCTCGGCGATAGAGGGAGAACGGCCCCGGGGTCACGTAGATGCCGTTCACGGCCGACATAACGTGCCGGAGCGCGATGCCGAGGATATATTCGACGTGCTGCATGACCTCGAGCGGCTTCTTGGGGTCGTGGACGGACATGGCGACGGTCGCCGCCGCCACGCGCGGGTCGTCGAAGCAGGAGATGATCTCGCGCAGCGCGCTCTTCTCGACGTACGAATCGGCGTCGAGGCAGCCGACCAGTTCGGCATCCTTCGCGTATTCGATGCCGGTGTTGAGCGCGGCGTGCTTCCCGCCGTTCAGCTGGTGGATGATCTTCACGCGCGGATGGTCCGCGAACGCCTCGTCGAGGATCTCGCCCGAACGGTCGGTCGAGCCGTCGTTCACGACGATGATCTCAAGCCTGTCCTCGGGATAGTCGAGGGTGAGGAGGGACTCGACGTTCCCCTTGATGGTCGGCTCCTCGTTCCAGCAGGGGACGATCATCGCGACGTGGGGCGTGCGGGTGCTCAACGGGCGGGCGCGGCGCTCCCGGGCGGGGCCCGAAAGGAAGGTCAGCAGGACGAAGACCTCGAAGTAGAGGCCTATGAAGAGGAGCCCGTAGATGAGCACTTCGATGCCACCCATGATGGGGAAAGTATAGCAAAATAAGGTGTTTTTTCCATGGAGTACGGTATATTCTGGAGATATGGCCAACGGACGTCTTCACCCCCTGACCGCCGCTACCCGCGAGATCGCGGACATCTTCGGACGCATGGGCTTCGGTATCGCGGAAGGGCCGGAACTCGAGGACGAGTGGCACAACTTCACGGCGCTCCGCATTCCCGAGGACCATCCGGCCCGCGACATGCAGGACACCTTCTGGACAAAGGAAGAGCCTTCCCGCGTCCCGCGCACGCATACGTCACCGACCCAGATCCGGTATATGGAGGAACAGATGAAGAAGGGAATGCCGCCGCCGTACCGCATCATCGTGCCCGGCAAGGTCTTCCGCAACGAGGCGACCGACGCGACCCACGAGGCGCAGTTCTATCAGAACGAGGGACTGGCGGTGGGAGAGGGCATCACGCTCGCGCACCTCAAGGGAACGCTCGACCGATTCTTCAGGGACTATATCGGCGAGAGCGCGCAGGTGCGCTTCCGCCCGAGCTACTTCTCGTTCACCGAGCCGTCGGTGGAAGTCGACGTGTGGTACGAAGCGCCGGGTAAAGAAGGCAAATGGCTCGAGGTCATGGGCGCGGGCATGGTGCATCCCGACGTCTTGCGAAACGCCGGAGTTGACCCTGAGAAATACCAGGGTTTCGCCTTCGGCGTGGGCATCGAGCGGCTCGTCATGATTAAGCACGGCGTAACCGATATCCGAGGCTTCCACTCGGGTGATATCCGCTTCGTGCACGCCTTCGACACGACCGTGCAGTAGCTAATCATATGGAAAACGTTTCTTACCAGGATTTCCTTAACGTTGAGCTGAGAGCCGGGACCATTCTCGAAGTCCAAGACTTTCCCGAGGCTCGACATCCCGCGTTAAAGCTGCAGGTCGATTTTGGCGAGTTCGGTATCAAATGGTCGAGTTCGCAGATCACCACCCTTTACGCGAAGGAAGATCTCGTTGGCAGGCAGATCATCGGGGCGGTCAATCTAGGCGACAAGAAGGTCGGGGCTTTCACGTCTGAATTCCTCACCACGGGATTCAAGGACGCTGACGGGAATATCGTGCTTGCCCAGCCCGATCGACCGGTACCGAACGGCGAGAAGCTCCTCTAACCATGAAAGTCTCCCGTAACTGGCTGCAGAAGTTCTTCGAAGCGCCTCTGCCGGAGGCAGAGGCGCTCGCGGGCGCCCTTACCTTCCACTCCTCGGAAGTCGAAGAGATCCAGGGAGACGTGCTCGACGTGAAGGTGCTTCCCGACCGCGCCTGCTACATGCTCTCGCACCGCGGCGTCGCAAGCGAGGTTGCCGCCGCGCTCGACATCCCAATGAAGGACGACCCGCTGGCAGCGCCCTTGCCTGCATGGCCGACCACGGAACAACTTGAACTAACGATACGCATTGACGGCTGCCTGCGCCACCTGGGAGCATTGGTCAGAGGAGTGAGGGTCGGGCCGTCTCCCGATTGGTTACGGAAAGCGCTCGAATCCGTGGGACAGCGTTCCGTAAACAACATCGTGGACGCTACCAACTACGTGACGCTCAATATGGGTCAGCCGCTCCACGCGTTCGACGCTTCGAAGATCGGATCGGATCGTGGGATACTCCGCGTAGGAGTGCGCGACACCCTGGAGGGAGAATCGATACAGGTTCTCTCCGGAGAGACCTACGTCCTTCCCGAAGGAACGCTCGTGATCTGCGAGGGCGTCGACGGAAAACTGCTTGATATCGCGGGCATCAAGGGAGGCATGGCATCGGCGATAACGGAGCAGACGACGGATCTGTTCATATCGGTCGCGAATTTCGACGGTACGTCCATACGGCGCGCGGCACAGGCACTGAAGCTCTTTACCGACGCGTCTGCGCGTTTCCAGAACCGCCCGTCATCGGAGCTCGTCGCGTACGGCATGCGGGACGTCCTCAGCCTCATTAGGGAAGTCGCGGGAGGTGAGGTGGTCGGCGTGACGGATCAATATCCGGCTCCCGAGAGCATGCCCCGCTTGAGCGTGTCCCTGGAGCGCATAAACAAGGTTCTCGGCACGGCGTACGCCGCTTCCGACGTGACCGGCGCTCTGGATCGGCTCGGCATCCCGCATACGCTGGAAGGCGAGACATTCCATGTCACGCCGCCATTCGTGCGTTGCGACCTCCGCATCCCGGAAGACATAGCCGAGGAGGCGGGGCGCGTACTCGGGTATGAGCACGTGCCGCCGACGCTACTCCCGGCTTCGGACGGTGCGCCCGACCAGCTTCGCCAGCGCGGCATCGAACGCATCAAGGACCTGTTGCTTGAGCGCGGGTACGTGGAGATACTCACGCCGTCGTTCGCGAAAGCGGGGGAAATAGAGCTTGCGAACCCGCTTCAGATGGATCGTCCATATCTGCGCCCGGACCTGGCGGGGAATATGCGCGACGCGCTCAGGCGCGCGCGCTACGAGGCGCCGCGCACCCTCGGTCCCGAGCCGTCTCTCAAGCTTTTCGAGATAGGGACGGTCTTTGCGAGCGCGGGTGAAAGCCTGTCGCTCGCGCTTGGGTACGAGTCGCTTACCGGCAAGACGTCGAAGCTTATCCTGGATGACGACATCGACGCGCTTATGGAAACGATGCCGGATGCCGGATTCGCGAAGTCCGTGCTGCACGACGGAACCGTCGCCGAGCTTTCGCTTGCAGACGTGAATCTTGGGTCTCTCGGAGAAGGGTACGAGCCAAAGCGTCTCATACTGGGTCCGTATCGGCCCTATTCGATCTACCCGTTCGCGCTTCGCGACATCGCCGTCTGGACGACCGAGGTAACGGAAGAATCGGAGGTTGCGCTTCTGATACAGAAGGAGGCCGGAGAGCTGCTCCTGCGTATGGATCTGTTTGATAGGTTCGATAAGGACGGGCGCACGTCGTACGCGTTCCGTCTCGTCTTCGAGGCTCCCGACCGCACGCTTTCAGATGCCGACCTCGATCCGGTCATGGAACGCATCACCGCCGCCCTGAACTCCCGCGATGGGTGGGAGGTGCGCTGAATATGGATTCCCTCACCGTACTCTTTTTCGGCAGGCCCGGCTCAGGCAAGGGGACTCAGATGCGCTCCCTGCATAAGCATCTTGTAGGAAAGAAGGTTGGCGAAATAGTGCCGTTTGAATGGGCACCGCTGATCCGTTCCTTCACAGAAGGGGATTCGAGGATACAGCGCCAGGCTAAGACCGCTATTGATAAGGGGGAAAGGCTTCCCCTTTTCCTCGCTCCGACCCTCTGGCTCCCGGTTTTCGAGTCCACGCCAGAGAACGCACATTTGCTCGTTGACGGGGTTCCCCGTCACAAGATAGAAGGCGAGCTATTTCACTCGTTGCTCAGTTTTTATAGGGGTACGCGAGTGGACGTCATTAATCTCGAAGTTCCGGAACAAATATCCCGATTACGTTTACAGCAACGTGGGGAAGCAGAGGGAAGGTCGGATGACCTTACCGAGGAGTCCATACAGAAACGCCTCGATTGGTTCGTTACCGATACGCTCCCGCTCCTCGATTTCTTTAGGCAGAACGCACTATACCGAGTACATGATATAGACGGGACTCAAGGTCGAGACGATGTCGCACAAGCAATTAAAGACTCCGTACTCCCTTAGCGAGAAAGCTCTTTCTCAAGGCCGCTAAGGTCAGCGTAGATAGCGTCGAAGCCTTCAGAGACTTCGGGTGGTTCGGTCCTCATCTTCTCCTCCATCCACTGCATGACCTTAAGAGGAACGACACGATCCCTGGCTACGTTCCGTTCCTGTGCTACGGCAAATGAAACGTCGAACAGCACTCCAACTATCCGGTTAGCGTTATGGTCGCGGAGGAAATCGATCATCGATTTTCGCTTCCACCTCTCAAGGAACGTGGCATCCAGGACTACTCCCTGACCCGCTCCGAGAGCTTCCGCAGTACGAAGATTCGCTTCTTCCCAGACAGCTTTCTGGTCCGAATGGTCCCGCGCATCGCCTAGATGCTCTTCCCGGATCTCGTCCCGATTGATGTACGCAAGACCGTACTTTTCGGCTAGCGGCTTCAAGAAGGTCGTCTTTCCAGAACCCGGGAGCCCGATGGCCATGATGGCGATCCTCATTAGGTCAGAGGATACCACGCTTGACTTGCGGCCTACATTAGCTTTACATGAAGAGCGGGGAGGCCTTTAAGAAAGGGACTCAAGTCATGCATCCATACGCTGATCCTACGGTGATCATGTGGTGGGTGCGTCATCCACACAGCGTCGCCATCCAAGACGATACCTATTACGGTGATGGGTGCGACATCACCAAGCGCGGAAAGAAGCAGCTTATGCGACTGGGCAGGGAGATCGAGCGCTTGCGCCCCGACCTTATCCTGTGCAGTCCGGCACTACGGTCCGTGAGGGTCGTACAAGAGTCGGACATCCACTTGTGTGACCGCTTGCGGCGAGAACCCGCTGTCGGGGAGTGGCCGCGTGCGACCTGTATGCTCGGAAAGCCGAATTCGAGCGAAGAGGTGATGGCTTATCTGGAGAGCCGGATCAAGCGGTTCGGTCCCGGTCAGGAGGTGTTGCCGGGCGAGGAATCGTTCGAGCAGACATGCGAGCTCATGGGGGACATCTCCGAAAAGCTCGTCCTCCAGGGCGCACCCATCCGCGCAAAGCATAAGCGTCCTGCCAGGATCATCATCCAATCGCACGGGAATCGCGGGCGCCAGTTCTTCGCATGGGCGCTTGCAAACGGCGATCCTGAGCTCTTCAGGGGACTGTTCCATCTGTTCTATAACAAGATCGGCATCGATCCGACCGGCATCATGCCACCGCTCTGGTACGGCCGGTTCTTCCGCGGAGGAGACCTGGGCTGGAATTCCGACTGGGGTTCGGTCCGGCATCTTCCGCAAAACTTGCGCGACAGCGCGATCTGAAAGGGGCCCCTCCGCATCGCGCGCGGCGGGGCCTTTTCATATAGCTAGGGCTGGTCGAGCTGACACCAATACGCCCAGCGCTGCCGCTTGCCGGTCTTCCGCTTTATGAGCTTGCCGCCGCAGTGCGGACAGGTACCACGGCCGTGAGCTTTCAGATTCTTGCGGAGGATGAACTTTTTCCGCCATCGGTAGAATTGCTTCGAAAAGGCGCGCGTCTCGGTAATGATCTCGCGGAGCTTTTCGGGAGGAAGTGCGCCGACCCGCAGGGTCGGCGCCGTCCGCGTTATCGACAGGACTTCGTTCTTGATGATATTGCCCACGCCCGCGAAGACATCCTGGTCGAGCAGCACGTCGGCGATCTCCTCGTCGGGCATCGCGCGTACGCGCTCGTATGCCGCCTCCGCATCCCACTTCGCGTGCATGATGTCGCGGGTGAAGTCGTACTCGCGCTTCGCGTTCCTGGACTCGATGACCTTCACCGAGCAACTGAAGGCGAGGAACTGCCCGTTCGGGAAGGCGAGCGCAAGCCGCGGCTCCCGCGCCCGGCGGTAGTCTCCCGTGACCCATACTCCTTCCACTTCCGCCTCGAACGTGCCGAAGAGCATGAAATGGATGCGGATGGCGAAGTCGTCGAACTGGAATACGAGATGCTTGCCCCAGCTGAAGATGTCCTTCACCTCCTTGCCGGCCAGGCCGGCCGACTCAACGGCCTTCGTATTGCCTGAGGCGGTCTCTACGACCTGTTTCCTGAACGGTCTGAGCTGTTCCTGAGCAAGGAATAGGGAGGGGCCTTCCATGCTCATCAGTATAAAAGGCAAAGAAAAAGCTGGGGTGAAGACAAAACGATAGCCGCCTCGGGTGAGGAAGCGGCTATCGCTCCCGTCCCTCGGACGGCTATATAGGGTTGAGGAGCTCGCCGCTGAATTGGCCGGTGAGCTCGACGGTGCTCCCCTCAGGCCTCAGGCGCAGCCATTGAGAGTGGCCTACAGTCTTGCGCAACGGCTGCATGTTGCGGCCGGCGAAGTTGTTCGGACACTGGCCGTATTGCCGATGCTCCGTATCTTCCATCGGTTTCCCGCACCCACAATTGTCGGGAACCTCCTCGGTCGACGCGACGACGAATGGACCGGGTCCGAATGCCGCGAGCGTGACGGAACAGACCTTTTCCGGGTCCCAATCGACACGTTGGCCTTTTCTAAAAATGTGCATTTCGTGGCCCTCCAGACCGGTTTGAGGCGGCAGTATCCGCGAGTTGATCCTGGGTATATTATAGCATCAATCTGGGCAGCGCGTCAAATTCTCCTACCAGAACTGCCTGTACGAAAAGAAGGAAATCCTCCGCTATTCGTGCTATACTTCAGCTAAGAATATGGCCAAGAAAGAGGACGAAAAGGCCCAAAAGGGTAAGGGGCAGAGCGGCGCCAAAGGCGCCGCCTCCGGTGTACCCAAAAGCGCCTACGACGCCTCCTCGATCACCGTCCTCGAGGGCCTGGACCCGGTCCGGAAGCGCCCGGGCATGTACATCGGCACAACCGGTCCGGACGGCCTCCACCACCTCATCTGGGAGATCTTCGACAACTCCCGCGACGAGGCCATGGGCGGGCATGCCGACGACATCGAGATCGCGCTCCTGCCGGACGGGTACGTGCGCGTCGTCGACAACGGCCGCGGCATCCCCGTAGGGATACACCCGAAGACGAAGGTCTCGGCGCTCGAGACCATCATGACCACCCTCCACGCGGGCGGGAAGTTCGGCGGAGAGGATTCGGGATACAAGGTGTCGGGCGGGCTGCACGGTGTCGGCGCCTCGGTCGTGAACGCGCTCTCCGAGCACGCGAAGGTCATCGTGCACAAGGACGGCGCGGTGCACATGCAGGAGTACAAGATCGGCAAGGCGCTCGCGAAGGTGAAGCAGGTGGGAAAGACGACGCACAACGGCTCCATCGTCTTCTTCAAGCCGGACGTGGACATCTTCAAGGACGGCATCGAATGGAATTGGGACAAGATCGTCAGCCACGTCCGCCAGCAGGCGTACCTCGTGAAGGGCACGCGCATCTCGGTCATCGACGCGCGTGAGGCAGGGAAGCTCGATTCGGAAGGAGTCTTCTACGTGCGGGAGCTTGGGATCGAGACGCCAAGCATGACCTTCTACTTCGAGGGCGGACTTCGTTCGCTCGTCGCCTTCAACAACCAGCACCAGAAGCCGGTCCATAAGAACATCTTCTACGTCGAGGCCGAGAAGGACGACGTCATGGTCGAGGTTAGCCTCCAGTACGTGGACGACATCTCGCCTCGCCTCATGGCTTTCGCGAACAATACCTACAACGCCGAGCACGGTACCCATGTGACCGGCTTCAAGACCGCGCTCACCCGCACTATCAATACGTACGGCCGCACCGCTAAGATCCTCAAGGAGAGCGAGGAGAATTTCACCGGGGACGACGTGCTCGAGGGTATTACCGCCGTGGTATCGGTCAAGATGCCGGAGATCCAGTTCGAGGGGCAGACCAAGGCCAAGCTCGGCTCGGTGGAAGCCCGGAGCGCCGTGGAAACGGTATTCGGCGAGGCCTTCTCGATGTTCCTCGAGGAGAACCCGGACGACGCGCGCGCCATAGTGAACAAGGTGCTGCTCGCGCTCAGGGCCCGGAAAGCCGCTAAGGCCGCTAAGGACTCCGTGCTCCGCAAGGGAGCCCTCGAAGGCATGACGCTCCCGGGCAAGCTTGCTGATTGCCAGAGCAAGGACGCGAACGAGTCCGAACTGTTCGTGGTGGAGGGCGACTCTGCCGGCGGCTCCGCGAAGATGGGCCGCGACCGCCGCATCCAGGCCATCCTGCCGCTCCGAGGGAAGATCCTGAACATCGACCGCGCGCGCCTCGACAAGATGCTCGCGAACGAGCAGATCAAGAATATCGTCATCGCGCTCGGAACCGCCATCGGCGATATCTTCGACGTGAACAAGCTCCGCTACCACAAGATCATCATCGCCACCGACGCCGACGTGGACGGCGCGCATATCCGTACGCTCCTCCTCACCCTCTTCTATCGTCATTTCCGCCCGGTGCTCGACGGCGGCTATATCTTCATCGCCCAGCCGCCGCTGTATAAGATCAAGCGCGGGAAAGAGGTCATGTACGCGTACACCGACGAGGAGAAGTTCAGGCTCCTCGGCGACGAGGCCGAGCTAGCCGAGGAAGTCGGTGAGAACGAGGGAACGAGCGAAGAAGGCGAAGCCGAGACTGAGGAGGAGGTCACGGACGCAAAGGGGAAGAAGACCGCGAAGGCTTCCATCCAGCGGTACAAGGGCCTCGGCGAGATGAACCCGGAGGAGCTCTGGGAGACGACCATGGACCCGGTCCGCCGGATCCTAAAGCGCGTGACGGTCGAAGACGCCGCCGACGCAGACCGTATCTTCGATATCCTCATGGGTACCGACGTGGCGAGCCGCAAGAGTTTCATACAAAGCAACGCGAAGCTCGCGAATCTGGACGTGTAAGGTAATTCCCGAAAATATGAAGAGAGGCCGGCTCCTTAAGGAGTCGGCCTCTCTTCATTCTGAAATTAGCTCTCGATATCAACCTGCGCGGAGTCGCTGTTGTTGTTCTCGTTGCTTTCGCCCACGTCGCGGCCGCTGTCGACCGTGATGCGCGCCGTGCGGTTGTTGCCCGAGCGGGGCTCCGTGAAGCAGAGGGTGTAGTCCACGCGGTCGCCGGCACCGAGGGAGCGCTGATTCGATACCGTCCGCGAGAGAGCCGGAGAAGTGGGGAGGTCATATTCGAAGTCCCACTGGCCCGACGTGTTGGTACCGGCGTTGCGGACCTGGAACTGGATGCCTCCGTTCTCACCGTCAGGCACTTCGTTGCCGCGACGGAAGGAGGATACGCGGTCGCTCGTGCAGTATCCGACGGCGGTGATCTCGACGGTAAGGTCCGCACGGCCGTAGGGTGCCTGGGGCGGTACCGTGACCGGTACGGTGACAGTACTCGGCTGGGTGTACGTGACAGTGCGCGTAGTAGCTGCAGGCGCCGCCGTGTATGTGGGAGTTACCGTAACGACGCTTGTCTCCGTCGACGTCGCGACGGGTTCGAAGGGAACGGATGTCTCCGTGACGACTACTACGGCTTCCGGTTCAGGCGCTTCCTCCGCCGGAGTAAAGACCGAAGAGAAGGAGACGGCGCCCGTGCCGAGGCGGTTGAGCGCGACGGGTACGAAGCGCGCCGCGTATATGGCGAGCCCGATGCCGATAAGGATAAGGACGATGAAGCCCACGATCGCAAGGGCGCTGAGCGCCGCCTGCCGGCGGGGGGTCTTGTCAGTGGTCGTGGTGGTGATTTCCATAATGGGTACTGTGTACCACGGCTCGTCTGGCGTGTCAAGAGGTAGGTCGAAGGCCTTGCTTTACGCCATATTTCGGGTTGCTATTAGAGAACCTTGACAAGGGGTCAATAGTAGTGTAAATATATGCAAGACCATATGGCACATCACGGACACAACCAGGCAGGGCACCGGAAAGCTTCCGGGGTCGCGAGCAAGACGTGGGGCAGGAAGTGGAGCTTCCTGGGCGTTTTCCTGTTCATGCTCTTCGCGACCACGGGGGTCCTTGGCGCGCTTGACCTGCTTCCTGAGGGAGGTACGGTAGCGGTAGAGAACGGGGACTCGCTCTCGGCTTCGGCGTCGCTCGCCCTCGAGGATACCGAGAAGCCGACGAGGATCGAGATCCCGTCCATCGACCTTTCGGTCACGGTCGCGAATCCGACCAAGACCGACGTGGCGACGCTCGATGCCGCGCTCCTTAACGGGGTCGTGCGGTACCCGACCTCCGCCGACCTCGGCGAGAAAGGGAACGTCATCATCTTCGGCCACTCGAGCTACCTGCCCATCGTCCGTAACGAAGCCTTCAAGGCCTTCAACGACATACAGAAACTGAAGAAGGGCGAACGCATCCTCGTCACGGGGAACGACCGCACCTATGTCTACGAAGTGGAAAGCGTGAAGGAGGCGGACGCCGAGGAGGACGCTATCCCGCTTTCGGTCACGGGCAGCAAGCTCACCCTTGCGACCTGCGACTCCTTCGGGACCAAGTCCGACCGGTTCATCGTCGTCGCCAATCTTGTCGAGAGCTACCCGGCCGGGAACTAACGTTCCTGGACGGATAGCTCGCTGCAAATCAAATGCATCGGGAAGTCGGATCGCGCAAGCGGTAGCGGCCAAAGATCTTCATAAGACCAGAACTGCACGACCTAGTGCAGCCTAAACCTAAACCCAGCCGCATTGGCGGCACAGCACAAGGAGAAGTCCGATGAGGAAACTCGTCAACGCTCTGCTGACGCCGCTGGTGGCGTTCGCTCTGATCATCACTTCGTTCATCGCCCCGACGGCCAGTCTGGCCCAGTCGTACCGTTCGCTCGACGCCTATCCGGCGATCTGCCGTTCGGTGATGACCGAGCAGCGCATGCACGGTACCGCCATGTATCGCGGTGCCGACAACCCCGCTCAGCTTGCCGAGGTCATCCAGGCTTCCCTGGATGACGACGAGACGGGCATGACCCGCGTCCGCGCAAAGCCGGGCGATCAGGCGTTCGCGCGCCCGATCGACTGGTTCTGCACGCTCAAAGCGGTCGACTCGCGGGCGGCCAACCTCAATTCGGTCGCCGACCTGCCGGCCTATATGCGCACGCTCGTTGCGGCCAACCCGCCGCAGGGCCGCGTGTGGTCGGCATGCATCACGCAGGCGGGGGTTCTCCTCCACTGCATGCTGCGTCATTACGAACCCAACGAGAAAGTCTGGGTCAATCCCCAGACCGCTGTGGGCGTGATGCAGGGCAACTGCGCGAACACCATCGAAGGGCCCGAAGTCCCGAACGTCTGCTACGTCTTCGAGCACAATTACTACCAGCAGCGCGACGTGCGGTGGTTCGAAAGGGGCAATACGACCTACGCCCTGGTCTCGACCCACATGTCCCTCACGGAGCAGCAGATGCGCCGCGTTTACGCGGACGATTGCTACTTCGTCGAGGACGAGACCGGCCGATACAAGCCCCGGCCGGACTGCCCGTTCCTGTTCTGCCCGCCCGGCAGCACGTGGCCGAACCTCGCGCTTGCGCGGGCGGTCGGGCTGCCGGCCAGCCCGCCGGACACCACGATCCATTATTGGCTGGCGAACGGAAGAGGCCGCCTGTCGGTCCCGCTGTGGGCGGCGCGCATTCTCGCGCAAGACAATGGGGAGGTTATCCCCTGCGTCTACACCGTCGACTATTTCGTTTCGGTGGCGGGTTTCGAGCGTTGGAGAGCGTTCGCGCGCTTCGACCGGGCTCGGGGGCCTCAAATTCGGCCGACGCTCCGCGCCGGTCGCTACAGCGAGGTTTTCCAAGGGCGCGTCAGCTACTAGGTCGCGGTTCTGGCAACGGGGAGGGGGTGGCGGGTCTTCGGATCCGCCACCACCACCTCTTTTTGTACGCCGCGGAAGCGGCAGAGGAATTCATTATCACAAGATTATCCGAAGCGTTACTTCAAAAAATATGACCATCGTAAATGACTCAATCGCATACGCAAAGACTCGCCCGATCGCTGTCGGCGTGTTCACCATTGTCGCCGTACTTGCGGTAGGCTTCGGTATCGGGATGGTGGGCGGCGTAGTGAACGTCGGGAAGGCCGACGCGTGTTGCGTGCTTCCTCCGACTCCGCCACCCCCACCCCCTCCTCCGCCACCCCCGCCACCCCCACCCCCTCCTCCGCCAATCCCGACTCCGCCGCTACCCCCGACCCCGCCTGAGGAGGATGAGGGCCGCTGTATCTCTCTTTCCGCTTCCCGTTCCGTTATCACGGCACCCGGTCAGGCAGTCGTCCTTACCTGGTCCACCGAAGACGTCGATTCGATCAGCATCAATAACGGCGTCGGCACCGTTTCGCCTACCTCGGGAGGCTCGGTCACCGTGTACCCGACCGGAGATACGACCTATGTCGCGACCGTAGAAGGCGGCGACCAGAACGATAACTGCCGTGCAAGCGTACGCCTTGAGACGGTGGTCATCACTGATGAACCTCGCTGCGTCGACCTGTCGATCAGCAAGAGCCGCATCGAGGAAGGGGAGTCGGTCATTCTTTCCTGGGCGACCCGGAACGCGAGCTCCATCAGCATCAATAACGGCGTCGGTTCCGTGACTCCGGTATCGAGCGGCTCCGTTACGGTCCGTCCCACCCGCGATACCACGTACGTCGCCACCGTACCCGGCGCACCGTACAACCCGGACTGCGAAGTGACCGTCCGTATCGACGAGGATGAGGACGAACCGCGCGAACGCGACCATGATCGCGATGATCATGACCGCGAACGTGAGCGTCCCGAAGTCTTCATCGGTTCGGAGGAACGCCCGAACGAGCCACCGCTCGCGAGCGTCTACCTCTCCGAGATCCCGTATACCGGCCTTGACCTCGGTCCCGCAGGCACCGTCGTGTACTGGACCATGCTCGTTCTCTGGAGCGGTGCCGCAGCGTACCTGGTCCTCTTCAACTTCCTGCCGTACCTCTTCCGCCGCGCAGCCACCGACGCCCTCGCCGAGTCCGGTCATCTGCCCGGATGGGGCCCTGCAGCATCCGCCGCACCTGCCGCGGCACCGATCGCGCGCTCCGCGCCTTCGGCACCCGCACCGGCCGTGCACCAGGCAGCGCATCGCGCAGCCGTCGTGACCGCGCTCCCGCAGCGCTCCGTGGCGGCAGCACCGGCCCCTGCATCGTCCCGCGTGTACTCGCCCCATGAAGGATTCCGCTCCTTCGCCTCGAGCGGCTCGCTCACCATCGACGACATCGTGAAGGGCCTGTCCCGCGAGTCGGGCATGGAACTCGAGATCGCGCCCGTAGCGCCGAGCGCGCCTGTAGAGGCCATCGCTCCCGTAGCAAAAGCCGCTCCTGCGCCCGCGCGTGCCGTAAAGAACGCGACCGAGTACGCTGACGATATCCCCGGCTTCATCGAGGCGCTCATCAGCGGCGACCGCGACCATGTCTTCGGGACCGTCCGGAATGTCACGAAGCAGGGCGGCAACTCCGAGGAATTCCTCTCCGAAGCCGTCTGCGCGCTCGACGACGCGTACCGTGCCCGCACCGAAGGCGCCGACGTGCATCCCGAGATCGCCCGCGTGACGAAAGAGTGCCATACGTCCTTCCTCGAGAAGCTCGTAGCCTCGCTCGCGACCGCGCTCGACTCGAGCTACTCGGCAGGCATGACCGGCACGAAGCTCGCGCTCACCCGCGCGCTCGCCGTAGTCAACGGATAATCGAGCCTTTATCAACGACGAAAGCCGCCGGCCCTAGGGCCGGCGGCTTTCGCGTTACGCCCCTACTTCCTTCCGAGTACCTCCTCCGTGATCCGCTTGATGAAGGCCGTGACCTTCATCGCGTCGAGCTTGCCCTCGTCGCGGCTCTCGACCGAGACCGTACCGTCCGACGTCTCCTGGTCGCCCACGACGAGCAGGTACGGGATCTTCTCGTGCTTGGCATTGCGAATCTTCTTGCCGAGCGACTCGCTTGCATCGTCGACTTCGACGCGTACGTTCACGGCCTTGAGCATAGCTTCGACTTCCTCCGCGTACCCGTTGTGCTTATCGGAGACCGGAAGTATCCGGGCCTGCACGGGAGAGAGCCAGGCGGGGAAGTTGCCGGCCGTATGCTCGATATAGACCGAAAGGAAACGTTCAAGCGAGCCCGCGATGGCGAGGTGAGTCATAACCGGTGTCTCGTCCGAACCGTCTTCTGCCGTATAGGTGAGACCGAAGCGGGCGGGTTGTACGAAGTCGAGCTGCGCGGTCGCCAGCTGGTGCTCCCGGCCGATGGCGTCGATCGCCATGAAGTCGATCTTGGGGCCATAGAACGCCGCTTCGCCCTCGGCGATAAAGTAGTCGAAGCCCCCGCCTTTAGCTATGAGCTCAAGCTTCTCCTCCGCTTCCTTCCATAGCGACTCCTCGCCAAGGTACTTTTCCGGCGCCTTGAGGTCTCGGAACGAAAGACGCGCGCGGAAGTCCATGCCCATGGTCTTATAGAAGGCGAGAACCATTTCCATGATCGAGCGATACTCCTCTTCGATCTGGTCGCGTCTGCAAAACACATGGCTATCGTCCTGCGTGATCGAGCGCACACGGGAGATTCCGGCGAGCTCGCCCTTCTTCTCGTCACGGTAGACGGTCGTGGTCTCGAGATAGCGAATGGGTAGGTCGCGGTAGCTTCTGGGCTGGCCGGCGTAGATCTGCGTATGATGCGGGCAGTTCATCGGCTTCAGAACGAACTCGTCGCTCGTCTCCTGGCTCTTTACGAGGAAAAGCTCGTCACCGAACTTGTCCCAGTGACCGGACGTCTTGTAGAGATCGGTCTTCGTGATATGCGGTATCCAGACCTTCTTGAATCCGCGAGCAATTCGCAGTTCCTGAGAGTACGTATGTATTTCCTCACGAAGAATGGTGCCCTTGGGCGTAAAGAGAGGAAGGCCCGACCCAACGAGCTCCGAGAACGTAAAGAGGTCGAGCTCCTTCCCGATCTTCCGGTGGTCGCGCTTCTTCGCTTCCTCCTGTTGTGTCTCATATGCCTCAAGGTCCTCCTTCGTGCCGAAGGCGAGACCGTAGATACGGGTGAGCATCGCGTTCTTCTCGTCGCCGCGCCAGTACGCGCCCGCAATGCGGTCGAGCTTGAATGAGTCGGAAGCGATCTCCTTGGCCGGGTTCTCGCTGTGTCCGCCGCGGCAGAGGTCCCAGTAGTCGCCCGATCGGTAGAAGGTGAGCGTCTGCCCGTCCTTCGAGAACTCCTCTATAAGCTCGTGCTTATAGGGGTTGTCCGGATATTCGTCCTTGGCCTGTTCCGGGGAGAGCTCGAAGCGCTCGAAGGAGGTCCAGGTCGGAAGGAGCCGGCGCATCTCCTTCTCGAGGGCGGGGAAGTCCTTCTCGGAGATGGCATTCGTCGGGAACTCGAAGTCGAAATAGAAGCCGTCGTCGATAGCGGGACCGATGGTCCGTTTCGCGTCCGGGCGAAGCGTAAGCACCGCTGCGGCTAGAAGATGCGCGAGCGTGTGGCGTCTGTGTTCAAGTTCCTGGTCCATAAGTCTTAAGTATAGCGTTACTAAAACGAAATACCCCCGCGCTTGGCGGGGGTATTTCGTGCGTGACGTAGGACCACCGCCGGAGGCGCTAGGGGGTAGTGGTCGTCGTGGTCACGAAAGCCATGGGGAAAGTATAGACCCGTCGTATTTTCTGTCAAAGCGCCTTGAGGTTCTCGAGCGCGAGGGTGGTCTCGCCGTTCCGGATGGATACCGCTCCCTTGATGAGCACGCAGGTCCCGGAAACGACCGCGCGCGCCTGCTCCTTGTACAGCTTCGGGAAGATGACCGCCTCGATGGAACCGGTCTTATCCTCGAAGGTCACGAAGGCCATCTTCTCGCCGCTCTTGGTGAGGTACGTCTTCACTTCGGTGATGAGCGCCGGGAGGATGACCGGGAATCCGGGGCGCGGTTCCGCGAGGATGCCTCCGATGGTCGCCGTGGCCTTCATGCGGGTCTCTTCGTGCACGTCGAGCGGATGCCCGGACACGTAGATGCCGAGGAGCTCCTTTTCCCAGGCGAGCTTGTCGGCTGCGGACGTTTCCTGGCCGGAGGCGGCGGGAAGATGGAGCGTGGGCGCCATGGCCATGGCCCCGAACAGCGACTCCTGTGCCGCCGCCTGCGTGGCATCCCGGTGAAAGGCGAGCTGCATCTCGATGTTGTCGAGCAGGTACGTGCGGTCGCCGAAACGGTCGAGCGCGCCGCATTTGGTGAGCGATTCGAGCGATTTTCGGTTCAAGCTCTTCGCCGCGACGCGCGACAGGAATTCGGAAAGCGTCGCGTACGGACCGTTCTTCACGCGTTCGTCGAGGATGGCATGCGATACGCCCTCGCCGAAGTTCTTGATGGAGGATAGACCGAACCGTATGGCGCCTGCCTTGTTGCCTTCCATCGGCACCACGGTAAAGTCCGTACCGCTCTCGTTCACGTCGGGCGGCAGCAGGGGGATCCGGAGGCGCTCGCATTCGGCGGAGAAGTTCGCGATGGCGTCGGTATCGCCCGAATCCGCAGTCAGCACCGCAGCCATGTACTCGACCGGATAGTTCGCCTTCATGTACGACGTCTGGTACGCGACCTTGCCGTAGCAGGCGGCGTGGGCCTTGTTGAAGCCGTACGCGGCGAAGGGCTCGATGAGCTTCCAGATCTTCTCGCTCTTGGCCGGGGGGAGCCCTCCGTGCTCCTTGAAGCCCTCCATGAGCTTCTCCTTCTGCGCGGCCATCTCTGCCGGGATCTTCTTGCCCATGGCCTTGCGGAGCGTATCGGCCTCGAGCCACGAGTACCCGCCGAGCGTGATGGCCGTCAGGAGCACGTCGTCCTGGTACACCAGGAGGCCGTATGACGTGTCGAGATACTCCTTCATGCGGTCATCGATAAAGTTGACGAGCGCCGGATTATGCTTGCGCTCGATATAGGCGGGAATGGTTTCCATCGGGCCGGGGCGGTACAGGGCGACCATGGCGTTGATGTCGTGGATGGTCGTGGGTTTGAGCTCCTTCAGGTACCGGGTCATCCCCGATCCGTTCAGCTGGAACGTGCCCTCGGTCTCGCCACGCGCGAGCATGGCGAAGGTCCGCGCGTCGTCGAGCGGCACGTTCTCGATGTCGATATCAGTGCCGAGCGTCTCCTTCACGCGCGCGACGGCATCCGAAAGTATGGAAAGGTTCTTGATGCCGAGGAAGTCGAACTTGAGGAGCCCCACGCCGCCGTATTCGTCGGTGATCGAGTACATGTCGTACTGCGTGATGAGCTTCCCGGTGCCCTTGGGATCGGGCTGGAGAGGCGTCCACTCGATGAGCGGAGTAGGGGAGATGACGACGCCGGCGGCGTGCACGCCGACGTGCCGCACGCAGCCCTCGATGCGGCGCGCGAGCTGGAGGACCTCGCGGGCATCCTCGTCCTCGTCATACAGTGCCTTGAGATCCGGCTCAATCTCGAGGGCCTTGTCGATGGTCATCGGAAAGCCCTGGGAGCCGATGGGAATGAGCTTCGCGATGCGGTCGCCCACGCCATACGAGTGCCCGAGCGCGCGCGATACGTCGCGCACGGCAGCGCGCGCCATGAGGGTCCCGAAGGTACCGATCTGCGCGACATTCTCGTCCCCGTACTTCTGCTTCACGTACCGGATCATGTCGTCGCGGCGGTTGTCGGCCATGTCCATGTCGATATCCGGGGCCTTCGGGCGCTCGGGATTCAGGAAGCGCTCGAACGGAAGCTTGTACTCGATCGGATCCACGTTCGTGATGCCCGTAAGGTACGACACGATGGAGCCCGCAGCCGAGCCGCGGGTGGTCGTGAGGATCCCTTCCTCCTTCGCGTGATTGAGCAGGTCCGAGACGACCAGGAAGTATCGGGCGAATCCCTTGCCTTCGATGATGTTCAGCTCGTATTCGATGCGTTCTTCCACCTCGGGGGTCTTTTCCATGTTTCGCGTCTCGAGCCCCGCGTACGTCTTCGCGCGCAATTCGTCGCCATGGGTCTTAAAACCTTTGCCAAGCGGCACGTTCGGGAATGTCCACCTCCCGAGCTCGAAGGTGACGTTGCAACGGGCCGCGATATCGCCGCTGGCCCCGACCGCGCCCGGCACGTGCCCGAACCAGCGGTCGATGTCCTCGACGCCGACGAACGAGAAGTCCTCGTCCTCGTTCCCACCCGTGCTCGTGCTCCCGTAGCGGATGCGTCGCATCACTTCCGTCGCCTCGCGGTCGTCGGGCTTCACGTAGTAGACGTCATGCTGCGCGAGGAGCGGCACCTTCGCGCGAGTGCCGATCTCGATGATCCTTTCCATGCGGTCCATGTGCCCCGGTACCTTCGGGTGATGCGTTATCTCCAGGAAAAGATTGTCGGGGCCCATGATGACCATGTATTCGGCGAGTGCGGCCGCGGCGCCGTCAGCGTCGCCCGCAGCCAGCAGCTTCGCCACGTCGCCGGCGAAGGACGGCATGATGGCGATGAGCCCCCCCTTATGCTCGCGCAGGAGCTCCCGGTCAATGCGCGGCCTCTCGAAAAAGCCTTCTATGTGAGCCTTGCTCACGAGCGCAAGCAGGTTCTTGTACCCCGCGATATTCTCCGCGAGGAGCACGATGCGCGAGTACTTCGCGTCGTGAACCGGATCCTTGTCGAAGCGGGACCGCGGCGCCATATGCAGATCGACTCCGAGTATGGGCTTGATCCCGCGCTTCTCTGCCGCCTTATAGAACTCGATGGCGCCGTGCATGTTCCCGGTGTCGGTGAGCCCGACGGCGTCCATGCCCTGCGCCACGGCGGCATCCACCAGCTCGTCCACCTTCGGCAGAGCCTCGAGGAAGCTGTAGTGGCTGTGGGTGTGGAGGTGGACGAAGCGCGACATGGGTACAGGATACCAAATTGAGAACTGCTATAGTTTTCGGATGAGATTCGTACTCGGCGTGGACGAGGCGGGACGGGGCCCGTTGGCCGGGCCGGTCGCCGTGGGGACGGTATGCGTGCGTAAGGATTTCGATATCCCTACGGCCTTCCCGGGACTCAACGATTCGAAGCAACTGACGGAGAAGAAACGGGAGAAGCTCTTCGAGCTCCTGCTTGAACGCGTCGTCGCAGACGACGCGTCATACCACGTCGAGCTCGTAGGCCACGACGTCATCGATAAGCGCGGCATCGTGCACGCCGTACGGCGTGGCGTCGAGAAGGGGATACGGAAGCTCCTGCCGGAACCCGCAGAGGGCAAGATATGGCTCGATGGCGCGCTCCGCGCGCCCGACACATACGAACAGGAAACCGTCATCAGGGGAGACTCCCTCATCCCGGCCATCATGCTCGCTTCGGTCGCCGCGAAGGTCACGCGCGACCGCTACATGACGCGGCTGGCGGAGCGCTACCCGCTCTACGGCTTCGAGCGCCACAAAGGCTACGGCACCTCAGCGCATTACGACGCGCTCCGCGCACACGGACTCTGCGACCTCCATCGCCGCAGTTTCATCCATCTGGCCGAGCCCGCCGTTGTCCGATAAGAAGCCGAATTTCCTTTTTATACGGCCCTGTGCTACGGTGGGACGCATGTCAGTACGAATGCGCCACACCAGTTCCCATACCAAGAACCGCAGGAGCCACCATGCCCTGAAGGCTACGAACCTCGTGAAGGACAAGGAGAGCGAAGCTCTCCGCCTTCCGCATCGCCTGGACGAATCCACGGGCATGTACCGCGGCAAGCAGATCGTCCCGACCGACGAGCTGAAGCGCCGCGAGGAGCGCATGAAGAAGCGCCGGAGCGCGAAGGAGAACCCTTTGACCGAAGGCGTCCGCGAGCCGGTGCACGCCACCGAAGACCCGATCGCCGCGCCGAAGGCGCCGAGCAAGGAAGGCCTTCTCGGCCGTTTCACCAAGGGCCGCGCGAAGGCGCGCTCCGGTTTCGGCGGGAACGCCGGATAGTGGCTATACGCATACGTTCGAGCGAAGCGCGGCCGTACGGCCGCGCTTCGCTATGCACATACGGGTGCAGTTGCGCCTTTGCGCTTAATCCTGGTACTCTATGCGCACAGCTCTTTCCATATGGCCAACCGCCACCTTGCACGTTCCGTAGTCCTTCAGACGCTCTTCGAGTGGGATACGACGCATGCCGATGAGGCGGGGGTGAACGAGATCCTCGCCCGGAACGTCGAAGAGTTCGGCGGCGATGATTCGGACCGGCCATTCACGGAAGCTCTCCTTTCGGGCGTCATCAGCAAGCGCCCGGACCTCGACCTCGTCATCACGAAGGCCGCGCCCGACTGGCCGCTCGAGAAGATCGCGCCCGTGGATCGTAATATTCTAAGGATCGGGCTTTTTGAATTGCTTTTCGCCGACCGCGCGCAAGTGCCTGCGAAGGTCGCCATCAACGAAGCCATCGAGCTTGCGAAGGTGTTCGGCGGCGATTCGTCGGGACGCTTCGTCAACGGAGTCCTCGGCGCCGTGTACAAGGAGATGGGCGAGCCCGGCAAGGACGAGAAGGGGAAGAAGGACCGCGTGCGCCGCGAGGACCTGCCGCTCGAGAAATTGGGAGGCGCCATCGTGTACGCCGAGCACGAGGGCCAGTACTATCTCGCGCTCGTGCACGATGTCTTCGGCCGGTGGACGCTGTCCAAGGGCCATATCGAAGAGGACCCGAGCCCGGAGGAGGGAGTGAAGCGCGTGGTGATGGAGGAGCTCGGGATCGCGTCAACGGTCGAGGAGATGGTCGGCGAGAACGAGTACGTCGCCTCGCACCCGGAAAAAGGGAAGATCCGGAAGCACGTCTGGTTCTTCCTCGTGCATGCGGAGTTCGAGACGCTGACCCTGAAGAAAAGCGGTGGGCTCGACGACGCCAAGTGGTTCCGCCTCACCGACATCCTCGACCTCAATTTCTATGACGACATGCTCCCCATCGTGACCGCCGCAGTGCAGAAGCTCCTCGACAAGGCCCGCGCGAAGTCCGTGGCATGATTTTGAATTAGGGCGGATTCGAGTTCCGTTGACCGCGCCTTCACACAAAGCCGTCTCTGGACGGCTTTGTGACGATAAAAAGAAGACAGGACGCGTGACGACGTCCTGTCAGAGTTCGGAAGCAAGCTCAGGATAAGCGCTCCTGAGTAACTCCCGAAGCGAGAGCCCAACGTTCTTGCTGGAGAGCATTCCAGCTAGCCCATATTTTCTGAATAGTGAAGGGGTAACTAAAGGAGAAAGAGGCGATATCTCCAGATGTTCATCAAGCAGCCACATGGTAGCTAATGCGGCCGTCACCCTTCCCTCGCTGCCCACCCACTTACCTTGGGTGCAGAAGCTCCACGGAAGAAACTTATCAGGATAGACAAGGCGCAGGATAGGTTCAGGAGACCCATACGCCTTTATAATTGCCTCAAGACCGTGCTCACTAAAAGCCCGTCTTGTCAGGGTGGTTTCTAGCCGTCTGTCCCAAATCTCTCCCGCAGTGAGGGTTAACATCGGTATTCCGAGCTTTTCCTCAACAAGCCACCGAGTTGCCCTGATCACATTCTCTTTCAAGTCGAAATAACCCTTAGGCGTTTTTGCAAACTCCCATGGGTGATATCGATTCGGAAATGCTTGATTCAGATACGCAAATCTATCCCGTCCGAACAGTGAAGTCAGGGGACTGAATAAACCTGCGTTCTCAAAGAAACTCCTAGTAAGCAATTTCGGATACTCTTCAGGAGGGCGGCCGGTTTCCCTCAATGCGTTCTGCAAGGACTCAACCGCTCGCTCCAGATTCCAGTAGTTTCGTGGGGCACGCACCATGTGATGGCCAAGAAATCTCTTTTCCGGGAATGCGAATTTGATGGCGTCAAACGGTGAGCTGTGGAAGAAAACCTGGAGCCACCCCCCAAGCCCGTGTTCTTTGAACGTCACTTGTCCGATTTTCCGGGGAGCCTCGTCCGGGGTTATACCAAGGACTTTAACTAATACGAAAACCACCAGCCTATGGCTTTCTGGGGTCCTGTGCCTGTACGCATTCTCCTTGGCTTGTCTCAGAACTGCTTGCGGATCGATTTGTTCTCGATCTCCCGCAAGCAAAACGTAGAGCTGATTTTGCTCAAGCCAGGAGGGAATCTCTTCGGGAGTCACGTCCCAAAGCACTTGTCTCAGGGTCTTCCACATAAGCTGGTGATAACCACTCATGTTTTCTTCGGTGGGCGACTGCGTTACGAGAAGTCTCGCAATTGCCGTGCGTGCGACGAGTTTGCACGTATCGAGCTCGATCCCCTCTATCCGATATGTAGAGGCGGCAAGCTCGATGAGCTTCTCGGTCGCCTGGGACTCAAGAATGCCAAGCATGACTGCCTCCGTTGTAAGGTCCAACCGTCAGTAGGGTAACCTCTTTGAGGCCGCAAGTAAAACCAGCTTACAGCGTGATTCACACTCTCTACGACTCAATGCGATGCAGTGCCGTTTTGGTTCCAACAGCGTCCACGGGTCACACCCTTTTGCTTTTTTAGCGGCCTCACGGCAAGCTGTATATATGGCCGATATCCGAGCGCGCGCTGAGGCGCTGCAACTCACTTTCAATAACCCCGACCTCCTCGAGGAGGCGCTGACGCATCGCTCGTTCCTGAACGAGAACAAGGATGCGCGTGCTCACAACGAACGGCTGGAATTCCTCGGCGACGCCGTGCTCGAGCTCGCCGTTACGCGTTTCCTGTACGACCGGTTCCCGACGAAATCCGAAGGAGATCTTACCGCCTTCCGCGCCGCCCTCGTGAACACCGTTTCGCTCGCGGAGAGCGCCGAGGCCATCGGTCTCGGTAATCATCTCTTCCTGTCGAAAGGCGAGAGCCGCGACACGGGGCGCGCTCGCCAGATCATTCTCGCGAACGCCTTCGAGGCGCTTCTCGGTGCCCTCTACCTCGACCAGGGGTACGACGCGGCCGATGCCTTCATCGGGAAGCATCTCTATCCGAAGATAGACGGGGTCGTGAACAACCGCTCGTGGCAGGACGCCAAGAGCCGCTACCAGGAACTCGCGCAGGAGCGCCGCAGCATCACCCCCGCATACCGCACGATCGCGGAGGTCGGACCCGACCACAACAAGCGCTTCACGGTCGGCGTATTCTTGGGCGACGACGAGGTCGCACGCGGGGAAGGGCAGTCCAAGCAGGAAGCAGAGCAGGCCGCCGCGCGCGCGGCGCTTGACGGGTCCTGACGCATAGGATTAATTTAGTCCGGAGCTGCGGAATGTCCTGCAGACCGTGTTCGGAGGACTAACGATGATCTTTTTCTTAGGAACGATCATAGTCGAGTCGGTCCTCCAGGTCGGCGCGAGCTATGTCTATCAGGACGCCCTGGTCTTGGTTCCCTGGGCGTGTATCGCTATCGGGATCATATGGACGCTCAGCGTCACTGAACGGAAGGGCCAGGTCCCCCGACGCCTTGCCAGGCCTTTGACGGTGGTCGCTGTCGGGTTCGCCGCCCTGGAGATCCAGAGCGCGCTTTACCGGAACCAGTACATCGTCCTGATCGTGACCGTGCTGGTCGTCGGCTTCGCCGTCCATCTGGTCCGGCGCGGCTTGTGGCTGCGGGCTCTGTTCCTGGTGGCAGGAACGGCCGTCGTCGCCTACCTCGGCGCGCTCGCGGTCGACCTATCCCCGGGCCATGGTGCCGAAGCGCACATCGTCAGGGCAGACCGGCCGTCAAGCCCGTGATGTCCGAAACCGCCACCCTTTGCGAGAAGGGTGGCGGGTTCTCGTATATCCGCCTGATATACTAGGAGGAAATGCTCAAGCGACTCGAAATCGCCGGATTCAAATCGTTCGCCAAGAAGACCGTGCTCGACTTCTCGAACGCGACGACGGCCATCGTGGGACCCAACGGTTCGGGGAAGTCGAACGTCGCCGAGGCCTTCCGCTTCGCGCTCGGCGAGCAGTCGATAAAATCCATGCGCGGGAAGCGCAGCGAGGACCTCATCTGGGCGGGCTCGCAGGCCTCGCCCCGAGCGAACCGCGGCGCGGTCTCCATCGTTTTCGATAATCGCAAGAAGATATTCCCGAAGCTCGACTTCGACGAGGTGTCCATAGAGCGCGCGGTCTTCCGCGACGGGGCGAGCGAATATGCCATCAACGGCTCCAAGGTGCGGCTTCGGGACGTACAGGAGCTTCTCGCTTCGGCGAATATCGGCGAAAGCGGGCACCATATCATCTCCCAAGGGGAAGCCGACCGCATCCTCGTCTCGCATCCGCGCGAACGCCGCGCCATGCTCGAGGACGCGCTCGGGCTCAAGGTCTTCGAGTGGAAGAAACAGGAAGCCGAACGCAAGCTCGAGAAGACCGAAGAGAACGTGCGCGAGGTCGAGAGCCTGCGCCGCGAGCTCGCCCCGCACATCAAGTTCCTCAGGAAGCAGGTCGAGCGCATCGAGCGCGCCGAAAGCTTTGTGAAGGAGCTGATCGACGCATCGCGCGCGTATTTCGCGGTCGAGGAGCTATACATACGCACGGAGAAGGAAAGGGCCGAGCGGGAGCGGAGGGAAACAGCCGTGCGCCTCGGGAAGGCGTCCGCCGAGCTCACCGCCTTCGACGAGCGCACGACCAACGACGTCGAAGGGATGAAGTTCGCCGAGCGCATACGGCTGGCCGAGCGCGACCTCGATCGGCTGACCGCCGAGCGATCCGCGCTTTCGCGCGACATCGGCCGTAACGAGGGGTCCCTCGAAGGGGCGAAGAAGCGGAGCCTCGCGGTCGCGCACGAGCCGTACGTAAAGGTCCCGCGCGAGGAATTCACGACGCTCCGGAACGAGGTCGAGAAGCAGTCGCAGCTCTCCGAGAACGCGCCTCCGGCGACGCTCCATGCCGCGCTCAAGGGTCTCGGGAACCTCGTCCAGGCCTTCTTCGACCGCTTCGCGCTCCCGAACGACGACTATCTCGCCGAGGAGGAGAATCTCGTCCATTCCCTCGAGAACGAGCGCGGCGTGCTCCTGAAGAAGGACAAGGAACTCGAGTTGGCCATAGAAAAGGGCCGCACCGAGCTCTCCCGCGCGCGCGAGGCGTCCATGGCGCACGACGAGACCGGGCGCGAGGAACGCCATCGCATCCTGAAGCTCGCCGAGGACAAGGCGCGCGAGGAGGGGGCGCTCGCGCGCGCAGACGGCAGGCTCAGGGAGCTCGAGATCTTCGCGGAGGAGCTCGAGCGCGAGCGCCGGGAGACGGCCGCGCTCGCGGGCGCTGCGGCGCTCTCGTATGAGCCGCTGGCGGCCCTTCCGGAAGAGGAGCGTCGCGCCCAGGAAGAGCGCAGGCGTCAATTGGAACGTCTGAAGATCAGAGTAGAGGAGGCCGGAGGCGGGGGAGAGGACGTGAAGAAGGAATATCAGGAGACGAGCGAACGCGATGCCTTCCTCGCGCGCGAACTTGAGGACCTTTCGAAGTCCGCGAAGGGCCTCGAGGAGCTCATCAATGATCTTGATACCGAGCTTGCGAAGACGTTCTCCGAGGGACTCGCGAAGGTGAACGCTTCGTTCAGCGAATTCTTCGGCCTCATGTTCGGGGGAGGGAACGCGAAGCTCGTGCTTGAGGAACTTGCGGTCAAGGAACCCGAAGACGAGTTCAGGGAAGAGTCGTACGAAGAAGAGATGCCGTCAGAAGTATCAAAGAAGAAACAGAAGCCCGGCATCGAGATCTCGGTGAACCTCCCGAAGAAGCGCGTGCAGTCATTGATGCAGCTCTCGGGAGGCGAGCGCGCGCTGACCTCCATCGCGCTCATCTTCGCCATGAGCCAGGTGAACCCGCCGCCGTTCCTCATCCTCGACGAGACCGACGCAGCGCTCGACGAGGCGAACTCCCGCCGCTACGGCGACCTCGTGACCGAGCTCGCGAAGAAGTCCCAGCTCATCGTCATCACCCATAACCGCGAGACCATGAGCCGTGCGGGCGTGCTCTACGGCGTCACCATGGGCGGGGACGGCATCTCGAAACTCCTTTCAATACAGTTCGACGAGGCGGTGCGGGTGGCGAAATAGTGCAACTATAAAATAAGGTAGCCCGCTAGGTATACATCCAGGTGTCGTCCTCCGGCGCGGCCGTGCCGTCAGCCTTTGGGAACAGGTCGCTGTCCCCGAGCTTGTGCTCGTGCCCATGTCCGGGCTTCTCGTCCGGATGTACGTCCCGGTGGAGGTACGCATCCTCTATGGGGCCCGGCGGGGGCGGCGGATTTACTGGCTTGCCGTCATCGTCCATGAGCCAATGAGCGCACATTCTTCATGAAGAAATGATGAATACGTGTATATAGCACTAGCTCGCGGCAGAGCCGCGAGCTAGTCCGAGTATTTTATCAAACCCCCTTATTTCCTGTCAATACCTTTTTCAGGCGTTTTCTCGACTACTGTGAAATCGAGCTCCTTCTCCGGGACGCGCGCGGCCAGGAGCTTCACGCGGACCGGATCGCCGAGACGGTATTCCTTCTTCGTGCGCTCGCCGACGAGCCGGTACCGCTTCTCGTCGTACGTGAAGTAGTCGTTGCCGATGTCGCGCATGCGTGCCATGCCCTCGGCGCGAGTCTCGACAAGTTCGACATAGAGACCGCGGTCGCTGACCCCCGAGATGACGGCGTCGAACTCTTCTCCGATGCGGTTCTCGAGGTACTCGACCTGTTTCATCTTGATCGAATCGCGTTCGGCTTCGGTGGCCGAAACCTCGCGTTCGCTTGAATGCAGCGCGAGCTCCTCGAAGTCGGCGAATTCGATGTCGGTCATGGGTTCGTGGTTCGCGAAGTGCTTCACCATGCGATGGATGAGCACGTCGGGGTACCTACGGATAGGGGAGGTGAAGTGGGTGTAGAAGGTGAAGGCGAGACCGTAGTGGCCGATGTTCTTGGTCGTGTAAACGGCCTTCGACATGGAACGCAGCGTCGCCATCTTGATGAGGTACTCCTCCGGCTTGCCTTTGACCTGCGCGAGTAGCGCGTTGATGTCCGCGCCTTTCACCTTGCCGCCATGGGTGTCGAGGTGATACCCGAGGACCTTCAGGAACTCGGAGAGGTTCGCGATGCGGTCGGCGTCCGGTACGTCGTGCACGCGATAGATGGACTCGTGCTGCTTGCCCTCCTTCTTCACGCAGTCGCCGAGGTATTCCGCGACCTCCTCGTTCGCGAGGAGCATGAAGTCCTCGATGAGGAGGTTCGTGTCGCGCCGTTCGTACAGGTGCACGTTGATCGGCTTCCCGGCCGCGTCGAGTTCGATCTTCACTTCTGGGGTGTCGAAGGCGATGGCGCCTGCTTTTTCGCGCTTCGTGCGGAGCTTTCCGGCGAGCGCGTTCAAAGTGTTCAGTTCCTCCAGCAATTCGCCCTCCTGCTTGTCGAGCACCTCCTGAGCGTTCTCGTACGTAAAGCGCTTGTCGGAATGCATGACCGTCTCGCCGTACCAGCGGCTCACGACCCGCGCGTCCGCATCGAGCTCGAAGACGGCGGACACGGAAAGCCGGTCCTCGTTCGGGTTAAGCGAGCAGAGATCGGTGGAGAGTATCTCGGGGAGCATGGGGATGGTGCGGTCGACCATGTATACGCTCGTCGCGCGCGAACGAGCCTCGTCGTCTATCGATGTCCCGGGCTTAACGAAGAAGGACACGTCGGCGATATGGATGCCGACCTCGGTATTCCCGTTCTCGAGCTTCTTGACCGAGAGCGCATCGTCGAAATCCTTCGCCGTGAACGGGTCGATGGTGAAGGTAGTGGTGCCGCGGAAGTCGCGCCGCGTACCGGCCTTGATCGCTGCTTCGGCCTCCTTCGCGAGCATGCTCGTTCCGTTCTTCTCGAGTTCCTGGGCCTCCGTGACGACGCCCGGAGGGAAGTCGCTTCGAAAGCCTGATCCGAGCGCGAGCGCCCGCATCTCGGTCTCGTGCTCGCCTGCGGGTCCGATGATCTCCTCGAGGGTGGCGGCGGGGAAGCTTGCCGCAGGCGGCCAGTCGACGAGACGCACGACAACCTTCTGGCCGTGTGGAAGCGACTCGCCGCGCACCAGGAACGGCACGTACATCTTCTTCCAATCCGGAAGAAGATACGTTTCAGCAGCGTTCTGCCCGATCTCGTCGCCGCGCACGAGCTTGCCCACGAAGGTCGTGCGGCTCCTCCGGACGATCTTCACGACCTTGCCCTGCATACGCTTCGCGCCGGTGCGCGGGTCGGCGACCATGCCGGTCTCCTCGACCTTCACGATGTCGCCCGGGAAAGCGCCTCCTAAGTTCTCGCCTGGGATAAAGAGGTCCTCCTTCTCGGGATCGACCGTGAAGAAGCCCTTGCCGGTGCGGGTGATGGTGATGGGGCCCTCGTACGGCTCCTTTGTAGACGCGTTCATTGAAGCCACTTTACCAGACGCTTTTATTTATGCTATTAAGATATTGAGGTGGCGATTATATGCACTCCCTGCATGCCGCCTCTTGATGATGGTAATTTCGCCATGAGCCTGGGGCGGTCTGCGCGAGCGGACCGCCTCCTTTTTGACCAAACCCAGCTATTCTGCTACGCTCCCCTACATTATGTTGATGATCCGATTCCAGCGCATCGGCCGCAAGAACGACCCGGCCTTTCGCATCGTCGTGCTCGAGAAGTCGTCCGGCCCTAAAGCCGGCACCTATGTCGATCTTGTTGGAACCTATAACCCCAAGACCAAGGCTGTCACCCTGAAACCGGAGAGGATCCGCGACTGGATGGGGAAGGGCGCGCAGGTGTCCCCGAGTCTCTACAACCTCCTCGTGAAGCAGGGCGTACTCGAGGGCTCGAAGCATGCCGTCGTCTCGAAGAAGAACCTCGAGAAGAACAAGGCTAAGGAAGCCGAGGCGGCTGCAGCCGCAGCTCCTGCCGAAGCCGCTCCGGCAGCTGCCGAAGAAGTGACCGTCGAAGCCCCGGCCGAGATGGAAGCTGCCGTAGAGGCCGAAGCCGAGCCGGCTCCTGCAGAGCCTGAAGCTGCGGACGCGGCACCTGCCGAAGAAGAGAAGGCGGCCGCGTAGCCGTCTTCACGCTTCCCACAAGGAAGCTCCCGTATCCTGTACCCGTAAAGACAGTTATTCCCTAACTCTGATACGCTATGACGGACCAAGACCA
Organism: Candidatus Parcubacteria bacterium; assembly: GCA_034666125.1. Lineage (GTDB taxonomy): Bacteria > Patescibacteriota > Minisyncoccia > Phycocordibacterales > Phycocordibacteraceae > C7867-001. Next base: position 123,197 of record JAXDML010000010.1, read on the forward strand.
GGCTTTCCTCGATTACACGGTTAAGGCGCTCGTAGACAATCCGGACGCAGTTGTCATCACGCGCGGCGTGGACGAGATGGGCGTGCTCCTCACGCTCACCGTCTCCCCGGACGACATGGGCAAGATCATCGGCCGCGACGGCAACATCGCGAAGGCGTTGCGCACCCTCCTGCGCGTCGTGGGCATGAAGCACAACGCGCGCGTGAACCTGAAGATCAACGAGCCAGTCGGCGGCAAGCGCGTCCGCGATGATAAGTCGCTCGATGACGCGCTCAGCGACCTCGGCTGACCGATCGGATGCTGCGGTTCCATCTAATTACGCTTTTCCCCGAAGCCTGCGAGGCGTACCTGAGCGCGTCGATACTCGGGCGCGCAAGGAAGGATAAAAAAGTCGCGGTCGACTACCAGTCGCCACGGGATTTCGTTACGAACCGGTGGGGCAAGGTGGACGAGCGCCCGTACGGGGGAGGTCCTGGTATGGTCATGACCGCGTTGCCCGTAGTGAAGGCCGTGAAGAAGGCGCTTACGCGCCGGAAAGGGAAGACAGCGCTCGTGTGGTTTCTTCCCGATGGCAAGGAGTTCACGAACAAGGACGCGGATGCGCTCGCGAAGTTCGACGATGTCGTGCTCATCTGCGGCAGGTATGAAGGCATTGACGAGCGCGCGCTGAAGATCCTGAAGACGTTCGGGACCGTGAAGAAGTTCGCGGTCGGCAAGGCGACGTACACGGGCGGGGAAGTGCCGGCGATGGCCATCGTGGACGCGGTCACGCGCCGCATCCCGGGCGTCCTCGGCAAGGACGAGTCGGTGGAGGAGCGCCGCACTGCCTCCCGCGAGGTCTACACGCGTCCCGAATCCATTGAATGGGAAGGGAAGACCTATGCCATCCCGAAGGTCCTCGCGACCGGCAACCACGCGAAGATCGAGGCGTGGAAGACGAAGAAGCCCTCGCGCAAGGAAAAACGTTGACGCGTCTTCATAATTCATTGCTATTCTTTTAAATAATGATATAATCTGACGCGGCTGGGATGGTTCAGTCGAGAGGAGAGGAATCATGGGGTTCATTTTGTGGGTCGGCTTTCTGTCGATCGTAACGGCTGGCGTGACGCTTGCCGGGAATCAGCTCGGGTGGGATGGGACCGCCACCATTCATACCGTGGGCGCGCTGGTCGCGGTTTTCGGCTTCACGGCACTGGCGCGCTCTTCGGGCGCGCATACCCTGGTGATGGGCATGCTCTGCCTGAGCTTCGGGCTCGTCGTCGGCTTCGCCGATCCGTTCTCGCTCCAGGGCATCGCGCTCTGGCTCGTGCTCGCCGGAGTTCCGGTCTGGACCATCGCCGACCAGATGGAGGATCTGCCGCGGGACCAGAAGCCTTTCTATCCCAAGATGCTGGTCTTTGGCGCAGTGGGAGGAACGTCGGCTCTGACGCTTCTCGCGCCCCATTGGCGGGAATATGAGTCGACCCGGTTCATCCTGGTCGCCATCGTCGGCACCGTGCTCCTGCTGGCGAGCCTCGTCTTCAGCAGGAAATTCCACGCCTGACCGACCTTGCTCTTCAATACGTTAAGCGAGCGGCCTTTCCCCCCGGGGAAACGGCCGCTTTTGCTTTCCACAGCCCGGCTTGACGCGGGGGCGGGACGGGCATAGACTAGGGATAACCAGATAGATTGAGTGATGGGGGCACTCTGGCGGGGAACGGGCAAAAATTTACGGGCGAAAAACTTTTAGTAGCGTCTCGGGAAAACGAGGACGCGGCTCCTGCGTGTGTGGAGCCCTTTTCGCGTTTCTCTATCTTTTCTCGAGAAAGATTTCACTTATCCAACGACATGGCTAAAACCACTGCGCTCGTGCAGAAGACATTCGCGGCATACCGTGCGCCTCGCGTCGAGTTCCCGGACCTGGTAGGGCACCAGCGGGATTCTTTCAAGTGGCTCATCAAGGACGGCCTCGGCGAGCTCTTCAAGGAGTTCTCGCCAATCAGCGACTATTCCGGCAAGAAGTTCGAGCTCCGCATCGACAGCTTCGAGGTCGGCGAGCCGAAGTCGAGCGAGGAGGAGGCGCGCGAGAACATGCGCACCTTCGAGGCGCCCCTGAAGGCATCGGTCACGCTCCTCAACAAGACTTTCGGAAGCGAGAAGACCCAGGAGATATTCCTCGCCGACATCCCGATGATGACGCCCCACGGCTCGTTCATCGTGTCCGGCGTCGAGCGAACCATCGTCCCGCAGCTCGCGCGCTCCTTCGGCGCGTTCTTCATCAGTGAGGAAGTGAAAGGCAGGCAGCTCTTCGGCGCGAAGATCATCCCAAGTCGCGGTGTGTGGATCGAGATCGAGTCGGACGCCGACGGCTCCATATACGTGAAGATCGACCGCAAGCGCAAGTTCCCGGTCACGAACCTTCTCACCATCTTCGGCGCCGGCGTAGGCCCGGAGCTCCTTTCGAAGTTCTCGGGCGACGCGGCCGTGGATGCCATGCGCGCTACCCTCGCGCACGACACCGCGAGCTCGGTCGAGGAGGCATACGTCGAGATTCACCGCCGCATGCGCGACGGGGACCTCGCGACCCCGGAGAACGCGAAGGCGTACGTGAACACGCTCTTCGCCGCCGACCGCTACGACCTCAACAAGGTCGGACGCCATCGCCTGAACGCCCGATTCGGTCTCCCGACCGACAAGAAGGCGCTCGACGCCCGCACGCTCAGCCTCGAGGACCTCGTCCGCATCGTCGGCGAGATCGCCCGCCTGAACACCGATCCTGAGGCCGTTCCGGACGACATCGACGACCTCGCCTTCCGCCGCGTGCGCTTCGTCGGCGAATTGCTCCAGGCCCGCATGCGCGTCGGCATGTCGCGCATGAAGCGCAACATCCAGGACCGCATGTCGACCATCGAATCCGAGACGAGTCTCCCTATGGCGTTCGTGAACCCGCGCCCGTACCAGGCGAGCATCCGCGAGTTCTTCACCGCCAACCAGCTCTCGCAGTTCATGGACCAGCAGAACATCCTCGCCGAGCTCGAGCACATGCGCACGCTCTCCGCGCTCGGTCCGGGAGGCCTCACGCGCGAGCGCGCCGGCTTCGAGGTCCGCGACGTGCACCCTTCGCACTACGGACGCCTCTGCCCGATCCATACCCCTGAAGGCCAGAACATCGGCCTCATTCTGCGCCTCGCGCTCCACGCGCGCACCAACGAGTTCGGCGTCATCGAGACCCCGTACGCCAAGGTTTCCAAGGGCAAGGTGACCGACGAGGTCATTTATTGCAATGCGCTTGAAGAGCAGGGCCAGGTCATCGCGCACGGCGCGACGCCGATCGACCCGAACGGCCGCATCGTCCCCGACACCATCGAGGCGCGCAAGGATGGCGAGCCGGCAGTGGTCGGACGCGACGAGATCGATCTCATCGATACCTCGACGTTCCAGATGTTCTCGGCAGCGACCGCGATGATCCCGTTTGTCGATCACGACGACTCGAACCGCGCGCTCATGGGTTCGAACATGCAGAAGCAGGCGACGCCGTGCCTCATTCCCGAGGCGCCGCTCGTCGCCACCGGCATCGAAGGCCACGCGGCCAAGAACACCGGGCGCCTCGTCATGGCCGAAGAGCCGGGCACCGTTTCCTATGCCGACGCGCGCAAGATCGTCGTCGAAGGGAAGGACGGGAAGCCTAAGTCATACAAACTCCAGCCCCTGACGCAGACCAACCAGAACTCGGCATTCAGCCAGCGCCCGTCGGTATCGACCGGCGACAAGGTGAAGAAGGGCGACGTGCTCGCTGATGCCTCGTCTTCCGACCACGGTCAGATGGCCCTCGGACAGAACGTCCGTGTCGCCTTCATGTCTTGGGGCGGCGCGAACTACGAGGACGCCATCATCGTCTCCGAGCGTCTCGTGGAGGACGCGAAGTTCACCACCGTGCATATCGAGGACTTCGAGGCGGCTGTCCGCGACACCAAGCTTGGGCCGGAAGTCACGACCCACGACATCCCGAACGTGGGCGAGATGCGCCTCAAGAACCTCGATGAGGAAGGCGTCATCCGCATCGGCGCCGAAGTACGCCCCGGCGACATCCTCGTGGGCAAGGTCACGCCGAAGGGCGAGACGCAGCTCACTCCCGAGGAACGCCTCCTCCGTTCCATCTTCGGCGACAAGGCCAAGGACGTGAAGGACACGAGCCTCCGCATGGAGGGAGGGAAGCGCGGCCGCGTCATCGGCGTGCGCGTCTTCTCCCGCGAGCGCGGGGACCAGCTAGAGAGCGGCATCATCAAGAAGATCGTCGTGACCGTTGCGCAGGTACGCAACGTCTCGGTGGGCGACAAGCTCGCCGGACGCCACGGTAACAAGGGAGTCATCTCCCGCGTGCTTCCGGTGGAGGACATGCCGTACGACGACGAGGGCAACCCGATCGACGTCATCCTCACGCCGCTCGGCGTGCCGTCCCGTATGAACCTGGGACAGATCCTCGAGCTCCACTTGGGACTCGCGGCGAACACCCTCGGGTACCAGGCGATCGTGCCGCCGTTCGCGGGCGCAAGTCCTGACGAGATCCGCGAGGAGCTCGTGAAAGCCGGCTTCGACAAGAGCGGCAAGATGCGGCTCTTCGACGGGCGCAACGGCGAAGCCTTCGCCCAGCCGGTCGCCGTCGGGTACATGTACGTCCTGAAGCTCCATCACATGGTGGAGGACAAGATCCATATGCGCTCCATCGGGCCGTACAGCCTCATCACCCAGCAGCCGCTCGGGGGCAAGGCGCAGAACGGCGGTCAGCGCTTCGGCGAGATGGAAGTGTGGGCGCTCCTGGGCTACGGCAGCGCCTATACGCTCCGGGAGATGCTCACCATCAAGTCCGACGACATCACCGGCCGCTCGGCGACCTTCGACGCGATCGTGAAGAACGAGCCGGTATCGCATTCCGGCACGCCGGCCTCGTTCGCCGTCCTTACCAACCAGATCCGGGGACTCGCGCTCAATATCGAGCCGCTCGAGCTCCCTGACGCCGATTAATCTCTCTTTCTACCTATGGCAACTCCCAATCACCACACGAACCCGGGCGGAAGGAAATTCGGCGGACCGATGCGCGGCCCGAGCCGCTCGCAGGACTGGAACGCGCTGCGTCTGTCCGTAGCGAGCCCGGAGCGCATCCTTGAGTGGTCTCGCGGCGAGATCACGAAGCCCGAAACCATCAACTACCGCACCCAGCGCTCAGAGAAGCACGGGCTCTTCGACGAGAAGATCTTCGGCCCCGAGCGCGACTACGAGTGCTACTGCGGGAAGTACAAGGGCATCCGGTACAAGGGCATCATCTGCGACAAGTGTAGCGTCGAGATCACGCGTTCGATCGTACGCCGCGAGCGCATGGGCCATATCGAGCTCGTCACCCCGGTGGCGCACATCTGGTTCCTGCGCTCCATGCCAAGCCGCATGGCGAACCTCATGGGCATCCCGTCGGCGGACCTCGAGAAGGTCGTCTACTTCGCCGGCTACATCGTCACCAAGGTGAACGAAGAGACGAAGAAGCGCCTCCTCGCGGAGCTCGAGAGCGAGTACAAGTCCAAGCACAAGGAGCTCAAGGACGTGAAGACGCAGGACGCTCTCAAGGAGCGCCTCGCACTCGCAAAGAGCGAGATCGACTCGGTCACCGTCGGACATGTGTTTGACGAGATCTCGTACCACCGCTTCTCAGTGAAGTACGGCACGCTGTTCGAGGCCAAGATCGGTGCCGAGGCCATTTACGACATATTCAAGAACCTCGACCTCGTGAAGCTGAAGGCGACGCTCGAGGAGCGCTATCCGAAGGCCGGCGCCGCCGAGCGCGAGAAGCTCGCCAAGCGCATCTCGCTCGTCTCGAACATGCTCGCCGCGGGCACGCGCCCCGAGTGGATGTTCCTGACGAAGATCCCGGTTATCCCTCCGGCCTTGCGCCCTATGGTCGCTTTGGAAGGAGGCCGCCATGCGACGTCGGACCTCAACGACCTCTACCGCCGCGTCATCAACCGCAACAACCGCCTCAAGAAACTTCTTGATATCAAGGCGCCTGAGGTGATCCTCCGCAACGAGAAGCGCATCCTGCAGGAAGCGGTGGACGCGCTCATGGACAACTCGATCCGCAAGTCCGGCGCGTCAGGCGGCGCGCTCACGCCCGCGCAGCGCCGCCCCCTCAAATCCCTCGCTGATTATTTGAAGGGCAAGCAGGGATACTTCCGCCAGAACCTTCTCGGCAAGCGCGTCGACTACTCAGGCCGCTCCGTGATCGTCGTCGGTCCGGACCTGGAGCTCGACGAGTGCGGTATCCCGAAGCACATGGCGCTCGAGCTCTTCCGCCCGTTCGTCATCGCGGGACTCCTTGATAGGGAACTCGCCTTCAACATCCGCGGCGCCGGCCGTCTCATCGAGGACGGCGTGCCCGAGGTGTGGGAGATCCTTGAAGAGGCCATCGAAGGGAAGTACGTGCTCCTCAACCGCGCCCCTACGCTTCACCGCCAGGGTATCCAGGCTTTCAAGCCGACGCTCATCGAAGGCGACGCCATCCAGCTGCACCCGCTCGTCTGCCCGGCCTTCAACGCGGACTTCGACGGCGACCAAATGGCCATCCACGTGCCGCTCTCCGAAGAGGCCCAGTGGGAGGCGAAGAACGTCATGTCGGCGAACAAGAACATCCTGAAGCCAGGTAGCGGACTTCCGGTCATCGCGACCTCGCACGACATCGCGCTCGGCTGCTACTGGCTCACCAAGATTGTCGAGGGAGCCACAGGCGAAGGGAAGTTCTTCGCGAGCCCGAACGCCGCCATCCTCGCGCACGAGTACGGCGCGGTGGATCTTCGTGCGAAGGTATCGATAAAACCTACCGACGAGCGCAAGGCGAAGTACGCCGAGTTCGAAGGAAAGGTCTTCGAGACGACCGTCGGACGCCTCCTCTTCAACACTGTCCTCCCGAACGACTATCCATTCGTGAACGACGCCATCACCAAGAGCGTCTTCCGCGACATCGTGAACGACTGCATCGTGAAGTACGGTCTCGACCGTATCCCGGACATCGTGAACAAGATCAAGCGCTTCGGCTTCGAGTACGCCACCAAGTCCGGCATCACCTGGTCGCTCGACGACGTGATCGTGCCCGCGGAGAAGGCGGCGGTCGTCGCCGATGCCCGCGCGCAGGTCGCGAAGCTCGAGGAGAGCTTCCAGAACGGACTGTTGAGCGAGGAAGAGAAGCGCCGCATGGTCATCGAGATCTGGCACGGCACCAAGAACAAGGTGGAGGAACTCGTCGAGATGCATCTCGATCCGGTCAGCTCCGTGCACGACATCATCAAGTCGGGTGCCCGCGGCTCCATCGGGAACCTCACCCAGATGGCCGGCATGAAGGGCCTCATCCAGAACACCGCCGGCGAGACCATCGAGGTGCCGATCGTGTCGTCCATGGTGGAGGGCATGAACCCGGTCGAGTACTTCATGAGTACCCACGGCGCCCGCAAGGGACTCACCGACACCGCGCTCGGTACCGCACGCGCCGGGTACCTCACCCGACGCCTCTTCGATGTGGCCCAGGACTCGATCATCACCGAGAAGGACTGTTCTACGAAGCGCGGCATCGCCATCAATCGCATCTCGGCATCTGGCATCCAGATCGACTTCTCCGAAGCGATCCGCGGACGTACGCTTTCCACTGAAGTGGTCGCGGGCGGCAATACCATAAAGAAGAACCATTACCTCTCAGCGGATGACGCGCGCGCCATCAACGCGGACGCTTCCGTCCAGAGCGTCTCCGTGCGTTCCCCGATGTCCTGCGAGACCCGCTACGGCATCTGCGGCGCCTGCTACGGCATGGACCTCACGAGCCAGGAGATCATCGACCTCGGCGAGGCGGTGGGTACCGTCGCGGCACAGGCCATCGGCGAGCCGGGAACCCAGCTCACCATGCGCACCTTCCACGCTGGAGGTACGGCCTCCATCGGCGGAGACATCACGCAGGGTCTCCCGCGCGTGGAGGAGGTCTTCGAGAAGCGCAGCCCGAAGAACCCGGCCATCGTGTCGAAGTTCGACGGCCTCGTGACCGAGGTCCGAGAGGAGGGACGCGATCGCGTGGTCGTCGTCACCCCGGAAGCCGGCCAGGGCAAGAAGGACGGCTCGGCGACCGAATACGCCGCGCACTATCCGCGTCAGGTACTCGTATCGGAGGGTGACAAGGTCGTGAAGGGCCAGCTCCTATCCGACGGCTCGGTGGACCTCGACGACCTGTTCGAGTACGCTGGGCGTGCTGCGGTACAGGAATACATCATCGCGGAGACCTCGAAGATCTACGAGCTCCAGGGCGCCTCGGTGTCGCGCAAGCACCTTGAGGTCATCGTGAAGCAGATGTTCTCCTTCGTGAAGATCAACGACACCGGCGACTCGGCATACTCGGTCGGCGACGTGGTCGAGCACCTCGACTTCGGCGAGATCGTGAAGAACATGGAAGCGGAAGGGAAGATCGCGCCGAAGGCGAAGGAGATGGTGCTCGGCATCAAGACCTCCGCGCTCTCGCGCCGCTCCTTCCTCTCCGCAGCATCCTTCGAGCAGACCACGAAGATTCTCATTGATGCAGCACTCCGTGGTTCGGTGGACACCCTCCGTGGCCTCAAGGAGAACGTAATTCTCGGCCGCCTCATCCCGGCAGGTACCGGATTCGCGGAATCGAAGAAGGGCATGGCCATCGCGAAGATCCAGGCGGCTCGTCGAGTACGACAAGCGGAAGCCCTCGAGCGCATCGAGGAGGAAGCCGCGCGCCCGACCGGAGTCGCGGTAGATACCACGGCGTAACGAATTTATAAGTGACAAAGCCCCGCTCTGACGAGCGGGGCTTTGTTCGTATACATAAATGAAAACCGCTCCCGGAAGGGGAAACCGGAAGCGGTTCCCATCCTCGCGGAAGCGGTGGATGCCGTTAGGCGGCGATGTCGGTCGGTTCTTCGAGGTCCTCTTCGCCCCACACATGGTCGTAGAGGATAGCGCCGAGCATGATCATGCCCCAGAAGATGGGGCCGGCTTTCGGAACCGCGCAGAAACCCGTCGGCTCGCCGTAAACCACCATCGCGTATCGCAGAAGCCCGAGCTCAGCGCTGGTGAGCAGCAAGCGCACGACCACCACGGTGAGTACCAGCCAGGCGAAGATCGCCGCGAAAGGAAGAAAAGAACGCATCTCGAAGCCCTCCTAAAATTACTTTAGTATGATAGCACATTGGACTATACATGTCAATACGGGCAAGCGCTATCTTAGCAGAGGCGCTAGAATATACGTAAATGGCAACCGATACGGTGGAAAAGATCAAGGCGAAGCTCTCGATTCTCGAGGTGGTGCAGCCGTATGTGAAGCTGGCGAAAGCCGGTCGATATTGGCGTGGTCTCACGCCCTTCGGGAAGGAGAAGACCCCGTCCTTCTACGTGAACCCCGAGCGCGGAAGTTACTACTGCTTCTCGACCTCCCAGGGCGGCGACCACTTCACGTTCATCGAGAAGATGGAGGGCGTCGATTTCAAGGGCGCGCTCAAGATCCTCGCCGAGAAGGCGGGAGTGGAGATCGAGTACCGCGCAGGGGGCCCGCGCGACACCGGAAAGCTCGACCGTCTGCGGGACGCAGCGCGCGAGGCGGAGAACTTCTTCGCGGGCGGTCTCGAGGAAGGTTCAGACGCATACCTGTACGCGACGTCGCGCGGACTCACGCCCGACACCATCCGCGCCTGGAACCTCGGACTCGCTCCTGACGCCTGGCGCGGGCTCCTCGAAGCCCTTGGCACGCTCGGATACTCGCCAAAGGAACTTGCCACTGCCGGCCTCGTGAAGGAAGCCGACGAGAAGCCCGGCACCTGGTACGATCGCTTCCGCAACCGTCTGATGTTCCCGATACGGGACTCTGCGGGACGCACGGTGGCGTTCACCGGGCGCGCGCTCGACCCGAACGATCAGGCGAAGTACCTGAACAGCCCGGAGACCGAGCTTTTCAAAAAGTCGGAGCTGCTGTTCGGGATGGACCGGGCGCGGGACGCGATCCGGAGCCGTGGCTTCGCGATACTCGTGGAAGGGCAGTTCGATCTGCTCCTGCTGCATCAAGCAGGCTTCCAGAACACCATCGCGCTTTCGGGGACGGCATTGTCGGACGCGCACCTGTCGCTCATCAAGCGATATGCGGATAACCTGATGCTCTGCCTCGACGCCGATCGGGCGGGGCTCGCCTCGAGCGCGCGCTCAGCTCATGCCGCTCTCGCGGCGGGCATGCGGGTAAAAGCCGTGCGGCTGCCGGTAGGGAAGGATCCGGCCGATATTGTTGCAGAGGAAGACGGCGCGAAGACCTTCGCGCAGCTCGTGAAGGATTCGCAGTCCGTCGCCGAGTTCTTCCTCTCGGTCCTCTCAAGCGAAGAGAAGGACGAGCTGAAGCTCCTGCGGCAGGTGGAGGAGACCGTGCTGCCGCTCGTGAGCGCGACCAAGAGCCCGCTCGAACGGCAGCGGCTGGTGGATATCATCGCCCGGGCCCTGTCGACCACGCCCGAGGCCGTGCGGAGCGCGCTTCCGAAAGCAGGCCCCGACGCGCGACCGCAGGCCCCCCGCGCGCCCGGAGACGTGCGTAAGAGCGCGCTCGAGAGCGCGTCTAAGGCTACATCGGTCGTGAAGGGGAAGCGCGACCTCGTGCTCGCCGCGATCGCCAGCTATCCTGATTCCGGGCTTGCCGAAAGGCTTATTTCCGAGTATTCTCGCATTATCGGCGCTCCGCCGCCCCTGGGGGACCAATTGATAGGGGAGGTAGACGAGCGTTTGCTTTTCGAGGCGGGACTCGCTTTCGGCGAGACGCCTGACACGGGTGCGGGGGATGACCTGCTCAGGATGTTCGAACGTGCCGTGCTGACCGAGGGACTCCACATGGCGACCGTTGAACTACGGCGCGCGGAGGTAGTGGGGGGCGAGGAAGCGATCTCCGAGGCGGCCAACGCCTGCAAGGAATTCTCGACGCGGCTAGCCGCCATGCACTAGACCGGTCCCGCAGACCACCATTCATTTGATATTCACTTATAAGCTGTTTTTGTAATTAGCTGCTCACTACTATATGGCAACCAAAAAGACCACCAAGAAAAAGACCATTGCGAAAAAGCCTGCTAAGAAAGCGGTGCGTAAGCCAGTGAAGAAAACTGCCAAAAAGGCTGTACGCAAGCCTGTAAAGAAAGCGGTCAAAAAAGCCGCTAAGAAGCCTGCGAAAAAGGCAGTCAAAAAAGCCTCTAAGAGCGCTCGCGCCATGAGTGTCGTGCGTGTTGCCGTCAAAGGAGTGAAGGCCAAGGCCGCCGCGCAGCAGGCCGATGCAGCCGAGCGTCTCATCGAGACCGGACGTGTCCGCGGATACATCACGTACAGCGAGATTCTCCGCGAGTTCCCGCATGTCGAGGACGACATCAACTTCCTCGACGAGCTCTACGGCCGCTTCTCGGTGGCCGGCATCGACGTGCTCGAAGGCGGCATGCTCGAGGACAACGCCGACGAGTACCTCGCCACCCGCAACATCAAGGGTCGCGAGTCCTCCGGCTACGACTCCATACAGATATACCTCCGCGAGATCGGTCAGTACCCGCTCCTGACCGGCAACGAGGAGAAGGAGCTCGCCAAGCGCATCGAGGCTGGCGACGACGAGGCCCGCAACATCCTCGCACGCTCGAACCTCCGCCTCGTGGTTTCCATCGCGAAGAAATACGTCGGCCGCTCCCCGGACCTCACGCTCCTCGACCTCATCCAGGAAGGGAATCTGGGCCTGTTCAAGGCCGTCGACAAGTTCGACTGGAACAAGGGTTTCAAGTTCTCTACGTATGCCACCTGGTGGATCCGTCAGGCCATCACCCGCGCGCTGGCCGATCAGTCCCGCACCATCCGCATCCCGGTGCACATGGTCGAGACCATCGCCAAGTACAAGCAGGTCTCGCGTCGCCTCGCGCAGGCGCTCGGCCGCGACGCGCAGCCGGAAGAGATAGCCGTGGAGATGGGCGTCGAAGTCGAGAAGATCTACCAGATCGAGAAGATCAATCAGGACACTCTTTCCCTCGAAAATCCTATCGGTTCCGAGGACGACGAACGCTCCACGCTCGGCGACTTCATCGCTGACGATAAGATCCCGAGCCCCGTGCAGGAATCAAGCGAGCGCATCCTCACCGAACAGGTCCGCGATATTCTTGATGATCTCTCACCCAAGGAGCGTAAGATCCTCGAGATGCGCCACGGACTCCTCGATGGCGTCTACCATACCCTTGAAGAGGTGGGGAAGGAGTTCGGCGTCACCCGCGAGCGCATCCGCCAGATCGAGGCGAAGGCGCTGGAGAAGATCCGGACGCACGAAAAATCGAGACGGCTGAAGTCGTATTAAATAAGGAGTGGACCCCCTAAGAAAGCTTTTTAAACAAAGTATCGAGATGAAATAAAATTGCAGGGATGATAAAGTTTTAGAACGGCTTATCGACTCCTGAGAGGGGCTGGCCTTGGCGAAATGCTGTAAAGCAGCGTCAGATTATCCCTCTAGATTCCTTGCATATGGAAAAGCCCAATGCACAAGCACCGGACGCTGTCCGGCCCTGGTACAAGAAAAAGCGGTACATAGCGCCGCTAGCGCTCGTAGCCCTGTACAGCGGTGTGAGCGCGTTCTCTGGCCCGTCGGCTTCTACGCCGATCGTTCCCCAGAACGTCATTCCCGTAGACACGGCAATACGGCCGGCCATCGATCCGCCGACAGCGCAAGCCAACGAGCCCGTGGAGGCTCCGGCGCGCGAGAGCAACCTCTCGAACGACAACCACTATACGAACGTCGACGGGAACACGGTCCATTCGCCTGCGTACTCAGATACGGGTTGCGCGGCAGCAGGAGCTTCGGCCGAGTGCCGTGACGGCACCTGCAGCTTCAGCCAGAACCGGCGAGGCACATGTTCCCACCACGGGGGCGTCGCGGAGTGGCTATAAGGATAACTCTCGAACTATGAAATATTACCTGCACACCATAAATGATCCTGAGGTTCATGAGGCGGGGTGTTCGCGCCTTCCCGACCCGGAGAATAGGAGGTACCTGGGAGACTTCCCGAATTGCGTCCTGGCCGTAATCGAAGCTCGGAAGTACCGTTCACAAGCCAATGGATGCTACTGGTGTTCTCGGGCCTGCAATACCGGATAAAAGAGCTTTACGGGTTCTCGAGGCGAAGCCATACATAGTCCCTGACAGGGATCCTCTCCCTGTCAGCCAGGTGATATCCTTCACCCATGGACTTCATACGACACCACCTTCTTGCTATAGCCGCCGTCGCGGTAGTGCTCCTTATAACCTTCTTTATCGCGCTAAGAGTGTGGGGCTCCTGGTACGACGAGTGGAGCGGATATAACGCCGAAAACAGCGTCTCGGACGGGGTATGCAATATCGCCGTCGTACGCGTGGAGGGCGATATTGTGAGCTTCGCGAGCGAAAACGAACGGCCCCAATACACCATGGCGATCGGGGACGATGTCGTCGGCTTCATAAGCCGGGCCGAAGCGGACTGGGGGATAGAGGGAGTGCTCGTCCAGATAGATTCGTACGGCGGCATCATGTCCGCTGCGTCCGAGGTGACCGACCGCATTCAGGCCCTTACCATCCCGAACGCCGCGTACATCCGGGAAGCCGGCGCGTCGGCCGCGTACCTCATCGCTTCGGGCGCGGACACCATCGTTACCACGCCTTTCGCGGACGTTGGCAGCATCGGCGTCACCATGTCGTATGTCGAGCAGACGCGACAGAACGAGGACACCGGACTCGACTTCGTGCCGCTTTCCTCAGGAAAGTACAAGGACTATGGCAACCCGAACCGGGAGCTCACGGACGAGGAACGCTCGCTTTTCGAACGCGACCTCGAGATGTTCCATAAGGCATTCGTGTCCCGTATCGCGGCGAACCGGAACCTGTCAGTAGAGGAGGTATCAGCGCTCGCCGATGGCTCCTCGGTACCCGGGGAACTGGCGCTCGAGAAGAAGCTCGTCGATGCGGTGGGAAATAAGGAGACGGTGCGCACGTGGTTCGCCGAGCAGCTCGACATCCCCGTCGAGGAGGTGATTTTCTGCGAGTAAGGGACTTCCGAGTTCCTGGTTTAAGAGTAGAAAACAAAAGAAAGCGCCGGCCCTGGGGGGAGGGCCGGCGCTGGGAGGGGAGTCGATCGCGATCAGGCCGCGATCTTGTCCTCCTCCGCGAGGTTGGTGGCGACGAGCTCGAGCTGCCCCTTGCCGACGAAGATGCTCGAGATCCAGCCGGCGGTCCGCGTGGGGAGCCTGCCCGGGTGGATGATGAGCTCGGCCGTCGGCTGGGCGGATTTGGCGGAGATCGTGAACCGCGCCGAGACCTTGCGGGGCTTGACGCCGACCGTCTCGAAGATCTCGAGCCTGCCGACGGCGACGCCTTCCTTGCCGGTATCGGCCGACTTGTGGCCGAAGACCTGCAGGGGAATCGCAGCCTTGCCGATCCGCAGGGTCATCGCGAGATGCTTCTTCTCCCCCTTGCCGGTGACGCGCCCGCCCTTGGGAAGGAGGACCCGCACCCCGGGCCTGTTGCAGGAGCGACGCGGGCTCGCGATGATGGGCGTCGGCGGCGTGTCGGCGGCCGGCTGAAGAAGAAAATGCGGGGCATCGGCCTTCAGGGCACCGAGGCCCTCGGGATGGGTAGCCATGATCATCTCTCCAATCTACGTGCTGCTTAGGACCTTTGTATACGGGCGGTCCAGGAACCCGAACGACTACCTACTAATATAGGGTATTCTTGCTATATTGTCAAGTAGTAGGTGGAGTGCGGGCTGCAGGGCATAGCCGCTGGATGTATTCGGAGTATACTGAACGCCATGAAAAGCTTGTATAGACTGGGCGCGATCGCGATCGCCCTAAGTCTCCTGGTACAGCCGGTCTTCGCCGAGGAGGCCCTGCAGGAGGCGCCTATGGACGAGACAGTCCTCGTTGCGCCTGCGACGTCCGAGACGTCGGCCCCGGAAGGAGTACCGGATATGGAAGGATCGGAGGAAGGCGCATCTGAAGCGCCTCTGCCGCAGGCAGAAGCGCCAGATCAGGTCCCGCCCGTTCCTGAGCCCGTCCCTGAAGAACCGGCTCCCGCACCCGAAGTCCCGATGACTGTCCCCGCGCTCGTTCCGGGCGTCGACTATGTTCCCGGCGAGGTTCTCGTGAAGTTCAAGGAGGGTTCAATCGACCTCGGTTACCGGTCGGGGGAGGCGAAGGCAGACGCCTTCGCTGAGGAACAAGGTCTCGAGATCACCGAGAACATCGGGGCCGCGAACATCGCGGTCCTCGAGACGGACGCCAATCCGGAGACCGAGGCTGCGCGGCTTGCCGGCGATCCTTCGGTCGAATTCGCGGAGCCGAACTACATTCAACATATCGACGCGATCGATACGGACGATACGAGCCGCGCGCTCCTCTGGGCGCTTGAGAATACCGGACAGACGGTGAATGGCGTTTCCGGGACCGCCGACGCCGACGTGGACGCTCCCGAGGCATGGGAACTCTCGCGCGGCGCGGGCACGATCGTCGCGGTCATCGACACCGGTGTCGATTATACGCACCCGGACCTCGTACACAGTATGTGGGACGGCGCTTCCTGCAAGGACGAGAACGGCGCAGCGCTCGGCTCCTGTATCCACGGCTATGACTTCTACCGCAATGACCGCGATCCGGCTCCGGAGCACGAACACGGCACGCACATCGCGGGCACCATCGCGGCAGGGATCGACAACGGCATCGGGACCATCGGCGTCGCGCCCGAGGCCCGCATCATGGCGCTGCGGACGGACTTCGAGTTGGGCGGGGAGACCGTGCTTTCAAGCGCGGCCATAGTCCGCGCCATCGACTTCGCGCGGGAGAACGGCGCCAACGTCGTGAACGCGAGCTTCGGCAGCCATAGCTCTTCGACCGCCATGTATGACGCGATCTCCCGGTTCAATACGGCGGGCGGCATCTTCGTGGCAGCCGCAGGAAATGAGGCGATCAGCACCGATCTCTATCCGACGTACCCCGCGGCCTTCGACCTGCCGAACGTGATAAGCGTCGGCGCAAGCGACCAGAACGATGCGTTCGCCTCTTTCTCGAACTACGGGACGGCTACGGTCGACCTGGCGGCGCCGGGCAGGCACATCCTGAGCACGGTTCCGGGAAACGCGTACGCGTATCGGAGCGGCACGTCCATGGCCGTGCCGCATGTCGTGGGGCTCGCGGCGGACCTGTTCGCATACGATCCGACGCTCTCGGTGGCAAGTCTGAGGAACGCGCTGCTCTCGTCGGGAGATAGCGTCGCCGGTCTCGCGTCGACCACGATCACGGGGAAACGCGCGAATGTGAACGCTGCGCTCCTCTCGCTTGCCGGCGCGACGTCGAGCGCGCTCGTGGTCGCGGTTTCTATAGTCAACGACAGCGGGCGCTCGGCGACCACGACCGATGTATCCTTCAGCGTGAACGGGGGCGTAGCCCAGCCTTTCGAGACGGATGCCTCGAACCAGCTTACGGTCCTCCCTGGCCGCTACTATTCCGTCACCGGCTCGTCTCTCTCGAACTATACGCTCACGGCCTCGGGTTGCTCGAACGTCGCGACCGCCGCAGGCGCGACCTCGACCTGCGCGCTCACCTATAACGACAACGCGATCATCTCCTCGGGAGGCGGTGGAGGGGGAGGTGGTGGTGGCGGAGGCTCGAAAAAGAAAAAGACTACCAAGAAGAAAACGACGCCCACAACCGTCAAGAAAGCGACTCCGAAGCCCTCTATCGCAGCACCCGTATCGCCCGGCATGCCACGCGTAGTGGATACGCCGCAGGCTGTTCTAGGTACGGGTTACCAATTCATGCTCGACCGCACTGTCGGCTCGCAGGGACCGGATGTCATGGAACTCCAGAAGCTGCTCGTTTCGAAAGGCTACCTCATAGCCGTGCCCACGGGGTATTTCGGTCCCATGACCATGATCGCCCTTCAGAAGTTCCAGGCCGCAAGCGGCATCGTGCCGGCTTCCGGGTACCTCGGACCCCTCACTCGGGCGAAGCTCAACGCGCCGATAGCGCCTCCCGGCGTGCCTGTCATAAAAAAGCCGTAATGATGGCACCGAACGATACCGAAAAGAGCGAACAGGGATTCGCGGAGGCATACGGGAAATTGAACGCCGCCCAGAAGAAGGCGGTGGACGCCGTCGAAGGACCGGTGATGGTGATCGCCGGGCCGGGCACCGGGAAGACGCACATACTGACGCTCCGCATCGCGAACATCCTCCGGGTTACGCATGCACGACCCAGGGGAGTCCTCGCTCCGAACATACTCGCGCTCACATTTACGGAGTCGGCGGCGCGCACGGTTGGGAAGCGCCTCGCGCTCCTGATCGGCGAGGAAACGGCTCGCCAGGTTCAGATCTATACCTTCCACGGCTTCTCGGAGGAGATACTGCGGCGATACCCGGAGGCCTTTCCTGAATACCTCGACAAGCGGCTCATGGGCGAGGTCGAGCAGGTGCTCCTGTGGCGGGACGTACTCGAGAACGAGACGGTGGAGCTTTTGCGCACGGCGAAGTCGCCCTTCCACTATCTTTCCGACCTGAAGTCCCTCGAGGATGACATGACGCGCGAGCGCATCACGCTTGACGAGTATCGAGCGTGGCTTACCGGAGAGAAGCGGCGCATCGAAGCGGACGAGTCGCTGCGGTATCTGCGCGACGGGAAATACGGGGTCGCGGGCGAGATGAAGCCCGAGGGGCATAAGCAGCTTGAGCGATTGAGTAAGGGCGAGGAGGCGATACGGCTCATCGAGTCGTATCGGAGGCTGAAGGACGAGCGAGGCCTCTATGGATACACTGACGTGCTTCGCATCGCGGTGGATGGCATGGCCAGCGACAGCGCGCTGCGGGCGGACCTACAGGAACAGTATCAATATGTGCTCGCGGATGAGCACCAGGACGCCAACGCCCTGCAGCACGCGCTCCTGGACGCCCTGGCCTTCGACGAGCATCCGAATCTCTTCATCGTGGGGGACGAGAAGCAGGCGATATTCGGTTTTCAGGGTGCCGACAGCACCCACTTCCGGAAGTTCCTCGACCTGTATCCGCGAACCCAGATCATCACGCTCACCGACAACTACCGCTCATACCAGGGCATCTTAGATGCGGCGCATACGCTCTTGAAGGATCTGCCCATACCAACGGGCGGTGAGCACGCAGTGCTCGCCGCTTCGCGCGGGAAGGGAGGGAAGATAGGGCTGCTGAAGGCCGAGGATGCCCTCCAGGAGCGCGAAAGCGTGGCGAGCCTGGTGGAGGAGGCCATCAAGGATGGCGTTGCCCCTGAGGAGATCGCGGTCATCACCCTCAAGAACAAGACGGCCGATCTGTTCGCCCTGCATCTACGTGCCCGAGGCGTGCCGGTGTTACGCGCGGGGAACGTGGATATCGGCGGACGACCATCGGTGCGCTTCCTGCTTTCGCTCATGCAGGCGGTGGGGGACCCGAACGATGTGGCGTCGCTGCGCGACGCCCTATTGGCGCCCTGGTGGAAGGACTCGCTCGCCGAGCGAGCGGCGTTCCTGCGCCGCTTCCGCGACTACGAGCTCATAGAAGCGCTTCAGACGACCTTCCCGGACATCGCGAGTACTATCACCGAACTCCAGGCGGAAGGGAATGCGGCTCCGCCCCTGGAACTCTTCTCGAAACTGCTCATGGTCTCGGGAGCTCGTGCGTACTTCCTCTCGCACGGTGACCGTCTTGAGGATATCCCGCTCGTACGGCAGCTCCTCATGCACATCGAGGATCTGGTGCGCCGGAACCCGGATACGACTTTCGGGGAGGTCGTGGCCGCGCTCTCGCTTGCCCGCGAGCACGGCACCGGTTCGATCGCCACGAGCGTAACTCAAAGAGAGGGACACGTGACGGTCATTACCGCCCACAAGGCGAAAGGCATGGAATTCGAGCGCGTGTTCGTGACCGCGCTCACGGAACGCGAGTGGAACGGCCGGGGGCGCTCCGCGCTCGTCCCGTCGCCGCTTTCCAGCACCCGCGAGTTCGAGGAGGTCGTCCGCCTCTTCTATGTCGCCCTCACCCGCGCGAAGGACGTGCTCACGCTCTCGTACCCGTGCGCGACTCCGGACGGCCGCGAACAAGCGCCTCTGTCGCTCCTGCCGTCCGGGCTCCCGCCGGTGAAGGCGGACGTGGAAGATCTGCCGGTCTTCCATACCGTCACGGACGCGCCGGAGCTCGTACGCGAACTCACCCTCGCATACCTCACGAAGGACGGCCTCTCACCCTCGGCCATGAGCGAATATCTGGCCTCGCCTCCCACGTTCTTCGCCAAGCGCGTCCTGCGGCTCCGGGAGCCCGAGAACCGTGCGATCGCCATCGGGAACGCCGTCCACGCGGCCGTCGCCGTATATTTACGTACTAAAGGAAAGTCGGATGAGGAACGCGCGGTCATCGCGCACGGCGAGCTGAAGCGTTCCCTCGACCGTTCGCTCCTTCCGCGCAACGAAGCCTTCGACACCCTCCGGAAGCACGCGCGCAACTGCCTCGATTCTTATCTGAAGAGTCCGCTCCTCACTCGCGAGGTGGTGGCCGTCGAGGAGGTCTATTCCGTACCGCGCACGGTGAAGGGGACCGAGCTCCTGCTGAAAGGGAAAGCCGACGCCGTCTTCAAGGAGGATAGCGGGGTGTGCGTCGTGGACTTCAAGACGTCATCGAGCCTCTCGGGCAAGAAGGAGGAATACGAACGCCAGCTCGCCTTCTACGACCTCCTCCTGCGCGAGAACGGGCACAACCCCACGAGCGCGCTCATCGTGCAGATAGGGGAGGAGGGGGTGACCGAGCACCCGATAGCGCTTACGGACGAGGTGCGCGAACGCTTCGCGGCCGAGCTTTCGGAGGTCCTGAACGAGCTCCTCGCGGGGAAGTGGCGGGAAGGGGAGCCGTCGAAGCTGTACGACGACCTGTTGAAGCTGTTCGCGTAAAGCAAAGGGCCCCGGCTTGCGCCGGGGCCCTTTGCTTCGTCACCCGCCCTTATCCGCTTTCGCGATGGACTCCTCGAGGATCGTCTTCATCGCGTCATAGGGTACCGCTCCGTCGATGGTGATGGGCGGCTTGCCCTTGATGAGGACGACGGAGAAAGGGCTCCCGCCCGCTCCGGCGTTAAGGCCGTTCTCGAAGTCGTCCATGGCGCGCTTCGCGAAAGTGTTCGCATTCAGGCAGGCGTTGAAGGCCTCCGGACGTATGCCGAGCCCGTCGACGATCGAATCGTAGTACGAGGGATCGAGCTCGGTACTTCCGGGCGCGAGCGCATGCGCGCTGTCGATGAAGCGCCAGAAGGCGCCGGGCTGCCCGAGGGAGGATGCGCACTCCGCGGCCTCCGCATGACGGCGGCTGTTCACGTGCTGGTCGATAAGCGGAAGATGGCGGTATACCCAGGCCACCTGGCCCCCTGCGGCGTATTCGGTCATGAGCTGTTGCATCGTCGCCTGGAAGTCCTTCGCATAGCTTGAGTCTATGTCGGCGTACTCGATGATGACGACCGGAGCGCCGGGGTTACCGATGATGTGGTCCGTCTCGCTCACGGGGCGCACGACGGAAACATCGCCCTCCGGGGGAAGGGTGAGCTCCTTGCTGCGGATAGTATAGGTCGCAAGACCGAGGATAGCGCCCGCGAGGATGATGGCAACCGGTATGAGCCAGGTCTCGCGGCGATTCTTGAGCGCGACCGACTCCTGCTGTAGCTCGTCCATGCATGAAGCATAGCATGCGAGCATCCGCGAAACGGCTTATTCTCTGGGATAAGGACGGCAGTGCGCTAGAAAGGGAGCGTATGCGTCATCGCCGCGCTCTCGGCGGGCGCGAGCCAGCGGGACGTGTCGAGCTTGATGTCCCGGATCTCCTTCAGGTCCTTGTACTTGAGGGAGCCGTGCTTGAGCGCGTAGTCGAAAAGCTCCCGGGTGAGGCGCACGTCCTCGATGCAGTACTCGCGCACCTTGTCGTAGAGGCCCTGCGCCCACCACTCGACGGCCTTCAGGCCGTCGCCGGACTTGCCGCGGCCCAATGTCGCCTCGGCGAGCGACTGAAGGCGCAGCCTGCGTCCGAGAACTTTCTGCACTTCGACCATCAGGTCGACCGAGCGGATGCGGGAAAGGTCGCCGGGGTAGTAGCGGTTCAGTATGGGAATGTCGAAGGAGTCGGAGTTGTAGCCTATGAGCACGTCGGCGCGCTCAAGTATCGGCCAGAGGACATTCAGCTCGTCTCGCAGGTATGAGGTGTACTTGCCAGTCTCCGAATCGTGCACGCCCACCACGGTGAGCTTCATGCTCGATGCGTCGAGCCGCCCGAGCGCGCCGGTGGCGAATTCAGTCTCGATGTCGAAGGTGATGGCCCGCATATATGGCTCGCAGCTAAGCGGGTAGCTCGGCCGCCTGCGCCACGTACGCGGCGATCTCCGCGATCGGCAGCTCGGTCACGACGCCGTTCGCCAGGGTCTTCACCTTGATGACGCCCGAGTCGCGTTCTTCGGGGCCATAAGCAATGAAATGCGGGATGCCGCGGCGGTCGGCGTCCTTCACCTGGTCCCCGAGGCTCTTGCCGGTCAGATTCATGAAAACTCGAATGCCCCGGGTGCGCAGGTCGCGCGCGAAGATCTGCGCATCGGGAATATCGGAAGGCGTCGGCGTGCCGATGTACATCAGCGGGGCATTGGAAGCGATCGGAAGGAGCTTGTGGGCCTCGAGGAAATCCATGAGCGTGACGTCACCCATGCCGAAACCGACCGCGGGAACCTGGTCGCCGCCGAAGGCGGCGACCAGGCCGTCATACCGGCCGCCACCGAACAGCGAACGGCTGTTCTCCTTCGCTGTGTCGAAGACCTCGAAGACGAGGCCGGTGTAGTAGTCGAAGCCGCGCGTGACGGTCGGATCGAAGACGACATTCGTAACACCGCGCTCCTTAAGGGCGTTCAGGGCGCTCGACACGTCCGCGAACGCCTCCTTCACGCTTGCATCCTTCTTCTCGATGAGCGAAAGGGGGTCATTGGGAGTTATCTCCACGACCGCGGCGTCGAACTCCGCCCGTTCCATTTTGTCCTTCTTATCGAGCAGCCGGGTGTACTTCCGGGCCGCGTCGGCATCCAGCCCCGCCGCACCGCACGCCGCGTCGAGCAGTTTCCGGGAATTCACGCGGATAGTGAAATGCTCCGGCGTGGCGCCGAAGGCCTTCAACACGCTCGAGGCGATGTTCACGATCTCGATGTCCGCTTCGCCCTCGGGAAGCCCCACGAGGTCCACGTTCAGCTGATAGTGCTCGCGCAGGCGTCCGCGCTGCGGGCGCTCGTACCGGAAGCAGTTCGGGATCGAGAACCAGCGCAAAGGGAAGACGAGCTCGCGGCGCTTCCCGGCCACCATGCGCGCGAGGGTAGGGGTCATCTCCGGGCGGAGCGTCACCCGGCGGTCGCCGCGGTCCGTGAAGGTGTACGTCTGCTCGTTCACGATCTCCTCGGAGGTCTTTGATTCATAGAGCTCGGCGCGCTCGAGCGGAGACGCGTTGTATTCCTCGTACCCCCAGAGGGAGAGCCGGTCGCGGATGATGCCGAAGGCGCGGGACAGGGTCGCCCATTCGTTCGGATAGAAGTCACGCACTCCTTTATACGGATCGGTCGAAAGAGGTTCCCGCTCGGTCATACGGACTAGTGTAGCAGACACGCCCTTGAGCGGGGGTATCCGTAGGAACTCCGCGCCATATTTTGGGGCGCTCAAGTCACTTGACAATATTTATAGTCTATGCTGAGTTCATAGACGGAAAAGACAGTTCTTGTTGAGCCTCTGGGTCGCAACCAGCGCGGATTCGGCACTGCCCGATTCGATGGCCCTCCTCACGGGGTTAAGGCAACATGCAAGCACACTAGCGGTCACTTTCTGGAGTGAGCCTACGTCGGAAGACGTCAGGACCAGGATCCCGTTAGGTCTGGCACCCCGACAGAGTTGTCGGCGGAGCGAGGGGTCCGATCATCGGGCCCCTCTTCTATTTTATATACAAGTGTCTACGCCTCCGTCTTCGCGTCGCCGTCCTGATGCAGGAGCGCGACCTCGCCCATGATGAGGTCGCGGAGGTATTCGGGGGAACGCACGTTCCGCATATAAAAGGTCTCGTGGTTGCCGGCGGTCTCGACGTGGATGTCGCCGAAGCCGATGAGGGTCGAAAGGATGCCGCGCACGTCGGTCGTCACGTCCTGCACGCGGAGGAGGAGGAAGCTCGATACCTTGCGGCTGAAGAAGCCGATCTGCTCGATATCGACGATGCGGTGCGAGGTGATGACCCATGAGGTGAGAAAGAACTTCGTGATGATCTGGAAAGACCCCATCCAGAGGAAGAGCCACCAGAGACCTATGAAGAAACGGAACGCCGGAGACAGGTCGCCGGAGACCGCCGCGCCTGCGGCGGTCTTCGCGAACATGGCGAACAGGGGCGCGACGATGAAGGGCGCGATGGCAAGCAGTATGAACGGCAGGAGCTTCAGGAAGAGCACGAAGAGGTGCTGCCTGATCTGCAGGAGGATGGTTTCGCCCGGTTCGAGTTCGAATTCTTCCATATGATTCAGCGTAGCCCGGCGGCAGCCAGCAGCATGAGCGTTCCGGACACGACGACGTGCAGCACGAGCATCGGCACGGCGAGGAACGAGCGATGGCCGTAGCGGAACCAGTGGTACGCGAGGACCAGCGTGTACGCGACCCAGATGAAGAACACGATGGCGAAGATGACGGGGAACGCGACCGAGAGGTCGGATATGCCGAACCCTCCGCCCAACCCTTCGCCGCCAGTTGAGCCGTCCAGGGAAAGGAAGGAGGGAGTAGGGAAGGCCTCGACCTTTTCCGAGCCGTTCATTAGTTACCAGTATGACACCAGGAGGCGCGGGCGGCCATATTGGTCCGTGTGGAGTTCGGCCGACCTGCCGGATGTCCCGAAAAGCTCCTTGGCAGCCTGCGCATGCCCGGTGTCGCATTCAAGCCAGAGTTCGCCGCCTGCGCGCAAGTGCTGCGGGGCTTCGGCCGCGATACGGCGGATCAGGGAAAGGCCGTCTAAGCCCGCAAAGAGTGCTTCTGAAGGCTCGAAGCCCGTGACGCTTTCGGACAGCGCGCGGCCTTCCGGGATGTACGGTGGGTTGGCGGCGATGACGTCGAACTTCCGATCAGCGAGCGCGGAAAAGAGGTCGCTTTCGCATATGAACGCGCGGGAAGCGTCGAGGCCGTTCTCTTCGAGATTCTTCCGTATGAGCGCGACGTGATCGGGCACGAGCTCGGCGAACGTGACACGCGCGTTCGGGAGCGCGCCGAGTACAGCGAGCCCTATCGCCCCGGAGCCTGTGCAGAGATCAAGGAACGAGAACTCGCCATCGCCGAACCTCACGCCCAGGTGCGCGACAAGCTTCTCCGTCCACCATTCGGTCTCGGGGCGGGGAATGAGGGGCAACGAATCCAGGTATATCCTCAGTCCGAGGAACGGGATCCAGCCGATGACATAGGCGAGCGGTTCGCCAGAAGCGAGCCGCTCCAGATCACGCGACAGATCAGCGTCCGGGTCATCACCATACTTGTCGCGCCGCAACGCGCGGATGTCTTCGGGGGAGGGAGTGGACATGGAGGCAGTCTAGCGCGTCCGTGCGGTACACTACAGGCATATGCGCATACATACATGGAACGTGCTCTTCTCGCTCTTCTTCGCCGTACTCCTGTTCTACGGCATCTGGTGGCTCGCCGCCAACCGTCTCATCTTCTATGACGTGCCGGTCCGGGACCTCGTCCTCATCGCGCTTGCTACGTTCCGCCTCGTGCGCCTCTTCACGTACGACGTCATCACGCAGTTCATCCGGGACTGGTTCGTAGGCGCCCGGCCGCGCTCCTTCGGCGACACCCTCGGCGCGCTCATCAACTGCCCATGGTGCACCGGCCTCTGGTTCAGCTTCATCGTCGTCTTCTTCTACTTCGCGACGCCGTTCGCCTGGCCGGTCATCCTCGTGCTTGCAATCGCCGCGATCGCCTCGTTCTTCCAGGTCGCCTCGAACTGGATCGGCTGGACCGCGCAGCTCCGCAAGCTCGAGACGCATGCGTTCGAGCGAGGTAGCTGAACGAGGTCTGTTTTACTCGAAACACAAAAATAACTTGACACGGATTTTCTTATAGCGTTTATTGCTATCAGAAGCGGTTTAAACCATTTGGCTTCGAAAGGATGGGCTGATGCTCAGATTTCCACCACGCTTAATCATTGAGGTTGTCGAGGACGGACGTACCTCAATCGAGGTTCTGCTCGGAATGCGTTTCCGGCTGGAGCTTGGACTGAATGCCCAGGAACTTGCGCACAACGATTATTACGTGCCGCAACCTGGACGGGTTCACCGTATCGCACTTTTCGGTCAGAAGCCGAATTCACCACAAGAAACCAGCTCCGATCTTGTGCGTTCAGGAATTCTGGCCGGATATGGGCGGTTCCCGCTGGTCGCAGGAC
The DNA here is from genome assembly GCA_034666125.1 of Candidatus Parcubacteria bacterium. Classification (GTDB taxonomy): domain Bacteria; phylum Patescibacteriota; class Minisyncoccia; order Phycocordibacterales; family Phycocordibacteraceae; genus C7867-001. Next base: position 148,693 of record JAXDML010000010.1, read on the forward strand.
TTCTTCTTATTGAAGCGCACGAAATACGGGATCTCGAATGTCGCTATTGCTCCTTTGTCCATGAGCAGGTGTGCATACCGCGTCCGAATAAGCCCAACAAGGACAGGGCCCATAGATTGGTATTTAGTGAAGGACGCGGATCCGGGATGGTGACCGGGGTTAGGGTGAGAACAGGTCGTCCCGCCATGCTCTCCGATCACTTCGCTTTTGCAGTCCCGTCCTAAGGCCGCCGAGGCAATTTGCTTGCCTCACCGCCCCAGCCAGTTGCTGGGGCGGTGTTGTAAGTAAGTTTCGAACAATTTCAGTAAGAAAAAGGAACAGGCCCTCTTGCGAGGGCCTGTTCCTTTTGAGTGAGCTTAGTAGCCGCCGCCGAAGCCGCCGCCGTAACCGCCGCCTCCGCCGCGGTTACCACCACCGTTTCCGTAACCGCCGCCTCCACCGCCGCGATTGTTATCGCGGGGAGGGCGATCGCCTTGCGGGCGCGCCATGGAAACCGAGAGCATGCGCCCGTCGAATTCCTTGCCGTCCCAACGGTCGATAGCAGCCTGTGCGCCTGCCTCATCTTCCATCTCGACGAAACCGAATCCGCGCGAGCGGCCGGTCATACGGTCACTGATAATGCTGACGGACGCGACGGCTCCTGCTTCCTCGAAAGCGGTGCGCATCTCGTCCTCGGTCGTGCGGTACGGGATACCGCCGACATAGAGCTTAGCTGTTGCCATGTGAGCTGAGTGAACTAGGGATAACCTCGCTGATGTCCGAAACTTGCTGACTTCCTCGGGGGACGTAGTAGGTTGGTTAACCGGCGAGTTATGGGCAGTATGCCACGGAGGAGCTTACCTCGCAAGGGCACAAGGCAGAAATGTGGATAGAGTGTGGATATAGAAATGGGTCGGGCGCCAGAGCGCGCCCGACCCGCAATGTCCTGTCACGAAGCCGCCACCGCCTTCCTTCGCTTCGACTCGGCGATCGCGTTCGAATAGCGGTCCTTGTAGACCCACACGAATTGGGCCGCAACGTGCGAAGCCGCCCGGTGAATGTCGGCGGTCGGCATCGAATCGTTGGTGCAAATGAGCACGGGATGATCCTCAGGGTCATGCGGCTGCGGAAGCAGGACGATGACGTCGTTCCCAAGGAAAGGGAAACGAAGTCCGACGGGCCAATAGTCGTTATTGACTCCGTGCGGATGATTGTCCGTCACTTCTTCGGCCGCCACCGCGAAGGGGTGCGAAATGACTTTGCCCTCGTCGCCGAGCTTATGGGCCACGGCGTCGTACAGCATGAAATTGTGGCGTTCGGGGTGATAGCGGAAGCGCTTCTTGATCCGCTCGAGCTCGTTCATGTTGAACGCGCGCGAGAAGCCGACCGGTTGAATACCGGGAATCAGGGTAGTACGCACTTTTGTTCTCCTCGTTTGAATCCCTCTAGTTCCTATTATAACACTTCCTATACTTTATATCAAATCAGCCTTCGTGCGCCTGCAGCTCGCGTATCGAGCGGTTCCTATGGATGAGCTCGTCATTCCGGATCGACTCGAAGAGCTCGTACTCGCTCCGTACCTGGCGGCCGTAGAAATCGAGGAAATCGGAGGCGAACGGGGTCACCTTGAGGCGCGCCTCGTGGTCCCGGAGGAATTCGTCATACTGTTCGAACGCATGATTCTCGAACATGAAGTTCAGTTCGAGGGACGCGCGGCGCGAGAACACGTACAGGATATAGAGCGCCCAGAAGTAGAAGAAAGCGAAGATGAGGGGGATAAGGGTGTGACGGATGAAGCTCTCGCACTTCAAGCGCTGCACGATCTGGGACATGAGGACCACATGCAGGGTCTCGTTGTCCTGCGCCATGCGGCTGAAAGCCGAGGTCTTCGCGAGCTCGATGGCCTTCTTCTCGTTGCTGTAGAAGCCGGTGAGCATGGTGTACGAGGCGACCTCCCAGGACTGGTACGGGATGCGCGCGATGACCTCGAGCGCCTTGAACTTCTGGTACGAGGGCTTGCGGCCGTAAAGGAGATTCCCGGAGTTCACGAAGAAACTGCCCAAGGCGCGGGCGATCCACATGGGGCGGTAGCCGTCATAGGCGGCGGCGTATTCGGCCCGCAGTGCGGGGTCGAAAAGCTTCCGATTCAGTTCCTCATGTTCGACGTGCTCATCATCCATGTCGGGTACTGTAGCACGCCCTTATACGTCCTGGATAAGGTATTTTTCGATGTCCACGAACGTGCCGCCGATCTTCTTGCCGGGGTTGAAGAGGTTGTCCGGATCGAAGATGCGTTTGGTCTCCTCGAAGAGACGCACGATGTCGTTGCCGAAGAGCTGGGGAAGATACGGCGTGCGGATGATGCCGTCGTTGTGCTCGCCGGTCGTGGTGCCGCCGTACTCGATGACGAGCGCGTACACCTTCGGAGCGAGTTCGAGAATGACGTTACGCACTTCGGCGCGCGACAGGTCCATGAGCGGGATGATATGGAAATTGCCGTTTCCGACGTGGCCGGCGATCGTATAGATGAAGCGGTCGGCGTACTCGTCGAGCAGTTTGGAAAGGCGCGGGAGGAATTCGGTATACGAGTCCACGGGAACGACGAAGTCGTCGATGAAGGGCGCGGCGTAGTAGCCGTGGAGGCTTTTCCGGAGGAGCGAGAAGCTCTCGCGCCGCACGATCCAGAACTTCTCGCTCTCCTCCTCGTTCTTTTCAATGGCCGTGTGGAGGCCGAGGTCGGCAAGCGCAGCCTGCGCCTCTGCGGCTTTGCGGTCCGCCTCCTCGATGGAGTCCTCGGCGAATTCGGCCATGAGGAGCAGCTTCGGGACGCCTCCCGTTATGACGCTTCCGATCTCCGGGAGGAACTCGATGCCGAGGTGGATGGCGCGCGCGAGCCCCATCTGCTTGAGCAGGTCGAACAGGAACCGGATGGCGAGCGTGAAGGTCTTGTCATCGTACGATTCAAAGGATTCCGGGTTGAAGGGAAGTACGCGGCGCACGATCTCCGGAAGAAGTGCCACGTCAGAGAGAAAGACGACGAGCATCGCGCGATGCTCCTTCGGCTTCACGAGCCGGAGCTTCATCTTCGTGGTGAGCGCGAGGGTGCCCTGCGCGCCGGTGATGAGCTGCGCGAGATCGAACGTGCCTTTCACCTCATTTTTCACGTTCCAAAGTGAATAGCCGGCGGAGTTCTTGGAGACCTTCGGTTTGGCGGCCGCGATAGCGTCAGCGTTCTTGGTTAAAAGCTCGTCCATGTCACGGTATATCGAACCCTCGAGCGTATCGAGCCTCTTCTTTTCCGCCAGCTCATCGTTCGTGAGCGCCTTGAATGTACTTACAGAACCGTCCGACAGGACGACCTCGAGCTCCTCGACGTACTCCTCGGTCTTTCCGTACTTGAGCGTGCGCTCTCCGCCGGAGTTGTTGTTCACGATGCCGCCCAGCGCCGCGATGTCGCGGGAAGCGGGATACGAGGGAAGCATCTGGCGGCCGTGCGTGAGCGTGGCCTTCTCGAAGTCGCGGTAGTAGGCGCCCGGTTCGGCAATTGCATGACCGTCAGTAACCTCAAGCACCTTGTTCATGTATTTGGTGAACACGGCGACGACCGAGTCGTTCAGCGGCCCGCCCGACATGTCCGTGCCTGCCGAGCGCGCGGTGACGCTTGCGGGCAGACCGACCTTCTTAGCTTCACCGACCGCCTTCACGAGCGCCGACACGTCCTCCGTATCCTTCGGGAATACCACGACCTCGGGCATGCGCATGAACACGCTCGTGTCGCGGGAGTACAGCAGCCGCGACGCGTCGTCCGCGAGCACGTCGCCGCGCATATCCTTCTTAAGACGTTCGAACAGGCTCATATCCATGGATGCAGTATAGCTTCCGTAAGCGGTTTCCTAAGCATGGGAAAGCGGCAGTTGTTCCGCATGACCAAAGATGGGATAGTAAGAGGCATGAAATCTCGGGGGGGGGGGGGGTACCACATGGTAAGAGCTCGCTCGCTGACTACCAGCGGTTCGTAGATGCCCTGTACGGTCGCAATAACCAGAGGCATTTCACGACCGATGAGATGCTCATCAATATCAACCGCTTTACCGGACGGGGACTGAAGGGCATCCGCAAGGGGGATGCCGGGAAGACCGTCAAGAACCTGACCATCGCGCTGAACTGGACCTGTTCCCTGGCGAACCAACTCGATATCGATCTGGAGAAACAGGTATGGGAGCGCTTCCCGTATCTCTGCCTCTATTGCGGAAGCTGCCCGTGCGCGTGCAGGCTCCGGAAGGCGAAGAAACGGATGACGAAAAAGACGTTCGCGCACTCGCAGCCCCGTACCCTCCGGGGCCTCCAGGACATGTTCGGCGACATCTACCCGCCCGCATCGCGCACGCTCGAGCACGCGGGCATCCACCTCGCCGAGGAAGTAGGCGAGCTCTCGGAAGCCGTCATGGGCTTTCGCGGTCGGCATACCCAGAAGGATTTCGAGAACATCAAGGTCGAAGCGGCGGATGTCTTCTCCTGCTTCATGGGCATCTTCAATTCCCTGAAGTTCGACTATCACGAGTACCTTATCAGCGCGCATGCGAACGGATGCTATTCCTGCAGGCATCTGCCGTGCACCTGCGAATATCGTTTCGTGATGAGCTTCAAGTCCTAATTTTTACAAATGAATCCGGAGCGCCTATAATCGGAAAAGACGCGTTCACCGCCATTCATGGCATGGGGAGATTTGACATGATCGTTGCTCAGGAAGCGATTGGAAGGGCAGTGATGCCCATGCCCGGCCGTTCTCGGCCAAAGCGGAAAAGATATTCAAGCGGCACGAAAAGCACTATCCTCGTATTCGATCAAGCGATCGGCGCGCCGGTCCGCAGAAACGTGCTCGACGTCCTCGACGAGATGCTTCTCCTGTATCGGAAAGAGGAGAGCTCGTACCTGGAGATCGCCGCCAGATTCCGCCTGCGGCGTGCGTTCGTGACGTCCCTATTCGCTCTTCGAAGACTGGTACCCGCAGTGCGCAAAATGCTTGCGGCGTCCACGCGCTACGTCGACCGCCTGAGCCTGATCGAGGCCAGGTATATCTCCGGATTGCGTCCGAAGCTGCAGGCTAAGGTGGCGGCACGGGTCCTGTCCGGGGAACTGTCCTTGAAGGACCTCGGCGACCTTCTTCGGGATCCTAAGAACAAGGCGCCCCATAAGAAGATCTCGCAAGGGAGACGGTCCCGAAAGGTGCCGTACGACCTGATGCGTAGGGCGCACAGGAAGATCGCCGCACTCGAACGCGAGGCCGATGCGCTCGCGGAAGTCATGGGCGCTATCAGCCAGCTCAAGCCGGCCAATTCTCATGATGCGCAACAGCTCCTCGAAGGGATACGGCTTCGCGTGCGCATGAAATTCGAAAGCCTGGGCGCGGAGTAGGGCCTGAACCTGAAGAGAATGGCCGGCGCGCAGGGCGCGCCGGCTGTTTCTTATCTATCCAACGCTACTCCTAAAAGTTTTTGTTGTATACTGCTCTTTCATGAATTCGACTGCGCCGGCCATCCTCATCAAGGACGTGAGGAAGACGTACGACCTCGAGAAGGGCGGGAAGACCGAAGCCCTGAAGGGCGTTTCGCTTTCTATTCCGCGAGGCGAGTTCTTCTCGTTGCTCGGCCCGAACGGGGCGGGAAAGACGACGCTCATCAGCATCGCGACCGGACTCGCCAACAAGACGAGCGGTACGGTCGAGATCGAGGGAGTATCGATCGACGAAGATCCGTCGAAAGCCAAGACATTCATCGGTCTCGTCCCGCAGGAGATGAACTTCGACATCTTCGAGAAGGTCATCAATATCATCATCTATCAGGCCGGCTATTACGGCATCACGAAGCGCGAGGCCATGCCATATGCCGAGGAACTCCTGAAGCAGCTCGGGCTCTGGGAGAAGCGCAACGACAAAGCGGAAACGCTCTCGGGCGGCATGAAGCGCCGCCTCTTGATCGCCCGCGCGCTCATACACAAACCGGCGATATTGCTGCTCGACGAGCCGACGGCCGGAGTCGATGTAGAGCTACGCCGTGGCATGTGGGATTTCCTGCGGGAATTGAACGCCTCGGGAACGACCATCGTGCTCACGACACACTACCTCGAGGAAGCAGAGCAGCTTTCCAGAAAGGTCGCCATCATCAACAAGGGCGAGATCATCGAGGAGGGCAGCGTAAAGGAGCTTCTCTCGAAACTGAATTACGTGACCCTGCTTGTCGACACGGTCGAGACAGTCACCGTGGAATCGGTGCGCGCGCTCGGCGAGTCCGCAAAGCGCATTGACGAGCATACGATCGAGCTGACGCTCCCGCCGGGCGGCCTGGTGAACGACGCCTTCAAGAGGCTGTCCGACGCGGATATCAGGGTCGCGAACGTGCGAAACCCGGGCAGTCGGCTCGAGGAGGTATTCCTGCACCTCATCAATAACTAGTATGAAATCTCCCGCACTCATCGGCTACGCCACCATGGTCCGCAAGGACGTCGGACGCATGATCCGGATCTGGGCGCAGACCCTGCTGCCCCCGGTGGTCACGTCCTCACTGTACTTCACCATTTTCGGTGCCTTCATCGGGAATCAGGTCCAGCCCATCGACGGCTTCACTTATATGCAATTCATCGTGCCGGGACTCATCATGATGAACATGCTTACCAGCGCGTATTCGAATACCGTATTCAGCTTCTACTTCGCCAAGTGGACGCATACCATCGACGAGCTCCTCGTGTCGCCCATGCCGAACTGGGTCGTCATCGCAGGGTTCCTCTCGGGCGGCATCGTACGCGGATTCCTCACCGGTATCCTCGTCACTCTCGTCTCGCTCTTGTTCACGGACCTCGCGCTCACGAATATCATAGTGCTTTTTGCGGCAGGGTTCCTGACCGCGCTCGCGTTCTCCATCGGCGGCATCATCAACGCCATCTACGCGAAATCCTTCGACGGCATGACGATCGTGCCGACCTTCGTGCTCACGCCGCTCACGTACCTCGGCGGGGTCTTCTACTCGATCGACCTGCTTCCGCCGTTCTTCCGCACGCTCTCGCTCTTCAACCCCATCCTCTATATGGTGAACGCCTTCCGCTACGGCTTCCTCGGTATCTCGGACGTGCCGCTCGCGACCTGCTTCGCCGTCATCATCGGCTTCACGCTCGCCATGTTCCTCTGGGCGATGTACCTCTTCAAGAAGGGCGCGGGGCTGAAACGCTAGTTTTTGCCGAGTTAGGTTTAGCGCCGTATACTAGGGAAACCATGCGGCAGAGCCATCTATTCACGAAGACGAGGCGCGAGGCGCCTTCGGACGAGGTGGCCAAGAACGCCCAGCTCCTCATCCGGGCCGGCTATATCCATAAGGAGATGGCGGGTGTCTACGGGTACCTGCCTCTCGGCCTGCGGGTAGTGGAGAAGATCAAGCAGATCGTGCGCGAGGAGATGGACGCCATCGGCGGCCAGGAGATGATCATGACATCCCTCCAGCGCAAGGAGCTCTGGGAAGTAACGGGCCGATGGGACGACAAGAACGTGGACGTCTGGTTCAAGTCGAAGCTCGCAAGCGGCGGGGAGGTCGGCTTCGGCTGGTCGCACGAGGAGCCCATCACCGACATGATGAAGCACTTCATCGGAAGCTACCGCGATCTGCCCGCGTACACGTACCAATTCCAGACGAAGCTCCGCAACGAGCTGCGCGCGAAGTCGGGCATCATGCGCGGCCGCGAATTCGTCATGAAGGACCTGTATTCGTATACGAAGGATGAGGCCGCGCACGAGGTTTTCTATAACTCTGCGATCGAGGCGTACAAGCGCGTCTTCGAGCGCGTGGGTCTTGGCGACCGCACGTACCTTACCTACGCCTCCGGAGGCGCGTTCACGGAGTTCTCGCACGAGTTCCAGACCGTATCCGATGTCGGCGAAGACGTCATTTATATACATAAAAGCAAGGGCATTGCCGTGAACAAGGAGGTGCTCACCCCGGAAGTCCTCGAGAAGCTCGATATCGAGGAGAACGAGCTTGAGGAGGCGAAGTCCATCGAGGTCGGCAATATCTTCAACTTCGGCGATACGAAATCGAAGCAGCTCGGTCTTCTGTATCGCGATGACAACGGCGAAGAAAAGCCGGTCATTCTCGGTTCGTACGGTCTCGGCATCACGCGCCTTATGGGCACACTCGTTGAGGTCTTCGCCGACGACAAGGGCATCGTATGGCCTGAAGCGGTAGCGCCGTTCCGGGTGCACCTGGTCGCGCTCGTCCCTGACGGGGTCACGGTGGCGTATGCGGACTCGGTATACGAGGACCTCGTGCGCGCGGGCGTGGACGTGCTCTATGACGACCGCGACGCCCGTGCCGGACAGAAGCTCACGGATTCGGACCTGCTCGGCATCCCGACGCGGCTCCTCATCGGCAAGGAGACGATCGAGACCGGGAAGATAGAGGCGGTCGATCGCAGGAGCGGGGAAGGGAAGCGCATCCCGCGCGGCGAGATCGTGGGCGCATTTGCATAGATATGGCGCGCGGACTCTCCAAAAGCTCGTTCTTCTCCAGCGACATCGGAGTCGATCTCGGGACCGGGAACACCCTCGTGTACGTGCGTGGGCGCGGCATCGTGCTCAACGAGCCGTCGGTGGTGACCGTGAACGAGAAGACGGGACAGGTGGTCGCGGTGGGCCAGGACGCGAAGAACATGCTCGGGAAGACGCCGCCGCACGTACGCGTAGTGCGTCCGCTCGCGCACGGCGTCATCTCGGACTTCGAGGTGACGCAGGAGCTTCTCGCGTACCTGATTCAGAAGGCGCAGTCGGGAAGCACGAAGCTCTTCGGACCGCGGGTGGTGGTGGGCGTGCCCACGGGCGTGACGAATGTGGAGAGCCGCGCGGTGCGCGACGCCGCCCTTACGGCGGGCGCCCGCGAGGTCTTCGTGCTCGAGGAGCCGATGGCGGGAGCCATCGGCGCGAAGCTCCCGGTGACGGAAGCGGTCGGCACCATGGTGCTCGACATAGGCGCGGGTACGACCGACATCGCCGTCATCGCGCTCGGCGGCACGGTGGCCAGCAAGAGCTCGCAGGTAGCGGGCGACCGGTTCAACGAGAACATTACCGATTTCGTGAGAAGCGAGTTCCAGCTCGCCATCGGCGAGAAGACCGCCGAGGAGACGAAGATCGCCATCGGCGCGGTGCTGCCGCTCGATGAGGAACTCGTCCATCCGATCCGCGGACGCGACCTCGCGACGGGATTGCCGCGCGAAGTGATGCTCACGGACAGCCACGTGCGCGAGGCGCTCGCGTCCTCGCTCGACAGTCTCATGGAGGCGATGAAGGATGTCATCGAGCATACGCCTCCAGAGCTGCTGTCCGACGTGCTCGAGCGGGGAGTGACGGTCTTCGGCGGCGGGGCTCTCCTGCGCGGGCTGCCGGAGCTCCTCTCGAAGATGCTCGGCGTGCCGGTATACGTGGCTCCGGACCCGCTCACTGCCGTCGTGCGGGGTACGGGCATCGTGACCGAGGATCCGGGTCCGTGGGGCGATACTTTCATGCATGAAGAGGCGATCCTACCTCACCACGCGTAGGTTCGGCGGCGGGGGAGGCGGCCTGTTCTCGTCCATCGGCAGGCTTGTCGGCGCCCTCGTCGCGCTTTTGATACTCGTGCTCCTGGTCCTGCGGCTCGCCGCCCCCGGATTGCTTACGTCCCTCGCTTCGCCTTTCCTTCGCACGGGACAGGCTTTGACTGAGGGGGTAGGGAGTTCGATGACGCTTGATTCACGCAGTTCTCTTATAAAGGATCGAGAGCGGCTCATACGCGAGAACGAGGCGCTCAACGTACAGAACGCGACATTTGCCGCACGCGTTGCGGACCTCCAGCGTCTGCTCGGGAACCGCACCGAACGCGCGGGCGGTGTGCTCGCGGGAGTCCTCGCGCGACCGCCGGTGTCGCCGTACGACGTGCTCGTCGTCGACCAGGGGTCGGACGCAGGCGTCAGGATCGGCGCGACCGCGTACGGCTCGGGCGGAGTGCCGCTCGGAACCGTAACGAGCGCGGATGCGCGCTCCGCTCGCGTCACCCTCTACTCCCATACCGGCAATGTCACGGAAGGCTGGGCGGGCGCGTCGCGTATCCCGGTGAAGCTTACCGGCACCGGCGCGGGAGGATTCGATGCGGAGATACCGGGGACGGCAGGCGCGCTGGTCGGCGACGAGATATTCGTGCCGGGACCGGGCGCGCTCCCGATCGCCGTCATCACGGAGGTCGTGACGGACCCGTCGTCGCCGTCGGTCGTACTGCGTATCCGCTCGCAGGTGAACCCTTTTTCCCTGACGTGGGTGACGATTCAGTAGCATGACGAATCCTCCCAAGTGGCTCAAGATATTCTTCGCCATATTCCCGTTCGTATCCTTATTCTTCTTCCCGTGGCCGATGACGCTCGTCGCAAGCTTCGCTGCCGGCCTCGTCTTTCCTCCGCTCGCGCTCGTCGTCGGCATTCTAGTGGATGTGCTCTATAGCCCGGGGACGGGATGGTTCATCGGGGCTACTTCGGGGGTCATACTGTGCGCGCTTTCATATGGGGTGCGTCATATAGTGAAAACCCGTATCATGTAGGGAAATGCTGTTCCGCAGGCGCCGTAAGAAATACAAGAACCACGAGCTCGCCCCCGACGAGATATTCCTCGATTCGAGCAACCTTCCGGAATTCAACCAGGGCAGCCTTGAGGGGCGGCTCGAGAAGCCGATATCGCGCGGGAGCTACCTCGGCATCGCCGGCGTCATGGGGCTCATCCTGTTCGCGCTCGTCGCGCAGGCGGCAAACCTCGGAATCATGCAGGGAACGAAATACGCCCTGCAGAGCGAGCGGAACCGCCTGCGCCCGGAGGTCATCTTCGCGAAGCGCGGCGCGATCATGGACCGGAACGGCACGCATCTCGTGTCGAACAACGAGGAGCCGCAGGAAGGCGGAGGAATGCAGATCCGTCGCACGTATGAGGCGCCCGGCTTCGCGCACCTCCTGGGTTACGTCTCGTACCCGAAGAAGGACTCTTCCGGGAATTATTACGACACCGACATAACCGGGCTCGCCGGCGTTGAAGCCGCCTTCAACGATAGGCTCGCCGGAGAGAACGGCACGCTCCTCATCGAGGAGAACGCGAAGGGCGATCTGCAGTCCCAGGGGAGCGTGACGCCGGTCAAGAACGGCGATGCGGTCACGCTGTCGATAGACGCGCGCGCACAACGCGCGTTCTATGACGCTATCAAGGAACGCGCGGACGCATCCGGCTTCCAGGGAGGCGCTGCGGTGCTCATGGACGTGGAGACCGGGGAAGTGCATGCGCTTGTGTCGTATCCCGAATACGATCCGAACATCCTCTCGAAGGGCACGCCTGCGGATGTCATCGAGGGATACGCGAACGACCACCGTCAGGTGTACCTCGACCGTGCCATATCCGGCCTGTATACTCCCGGCTCCATCGTGAAGCCCGCTGAGGCGGCGGGTGCCATCTCGGACGGGGTTATTTTCCCGGAGAAGAGCATCTACTCCGCGGGTTCCATTTCCATACCGAACCCGTATGACGCGTCGAAGCCCTCCATATTCAAGGACTGGAAGGCGCATGGGTGGGTGGACGCCCGCCGCGCCATCGCCGTCTCCTCCGACATCTATTTCTATGCGGTGGGCGGCGGGTACCAGGACCAGCGCGGGCTCGGCATCGAGCGGCTCGGCTACTGGTTCCGCGCGTTCGGGCTTACGAGCAAGACCGGCATCGAGCTTGGGAACGAGGCGGCGGGCATCATGCCGAGCCCCGCGTGGAAGGAGGAGAACTTCGGGGACCCGTGGCGGCTCGGTGACACGTACAACACGTCGATCGGCCAGTACGGCATGCAGATCACGATGATGGAGATCGCGCGCGCGTACGCCGCCATAGCCAACGGCGGCAGGCTCGTCCGTCCGACCCTGCGTTTCGGGCAGTCCACTGCAAGCGAGAAGATCGAGATAAGCCCGTACGCGCTCCAGGTCGCGCGCGAAGGCATGCGCGACGGCGTGATCGGAGGGGGTACCTCGCAGGGGCTCGGAGACCTGTCATTCGCACGGCTCGCCGGAAAGACCGGCACCGCACAGCTGGGCGTCAACAACGAGTTCTATAACATGTGGGCCGTCGGCTTCTGGCCGTACGAGCACCCGAAGTACGTGTACGTCGTGCTTATGGATCGGGGGCCGGCAGGCACCACCGTGGGCTCCATAGCGGCGACGCATAAGGCGCTTTCGGGACTCCACGAGGCCGCGCCGGAGTATTTTGAATAATGATAAAAGACCCCAATTTCTAGACCGCACGGACTTGACTATTCCGCCTTAGATGCTATGCTATATGCGGTTCCTGCTTCGACAGGCCGTTCCTATCCGGTAGCTTGTTAGATCAAGCGCCGGGTCCCCAATCTAGAATGGAAGGAAAAGGGCAATGCCCGTCAACCTCGAAAAAGCGACCGAGTCGCTGGGAATCTCGCTCAAGAAGAAGGGCGTCCTGACGTTGCCGACCGTCGATGTCGTCTTCGACTTCGACGTATCCGGCTCCTATAAGGACGAGCACGAAGACGGCCTCACCGAGGCGCTGATGACGAGGGTTTTCCCCTGGGGGCTGCTGCTCGATCCGGACAAGAAGATGGAAGTCTTCACGTTCAGCGACGGCGCACGTCACGCCCACTATGTCGGCGACGTCACCGAGGCGACCTACCTCGGCTACGTCAAGCGCAACATCATCAATAAGGTGCCCGGCTGGTGCGGCTACACGGACTATGCGCATGTGCTTCGCCTCAATCTGCAGCAGCTCGGCTATGTGGGCGGCGGCAAGACGAGCGACGCTCCTCTGACGATGCCTGCACATATCGGGTGGTACAAGCCCGGTGAAAAGCCCGCAACGCTCGACTATCTGGCTTCCCGCAAATCGCTGATCATCTTCAACACCGACGGCGCCAACGACGACGAGTCTGAAACCGAAGCGCTGTTCGAGGAAATGGAGCGGAAAGGCTACAGCGTCTACGTCATGTTCATCGGCGTTTCGAACCAGAACGAGAAGTTCACCTTCCTCAAGAAACTGGCCAAGCGGTTCGCGAACTGCGGCCTGACGATCATCAGGGATATGGACGCCTGGGTCAAGAAAACCGACGAAGAAATCGCCGACGAGCTCATCACGGAGGAGCTGATCGCGTGGTTCAACAATTGATCCTTCGCGCGCAAGCGCGGACTGGGGCCGGCGGAAACGCTGGCCCCCTCTTTTATATACAGCCAAAGCCTGATTTGACGTCCCGATTTTTCCACGTAGAATAGGGTGAACTTCATAGGAACTACATGACCGAGCAAGAAACAATGGTGAGTCAGGAGAAGTTCGACGAGATGGTGAAAGAGCTCGAGAATCTCAAGACCGTGCGCCGGACCGAGATCGCTAAGAATCTCGAGTACGCCCGTTCCCTGGGCGATCTTTCTGAAAACGCCGAATACCAGGAGGCGCGCGAGCTTCAGGCCGCCACCGAGGAGCGCATCCGGAAGCTCGAGGAGCTCGTGAAGCGCGCCAAGATCGTCACCGACGGCAAGAAGCAGAAGGACATCGTCGGCTTCGGCTCGGTGGTCACCATCAAGAAGGAGGGAGGGGAAGCGCACCAATACACTATTGTCGGGAGCGAGGAGGCCGACATGCGCGACCACAAGCTCTCGCACGTCTCACCCCTCGGCGCCGCACTCATGGGCAAGAAGAAGGGAGAGGTGTTCACGTTCGAGACCCCGAACGGCAAGCAGACCTATACGATAGAGAAGGTGTCATAACTATAATAAGGACTGGGATGACAAAACGCTGCAGGAATTCTGCAGCGTTTTGCCCTAATCCACAGGGCGATTTCGATCCCCCTGTTAAAATAGGCTTTATGACCAGGAAGAGAGAAAAGAAGCCGGAGCCTACGCTGCACGATATTCTTGCTGCTACCCAGGCACTCGATGATCGTTTGACCATAGAAATGCACGACGTCCTTAGTGCTATTCAAACGCTCGATAAGCGCCTGACCACAGAAATTGAAGGCGTGGTCGAGATTATGGGTACCAGGTTCCTCATAGTTGATAAGAAGCTCATAGCAATCCACGATCGAGTGGAGAATCTTAGTGAGCAGTTAAGTGAGGTAAAGAGACGCGTGGGAACTGTTGAACGCATTATGCTCGAAGTTCAGGATGAGCTGGATGACTCGCTTGCGATAAGGGATAAGGATGCCGAGACGGTTGTTGACCATGAGAGGCGCATTACTCGACTCGAAACGGCGACGCAATAGGTATCGTGCTACGCTAGGAATATGTCGACGTTAGAGAATATCCGGCAGGAACGGATAGCGAAACTGCAGCGCCTCCGGGACAACGGCATGGACCCGTATCCGGCGCGGACCGAGCGGACTCACACGATTACGGACTTCCTTGAAGCGTACGGAGAGCTTGAAAAGGCTCAGACCAGCGTTACGATCGCGGGCCGCATCATGTCCATCCGCGACCAGGGCGGGGTACTGTTCGCCGACCTGATGGACGGAACGGGGAAGGCGCAGCTCGTCATCCAGGCCGACACCCTCGGCGAGGAGAAGCTTGAACTCTTCCGTTCATTGGTCGACGGCGGAGACATCATCGAGGCCGCCGGTACCGCGTACACGACCAAGCGCGGCATGCAGTCGCTCTCGGTCAGCGGCTGGCGCATGCTCGCAAAGTCGCTGCAACCGGTGCCGGACCAGTGGTACGGCATCAAGGACGAGGATGAGCGATACCGGAAGCGGTACCTCGACATCCTGCTCTCGCCTGAGATCGCCGACCGCATCCGCCGCCGTTCGCTCTTCTGGAATACCATCCGCTCGTACCTGCTTGAGCAGGATTTCGTCGAGGTCGAAACTCCGGCGCTCGAGACGACGACCGGCGGCGCGGATGCGCGCCCGTTCGTCACCCATCATCACGCGCTCGACATCGACGTGTACCTGCGTATCTCGGCAGGGGAGCTCTGGCAGAAGCGGCTTATGGTCGCGGGGCTGCCGAAGGTCTTCGAGATCGGGCGTATCTTCCGCAACGAAGGCATGTCCTTCGAGCATCTCCAGGACTACACCCAGCTCGAGTACTATCAGGCGTTCTCGGACTACGAGAAGGGCATGGAGATGATTACCGACTTGTACCGCACGATCGCGGACAAGGTGTATGGGACGCGGATATTTACCATAAAGGACTTCACGGTCGACCTCGGCAAGGACTGGGTAATCTACGACTACTGCACGCTTATACAGAAGGAGTTCGGCATCGACCCGCTCAAGAAGGATACGGCCGAGGTGGCGAAAGCGCTCACAAGCCGGGCTATACCGTTCGACGAGGAAGGGTTCAGCATCGAGCGTGGCGTGGACCTACTATGGAAGCAGTTGCGAAAGACCCTCACGGGTCCGGGCTTCCTGGTGCGCGTTCCCGCATACCTCGAGCCTCTTGCGAAGCGGAGCGCGGATGACGAGCGCGTCGTGGAGCGCTTCCAGGTGCTCATCGCCGGTTCAGAAATGGGGAAGGGATTCAGCGAACTGAACGATCCGGTCGACCAGGCCGGACGATTCCAGCACCAGCAGGCGCTCCGGGATGGGGGAGACGAGGAGGCGCAGATGAACGATGCCTCGTACGTAGAAGCGCTCGAGTACGGCATGCCTCCAGCGTTCGGCTTCGGTCTCTCGGAACGCTTCTTCAGCTTCCTCGAAGGCGTGTCGGCGCGCGAAGCGCAGATATTCCCGCTTATGCGTCCAAAGACGGAAGATGCCAAGGAACCCAAGACCAAGGAACGGCAGGTCGCCGTCGCGGTCGTGCGTAAAGAAGGACTCGAGCCGTGGCAGGTGCTCAACACCGTCGCGCATCTCGCAGCCGAGCTCGGCATCCGCGAAGGCCGCACGCTTCTCACCCAGGATGCGCTCACGACCGCGGACGACGAGCGCATACCGCTCAACATGCGCCACGCGATCATCCTTAAGGAGACCGGTGACGTAGCGGAACTGCGCAACCTCCTCCGGGGTGCGCAGGCCAATGGGCTCCAGGCCGGGGCGTTCACGCGCGAGATGATCGAGACGACGAACGATCGAAAGATCATCGAGACGACCGCGAAGATGACGTTCGACGAGGTTGATCTGCTCGGCGTGCTTGTGTTCGGTCCGGCTTCGGCGGTAGAGCCCATGACTGAAAGTTTCAATAGATACGCATAGGACATAGAAAAAAGCGGCCATAAAAGAGCCGCCGCCTTTCTCCATAAAGATAAGGCTACAGGTCCGTCCGAATCCGTCCATATAAATGAGTTAGAGCCCCCTTCCCGAACGGGGGCCCTTCCTCAAGGTGGATCGATCACGTACAGCCGCGTTGTCCGAGGCGGCACGCCCTCGTCGCGGTTGCGGATTCATGCGGATCCCGATCTCCGAGACTCCGCAAAACAATTGCAGGTTCATCCGAATCGCCTTGACCCGGGGTATGGACTTTGTCTTCACCCGAATCCTGGCCAGAAATCCTGCCGTCTGGACTACCGTTTCCCTCGATCATAAATCCTCCCAGAGGTGTTGGGACGCCTTGGCCTGACGTCCGAAAGTACAACATTACCCGCGCGGCCAAAACGCAAGGCTTCATCCTAGACCCGAGACCGAAACCTGTCAAAAAGTTATCAACAGGGCCTTTTTATGATGGTGGGATGAAGTGGCATATACTTACCTACTAGTGGGAAAGAGTGGGAAACCGCTCCAGACCACGAGACCTTCCTTTTTACTATGTTTATCGGCGAATACAGGCACACCTTCGACGCGAAGAACCGTATTTCGCTGCCGTCCCGGTTCCGTAAGGAGCTTGGCGGGTCCGTTATCGTGACGCGCGGCCTCGATAGATGCCTGTTCGTATACCCCAAGGCCGCGTGGAAGAAAGAAGCTGAGAAGCTCGCTGAGCACTCGACCGGCAATGCCGCTGGCCGAGGGCTTTCGCGTTTGATGCTCGCGGGCGCGTCCGAGGCGGACGTGGACTCCGCGGGCAGGATACTGGTGCCGGATTATCTGAAGTCGTTCGCCGGGCTTGCGGTGAAGACCGTCGTTGCCGGCGTTTCGGGACGGGTAGAGCTGTGGGACGAGCGCGCATGGGCGCAGTACACCAAGACGATCGAGAAGCACGCTGACGAGTTCGCGGAGTCGCTTCAGCTCGGTAGCAAATAGCGTATGCAAAGCCGCCACGACACCGTCCTGTTAAGCGAAGCTGTCGAAGGCCTTATGGTCCAGGCAAGGGACGTGGTCGTCGACGCGACCATCGGCGCGGCGGGACACTTCGCGCTGCTGCATGAAAAGCTCGGGTACGAGGGTATTTTGATAGGCATTGATGCTGACCGGGATGCGGTGGATCGCGCCGAGAAAGTGGTAGAAGGGAAGAAGCAGGGCAAGAATGCGCCGAAGGTTCGCGTCATGCACGATAACTTCCGCAACCTCGACAAGATACTGGATGCCGTAGGCGCCGCGAAGGTCGACCGCGTGCTCTTCGACCTCGGCTGGAGCGGATACCACCTGGACAGCGGCCGCGGCTTCTCCTTCCAAACGTACGAGCCGCTCATCATGACGTACGGCACGCCTGCCGAGGGAGAGAGTGCGGCCGAGCTCGTGAACAGCGCGACCGAGGAGGAGCTGTCCGACATTTTGTATACGTACGGCGAAGAACGCTTCGCCCGCAAGATCGCGAAGTCGATAGTCCAGGCGCGGAAGAAGGCACCGATCTTGATGACCGATGACCTCGTGCGCGCGGTGGAGGACGGTACGCCCGACTGGTACAAGCATCGGAAGCTTCACCCGGCGACGAAGACCTTCCAGGCGCTCCGCATCGCGGTGAACGACGAGCTCGGCGCGCTTCGGGAAGGACTTGCAGCGGCGATCGACCGGCTCGGCACCAACGGACGCATCGCCGTCATCAGCTTCCATAGCATCGAGGACCGGATCGTGAAGCAGATGTTCCGGGACGCATCGCACGAAGGGAAGGGAACCTTGGTGACCCGGAAGCCACTCACCGCGTCCGCTGAAGAGACCGCGCGCAATCCCCGCGCACGGAGCGCCAAGCTCCGGATCTTCGCGGCAAATGTCGAAGGAGCGGCGCTTCTCTGCGTCGTACTGGCCGCGCTCCCGGTCGCATTCGGCGTCATCAGCTACCGCCTATGAACGCATCCATGGCCATGAGAGCTCCCAGAAGGTCCGGAAACCGCGGTCAGGGCCTGGCCTTCGCCATGCCCGACCGCACGAATTTCGTACTCGGCATCGCGGTCGCGGCGCTCGTCATCGTGTACGTAGGTCTCATGATCACGACCATCGTCTTCGCTTCATGGCAGACCCAGCTCGCCCGGGGTATCGACGACAGCCGGTCGCGCATCCAGGCCCTTGAGAGCGACTATTACGGCGCGATCGCGAAGCTCGACTCCACCGATCCGTACTCGGTCGGGCTCGTCGCGCCATCGAAAGTGGAATACGTAGTCGCCGCGCGGATGCCCGGCCTCACGTTCGCGGGCCGTTAACGTATGCGCAGAGCCTTTCGCGCGCGGCTCCGCATCGTCTGTTTCGGCGTCATCGTCGCCGCGTTCCTTCTCACCTCGCGGCTGTACTTCGTGCAGGTCGTGCAGGGCGAGGAATTCGCGCTTCGCGCCGAGCGGCAGTATGTGAGCTCTTCCCAAGAGCTTTTCGATCGCGGCAGCATCTTCTTCACGCGCAAGGACGGCACGCTTATTTCAGCCGCGAGCCTTACGAACGGCTTCCTGCTCGCCATCGACCCGGCTCGTATCGTCGACGAGGACAAGGCGTACGGGGCTATTTCCGGAATCCTGACCGATCTCGACCGCGAAGCGTTCCGGACATCGGCGTCGAAGCGGGACGACCCGTACGAAGTGATCCGCCGCAGGCTTTCGGACGAGCAAGGAAGGGCCATAGACGCGCTCGACATCCCGGGCGTCATCGTCGAGCGCGAGCGATGGCGGAACTATCCGGCAGGCAACCATGCGGCGCAGACCATCGGACTCATCGCGTACGACAACGACAACACCATTGCCGGGCGCTTCGGCCTCGAGCGCTACTACAACGACGTGCTCACTCACGGCGGGCAGGGCGTTTTCGGAAACTTCTTCGCCGAGCTCTTCGCGAACCTCGACAGCGTGGTCGTGGACGCGCGCAGCGCCCGCGAGGGCGACGTCATCACGTCGATCGAGCCGGTCGCGCAGCAGAAGCTCGACGAGATACTGAGGGAGACGAACGCACAGTACGGGAGCCGCGAAACGGGCGGCATCATCATGGACCCCAAGACCGGCGAGATCATCGCGATGGGCACGTACCCGTCCTTCGATCCGAACGATTTCCAGAACGAGAACAGCGACAACTTCGGGAACCCGCTCGTGGAGAGCCGGTACGAGTTCGGGTCCATCGTGAAGGCGCTCACGGTGACGTCGGGACTCGATTCGGGAGTCATCACGCCGGCGACGACGTATAACGACACGGGCTGCATGACCCTGAACACCCGGGAGATCTGCAACTACGACCTCAAGGCCCGCGGCGTCGTGCCCATGCAGGAGATTCTCTCGCAATCCCTGAACCTGGGCGCGACCTTCGTCGCGCTGCGCGTCGGCCACGAGCGCCAGCGGAAGTACTTCACCGAGCTCGGCCTCGCCGAGGAGACGGGCATCGACCTGCCGAGCGAGATCAGGGGCGATATCCAGAACCTCGAGAGTCCCCGCGACGTGGAGCACGCGACCGCGTCCTTCGGACAGGGCATCGCTTCTACCCCGGTGGAGATGATCAGGGCCCTCGGCGCGCTCGCCAACGGCGGGGCGACCGTGACCCCGCATGTGGGGAAGGCGATACGTCTCGAGTCGGGAGTCACGCGGAAGCTCTCCTGGGGGAACCCGACGCGCGTATTCACGCCGGATGCCGTACGGGACGCCACCGGCATGCTCGTAGAGGTCGTCGATACGAAGCTTGGCGGGGGGACGGCGAAGATACCGAGCATGTCGGTGGCCGCGAAGACCGGTACCGCGCAGATGGCCGCGCCGGGAGGAGGTTATTACGAGAACCTCTACTTCCACTCCTTCTTCGGCTATTTCCCGGCGTATGAGCCGAAGTTCGTGATCCTCCTCTATACCCGCGAGCCGAACGGCGTGAAATATGCGTCCGAGACGCTCACGAAGCCCTTCACCGATCTTACGCACTTTCTGATCAATTATTACGAGATCCCGCCCGATAGGGCACAATACGCAGATTAGTCATGAATCGCCTCTTCCGTAATCTCTTCGCCAGCTTCCTTGCCGTCTTCGCGCGGGCGGTGCTTCGAAAATACAGGCCCACGATCGTCATGGTGACGGGAAGCGTGGGAAAGACCTCCACCCGCGATGCGATCGCCGCCGCGCTCTCCCCGAGCGCGTACGTACGCGCGAGCATAAAGAGCTACAACAACGAGTTCGGCGTACCGCTCACCGTCCTCGGCGTCGTGAGCCCGGCGAGGAGCATTCCGGGGTGGCTGCACCTGTTCGGGGAGGCGTTCGCGCTCATCTGGCTGCCGAACGCGTATCCGAAGATCCTGGTGCTCGAGGTCGGGGCCGATCGTCCCGGAGACCTTGCCCGGGTGCTGCGCATCGCGACGCCGGACGCCGTGACGGTGACCCGCCTGCCCGATATACCGGTGCACGTGGAAGCGTACGCGACGCCCGACGCCGTGCGCGAGGAGGAGTTCCAGCCGGCCTACGCGCTCCGGCCCGGCGCGCCGCTCATCCTCTCCTGCGACGACCCGTTCGCGATGAAGCTCGCCGCGCCGCTTTCCGCCCGGAAGACATCCTTCGGCTTTGCGGAGAACTCCGACATAAGGCTCGGCGAACCGCGTCTCATGATGGAGGACGGCTATCCGGTCGGCATGGAGGCGGAAGTGACGATATCGGGAGGGACGGGAAGCGGGAAGCATCGGCTCACCGTGCGCGGTGCCGTAGGCATCCCGCAGCTCCTCGCTCCGGCGGCTGCGCTCGCGACATCGATCGCGCTCGGTTTCAGCCCCAAGGACGCGTTCAAAGGGCTCGAAGCGTATACGCCGCCACCGGGACGGGCGCGGCTCCTGCGCGGGAAGGAGGGCAGCATCCTGATAGACGATACGTATAACGCCTCACCGTCGGCCATGGAGGAAGCGCTCGCTACGCTCGCGCTCGTAGCGTGCGCAGTGCCCGCCGCCCGCCGCGTCGCCGTCCTCGGCGATATGCTCGAGCTCGGCCGCTACTCCAGGGACGAGCACGAGAAGATCGGGAAGCTCGCACGTGAGCGAGTCGACCTCCTCATCACCGTCGGTCCGCGCGCCCGCGCGATAGCGAACGCCGCTATCGAAGCCGGCATGCCCGATGAGGCCGTGCAGTCCTTCGAGACGTCGGACGAAGCGGCGCCTCAGGTGACCGCCCGCATCGGAGCGGGGGATATCGTTCTCGTTAAAGGCTCCCAGAGCGTCCGTACGGAGAAGATCGTCGATGCCCTCCTCGCCGACTACGCCGACCGCGAGCTCCTCGTACGGCAGGATAAGGATTGGAAGAGGCGCTAGCGCCCCTCCCTATTTTTTGTTATAAAACCTGGGTCGCCAGACGGCCTCATCGTCTAACGGTTAGGACAGATCCCTCTCACGGATCAAATCGGGGTTCGATTCCCCGTGAGGTCACCACAGCAGCTTTATCGGTTCTTGGAAGATGCTCCAACCTATAGGGAACTTGCCAATCTGGACCTTCCTATGCATCATAATCGTATGACCCTCAAATCACGGGCGGAGGTGCTTGTTGCGCGTGCCGGTATCGAGATTGATGGCCCGAATCCCTGGGATCCTCAGGTCCATGATGAGCGCTTGTACGGCCGCGTCATCAAGGAGGGGACGCTCGGGCTCGGAGAAGCGTACATGGACGGGTGGTGGGACGTCCCGAAGCTCGACCAATTCTTCGAACGGGTGCTCGGTGCGGACCTCGATGAGGACCTGACGCCTTTCCAGCAATGGCTCCGTAGCACCTGGCATAAGCTCTACAACTTCCAGTCGCAGGCGCGTGCCTTTCAGGTGGGGGAGCAGCACTACGATCTCGGGAACGATCTGTACGAAGGCATGCTCGACAAGCGCCTGGTGTACACCTGCGGGTACTGGAAGGACTCGAAGACGCTCGACGAGGCTCAGGAGGCGAAACTCGACCTCGTGTGCCGGAAGCTGAACTTCAAGCCAGGGGACCGGGTGCTCGACATCGGCTGCGGATGGGGGAGCTTCACGAAGTACGCGGCTGAGAAATACGGAGTGGAAGCCGTAGGCATCACGGTCTCGAAGGAGCAGGCGGCGCTCGCACGCGAGCTCTGTGCGGGGCTCCCGGTCGAGATACGGGTGCAGGACTACCGCGACGTCCGCGAACGTTTCGACCACATCGTGTCCCTCGGCATGTTCGAGCACGTGGGCCGCAAGAATTACCGCGAATACATGGAGGTCGCGCGCCGCTGCCTTAAGGAGGACGGATTGTTCCTGCTGCACACCATAGGCGGAAACCGCTCGTCATCGCCCCCGGACGCGTGGATGGACAAGTACATCTTTCCGAATGGAGTGGTGCCCTCGCTTAAGGAAATAGCCAGGGCGATCGAAGGCGTATTCATCATGGAAGACTGGCACAACTTCGGTTCCAACTATGACAGGACCCTTATGGCATGGCACGCGAACTTCGAACGCTCGTGGCCGGGACTGCGCGACAAGTACGGCGACCGTTTCAAGCGCATGTGGGATTACTATCTCCTCCAGTGCGCCGGCGTCTTCCGGGCGCGCAAAAACCAGCTCTGGCAGATCGTGCTGTCGCCGAACGGCGTTCCGGGCGGGTATACGCCCGTACGATAGCCATGTACGACGATAAGCGCGGTATGGATATGGCGGTACCCGAGCAGATACCCGAAGCCGGCTTCTACTACCACTACAAGCACGATCCGGAAGGACCGGAAGAGAACTATGCGTACGAGCTTCTTGCCGTAGGACACCATACCGAAGAAGATTCTCGTCCGGAGGACAAGTTCCTCGCGGTCTATCGTCCCCTGTACGAGTCGGCACTCGTGTACCGGCTCGGACGCATGTACGACGTGCGTCCCCTCGGCATGTTCATGGAACCGGTCACCCGGGACGGGAAGGAGCAGCCGCGCTTTTCGCGCGTCACCGATCCGGAACTCATCGGGCGGTTGGAGGAGCGACGCGATCGTATGTATCCCTAGAACGACCTCGTCCAGAGACGGAACGGACCCAATTTCGCGTACGTGCCGATCTTCGTACGCTTGATGGAAAGCGCGAACCCATGCGTGCCGAGCTCCTTCGCGATGCGGGCGGCGAGCGTGCGCATATACGTGCCCGATCCGCAGGCGACGCGGAGCTTGAGGACGGTGAACTCGCGTTCCGGCATATGCTCGAACAGCACGCGCCAGCCAGCCCGGATGACATCCTGGCGGAAGTCGGCGCCGAGGGCCTTGCTTGCCTCGTCGCTGCGCGGCACATCCCTGAGCGCGACCGTGATGCGTTCCAGGAGGTCCGCGGGAGAGTACGTTCTTGTCTTAAGAAGCCTTATGCGATACACGGTCTCGTCGTGCTCGGGCATCCGGATCGTATCGAGCGTCCCTTCGAGCGCGTACATAAAAAGCGACTTTCCGCCGACGGTCTTCGAGGAGAAGGCGGGATAGGGAACGCGATGCGTGCCCAGGACGGTGGTGAACGCTTCCCGGACACGCGCCCGCTCCGGATGCGTCTCCGTGGTGTCGTATGAAGGGATGCCGAGTGCGTCGCCCGTATCGGTCGCAAGGTCGAGGACGATCTCTATCGCGTACTCCTTATCCAGTCCCGTATACGATTCCTGTTTCTTGCACTCGTCGCCGAGGAGCACGAGCAGTTTCCCGCTCGCCATGGGATCGAGGCGCCCGGCATATGACGCGAGCAGGGAAGCGTATGCGGGATTCTCAAGCCGCCATTTCTCCACCGCCTGAAGCGGCGTCTCACCCGGTTCCTTATGGATGACGGCGTAACGGGGTGCCACTAGGAAAGCAGGGAATCCACCACCTCTTTCACCGCGCCGCCGTCCGCCTTGCCCTTGAGCTCCTGCATGACCGCACCCGTGAGCTTTCCGGCTCCGGACTTGTCCGTAACTCCGAGAGCGGCGATCTTTGCCTTCACCACCGCCTCTATCTCCTCACGCGGCATCTGGGCAGGAAGAAGCTCCTCGATGATGGAGAGCTCGATCTTCTCTGTTTCAGCAAGTTCCGGACGGCCGCCGTTCTCGTACTGCTGAATGGAGTCCTTCCGCTGGTTAGAAGCCCGCTTAATGACGGCAAGCGCTTCTTCGTCGGTGAGGAACTCGTCGGGCTTGCGCTTCTTCGCGACGACCTCGTTGGTCATCATGGTGACGAGGGAGCGGTACGTGGTGAGGCGGACGGTATCCTTGGCGCGCATAGCGTCCGGGATGCCGGCCTTGATGGTTTCGTGAATGGTCATGATGGAGCGATTTTAGCACGGGAAATAGTCGCGTTATAATAAGCGATATGGACCCGCTCGTCATAGCCATCATCGTGCTGACGCTTATCTTTTTCCAGACGCTCGGCCTCTGGTTCATCCTCAAGCGACAGGGGAAGTTACGAGAAGCGCCTCAGGACAGCGACAGCGGCCTTATGCTCCTCCAGAAGCAGATTCAGAACATGGAGTCGGCGCTCGACTCCCGTATGAACGAGTCCTCTCGCAATGTGAACGAGACCATGCGCTCGCAGCTCGGCGAGTCGGCGAAGCTTATCCGCGAGATCACGGCCGAGATCACGAGCGTGAAGGAGATAGGGCGCGAGACCGGAAAGTTCGCTGAGCAGTTGAAGTCCCTCCAGGACATCCTGAAGAACCCGAAGCAGCGCGGCATCCTGGGCGAGTACTACCTCGAGACCGTCCTCAAGAACGTGCTCCCGCCCGGCATGTACCAGATGCAGTACCCGTTCCCGAACGGGGAGATCGTTGACGCCGCGGTTTTCGTGAACGATAAGATCGTGCCGATCGACTCGAAGTTTTCATTAGATAACTACAACCGCCTCGTGCACGCCGAAGGTCCGGAGCGCGCGGTCCTCGAGAAAGCCTTCGTGAACGACCTGAAGCTCCGCATCACCGAGACCGCGAAATACATCCGACCGGAGGAAGGCACGATGGACTTCGCCTTCATGTTCATTCCTTCCGAAGGCATCTACTACGACCTCCTCACCAACCAGGTGGGCGCAGGGGAGGACGAGAACCTCATCCAGCGCGCGGCCGGGAAGCACAAGGTCATCATCGTCTCGCCGACCTCCTTCCTCGCCTACCTTCAAACGGTCATGCAGGGGCTGAAAGCGCTGCAGATCGAGAAGCAGGCCGAGGAGATACAGAAACGCGTGGGGGAACTCGGGAAGCACCTGACCAGCTACGAGGACTACTATAAGAAGCTCGGGAATGCGCTCGGTACCGCGGTCTCCCACTACAACAGCGGATACAAGGAGCTCGGAAAGGTGGAGAAGGACGTATATCGCATCGCGAAGGAGAAGATGGAGCTCGATGTGGAGTTGCTCGAGAAGCCGGGAATGCGGGAAGAATAAAAAAACGCCGCCCCCTTTCGGAAGCGGCGCGACACCGGATTGGCGTCAGGCTAGAAGCGGACTTGGAACCTGGCCAGGATCTCGCCGCGGGAGGTCACGTCCCCGATCAGCTGGAACCGGTCGTGGTTGAACCGAACGCCGACCGTCGCGAGGAACGGATCCTCGGCGCCGTGCTGATAGTCGAGCTGCACGTGCGGCTCGACCCCGTTCCCCACCCGGTAGCTGTAGAACGCAAACCCGCCGGTGACGGGCCGATCGCCGAAGGTCTTGTAGACGGCCGCGTTCAGCAGGTGGCGTTCGGTCGGCCGCCAGGTGACGTCGCCAGCGAAGCGCTGAAAGTCGCCCGACACCTGGTAGGTGCCGCCGACCTGCAGCCTCTCGTTCACGTCGTAGGTGAGCCGGCCGGAGCTTTCGATCCCATTGAAGCTTTTGCTTTCGTTGAAGCGGGAGCGGCTGTTGGCGGTGACGTCCGCGACCAGGTTCACGCCGTCGCCGACGCGCGCCTGGATCTGCACCCCCCACGCGAAAGCGGAGAAGGGTGTCCGCATGTAATCGGCGGTTCGGAGCAGGAACGGGGGCGGCGTGACCATCGGCGCGGCCAGGAACAGGCGGCCGGCCCGGACGGTCACGTTCTCGGAAGGCGTGTAGGTCACGTAGGCCTGCCGGAGCCAATTCTGGTCGCCGTCCAGGCCGCGGGTCACGTCGAACTCGACAAAGGCGTCAAACGGCGTTTCGGTCTCGACGGTGACCCGGAGGCGCGCCATGCTGAGCAGCTCGTCCTCGCGGTCGGTGCCGATGGTGGTCCACGTCCAGCCGTGAGGCCTGATGTCGATGCTGCCGACCTCGATCGTCGGGATGACGGGATCCGGATTCTGGGCGTTCGCGGTCGAAGCGAGTCCGAACGCGAACAAGGGCGCAAGTAACAAGGTCCTCATGGGTTCTCTCCCCCAAGGGTGGACGTCTGAAGACGTGAAGAGCGGATGCCCTCTAAAATGAATTATATACACAATTTTTACGTCTTGTCAAGGATGCATCGTGGCCAGGCATTGCTTTTATGCAAAGAAACCCGTAAGATAGCCCCTATATGGAATTCGCGGTCATCAAGACGGGCGGGAAGCAGTACGTCGTCGCCCCGGGCGATGTCGTCACCATCGAGAAGCTCGGCAGCCGCTCGAAAACCGAACCCCTCAAGAAAGGGGACTCCGTGACCTTCTCCGAGGTGCTTCTCGTCGATAACGGCAAGGATACGACCATCGGCGTTCCCACCATCTCCGGTGCCGCAGTCATGGGGACCGTACAGGTCGTCGGCCGCGCCCCTAAGGTCGAGGTCGTGAAGTACAAGGCCAAGAGCCGGTACCTGAAGCGACGCGGCCACCGCCAGCCGTACATCAAAGTGAAGATCGACAAGATCAAGTAGAAACCGTCCCGAAAGGACGGTTTCTTGCTGTGCTACCCTATATCCCATGCCAAATCCTGAATTTCTCCAACCGAATCCCACAGGAAAGCCCCCGGTTCCGCCAGTCCTTGCTTCAGTCGACGATTTCCTCGACAGTCAGGAGATATACACGCGCTTGAAGCGTCTTCCTCCGGAACTTCGTGCCCGGCACCTGGAGCGGATAACGATTATGGAAGAAGCAGAAGATGCGGACGACATTGCCATCGTCGCCTACCTCGACGGCATCCTCGAAAAGCGCAAGGAGGCCATGCAGGAGTCAGTAGTGAGCGACCCTTCCATACAGGAATACTTCGGACGGCACGCCGAGGAGATCTGGAAGGAGATCGAGACGGATGTCTTTAACGATGCCGACTCGCTCCTTGGCCGCGGACAGACCGCTCGCGTCATGCGCTACGAGCTTGACAACCCGAGCGAAGACTTCTCAGCCAAGTTCGCGGTCAAGTACCTCGTCACGCCCTCCGAGAAGACCCTCTCGGCAAGCGGTGAGCATGACCTCCTTATGGAAGTCGAGCGGATAGAGCAGATCGAGCGGGCCGAGGCAATGCGCGCCGACGAGGTAAAGCATTTCCGCGTCCCACATCCTTACTTCCACCACCAGCGGGGCGAGCTCCAGTGCTATGGAATGGAACTTGTCGATGGACTCGACCTTCAGCAATATGTCGACGGAAAGGGCGATGAAAAAACGCGCTCTGATATCAGAGCAGCGCTTCACGGCATTAACCGTGAAGCGCTTTTCCGCGAAGTTGATATTTTTTTCAGTGTCATGCATACCATCTGCCTCCATGGCGACATGCTGAAATTGGGTAACCTGATGGTCAATCGCGAAGGGCGTTTCTATGTCATCGACTTCGGCCAATCCGTACTTGCGAACGATATCGACGAGAAGTCGCAGGAAAGCTTCGGGAACCTCAAAGAGGATGAGATCCGGAATACCAAACTCCTCCTTACGCAGTTCCTGAACGCCCTCGAAGCCTAAGTCTCCTTGCGATTCTGTAAGGCCGCCGAGAGGGTGGTGGAGTCGGCGTACTCGAGCTCGGAACCGGTGGCGAGGCCGCGGCCGAGCGCGTAGAAGCGTAGATGGCCGCGCAGCGGCTGCAGGAGCCCCCGGATGTGGTCGGCGGTGTGTTCGCCCTCGCTCGTCGCGGACAGCGCGAGCACGATCTCCGTGAGAACGCCCTGAGCGCCTTTTTCCACCCGGTTCACTAATTCTTTTTCACGTATCGCGCCTTTGCCGGAAAGGGTGAGGGAGCCGCCGAGCACGAAATACCGGCCCTTGTAGCTTCCGGAGCGCTCGACCGCGAGGAGATCCTGGTCTTTCTCGACGAGCATAAGCTGGGCGTCGTCGCGCGACGGATCGCTGCAGTACGTGCACATGGCGGCCTTGCCGCTCCAGAAGCGCATGCATTCGGAACACTGCCTGACGTCCTCAGAGAGGCGGGAGATAAGCTCGGAGAGCTTCGAGCGGTCGCTCTGCGTGCGTGCAAGGAGATAGTACACGAAGCGCTTCGCCTGCCGCGGCCCGATGCCCGGAAAACGCTCGAAGGCGTGCGCAAGATCCTCGACTCTATCCATATCATTAACAATACTAAGCCGTACAAGGTATGTCCAAGTCCCGTTGTCTGAAGGACTTGACAACGGGGGGGGGGGGGGTACATTCGATGTGGACGAAGTGTCCGAGCCAATAACCTGGGGAGACCTGAGATGAGCCTGCAACCGATGCCGCTTCCGCCAACCGCCCTCGAGCCTTCGGGCATCAACGACATCATGGTCGCGCTCGAGCGCATCGAGCCGGGCCAGCTCGTCGTCTACCATCGCGGTCGCCTCGCCGTCGATCGCATCGACGACGAGAGGCTCGAGCCCGAAGAGAGGGGGCATCGCAGGGAAATCGCCCTGATCGCTACGCGCGCCCACGAGATGGCAACCGAGGACCGTCCGCGGATTCACCTGACGCAATTCAGGATGGATCACGGCAACTTCGCCTATGTCGCCACCGGCGCGGCGGGATGCGATCGCCGCCTCTACAACTAGACGCCAAGGTTTCCGGGGAGCTACCTTCGAACGCTCCCCACAGCACCGCCACGGATTCTACATCGTGGCGGTCTACTTTTATACTTTGTAATCAATTAAAACTCGCTCCCCAAATCTCCATATCCCGATTTGTCCATCGGCATGAAGCTTGTGCGCTTCTCGTCGAAGTAGAGCTCCACGCGCCCCGTCGGGCCGTTGCGGTGCTTCTCGATGAGGATCTCGGCGATGTTGGGCCGGTCGCTGTCGGGGTTACGCTTGTCATCACGATGGATGAACATCACAACGTCGGCATCCTGCTCGATCGATCCCGAGTCGCGGAGGTCCGATAGGCGGGGCTTACCGCCACGCTGCTCCACGGCGCGCGAAAGCTGCGAGAGAGCGAGGACGGGCACTTCGAGCTCGCGGGCCAGCGACTTGAGCGAGCGTGATATCTCGGTGACCTGCTGCACCATGGAATCCGATGCCTTAAGGCCGCCCGAGGGCGCCATGAGCTGGAGATAGTCGACGACGATGAGCCCGATGCCGCGTTCTCGCTTCAGGCGCCGGGCGACCGCGCGCATCGCGAGGATGTTATTGCCCGGCTTGTCGTCGATATAGATAGGGGCCTTGGAAAGGGTCTCGAGCGCGTCGCGGATACGGCCGAACTCCTCCTCGGCACGCACAGCGCCCGTACGGATCTTCCAGGAGTTCACGTACGACTCGGCCGCAAGCATGCGGTCGACGAGCTGCTCGGAGCTCATCTCGAGCGAGAAGATGCCGACCGGCACGTTGTGCTTCACCGCGGCATTGCGGGCGATATCGAGTCCGAGCGACGTCTTACCGACCGACGGACGCGCGGCGAGGATAACGAGGTCCGACGGATGGAGCCCTGAAAGCAGGTTGTCGAGGTCGGGGAAGCCGGTCGGCACACCGCGGATGGCCCCGTCCTGCTTCGATAGCGACTCGATGCGCTCCCAGGCATTCTCGAGCTTGTCCGAGATAGCCGTGAACTTATGCGATGCCGAGCCGTTGCCGACCTCGTAGATGGCCTTTTCGGCGGAGTCGAGGACCTCGGCGGCATCGCGTCCTTCCTCGTACGCGTGCTCGGTGATCTCATGCGCGACGTCTATAAGCGAACGCATGACGTGCTTGCGCGAGACGAGTTCGGCATAGTGCGCGAAGTTGCCCGGGGTGGGGGAAGAGTTCGCGAGCTCCGCGATGTACGCGCGACCGCCGCAGCGCTCGAGCGTGCTGCGTCCCTGGAGTCGTTCGGAAAGCGAGAGGATGTCGATGGGCTCGCCGCGATCCGAGAGATCGCGCATCGCCTCGAAGATCAGCTTGTGCTTCTCGGCGTAGAAGGAGTCCGCACGTATGGTGTCGGAGACGTCATGAATAGCGTCCGGCTTGAGGAGCAGGGAACCGAGGAGCCCGCGCTCGCTGTCGAGGCTCTGGGGAGGGATGCGGGAGAAGTCGGCCATGTAGACCGATTGTATCAACCGGGCCGCCTGGTGACCATCGCGCCTTCAGGCCGGTCGTCCACATCATATCCCCGTTCCTGTATGTGGATACGGAGCCCGTCGGCTTTCTTGAAATCGCCCTGCTGACGGGCCTGCTGGCGGCTGGCGATGAGCTTCTGCACGTCTTCAGGAATATCCGTGTCCTTGAGGCGTCCATAGAACGGAGGCTCGATCAGAGAAAGGCCGAGAATGCTATCCGCCGCCTTGATGACCCCCCAGGCAGTCTTGGCTTGGACACCGTCGTCGCGCACGGTCTCCCAGAGGAGGGCGAGCGCAGCAGGAGTCGAAAGGTCATCTCGCAGGAGCGCCGTTATGCGGTCCGATGCAGGAGACGATGTGGCGGCTCCTCTCGACTCCTCCTTGAACTCGCGCGCGTGGCGCCAGAGGCGCGTAAGGGCTTCGTTCGCGGCCTCGAGCGACTCCCACGAGAAGGAGAGGGGAGATCGGTAGTGCGCCTGGAGGAAGAGGTAGCGGAGTGCGAGTGGGTGGATGCCGCGCTCGATGATGTCGGAGAGGTATACGACGCGGTTCTCAGACTTGGCAAAGCGTTCTCCTTCGAGGTTCAGGAACGCACCGTGCATGAAGTACCTCACGAACGGCTTTCCGTTCGCCGCTTCCGACTGCGCGATCTCATTGTTGTGGTGCGTGGGGATGTGATCGATCCCGCCCGTATGAATATCAAGCGTCTCGCCGAGAAGCGCTTTCGACATCGCCGAGCACTCGATGTGCCAACCGGGGAAACCTCGACCCCAGGGGCTGTCCCATTCCTGCTGGCGCTTCTCTCCCGGTGCGGAGAATTTCCAGAGGGCGAAGTCCGCAGGACTTCGCTTCTCCGCGTTCTCTTCGATGCGCGCCTCGGTCTTCTTCGAGATACCGCCAAGTTTCCCGTATCCTGAGAACTTCGTTGTATCAAAGTAGATACCGTCGCGGATCTCATACGTAAGTCCTTTCTCTTCGAGCGTCTTGATGAGCGCGATCTGTTCCTTTATATATTCGGTCGCGCGCGGGAAGAGGATATCGCCCGTATCAAGGTTCAGCGCCCGGATGTCCTCCAAAAAGAGCTTCGTGTAGCGCTCGGCGATATCGGCAGCGGTTGCGCCCGCTTCGCGTGCGCTCTTCTCCATTTTGTCCTCGCCTTCGTCAGCGTCCGACACCAGGTGCCCGACATCCGTGATGTTGATGACTCTGCGCACGCGGTACCCCGACTCGCCGAGAACGCGGGCAATAAGGTCAGAGAACACATACTGACGGAGATTCCCGATGTGCGCCTGGCTATACACCGTCGGTCCGCAGGAATACAGGCTCGCCTGGCCAGCTTTAAGGGGGGCGAAAGGCTCCTTTTTGCCTGAAAGGGTATTAGTAAAAAAGATAGGCGAAGTATTCTTTCGCTCCGTTTCCTTATTAGAAAAGGGCCACATAGTCCTTATACGGTAGCACGTCGTTTTAATTACGTATGATCTACAGGCCCACCACTAGGGATTGGAAACGAAATACGCTCCAGCCAAAGCCGGAGCGCCGCACTTGTACCAGGTGTGCGAAACCTCGTCGAGATTAGTCGCCCTCGCGAAGTCGCCGACGAACGTCCTCGGGAACGCCTGCTAAAGCGCTACGGAGCACCCCAAGCAGACGAGCTTCCTGTTGAGCGAGGTCGAGCCAATATTGAACATAACGTGCGACCACCACACGAAGCTCCTCGGGAATCGGCTGACCTTTGACGAAAGACCGCAGGCTAAGCACGATCGCACGGAGCGCGTCCGTAACCTTCGCCGCGTCCTCATCGTGGTGCAGAACGGCCTGCATCGAAACCCGAGACACGAAATACCGAATACGGCCTTCGTTATCCTCGGTATGCTCGAGGAAGTCGGCAACTGCTTGCCGATCCCCATCCGAAATGGCACCTGGGTGCCGCTGAACGGCAGCAAGAGCCGTCGTGTAGATGTCAGTTCTTTCCGCGTCCATATGTACCTCCATCGACAGTGCGGTTCTGGGTCAACCGTACCACAACATCTTTATTTAACCAGGCAGAAGATAATTCGAACGACTACCAGGATAGCCTTAGAGAAACCTGTATTTAAAAACCGAATAACGGTGTTTGGATTCCTACACAAACGACACGAGCAGCGCGACCCCGAAGACGGCCATGACCGCGAATGCCGCCCAGAGCCCGAGCTTCGATAGCCAGCCGCTCTTATGGTTCCCCATGATGTCGCTCCGGCCGGAAAGCCGCGCGATGAGGTAGATGAGCGGGACCGCGGCGATGCCGTTGAACACGGCGGTGAACACGAGGACCTTGATGGGGTCGAAGCCGACGAAGTTAAACAGGAGGCCGGCCAGGGTGCCGAAGATGATGACGAGGTAGAAGTTGCGCGACTGCTTGAACTTGCGGAAAAGACCTTCGCGCCAGTTGAAGGTCTCGGACACGGCGTACGCGGAACTTCCCGCGAGGACCGGGATGCTCTGGAGCCCGATACCGATGACGCCGATCGCGAAGATGAGCTTGGCGAGGAAACCGGCGTTCGGGAACGTCTGGACGAGCGGCTCGAGCGCTCGGGCCGCGTCAGCGGCGTTCTCAATGTTCGTGATGCCCGCCTGGTTCAGCACCACCGCGCCGACAATGATGATGAACCATGCGGTGACGTTCGAGAAGAGCATGCCGATGAACGTATCGATCCGGAGGCGCTTCAGATACGGCTTGCTCAGTTTCGGGACGCCGCCGCGCTGCGGCAGCCGGTGGTCCGCGATCTCGTCTTCGACGACGTTGCTCGTCTGCCAGAAGAACAGGTACGGCGAGATCGTGGTCCCGAAGATGGCGACGATAATATAGATGAATGACTCATTGAATTGTATCTGTGGCGTGAGCGTTGCCTTCAGCACCGTCGTCCACGGAACGTCTATCAGAAAGGCCGTGATGATGTACGCGAACAGGGCCATGGCGAGCCACTTCAGGATGCGTATGTACGTGCGGTAGGGGATGAAGACCTCGAGGACCAGGATGAGCATGGCGAACCCTATGGCGAGCGCCGGGAACGGCAGCCACGGAACGAGCAGCTCCGCGCTCGCGGCCATCGCCCCGATGTCAGCGCCGATGTTGAGGGTGTTCGCGCATACCACTAATAGAACGATCGGGTACAGGACTTTCTTCGGGTAGTGCTCCCTGACGACCGCAGCCAGCCCTTTTCCCGTCACGGCGCCGATGCGCATGCACGCCTCCTGTACGGCCGTCATGAGCGGGTAGGTGAAGAGCATCGTCCATGGCGTCTGTAAGCCGAACTGCGCTCCCGCCTGGGAATAGGTGGCGATGCCGCTGGGATCGTCGTCGGCGGCACCCGTCACGACGCCCGGGCCGAGTATGCGCAGGAACCTGCCGAACTTCTTCGGCTGCTTCCGTTTCTTGGCGCCCGCGTCCAGCTGCGCTTCGGCGATGACCTCGTCCGGGAATTTGACCATGCTTACAGTATCTCTATGAAGGCGGCGATTAGGGACAGCGCGATCGCGACGAAGGAGACGGCCGTAAGGCGTTTGATGACCTCGTTCTGGGATGCGGAGAGAAGCGAGTCGTTGGTGCTGCGCAGCTCAGCGACGACGGCCCGGTACGTGCGCACGATCGCGGTGGTATGGTCGTGCTCCGCCTGGATGTGCGCGGCGCGGATCGCGAAGCGCTTTCCGAAGAAGCCGCTTCCCGAAAGGTATTCGAGGAAGGACTTGAGCGGCACGGCATGCCGCGCGAGGGCCGTATCGAAGCGCAGGAGCACCCGCCCGACGAGCGAGATGGTGCGTACCATCTTCCGTTCCTTCCCCGCGAATATGTCCTCCTCGATGCGTTCGGTCGAACGCGCGGTCTCATGCGCCTGCTCGCGGATGGCCCGGTACATGTGCCGGAGTATCCGCTCCACGAGCACGTCGGCATGCGTCGCCCGCGCCGGCAGGCCGAGGAGCTCCTCGGCCTCGAACACCCGATGCAGGGCGAGCATGGGTTCCACTACCTCGTACCGGACCGTGATAAGGAACTCCTTGCCGACGATGAAGTCGATCTCCTGGTTCCGGGCGCCGCCCTTGGGGTCGGTCGTGGGAAAATGGAGGATAAGGTACACGTAGCCTTCGGAGGGAAGGACAAGCGGGTACGGAGTGGGGGAGACGATCTCGTCTTCCACCCTCTCTTCGACGCCGAATTCCTGCATCACCGCGTGCAGCTCCTCGCGCGCAGGCGCTTCCAGGTCCACCCATGTAACTCCGTTCCGGCTATGTCGCTTTACCATGCTGTCTTTAGTATACAAGCGTTGTGCGCGGGGACCGCGCACGGGCTGGGTATAGACCGCATCATGCAGCAGGAACACCTCCTGTGATACACTTTGCGCATGCAAGGCGAACCTTCTCGATCTTTCGAGGATTCGGCGATTTCGAGTAAACGATTCAGGCGGACGCTCCGCCTGGGCGTGCTGTTCGCTCTCGTGCTCTCGCTCGGCTTCGCGGGCGGGCTCTCCGTGGGGGCCGCAGGCGGCTCGCGCATTATCTCAAGCCTGCCGCTCATCGGCGACGGCCTGAATGCCACGCCCGATCCCAGCCTCGACTTCACCGAGTTCTGGAAGGTGTACAACACGCTGAACGGCAAGTTCGTGCAGACCCACGGCTCGTCGACCCTCCCGACCCTCGAAGAGAGGATGTGGGGCGCCATCCAGGGCCTGACCGACTCCTATGGCGACCCCTACACCGTCTTCCTTCCTCCCGAGGAGGCGAAGCTGTTCCAGGAGGAGATATCCGGTAATTTTGAAGGCGTCGGCATGGAGATCGGCCTCAGTCCGGAGGGCGTGCTTACGGTCATCGCGCCACTCAAGGGAACGCCTGCCGAGCGCGCCGGTCTCGTGCCGGGTGACCTCATCCTTTCCATAGACGGCAAATCGACCGAGGGCATGACGACGGAAGCCGCCGTGAAACTCATCCGCGGCCCCAAGGGATCGACCGTGAAGTTCACCATTCTTCGTGAGGGGAAGCCGCGCGACATATCCGTCGTGCGTGACACTATCCAGGTCCCGACCCTCGACACGAACTTCGATCGCGATACGGGCATCTACACCATTGCGCTCTATGAGTTCACCGGAAACTCGGTGACCCTCTTCGAGAACGCCCTCGCGGACTTCAGGTCCTCCGGAAGCAAGAAGCTCATTCTCGACCTGCGGGGCAATCCGGGCGGGTACCTCGACGCCGCCGTGGACATGTCGAGCCATTTCCTCCCGCGCGGCGAGATCGTCGTCACCGAGGACTACAAGGGCAAGGAGCAGAACCTCGTGCATAAGAGCACGGGTACGGGCGGGCTTCCGGCAGGCACGAAGATCGTCATATTGATCGACAAGGGCTCGGCAAGCGCGTCCGAGATCCTTGCGGGCGCGCTGAAGGACCACGGCCTCGCGACGCTTATCGGCACGCGCTCCTTCGGCAAGGGATCGGTCCAGGAGCTCATCCCGGTCGGGCAGGGAGCCCTCAAGGTCACGGTCGCGCGCTGGCTCACGCCTTCCGGCAAGTCGATCTCGGACGGAGGACTCGCGCCCGACATCGAGGTCGAGCGAACGCCCGAGGACGTCACTGCGGGCAAGGACCCGCAGATGGATCGGGCGGTGGAGTTTTTAAATACGGGAAAATAGCCGCAGTTGCGGGAAGCAGGCGGAAACGGTAGGATACCCCCACTATGAAAGTCGTATTACTGAAGGATGTGCGTGATATGGGCAGGGCAGGGAGCGCGGTCGACGTCGCGGACGGACACGCGCTCAACTTCCTCATCCCCCGCAAGATGGCCGTGCTCGCCACTCCCGTGGCACTCAAGCGCGCCGAATCACTTGCCAAGGCTGCGACTGAGCGCCGGGAGCTCGATGCGAAACTCATCTCCGATCGCCTCACCGCGCTTGCCGAAGAGCGTATCGTCATCAGGAAGAAGGCGAATGATCAGGGTCATCTCTATGACGCCGTCGACGCGAAGGACATCGCCGAAGCCGCGCAGCTTCCCGTAGAGGCCGTCCACATCGAGCGGCCGTTCAAGGAGATCGGCGAGTTCGAGGTTCCCGTCGCCAAAGGCGAGGATTTCGGGAAGATCACGATAGTGATCGAAGCAGAATAAATAAGGAGGGAAGGGGAAAAGAAAAACCGCCGGACATCATGGGTCCGGCGGCTTTTCTGCAGGAAGACGTTAGGCTATCGCCAGGACATCTACCACTTTCTTGCGGACGACGCGCCCGTCGAAGTTCGTCTTGCGACGATCACGGAAGCTCACCTTGCCGGTGATCATCGCGTAGAGCGTATGATCTTTGCCGACTTTCACGTTCTTGCCGGGCATGATCTTCGTGCCGCGCTGGCGAACGATGACCATCCCGGGACGCGCTGCCTGCCCGTCGGAAAGTTTTACCCCGAGGTACTTGGGGTTCGAAGTATTCAGGTTTCGTGCTGACCCGCCAGCTTTTGTATGTGCCATGGTGTTACGTTGTGAATATGACTATAGCAGAAAGGCTGAGGCGGAGCAAGGGCGTAGATACGGGGCAGAATGAGGAAGTCCCGGCGGGCGCCGGCAAAGAACTGAAAGGGAATCTAAACGTACGAATCCCGCTTGCGCGGGGTTCTCGGAGGCCGGAACCATTTGTACCTCAAGTGTATCACGCTGCTATACTGCACGCATGATCGCCGTGGACGTGGAAGCGACCGGAATCGACGCCGAACGGGCGTCGATCGTGTCGATAGGCGCCGTCGATCTCGACGACCCCGCGAACCAGTTCTATGAGGAGTGCCGGGCATGGGACGGCGCGCATCTTTCCAATGAAGCCCTCGCCATCACCGGCTTCTCGAAGGACGAGATAGGGGAGGAGAGCGGCAAGCAAACGGAGGGCGAGCTTGTCCGGAATTTCATCACCTGGGCCATGGACCGTCCGCAGACCCATACGTTCGTCGGACAGAACCCGCGCTTCGACAGCGACTTCATCGCGGCGGCCTGCCGCCGCGCCGGCACGGAGTTCCCGTTCGCGTACCGCTCCATCGATACGCATACGCTTTGCTGGAACCATATCGTACAGAGAGGGGAGCAGCCGCCCGTGGCGAATAAGCGTTCCGCCATCAACCTCGACTATATCCTCCAGTACTGCGGGGTGCCAGCCGAACCGAAGCCTCACAACGCCCTCAACGGCGCGTTATCCCATGCCGAGGTCTTCTTCCGCTTGGTCTATACTAAGAAAGTATTACCCGAGTTCCTTGAACATGACATTCCATGGATAAAGACGCAGTAGGGCAGCAGCCGGCAGGCCCGAAGGAGCAGAGGGGCGGAACGACCGTACCGCCCGTACCGACCCCCGAGCACTCGAACACGCCCGAGCATCACGAGGCGATGGGGCGGATCCTGTCGCAGACTATCGAGCGCGGGAAGCAGGAAGTGCCGGACAATCCGTCTCCGCTCGTCTGCAAGCCGCGGGAGCTCGAGAGCTGGCGCGTGTTCAAGATCATGTCCGAGTTTGTCGAGGGGTTCGAGCTCATCAGGAAATATGGGCTCGCGGTGAGCTTCTTCGGCACCGCGCGTGTGGGCTTCGAGGAGCATTTCTATAAGGAAGCGACCGACCTCGCCGGGAAGCTTGCGAAGGCCGGCTTCGCGGTCATCACGGGCGGGAGCTCCGGCGTCATGGAGGCGGCGAACAAGGGAGCGTTCGAAGCGGGCGGCGCATCCGTCGGTCTCAACATACGCCTCGACCAGAACCAGGGACTTAACACGTACCTCACCGACTCGTACACCTTCGAGCACTTCTTCGTACGGAAGGTCATGCTCGCCTTCGCCTCAGAGGTGTACGTCTTCTTCCCGGGTGGATACGGCACCATGGACGAGTTCTTCGAGATAGTCACGCTCGTGCAGACGGGGAAAATACGGAAAGTCCCGATCGTCGTCTTCGGCAAGGAATACTGGGAACCGCTCATCGCCTTCATGCAGCTGAAGTTCCTCGAAGAGCACGCGGCCATCGACGCTCCCGATCTCGAGCTCTTTTTCGTGGCCGATACGGTGGATGAGGCGTATGAATTCATCACGAAGAACGTGCAGTGCTAGTCCGAGAGCAGAGAAAGGGAAGAGGAGAAAGCAGGATAACGCAAAAACGCCCCGAGGGGCGTTTTTGCTGATAGCCGGTTGATGTCTCATCCCGATCGCGCCGGAGAGGGTTTACCGCATCTCTCCCGAAGGTTCGATGCAGGACCGGACTCCAACACTCGCTTACAAGACCCGGTTCTCAATCGATAGGCTGCTTTTGGCCGAAGCCTCGAACAGTTATCTACCGACCCTGCCCGAGGCCGAAGCCAAGGGCTAAGTTCGAGTATCGCGCCTGCCGCAAAACCCGGCAACTGTGGATACTGTTTATAAGGTGGGGACAAAAAATATAATAGGGAAAAGCCGTTTCTTCAACGCGGCTTGATATCCCAGGTTTGAAGAAGCGGCTTTCAACTCAGCCCGGGGATGTGCAGGTCCCCCTCCACGAAGAGCCAGAAAATGAGCCCGGCGACGACGACGATCAGCGATGTCTCGGGCCATGGCAACCCTATCCAATGGCAGATCAGCGCGATGAGGGCCAGAAGGATTAGTCCCCAGATGGTCGGGCCTAGACTGTTACCCCTCAACATGATGATCAGCGTCCAGATTGCGCACAACGCAAAGGGCAGGTACTGGGTCACGGTGACCTCCTTTCGTTTCAGTACCCTATGACTGTACGACTTACAAAGTAGAGAGTCAATAGAGAAGAGAATCGTATCAAAAGGAAAAAACTATCACATTCAACAGGGAGGCAAAGAAGACGGATGGCCGTTTTCCTTACAATGGCGACACGTGACCATAGGCATGTCGAGTGGCGGGGAAAGGCCCGAACCGTATTTATATCTGAGGCGGAGTCTTCTTCTTGCTCTTCACTACGCTGACGATGCCGATAATTACCACTACGAGTCCGAGCAACTGCGCTCCGGGACTATCATCGATTCCGCCGTATACGAACATGAATGCTCCGAAAGCTATCGCGAGAATGGAACATAGCAACCTTCCTTTATTCATATAAAGATCCTACCAAATGGGGAAATAAAAGAAAAAGGGCCCGGTATTTACTCCGGGACAGGGAAGTATACAAAAGGAAAAGGCCATCTGGGGGGAGACGACCGATTCCTTTGGTCCTCTCCCGGCTGATGGCCTTGGGC
This sequence comes from Candidatus Parcubacteria bacterium, assembly GCA_034666125.1. Classification (GTDB taxonomy): domain Bacteria; phylum Patescibacteriota; class Minisyncoccia; order Phycocordibacterales; family Phycocordibacteraceae; genus C7867-001. Next base: position 188,469 of record JAXDML010000010.1, read on the forward strand.
GTCAGTCCTCCTTGGTCGACGCCGCCGCTTCGAGCCGCTGCGCCACGTGCTCGATGTAGAGCAGGATGGCGCAGAGCATGAAGCCCAGTGTGATGACGACGAGCACCGCACCCCCGCCGATCTTGATGAAGCTCTGGTTCGGCGACGCCAGGACGATGGTGGCGAAGAAGGCGAAGATCAGCGCCATGACGACGTAGGTCGCGCTATCTTTGGCACCCCTGGCAATTCTTTCCGACTTGGACATCTTTCTCTCCTTGAAACATCAGTGGATTCATAGGCAGATTGGCACATATAGCCTACTTTTGTCAATCCAGCAGGGAAGTCAGATCTATACTGGAGGGATGGAGAGAAAATGCGATGGGTGCGGAAATGAGATGCGTAGGATCGGTTCTTTTGCTCGAACAAAACGAGAAGGAGAGCGCTCATTCAAGAGCGACGGCTCGGTGCAATACCAGTGTATCAACGAAGTTTGCTCTGAGTACGAGAAAGTAGTGACGATTCAGCCGGGGGAGTAACCGGGTTGCGCGAAGTGGGGTTAATTCTTTGTTTCTAGAAGAGGGCATAGACTTGGACGACTCAAAGAAGTCTTGAGGAAAACTTGAGAACCTCTTCTGTAGGGTAGGGGAGTCCCCGGCACTTAGATCGGGGACGTGAGTAACTGCAGATTACCGCTATGACGAAGGTAAAAGCGTGGCATTCGGCCAGGGAGACTGACCGTCAGGTATACCACGACAACGATGCGTGCACAGAAGGGAACAACATTGAAGAGAAGTACCGCCGGGAAGGTACTGACAATCGTCCTCAATGTGACCACTGTAGACGCCTCAGTTAAGGGTTTGTAGCGGAGTCTGCCCGGACGTAGCATCCCTGATACTTCTTCGGGAGGTCTGGGTGATCGCTCCTCTGGCACTCCCCGTGCAACCAGAACCATCGTCCCGTCTTGTCTTCGTCGGCAGCCGGGACGATGGTCTTTTGTATTACTGAGAGCTCGTAGTGAAGTCCGTCGTGTATGTAGGTGTCATCCTCTTCGGCCTCCGTCTTAGCCGCGCAGTAGATTTGACCGTTTTTTCGTATCCGTAGAGCCATAGGGTAGGGAAGTCAGGTATAATGGGGGTGTAAGGTCAAGTCGAGCAAAGTTTAGTAAAGTCGAGTTAAGCAGATGAACTATGGGCCTCGTGCCCTGCCCTCGCTTGCGAGGAAAAAGAGACCTTAGACCTGGGAACCTAGATCAGTAACATGGCTCCGCGCTCCAAAAGTCCACGCGCGTGGCAGGGAAGAGTTCGTTTGTCGTTACTGACCTAATCACTCCCAGGTCTAAACTCTATTTAAGTACAACGCACAATATCTGGATCAAATATTTCTGTCTTTTGTCAAGGCTTTGGGGCTCATTATTGAAAAGTGGGGAGACCCTTAGAACGATCTAGGGGAGGCTCGGCAAGAAGAGAAATATGTTGTAGTTTGGACGCGAAAATCGTCCACAAGTTGTCCACTTAGGGTCGCGCTTGCGTCAAAATAGCCTCGGGTTAGGATACTTGGAGGAGAGTGGTTACCTTCCTTTTCCACTCCTCTGAAACGGTCAGTCCGGCCTTTTTATCAGACAACTACTAGCTCGCGGGCTCTAAATCCCAGAAAGGGGTTATTTTTCGTCCTTGTGCGTTCAGAACTTTGAAAACTTGAGTATTGAAGTGTGCCCCGACCGGGAATCGAACCCGGATCATTTCCTGAGAGAGGGAACGCCCTTTCGGGTGGAGTTTTCTAGACTCTTGCTCTATCCATTGAGCTATCGGGGCACGCTTCAGTACTCAAGATGCTTATGAGATGGGCAGTAGGTCGAAACCTTTTCGGCACACTGCCCAGCCCGTAAGGACTGGGTAAATCTCTGGCGAGATTTAGGAAAGGGATCGGGTATTACCTGGTCCTTTTTCCGTTATCATTTCGCTCGCGGATGGTAGTGTCGGGGAACTTGTCGTTCACCCATTCACGGACATACCTTCCGGTCTTGGCGCTGCGATAAGAGTAGGGAATAAGCCTAGTCGTTAGTCGCGTCTAAACACCCGCATTGTCACTGCGGGGCCACTTTTCTCGGGAGACCGACCTCCGTCGCCTGCCGCTACGTATCGGCGGGGTATAGTGAGAAACGACACTTGTATCCGATACAAATAGAACCCATCCCGACATCTGGCGTAGGCGCTCTCCCTTTCGGGTATCACGCCATACTGGCGAGTGGTCTCTTGAAACCTACGCCAGATGTCGAAACAGGTTCTCTGTTTCGGGAGAGCATATGAGGGGGACCAACCCCTGTTTATGAAAGTACCGCCCAGCGATTGAGCGTAGCTTTAGTATAACCGAACCGCGCCAAGCTCGTCTTGGGGATAGGGGTCGCTCCGAAACAGTCCGGCTATAAGGCAAGGGCAAATTGAGCGCTCCTTCTTGGTCCAGGTATTGTGCGATACAGCGATATAAACCGAGAAGGGAAGTTAACCTTTCAGTTTCTTCAGAGCGGCCTTCATGATTTTCTTACGTCCTTCACTCGGGCTGATCTCACGTGCCGCTTCGAAAAGGGCTTCTTTAGAGGCTTTCTTGGTCGCTTCCGCGAGCTTCGCCAGTTGCTTCACCGCGAAGTCAACCTCCCACTTCTGCTTAAAGGCTATAAGGTTGCGGTCTTCTTTCACTTTCTTTGGGTCGTCGGCCATAAGTATAGAGTTACTAATACCCCTTAACCCTATCAGAGTCCGTATTTGGCGGGGGAGGGTAGTCCTACTTTCCCTGAAGCTTCTTGAGCTCTTTAGTGAGCTTTTCTATCTGTTTCAGGAGCTCGTCGATTCGCTTCTGGTTCTTAGAGACGGCGGGACCGTTCGCCTTACACTCGCCCCCTTTGGTTAGGTAGTAGCCTGCGTTGCAACTGAACTTACAAGTGCTTTTGGCGGTTATGAGAACGGTCGCGTTCTTGGGAGCACTCTTCGTACAGGCTTTGAGGGCCTTGTTCTCGCAAGATCTGAGCTCGATCTTCTGACTCGCGGTCGGATTCGGTCCGAACGAAGTACGCATCGATGCGCAGCTGGAAGTGTTAAATGCCGCGTGTGCAGGCACCGACAAAAGAAATACAGCAATTAGCCCTATAAGGGTCTTTTTCATAGTGGAAGGTTTAAGTGTCTAAACGGTGCACCGCCCGAGGGTATCCCGGAAACCTTCCACGGAAACCGGGACCTGAACTCAGCCGGTGCATTGGTGGAAGGTTATATGTGGCCCTCTAGGGTACTGAACCTCAGTATACAACGGCTCCTTTTGAGGAAACAACGGGTCGTGGGGTAGGGGAGGCCTTATACTTTGGGGATGGTCGATTTCCTATATAACTGGCAGACCCTGCTGGGCTCTTTGCTGGGAGCAGGCGTCCCATTGTCTTTACTGCTCGTCGGTAGGTTTTATTTTCAGAGACGGGATCACTTACGATCTCTGCATAAATTTGTGCTCCTTGCGAGCAATAACCTGATTGAGATAGATAGAACCGTTAGGGAGTTCAGGGACATTCGTATCGAGAAGCTCCTCTCAGACCTGGCGCGGGACCTGGAGGCGAACGAACCAAAATTCGTGGTGCCAATGGCGTATTTTCCACTTCAATCAGTCTTACGTTTACCAGACGACCTAATTAATCAGTCCACTGAAAGTGGGTATGTTGACACATGGGGACTCGAAGTTCTCTCGAAGTCCCGCGATCTTGAGAAGATAATGGACGACCTCCAGAGACAGTTCGAAGCGACTCTGGCTATGAATAAGGAATTAACTTTCTTGCTGTCGAATAAAATTGACGAAAAGGATAGAGAAGCCGCCCTAAGGCATTCGAGAGGCCTTATTTCCAGTCTGCGCCAACAAATTACAGATTACGCAATCGTTCTCGAAAGAGACTTCTTTGGAAAGAACGTGCCTATCTATCTAAAGAGTCTCGCCACAACGTTGGCGGTCATAGATGAATACAACCGAATTGGTTATATGTCTTGGAAATGGAAGTTCCGGATAGGCTTTAAGTGCTACAGAAATAAGGAATCGTATTTGCATGCAAAGGCCAACATCATGAAAAAGATCGATCTTTACCTAAAAGAGAAAGTAGACGCAAAAATTGCCAGTACATTAGAACTGCTTACGCAGAGTCAATCGACATCTGTAGTGGTCCGTCAGGAGAGCTGATAGTCCAAATAGTGCTCGGGTAATGTCTGACCAAAAGGGCAGGGGAGTCAGCCTTAGACACCCCTAAAGGCTGATCTTCTTCTTTTTTGTTCATAGGGTAGGGAAGTCAGGGTGTGAGCCCTGAAAAGCCAGCCTGATTTTGCTACTATTCTCGTGGGGTAGGGAGACAAGTCCCTACCCCAGTCAGTTACGGCCATAGAGGGGACCCAGATTCATGGACATCCTCGAACTGATCCTTATCTACCTGATTCTTAAAAAGATCCTGTAGAGAAGGGAGTACGGACCGCGTTACAAGCGCGGTTTCTGCTTTCGGGCTGGCTTTTGAAGGTTCAAATCAAACAACGCACAATATCTGGAACAAATATTTCTGTCTTTTGTCAAGGCTTTGGGGCTCATTATTGAAAAGTGGGGAAGACCCTTAAAGCAATTCGAAGCAGCCTCGCCGAAAACAGAAGTGTGTTCTAGTTTGACGCATCTTCAGCGAAGATTTAGGCTTAATGTTACAAACTTGAAGAACACCAAGAAAAAGAAGGTCCGGACAAGACCACATACCCGTACTGATGTGATTTCAGACACGGAAAGGCTGGAGATCCACTACTGGACCTTAGGAAGTAGGGTGACTAGATTTGCTGTTTGCTACTGCTGCGAGATCGACGGGGAATGGGTGAGTATCACTTGGTGTGATGACGCGCATCTCGAAAAAGGAAGGTATGTCGGCAAAGGCCGAAAAGGGCATTGCCACAGTTTCTCGGCCCAGGGTGGCAAACTTGTAGAAAACGAGTATCTTTTAGGTCTGGGGACTCCGGCTGAGCATCTGACTGAGGTTCTGAATAATTTCAAGAAGAATCACGAGCAAATACGGGCTCAGTATATGAAGGCTGTGGAGAAAGCCGCTAGACAGGCAAAGAATAGGTAAGAATATAGATATGGCTGCTACTAACAAAAGGATCGTAAGAAAGAATCTGACCTGCTCAGTGGCTTTTAACGAATACTTAATCAAGAACTCTGGTAAGAGAATCCTGCCTAATGGAGCAACCGTAGTTTTTAGTGATACGAGAGACGCCGCCTTTTCGGCTGCGAATAGATTACTTTGTAATAGCATAGTCAGAAGTGGGGAAAGTTGCTACATAGCAGAAAAAAGCGGCAGGTCTTGGAATGTAGATAGAATATCTCCGGTCAGCAGATAGAGGTAGTTGTCTAAACAGAAAAGCCGCCCTACGGCGGTTCTTTTCTTGGAGGAGGGGAGTTACTTCTTCCCGCGAGGCTTGTTGGCTGCGTTATCAAGAGCAACTGCCGCTAACGTCTTCACTTGGGCACTTGTTGGCTTGATCGCACCACTGAGAACCTTCGAAGCCAGGGTCGCATTCTTCGAGGAGGTCACGTCATCTTTCTTTGCCATAACTGTAGTGGTTAACTAATAATCTCCTATAACTCTACCAGAGTCCGTATTTGGCCAGGGGAGGGGATAACGGGAGTTAGTCGTCTCCAATCCTCCCGGCAGTTAATCTGCTTAACTCTGCCTTCCATTTCGCCCGGGCAGCTGCATTGGCTGATACTGTGACCGATATATCGCTTGGTATCGGGTCGGCATCCATCTTCTGTATTTCGGGGTTCGAGATCCTCTCGCTAAGAGGCGAGTAACTGCTCAGTAACTCGTTTGTGCCGAGGTTCTGTATGAAGTAACTTGTCTCAGTAATCCAACTGCGCTCCCCAGTACTCATCACTTGGAACGAGTCTTCTGTAGTGCTGTATCCGCCCACACACTCTTTGAGTTCAGGACTGAACCCGACAAGGAAACTACTCATGTCCATACGAACGACCATTCTCTCTGGGTACCCGTTTGTTATGGCTTTCTGGCTATAGAAGTCCTGGATCCCAGCCGTACGCTCACGGAATGCGTCTAGTTTCTGAGAACAGTCTTTCGAGTCGGCACTGCCTAACGTCTTTGGAGTCGAACTGCCAATGGCGTAAACCGTAATTGCAAAAATCAAGAGGACGACACACGCGCCCAGGGCGAATCCCTCAAAGGAGATTTTCCTCATAGCTAGAAGGAGCCACAAGCCTGTACCATACCGTTAGATAGGTAGCTGCATACGGACGTCTGGGTCCCCAATTGCTTGTCGATCTCCTGTATCTCTTTCGCCGCAGCGTTCCTCTGCTGTGCGGTTACCTTCATATTCCGGTTCAGTTTGACGAGCTCCGCTTTGCGCCGCTCAAGCTTCTCAGTCTTAGCCGAGGTCTTAACTGGGGTCTTTTTGTCGATCTGAACGACCGACCTTCCTTCAAGAGCAGAGACACGTTTCTCAAGGGCCAGGAGCCTTGAAGCGAGAGAACCGATAGAGTCAGGGGCTGCGTACGTGAAGGCGGGCACGATCAGGACGCCCAGAACGAAGCCCGCAAGGGTCTTTTTCATAGGGAAGTTTGCGTGAGGTTTCGTGGAATAAACGCACCGCCCAAGGATGGAATCTCCGAGCAAACTTCCCAGAAAGCCGGAGACCCCAAGGAACTTGGGCGGTGCGGTCGGGAAGTTTGCTGCTATGGGTGGTGTCACTACCACGATACAACAGGGCAGACCCCTTGTAAATACTAGCCTGGGGACACATTTCACGTCCCTAAAGTTTTTCTAAAGGCGTTATCAACTGGAAATAGGGCAGGGAAGTGTGGTATAATGCAGAAGCATGGACTTGAATAAACAAGAGAAAACCATGGCTGACGTGATACTCGTGTCCTACAATCCAGCGTTTTTCATGCTTGGAATGCAGCACGGGGAATCAGTCTCGGTGTACACCACTACCCCAGAAGGGGCTAAGGCGTTCGCCGAGAACCTTACGAAGCGTGTGGCTGAGTACGAATCCACGATACGTAAGATTGATTCCTCGGGTCTACAGTTAGGGACCGTGTCACCGATCCAGCCTCGCAAATAAAGCTTTTTGTTCCTGTTACTTTAGAGAGTCCTTCTTTCATATTTCTACATCGCACAATATCTGTTTTGCGTAATACAAATACGTAAAGCACGCAAAGGCAGATTAGGACTTTGCCCTTGGAGAGAGACTCTCAAGTAGTTTAGTGACTTGACTTACCATCTGTTCAACGACTGAACGCTTCATATGGAAGCTTGTAACGCGTCCTTGTTTGTTATGAAGATGAAGAAGTATCTCATCTTCAGCCTCCCTAACGTCCATTTTGATATCTATGATAGGCAAGTTTTCCATAGATCCATTATACTCGTTTATCCGAGATATGGCTCACTTATTGGTTTCTTTAGTACCAAGACCTACTCAACTTATATGAAGAGCTGTGCGGGTCTTGAAGACTGCCAATAGGTGTTGGACTTCCGGTGAAGAATGAGACTAGTTTCTGAAGATTCCAAGGCTCCAGCTATCAAGTAAGGGGTTGCGACTCCCCTACCTTCAAATTTGGAAGGAATGTGTTGAAAATAGAAAGCCTAAAACTATCTGAGAAATGCTTCCATTCTTCCATTAAGGATCGGAGAGTCTCGAAGCCCGCTTTTATAAGAAGCTGGTCTCTCTCGTCGTCAGGATTCTTGCCACCGTGAAAGAGGTTATTTCGTATTGAATGCCAGAACTCAATCATATTTCTCCAGTCTTCCAGATTACGAATCCTTCCCTGTTGGTCACAAAAATGACTTTCCTGGTCCTGTACGTTCTGACAGTCACAATCCCAGTACCAGATCGCATGAACATCGTCCGTATTTTTGTCGAGCTCGCCCAAGGGACGTTCATCCAGCTCATTTTTAATAGACTGCCAAGACTGCTGAAGATGGTTATCCCTAGCAACTAAGTCAAGGTACATATTTCGCACCTCTGCATCGTATTTAAGAGCTCGAATTGCGCTTGAGTCTGTCACTCTGTTTGTAAACTTAATTCGCTTCAAATATGCAATAAATGCCAGGTACTCGAAAACATACTTTGAAAAGTAGTCCTCACTACCGGCCTGGGCGTGCCAACTTCTTATTAATTGTTCGAAGTCCATTAGCAGTCTCTACTTAATTGATAGGTTAAAGATTCTCCTTGTAATCCAAATACAGCGTCCAGTTTTTATAATAACTAAAAAAACAATGGCCAAGAACATGAACATTTCTACCTTCGGAGATGCGTCTATGTTTAGTACCTCTCTTAGGATCAGAATAATAACTCCAAAGGATATCCAAAAAAGTGCGTTTACAATTATATCCATTACAGTTCGAAACGACTTTGTCTTTTTGAAATAAACTAATTTTTCACTGTCGTTAAAAGAGAAAATTATAGCCATGAAAGCCATAACAAACCCCAAGAGTCCAATCAGTGACTCAGTCATATTAAGTAAAAACTCGTTGCTTAACGAGGAAGACAAATTGAAACGGAATAAGAAATACGTTATTCCACCCGCGCATAGAAAAGTGAGTAAGGTATCTATAGGCTGAAAGAATTTTTGATACCAATTCTTTAACATATTTTATTCACCTATAATACTTAGAAGATCGCCCCGCTTCTTTTTGTAGGCAGCGCAGATATTTTCGAACATATCTTTCGGGTCAACTTCTCGAGCGTTGTTTAATTTAGTAGTTCTAACTTCGTACACCATTTTGTCTTTGAGGAGGTCAAAGTCTTGAATTTTTTGTGTCTGAGAGTCCCAGGCTTTGATATTAAAACGATCAAATTGCTCACCGGGGTAGAAACGTCCCACATACCCCTTTAAGTTTTTAAGGAATGTCTTTCGTTCAGTGCCCTTAAGAATCGGCTTCCTGCCGTTCTTTTTTGGTCTTAGTACTAGTTCGATTTCTTCCAAATCTCCAAAGGAAGACGCAGTCCTGAGGGATGAATAAAGATTCGAGTCCAGATTTTTTATACTGTCGACGTGATTCTTATGTACCATTAGGGAGATTGATGTAATATCTCCCATTCTACTAATTTGTCGGAGCGCGTCCTTATTAAATAGAATATTAAAGTATAAGAAAAGTGGATTCTTTACTCCAATATTTACGTTCTCCATCTTTTCGTTCAGATACTTAGCAAGTGTGCCAATGCGCGGTCCATAAAAGTTATATTCCATAGCTACGATGCCCTTCTCAGGGAAATACACAAAGTGTGTAGGTATGACCAGACCCTCGCTATCTTTAAGTTTTAGGGGATGAACTTTTGTGTCGTCAACCGACGCGACAGAAGGAAAGTCACTACCTCTCCATTCGTATAAACTTCCGTAAATTACCCCCTTGCCCGTGTCTTTTACGGTGCAGAATATCTTTCTGTCCCTCTCTCTTTCCCAGAAGATATCTTTTTGATCCAGTGAACTTAATTCTTTAACAACGTCAACAAAAGTGCCGTTCATAACAGCCGATCGGTAGAAGTAGACCTGTCGCACAACAGTTTCCTTCATGAGGCCTTCATTTTACCACCAGGGTGAATCTTGTACAGACGGACCCAATGTCAAGCCTTTAAAAGGCTTGTGAGCTCCTTTCGCTTTGATAGAAACTTTGCTTCTATATTTCCGTGACTGATTTCAAAACACGTTAGGATCTACTTGACCTAAACTAGGCTGTTTGGCCTGGCGTGGTCTAAAAACGCGACAAACATAGAAAACCCGTCATCAGGGCGTTTGTCGCGTTATAGGGGTAAACTCCTATAGGGGCTTCGGCCCTACTGGTGGCGGGTTTTGTGTTTGCCCACCTCCCCGCCCCGTCTTACTTCCCTAGTAAACGAACATGGCACAAGAAACTACTGTTACTGAAGACACTAAGGTCTGTCCGAAATGTGCGACAAATATCCCCAAGCAAGCAATACGCTGCCCTAACTGTAGGAGCAAGATAGGAACCTCGAGACTTGGAAAGCTTCTTGCGATCTTCTTCGGGCTCTTCATTGTCATGATGGTCATCTCAGTTCAAAGTGCCACCCCTACCCCACGAGTCCCTGGACCTGAGACGGAACCGGGCTGGGCTGACTCTGCCGCAGGAAAACTTTGTTCCAAGCACCCTGACTGGCAACCGGAAGAATGCGTTAAGGTTGCTGGAAAGAAGATCTGGATCGGTATGGACTACGATATGCTCGTATATCAATACGGAAAGCCAGATTCTATAAACCCTTCTAACTATGGAGGCGGAACAAGATACCAATACTGTTGGCATGATTACTCCCCTTCTTGCTTTTATGACGAGAATGGGGATAACAAGATAGACGCTTATAACTAAGCTGTTTATAATTATTGGAACAAAGACGCGTGCGTAACGAGTCAATGGAAGTCTTTGGTGAGGAAATTCCCTTATCAGTTAGGTTCCATTGACTATGTCAACATCCATAAAAACGAAGACATACGAGTGTCTTACAAGTGTATTTAGCTCCGAATATATAGAGATTGCGAAAGATCTCTATATACGAATGGTGCGTGACTATAGACCAAGTACCTCGGGAGAACTTGCTCTAATTGAGATGGCAGTACGATCTCTCGTACGGTCTATGCATTTATCGAAAGAAATTAGCGGTCAGATAGATTGGGAAGGCTGCTCGAAGACACGCACGATCGTTTCTTATATAGACCTATTAAGTAAGCAAGTCGATCGAGAAGATAGGAAGTTTATTCAGCTTATAAACGAGCTCAAGAACTTTACCCCTAGTGTAATTCGACTTAAGGGTACTGTTCTCCCTACTTAAAATCGTACTAATTCGTTCCGAATAAGGTGAGGTTGATATACTGGACTCGGTAGGCTATAAGTGGAATAAGGCAGGGACAAAATGTGTTCTAAAATAGACTGATTCTCGACTCACTTGTTTATCTCAAGGAAGATTGTCGCAAGCAAGTCCATCATGGTGGCAGCCGTAGGTTTAGACTCGGGAGTTTCGGATGCACACGCATTATCTGCCCACAGTCCCTCCTTATTCACTCGTGCTGTTGTCTCTGCCTCTTTAAACTGAGCCTGGTATTTGTACGGTAAGTTGTATGTATATTCCTGGGCAAACCCTTCCTGGATCATCTTTAAATTAAGGTTAGATCCGTTTTCAAGAAAAATATATCCAAGTCTCCTATTGTATTTGTCGTAGGTACCCTGGGATGGGTCTGTCTCGACATACACTTTTGCGTCAGTAAGGAGCGCCTTGGCTCGATTAGAGGCCTCGCGACCAAAACACTCGACCGCTTGAGTTGGATGAACTGTTTCAGGAGTATCTATACCAATGAGTCGGAATGTCTGAACTTCGTTATCTATGCGAATTTTTACCGTATCTCCATCTACGACGTCAACAACAGAGTAGAGACTGCTAGGTGCTTGGAAGCCTTCCTCAACAGATTGAGTTTGTTTCGCTACTTCCCCTCCCGATCTATCTGTAAGAAATAGTAAGCCCCCACCAACAAAAAGGATGCCAATGCAACATGCTGTTAATTTTTTGAGAGCCGCACTCATTCCTAGAGTATATCTCTAGGGCGTGTGATTCATGGGTAACCGAAATTCACCCATATCCTCCCCTATCTGATACTGAGTGGCAGAAATAACCTTTAAGTCCCCCAAATCGAGCATTTTGTGATGGTTAGGACATAGCACGAGCATATTTGATGGGAGGTCTGCACCAGGAAGTCGTTTGGCAATTGGCACAATGTGGGCTACTTCAGAATAAAGGTTTCCGCTTCTCTGTCTGAAGGTAAATCCACAAATTTGGCATTCGTTTTTATACTTCTCCTTCATCCGACGAACGAGAGATACGTTGCGCTTAATAACGGTCACCTTCCTGGCTACAGATTCAGGCACGTCATCCGCATGACGTTGCTGCCATTCGAGTAGCAGTGAATCCTCTTCCTTATCTCGTGTAAGCGCGTCGACCTCCGCGAGTTCACTTGCAGTGAGGTCTTCCTTCCCACTAATACTATCGAGCAAAGCCACGTCTTTTGCCTTAAGTCCAGGAGAGTATGCGTCGAAGAATGAATCTAGACTTCCGTAAGTTGCATAGATCCTGTCCAAAGCACCTTCACGTAGACTTACGAAACCCTGAACAACCATCTTGTCGTCATAGGCTCCTAATTCGCGGATAATCTCAAGAGGAAGCTGAATTGGCCGAAGTTCGTCGAGAAAGAATAGGTATTCCCAGGTTTCTTCTTTTTGCGGGATATTGCCCCACAGAGCTCTCGCGATCTCGGCGCTCTGCTTTTTCAATATACATTTACCCGTATACACAAAAACTCCTTTTGCGTAAAAAAGAACACTGTCACCCGGTTGCATTTGATCCCAATAGAAGCGCCTCCCTTCTCCACTTCCCCATATATAAAGCTGGTCTTGTACACCCAGAGCCTGCTCTTCCTCGGTCGAGAGATATTGATGTATATGGTCACGTGGGTAACCGCTGGCAAGCGTTGCAATAAAGTTTGCCTGCGATGTTTCGTTGCTCCGAGGAGCCAGGTATATCTTTGGACGTTCAGCCATATTTCCTTGCACAAAGGCTACGCCTGAACCGTAGTATGTCAATCGCCGCTGATTTGAGACAATCTTAAAAACAAAAAGATCACATAGCGCGGACACCAACTATGTCTCGGTCCCGGGAACGTATAGCCGAACATGTCGTTCAGCGCATAGCGCATCCGTATTTTCGGAGAAAGGTCGCGGAAGAATTTCGGCAGGGCTTCCAGGGTTCTGTCGGTGACGACTTGCTCCATGCCGTGGTTCGCGAGAAGGAAGAAACCCGTAGTCGAGAGGGATTCGCGAACGGCCTCTGTAAACTAAGCCCCGACCCATTAAAGAAACACCCCGAGCAAGCTCGGGGCGGCTTCCCTATGAGGGAAGACTCTCTTCTCCGCTTCACGCGGCCTTCGAGATCTCCTCGATGGTTCGCATGGCGGCGTCGTAGGGGTCCTTGGCATGGACGATCGGACGGCCGACCACGATGCGATCGGCACCGGCGGCGATGGCCTGGGCCGGGGTCATGATCCGGTTCCGGTTCTGGTCGCCCGGGTCGAGTGCCCAGATCGGCCGGATCGCCGGGGTATTGATGGTCATCGCGTTGCCGACGAGCTGCCGCAGCATTGCGGCTTCGGCACCGGAGGCGATCAAACCGTCAACGCCCGCTTCCTTGGCCATCTCCGCGAATTCGGCGACCGCCTGCTCGGTCAGTTCGCGGCGATACATCCTCGTCACGTCCCTGTCCTCGAGGCCGGTCAGGACCGTCACGCCGAGCACCTCCGTGTCCGGCAGAAGGGCCTTCAGAGCCGCCATCCCCTTCACACCGGAGCCGCACATGACCGTGAGCAGGTCAGGACCGGCCTCGCGCAGGAATATGGCGTCGGTCTCGAGGGTCTCGCGGATGTCGCAGAGCTTCAGGTCCGCGAACACCCTGAGGCCGCGTTCGCGAAGCTCGCCGATCACACCATAGCCGAAAGCCCGGAGCGGCGCGTTCACTTTGAACGTGACGCCGGTTCTCCCGAGGCAGTCGGCAAGTGCGAGGACCTGCCGGTAAGCGACGGCGACTCCGTCGGGGCCCTCGGGCCTGAAGTCCGCCGCGACGATCAGGCGTTGTGCCGGCTCCAATGCCGGTCTCCCGTCCTTGCGCATTTCGTACCGTTCCTTTCTCGGCCGGTGGCCGTCAATCGTAATGGGCGTTGAGGCGGCCCCAATTCTCCGCAGATTCCTTCGGCCGAATGGCCTCCGAGCCCTGCGCGCACAACGGGCATTCCTCGGCCGCCCAGATCGGCAGATGCCGGGTGACAAGCGCGATAATCTTGCGCCCGTCGACTTCCTCGAGGCCCGACCGGTTCACCAGGACCGCGACGTAGGGCAGGAGATCGCCCAAAGCGCCCGTAATGGCCGTAGCCGCACGGTTGACGCTCCCGCCGGTCGTGATCACGTCTTCGCACAGAAGAACGCTGTCGCCGTAGATCGCCTTGGCCTCGTCCTGGCTGAAGACCATGGTCCGCTCCTCGCCTTCCCCGCTTTTGGCTGGCGAGGACCAGGAGCAGCCGAGCTCGTGGGCGATGAGCTCTGCCAGGTCCGTGGCCCCGGTCTGGGGGCCGACGACCCGGTCGATGAGGCAAAGGATTTCGCCCCGACCATCGATGAGCTCGACGAGGTCCTGGGCGGCCAGGTTGAGGAGCGGCTTATCTTCGATGACCAGCTTGCTGTTGAAGAAGCCGTTCGAATGCTGTCCCGAAGTCAGAAGCGCGTGAGGACGGCGCGGATTGCCGTCGTGGATCCAAAGCGCACCCAGATCCTGGTAGGCTCGAAGCCACCCGTTCTCGTCTCTATGCATTTCCCTTCCTTCTCGTTTCAAACTGCTGCACGCTTAAGGGCGGTGCAATGCCGATACTCCGGAGATAACGATAATAGGATATAGGGGAATTGGCAATACTGACGACTTGAAGCTCTAAACGTCCCACACGAAGCCGTTCCCGAAGTGCCCGTACTTCGCGGTCTCCCGGAATTGCGGTTTTCGAAGACCCAGCGCTTCGATGATCGCCGAAGGGCGCAGATCATATCCCTGGATCCCCTCCTGCACGCCGTCTATGGTTACCACGGCCATCAGGGGCTCGGCTACGCCTATGGCGTACGCGAGGTGCGCATACGTCTCCTTCGCGCCGTGCTTGCGGAGATAGTCGACGGCGATGCGGCGCGCCATGTAGGCGGCACTCCGGTCAACCTTCGTCGCATCTTTGCCCGAGAACGCACCGCCACCGAGAGGGATGTTCGGGCCGTAGTTATCGACCGCAAGCTTCCTGCCCGTAAGTCCGGTGTCGGCGCCGAACCCTCCGACCAGCCACTCGCCGTTCGGATTCCGTAACCATGCGTCCTTGAGTTCCGTGCCGTCCGCGAGGAAGGGGACGATCTCCTTCGCGACGGTTTCCTCAAGCCGTTTGTTGTCCTCATCGGACGGCGCGCAGAACGACGTCACGAAGGCGGTGACGCGGCCCTGATCGACCGTCACCTGGGCCTTGGCATCGTGCGCTCCCATGGCCTTTGCGAGTTTCCGCGAGAGCATGACCTCGAGCGGCAGGAATTCGGGAGTCTCGCTTGTAGCGTACCCGACCATGATGCCCTGGTCGCCGGCGCCGTCCTGGTCGACGCCCTTGCCGATCTCGGTGCTCTGCTCGACGACGTTCACTGCAACGCCGATGTCCTCCGCATACCCGCACTCGCGATACGTGTCTTTCGCGATCTTGCGGATATTCACCTGTGCCGTCGTGGTGAGCTCTCCCGTCACCGTGATAATGCCGTGACCGCCGAGGACTTCGACGGCTGCTCGCGTATGCGGATCTTGCGCGAGGCAGGCGTCGAGTACCGCGTCCGATATCTGATCGCACACCTTGTCGGGATGGCCGATGGAAACTGATTCTGCTGTTCTAATCATAAGGGTAGGTGTTATCTCGAAAATAAAAACTCCCTCCGCAGGGAGGGTCGAGCCGTGATAGCTGTATCTTCCCTTGCGGGTCGGATGGAGCACCTACTTGGTCACGCGCGGTGACTAAGGGTTGCTGGACGGATCACGGAGCCGATTCTCTACCCGTCGCTCTTGATAACGATATGGAGTTGTACCGGAAGTATAGCATCGTCGGCGGTATACTTAGGAAGTATGAAATGTGTATATTGGATCGTTCCGATGGTCGCGGTCGTTGCACTCGTTCTCTATATTTACTCGGTAAGAGAAAATCATATGAATACGTCGAAACTGGCAGAGAGCGATAAGGACTTCCCTGTTCAGATCGTCCCGATAGAACATGCGACCGCCGTACTGCGCTGGGGTGATACGGTCATCTACACGGATCCGACCGGAGGCGCGGAAGCCTTCGCCGGGCAGCCGCAGGCCGGCATGGTCCTCGTGACCGACATCCATGGTGATCATCTCGATGCCGATACCCTGGGTGCAGTCATCGGGGACGCCGTGCTTGTCGTCCCGCAGGCGGTTAAGGAACAATTGCCCGAGACGTTCGCTTCGCGCGCGCGGGTGCTGCGGAACGGAGAGTCACTTTCAGAAGCAGGCCTTACCGTTACGGCGGTTCCCATGTACAACCTCCCCGAATCCCCCGACGCCTTCCATACGAAAGGCCGCGGGAACGGATACGTTCTCGAGCGCGACGGCATCCGCGTCTATGTTGCCGGCGATACTGCGGGCATCCCGGAGATGCGCGCGCTTGAGGATATCGACATCGCGCTTGTGCCCATGAACCTCCCGTACACCATGGACGTCAAAGAAGCGGCCGATGCCGTACTCGCCTTCGCGCCGCGTACCGTCTATCCGTACCACTACCGCGGCAAGGACGGCTTAAGTGATATAAACCGCTTCAAGGAGCTCGTGAACGCCGGAAACCCGGACATACACGTCGTGTTTGCGGAGTGGTATCCGTAAATAGATCGGAAGACACTCTTTATTAATATAAAAAGTTGCCGCCCTGACCGGGGCGGCGCGGTGTGCAGGTCATTGTTCGGGGAACACGACCTGCACAAGATATTCTGAACGATGCACTTCGCGTCTGGCGCGGTCAAGATCGGCACGGGCCGTCTCGATCTCGTTTTCACCAAACGGAAGCGGGCAGCGGTTGCGAATGCGCAGGACGGCCCCGGTCGCCGGGTCCATCACGATATTCGCATCGCAATCCTCGCGCTCGCGGGAGAACATGATGCCCTCGAGCTGCCAGGCGCCCGCACGATAGGAATAGGATCCGACGACCCTTCCGTCCGTCCGCACCAGATGCACGGCGGTACCCGGAGCATCGTTGTCGGGCGTGAAGAAGTCCTCGATCAGGACGCGGTAGCCGCTCATTCGCCCTTCGTAGCTCGAATTCCCGCCAAGGATCGGGACTTGCCCCGCCTCCTGGTACGCGGCGACCACGGGTGCCGCCGCCGTCAGCAAGTAGATGAGCGGAAGGGTCGGAATGATTCGCAGCCCCATTTTCTGATATTTCCCCTGACGCATCTCACTCTCCCCTTTTCTCCTCTGCCGGCCAAACGCCAGCAGGGCTGTCCTATACCGTAGTACTTCGCAATAGCGGAGTCAATAACCCTAGGATCGGGCGTCGATAGGGGGCAGGGATGCGGTCTGCGCCTCATAGTGCGCGACCGTATCCTCGTTCCATTTGCGAAGCGTGTCGGCCTCGTCGCGGAGGCCCTGGTTCTCCTTCCGGAGACGCCGTACGAAAAGGCTCTTATGAATGAGGCTCGGGATGGCCGCGAGGATGCCCAGGAGGGCGCCGACCGCCGCCGTAAGGATGATGACCAGGGCGAGCGGGCTTGCGAACTGCCATGAGAAGAAGCTGAGGGAAACGACCTCGGTATTCTGGAGCGCGAAGATGATGGTCGCCGCGCCGAGAACGAAGCCTAGAAGAAGAGGGAGCATAAGGTCATTGGTTAGGTGTGTACCTATAGTATCACCGATGATTCATGCGGGTTAGATGAAGCGACCTCTACACGTGCGATGGTCCTTAATACCCGATCGCCCAGGTGGTACCGCGGAGCGGGAATGCGCCCTTCTCGGTGCCGTTGCCTTCGACTCCGGTGACGTCGAGCATGAGATTCGTGCCGACGATAGCATTCGTGCCAAGCATTGCTTTTATGGTAAAGAGCTTCATCGCGCCCGGTTCGATCTTCGCGTCGGTGGGCGCGAACGCGCTCCCGCTCGTGAAGGGATTCATGGCCGAGGCGCCGCGCGACCCGCCCTTATCATCGCTCGTCGATAGACTCGTGATAACGTTTCCGGAAGCCGTACCGTTCTGCTTCACCGTGAAGCCGGTCACCTGCACGGCTTCGGTCCCGGTGTTACGGAGCTGGAGGTACGCTACGGGCACCGTCGCGCCCGCGCGCGTCGTGCCCCCCGCAAGGAGTGGGATGGTCGTGACGGAGAGGACGCCCTTCGAGCTGCCGCCTCCGGAGACCGTGTTCTTGTCGCCTATGGTGAGCGTTGCCGTAGCGATCCCGTTCAGGTCGTAGCTCTTATCTCCGGTGAGGCGTACCTCGTACTCGCCTTTCTTGAGCGCCTTCGTCACCTTCGCCTCCCACTCCCCGCGCTTCACGGAAATGTTTTTCTTCTCGAAAACCTTCTTGTTCTTCTGGTAGATAGCGACATTCACTTTCTTGGTCCCGGATACCTCCCCGGAAAGGGCCGGCTTGGTGCCCGAAGTGACGTCGTCTACGCTTCCGTCGATGACATTCGCCGTCACTTCGCAGGCGGCTTTTTTGCTGCCGTTCTTGAATTCGAACTCATAGGTCGTGGTCCTTTTCGGAGTGAACGTCTCGCTGTCCGATTCGGCTACCTCTTCCCCGTCGAGCTCGGCTTCCTGAGCGTTCTTGCTGTCCCACTCGATCTTGAGCGTTCCGCCCTCGCGGATAATGACGTCGCCCTCTTTCGTTATCTCGGCTTCCCCTGCTGCGGTCGTTACGGTCAGGGTACAGCTCGGTTTCTTGGTCGCGGCTTCGGCCGTTGTCGGCATAAAGGCAATGAGAAGGAACGTCGCTCCGGTGAGGAGCGCATAGCGGGTCTTGTGTAGTGATGTCATGTCTTAAGTATACGTGCGCCGGAGCCAAAGGAAAGCTGAGCCGTAGATCATAAAAGCACCCCGCAAGATTGCGGGGTGCTTTTATCGAACGCAACGCCTCGTGGGTTATGCGCCCGGAACGTCGTCACCGACGAGGTCCTCGTCATCGGAGCTGTCGAGCAGCAGCACGCCACTGTGCATGTGAATGCCGGGTGCCGTGCTAAGGGCCGCATTCGGGTTTGCGGCCTCAACGGAGCGCACGTCGCCGTCCTGGTTTACGTAGGCGAACATGGCCGCGCCTGCTCCAGCAGGACCCGCAACGAGTGCCGCCAGGGCGAGCGTTCCAAGAAGATACTTTTTCATAGTCGATCGTAGGTTAGTTCTTAGGATGCCAGCGGCTATCCTTAAATAGAAGTTAAGCGCAAGCGTGATGAATCTTTCATGAACGGCTGAGCTTGCCTCATCTATAAGCTTACCACCCTTACCCTCTTTTATTTCTCTTCCCTGGGAGTAAAAAGGGACAGCATTTCCTCGTATGTCTGGCGTTTTTTAGTAAGTGTCGCCTTATTACCGGTAATTAGGACCTCTGCCGCGAATCCGTTGAGGTTGTAATTTGAACTCAGCACGCTCGCATGCCCTCCGGAGACGAGAATGGCGACAAGGTCGCCCTCCCGGGGGTCGGCTAGCTCGATATCCCGGTTGAATACGTCCGCAGATTCGCAAAGATACCCGACGACGGCGACTTTCCGCATTGCGCCGCCAGGTCTTGAAACGTTGACTATGTGATGATACGCCCCGTACATCGCCGGGCGGATGAGATGGTTGAAACCGGTGTCGAGCCCGACGAACGTCGTACCGTCCTTCTCTTTTATCGTCGTTACGCGTGCAAGCAGGACGGTGGTCGTGGAAACCAGGAACTTCCCCGGTTCAAGGTAGAGTTGGATATCCCTCTTGGTCGACGCGGCGAACGTAGTGAATATCCCACCGATCTCTCGCGCGAATCCGCCGATGTCCACCTCTTCTTCGCCCGGAAGGTACCGCACTCCGTATCCTCCGCCCACATCCACGAATGTCACTTCCGGCAGGGTCATGGCGACCTCGCACAGTTTTGTTACCGCCTTCCTGAAAGCCGAGGGCTCGTAGAATCCGGAGCCAATGTGACCGTGGATACCTACGATCGAGACCCCGGCAACCTTGCAGATAGCCTGCGCTTCTTTCATATCGGTAAGGGAGATGCCGAACTTGCTCCCGATGCCTCCCGTGAGGTTCGCTTCGAACTCCCCCGCCGCGACTTCGGGGCAGATGCGCACAGAGATCTGCCCGCCAGGAAATATCCCGCAGAAGCGAGAGATTTCCGAGAGTGAGCCGAGATTCTGAAGCACCCCCTGTTCGCCCACCTCCCTGATCGCGTCCGTAGACGGGTTGCTCGGAGTGAAGATGACCTGTTCGGGCCGATATCCAAGTTCAAGCGCCAGACGGACCTCGTTCGAGGAAACCGCATCGATGCCGTATATCCCCGCATCCTTGATGAGTCGTACGATGTGCGGATTCGAGTTCGTCTTTATCGCGTAAAAGATCTTAGCGGGAAGGTCCTTGAACGCATCGAGCATCTTACGAGCCTGCTCGGTAACTGCCGCTGCGTCGGTCACGAATGTCGGCGTCCCGTATTCCTCCGCAATGGATTCGGCCTGCTCCTTCGTAGGGATGAACATGCTACGACTCCGACATCTGATCGAGATGCCGCGTGAAGTGCTTCTTGATGGTGGCGTCGAGCGCGCGGCTGAAGTCGATGGCATGCTTGGGCGAGAGCACGATCTCGCCGATGAGCTGTCCCGTGGGCGCCTCCGGCCGTACATACGCGAACTGAATGACGACCGAATCGTCAGAGACCGTGACCTGAGTCGCATTGCTGAAAGTCGGCTTCGCCGCCTGCGGGATGGTGATGGCTATCTGCTTGCGTTCGGCCATACGTTAGCCGGGAATAAGCCCTGTTATGAGATCCACGACCCCCATGACCACGCCGCTTACGAGGTCCCAGATGGTGTTCCATCCCTGTTCGACAAGGCCGAGCACGAAGCCCATGTTGGTCTGCGTCGTCGGATTTTCTATGAGCCCTTGGACGGAAATGCCGAAGAACGACAGGAAGAGGACGGCGACCACGACCCAGAAGATGATGCGAAGCATATGCCTAGAGTATATACTGCCCGCGATGAGGCGGAAACCGCAGGAACAGGACGAGGCCTTCGCCGCCTATGAACGGGAGGCGTATACGCATCTGAAGAAGGCCGACCCGGTGCTCCACCAGGCTGCCCTTCCCTTCCGGGGGAAGTTCGCCATGCGCCCGGACCCGAAGTCCCGCAACGATCAGCTTTTCGCCGCGCTTGCGGCGAGCGTCGTCGGGCAGCAGCTTTCCATGCGCGCGGCCGACACTATCTGGGTACGCGTAAAGGCCACCTGCGACGGCTCCGTGACTGCGCATACCATCGCAGCCGCCTCCGTTGCGCGCCTGCGCAAGGCCGGACTCTCGGCTGCGAAGGTGAAGACCCTGAAGGAACTCTCGAAAGCCGTACTCAAAGACGGCCTCAATCTCCTCGCGCTCCGTAAGCTCACTTACGAGGAAGCTGCCGCGCGCCTCACGAGGATCTGGGGCATCGGTCCCTGGACCGTCGAGATGTTCCTTATCTTCTCGCTCGGCGCCCGGGACATCTTCTCTCCGGGCGACCTGGCGCTCGCACGTGCTGTGGAGAAGCTCTACGGACTGCCGAAGAACGTCGCGCGCGCCGAGCTTTCTCGCATCGCCGAACGCTGGGCGCCCCATCGCTCGTTCGCCTGCCTTATCCTTTGGAAGCTGTACGAGGGGTAGGAGTATACTGGAGTAACTATATGGAAGAAGGATTCAAGTCCAGGGGAGGAATACCAGACCCATCAGACAATCCCTGGTCGCCTGCCGAGAGGCGACCGGGGGAAATGACCGCCGGCGAGCTGGAATATCGACGGGACGAGTTCCTCAAAGAACCTCACTATATTCAGGATTCAAAGGGTCATCATCTAGGCCGCATAACAAACATCCTTTCTCCGGATGATGAAATAGTCAGGGTGGCGCTTGATGACGGTGAAGAGATTGAGTATGGATCCGGTGATCCGATACAGGTGCACGCAGAGTCGACGAGAATGAATGTTGAGAACAACGAGCTTAAGGTACGAGACTGTATTATTATCGGTTCAAAGATGCTCTATATTGCCGAACTCCCCCTACGCGTGGGCGATCCCAACGAGATCAAGGTTATCCTGAAAGACGGATCCAGTATGATTTTTTATAAGGACGATCCGGAATACAAGCGGCTGAACATCATCCGGACCGGCGCCTAGAGATACGACATCGGATTGAGGTACGCCTCCTTCGGGGCGACCGGCATACGCGCGTTGGCGCAGGGCGTGGTAGCTCCGCGGAACTGCCCGAGGGTCATGATCTGGACACCTTGCGAGGCATAGGTGGCGAAGTGGAGGTGGGGTCCCGTCGCGTACCCGGTCATGCCGGAGTAGCCGAGCACCGCGCCGGTCGCCACCGCCTGTCCCGGCGAGACGCTGATGCTTGAGAGGTGGGCGTAGAGGGTGGTGATGCCGTTCGCGTGCTTCACGAGCACCCACTTGCCGAAGGAGTAGCAGCCGGGGATGGCATCGGTGTTCCCCGTTCCCATGACCGAGCCCCCGAGCGCGGCGAGCACGCTCGTACCGCTCGGCATGCCGATATCGATGCCGTTATGCCCGCTGCCGTTGTATACCTGCGGGTTGGCGGTCGAGAACGGCGTCGTGCCGAAGTACTGAGTGATGCAGAAGCGGTTGGCAAGGGCTCCCGCCTTCGAGATGCAGCTGTCCGCGAACGCGCTGGTGTACGGCCAGGCGAGGACGCCCGTACCCACGCTCGGGATGCTCGACGGGCTGACCGTGACGTTCAGGCTGTCTTCGAGCGCCGACAGCGCGCTCTCGAAGGCCTTCTGCTGCGCGCGCTTCTGCTCGATGATGGACTGGTACGTGGTCGCGGTCTGGTTCGCCTGGTTGAGGAGCCGCTGCTTCTCGGCCTTGTTCGCGTCGAGCTCGCCCTGCTGCGTGACGAGCTGGCGGCGGAGCTGTCCCAGCTCCGCCTTCGTCGCCTCGACGGCGGTGTGTTGGTCGGTGAGCACGATGCGATCATTGGCGAGCCCATCTGCGTTCTCCTTGAGCGCGCCGTTGACCTCGCTCAATTGGTCGACGCTCGTCCATCCGTCCGTTAGGGTGTCGGCCGCGAAGATCCGTTCGATAAGGCTCGCGTCCTCCTCGTGCTGGAGCCGGCGCATCGCCTGCGCGACGGCCTTCAGGTCGAGCGCGATGGCCTCCGACTTATCGGTGATCTTGAGCGCGAGCTGGTCGAGCTTCAGGTTCGTAGCCGTGATCTTCGCCTGCGTCACGGATACCTGCGCGAGGATCTTCTGGCGCGAGATGTCGATGGACTTGATCGCGGACTCGTACGTCTGCTTCTGTCCGCTGATGACGTTCAGTTCCTTTTGATAGATGGCGATCTCAGCCTCGAGCTCGGCGATCGCCTGATTGTGCTGATCTATCTGCGACTTGATCTCCGCTATGGACTGCGCGTGAAGCGCATGCGGGTACAGGTTCGCGAGCAGCGCGGAAATCCCCAGAAGGACCGCGAATATGAGGAAAAGTGACGTGAAGGAACGCAAACTCATACAGTCAGTATATCAATAGACGATTGGATGCGGGACATGCTTTCAGCCTTGCCGAGAATATGGATGAGGGTGAACGGGTCGGGCGACTTCTCGCGGCCAGAGAGCGCGTAGCGGAGCGGCCAGAGGGCCGCTCCGCGTCCCCCGTCCTCCTTCGCGATACCGTCCGCATACGGCATCAAGGCGGCTTTGGCCTCCTCGGCACCGATGTCTTCATGAAGCGGCTCCAGTAGGGCTTTTAGGGCCTCTAGATGGCTCTTCGCGGCATTCTGTTCCCCTTTCGCGAGGAGCTGGGACATATCAAGCTCAGGTGTCGTAAAGATGCCCGAAAGCTCATCCGCTAGCATCTCCCGGGCCTCCACGAGCGTGTAGGCTCGTTCGCGAATCGTGGGAACGGCGCGGCGGAGCCGCGCCGCGTCCGGCACTTTCAAATTGGCCTTCTTGACGAATTCGTCGTCAGAAAGCTTGCGCATATGCTCGCGATTCAGATAATTCAGTTTCTCTGTATCGAACTGAGCACCGCTCTTCTGTACGCGCTCGAGTGAGAACTCGGTCATCAGTTCTTGTGCCGTGAACACTTCCTCGTTCCCGCTCGGGTGCCAGCCGAGGAGCGCGAGGAAGTTGACCATCGCTTCGGGAAGATACCCGTCATCACGATAGTCGAGGAGCCCTTTCGCTCCGTCGCGCTTGGAAAGCTTTTTTGTGCCGTCCTTGCCAAGGATCGGTGGGAGCGTCGCGAATATCGGTCGCGGCTGATCGAGCGCGTCATACAGGGAGAGGAACTTCGGAGTCGACGCGACGAACTCGTGACCGCGCATGACGTGCGTGACTTCCATCTCGATGTCGTCGACCACGTGCGCGAAGTTGTACGTCGGATACCCGTCGCCTTTTAAGAGTATGAAATCGTCGAGCGCTTCCTCCCCCGCCGAGAGCTTTCCAAGGACGACGTCGTCCCACTCGTACCGCTTGATAAGCGGCGTTTTGAAGCGCACTGGCGATAGGCCGTTCCACTCCTGAACGCGCGCGGGCCGATGTTCGCGGAACAGGAACGGCTTCTTCGCCATCTCGGCTTCCTTGCGGAAGGCCTCCATGTCCCTTTCCGTGTACGGATCCGGATAGGCGAAACCGGCCTCAAGCAGCTGCTCCACGTACTTCTTATAGATAGGAAGCCGTTCCGACTGGATGTATGGCTCGTGCGGTCCGCCGACGTCGATGCTCTCGTCCCATTTGATGCCGAGCCACTTCAAGGATTCCATCAGATTCCCTATGGCGCCTTCGACCTCCCGTTCCTTGTCCGTGTCCTCGATACGCAATATGAACGAGCCGCCGTGCTTGCGGGCATAGAGCCAGGCATAGAGCGCGGTGCGCGCTCCTCCCACGTGCATGAATCCTGTCGGACTGACGGCGAATCGTGTCCGTACCATAGGCGCTAGCGCTTTACGGGCGCCTGATGAGAAAGCCCGATGCGCAGGAGCTCCTCGGCGATAAGCCGGGCAGCGTCCGGATTCGCGAAGCCTTGTGCGGCCGCGCTCATGACGTTCGCCACTGCCGGATTCGTGATGCGCTTGATCTCGGACATGAGGATGTGCGGCGTCATGTTCTCTTCCTCGAGCACGACCGCGGCTCCCGTACGCGCGTACGCGTACGCGTTCGTCCGTTGATCGTGACTGATGGACTCCGGTATGGGAACGAGGATGGAGGGCTTCCCCCAGAGCGATATCTCCGCGATGGCGGTCGAGCCCGCGCGCGATACCACCACGTCCGCCGCGCCTGCGGCGCGGCGCAGCGGTTCGAGAGTCAGGTACGGGAATGCATGATACCGACCCGCGTTCCCGCCGCTTCCCAGGACCACCCTGGAACGCGCAGACACTTCCGGGAAGTTATCCTTCCCCGTCTGGTGGATGACGTTCGCGAACGACGTCAGGTCAAGCAGTCCTTCAAGCACGATCTCGTTGATGCGCTTCGAGCCGGACGAGCCTCCGATGACGAAGACCGTCGGGACTCCCGGATCAAGGCCGAGTTCCTGCTTCGCGCCCTCGGGAAGCGGCTGCGTCATGAGCCCGCGCACGGGGATGCCCGTCAGCGCGATGTTCCCCCGCACCTTCTTCGGGAAGTACGGGATGGAGCTTTCGAAGGAAACCGCGATGCGCTTGGCGAACTTCGCCGCAAGCAGAACCGCCCGGCTCGGCTTCGAATCCGATTCGTGGACCATGACGGGTATGCCGAGCAGCCGTGCTGCAAGGACCACTGGCACGCTGCCGTAGCTTCCCCGTGAGAAGATCACGTCCGGAAAGAGTCTGAACAGGACGAAAAAGGCGCGGATAGTACCGCCGAGCATGATGAATGGGGTCGCCAGGTTCTTGAGGGTAAAGTAGCGGCGCATCCTCCCCGCCGGGATGCGTACGAAGGCGATGTTGTTAGCGAAGAGCGACTGTTCGTCGAATGGCTCCGGCGCAAGGAAGTAGAGCTGCGGCTCGATGAGCCGGTTCTCCGCAGCGATCCTGTGAATGCTTTCGGCAATGGCGATGTGCGGATAGAAGTGGCCGCCGGTCCCTCCGCCCGTAAAAACGATTTTCATAGGTTCCTATCAGTATACCAGAGCCTAACTAGAGCGTTTTTTGCGATGTGCGGCGATATTCAAGATAATACCCACCGACAGGAGTGAAGCCATGAGCGCAGAGCCGCCGTGGCTGATGAACGGCAGCGGCAGGCCAGTTAAAGGAGCGATGCCGAGCAGCGCGCCGATATTCAGGAATGCGGAGAACGTGATCATGAGCGTGAGGCCTGCAGCCACCAGGAGTCCGAACATCGATGATGCCCCGCTCGCGATCATGAGCCCGCGTAGCGCGAAGGCGACGAAGAGCACGACGAGAAGCACCGTACCCACGAAGCCGAATTCTTCCCCGTACACGGCGAAGACCGAGTCCGACTGGGCTTCCGGAAGATAGTTGAACTTCTGTACGCTCTGCCCGAAGCCGCGCCCGGTGAATCCCCCGGACCCGATGGCGATGAGCGACTGCTGGATGTGATACCCGCTTCCCTGCGCGTCATGCGCGGGGTGGATGAAGGTCTTCACGCGATCCATGAGGTACGGGCGCATGAAGATGAGTACGGTCAGCGCGAGTACGGAAACGCCGCCCAGTATGAAGAAGTCACGCCAGGGCGCGCCCGCGAGGAAATAGACGGCGGCACAGGTCGCGCCGATGATGAGCACCGTGGAGGTGTTCGGCTGTGCCAGGAGCACGATAGACGGGAGCCCCACGATGATGCAGAACGGCAGGAGGCCTTCCTTGATGTCCTTGATGCGGTTGCCTGCCTTCGCGAGGAACGCCGCAAGCATGAGGATGACGGCGATCTTCAGGAACTCGGACGGCTGGAGGGTCGTGAAGCCGAGATTGATCCAGCGGCGCGCCCCGTTCAGCTCGACGCCAAGCGGCGTGAAGACGAGGAGCATCAGGACCAGCGAGGCGATGTACAAAGGCAATACCAGAGATAAGAGCCGCTTCTGCGGCATGAAGCGGAAGATGACGAGCGCGATGCCGCCCGGCACGAGCCCGAGCGCGAACTGGGTCAGAAGGAGCTTCCAGGGGGACGCGTCCACCTGCGCGAGAAGTCCCAAGGCGGCCGATGAGAACAGCGCGAAGCCGAGGACGACCAGTATGATCACGATGATAGCGAAGATTCGGTCGCCGGAAGCTTTCATGCTTTACATACTACCAGGGACAGCGTGCTTACTCGGCTTCGTATGTCGGTACCAACGCCTTAAGGTTCATGAACGCCTTTTTAACTTCCTCTTCAGGATGATCCTCGCCTTCCCTCGGCGTCCTCGGACCGCGAAGCCATCCGGCAAGCAAAAGCAGCTCGATTCCCAGCTCGCTGTCCATCGCGTTGATCTTCGCTTTCTTCTCAAGCGTTCTCGCGAGTCCCTCGACAAAGTACGAGTCAAGTGTCCGGGGGTCCTCACTCGAGACCAGCCTCTTAAGTTTGGGAAGCATATCCCGTATCGCCCTTCTCTCTCGTTCTTCGGACGGAAGTTCAGATTCGTCGGAAGTCTCGGCGCGCGGCCCTTCTATTGGCTCACCGCTAGCGCCGCTACCATAAGAGTTTTCTCGAAACATACCTTATTTCAGCAGCGCGATCGCGACGCCGAACATGCCCGCGATGATGGTGATGACCCAGTAGCGCATCGTCACTTTGTACGACGGCCAGCCGATGACCTCGAAGTGGTGGTGGAGCGGCGCGATATGGAACAGTTTCCTCTTGAACACCTTCTTCCAGAACTGCTGGAGGACGACCGAGGCGACGGTGGCGAAGAGCGGGAGCGCGATGATCGGCAGCACGGCGATACCCACTCCCTCCCCGAGCACATCCGCCGAGAAGGCTACGACCGTGAGCGTGAGCGTGAGGGCCATGGAGCCCGTCTCCGTCATCCAGAAGCGCGCCGGCGGGATATTGAACCAGAGGAAGGCGAAGGTCGCGCCGGATACTGCCGCCGAGAAAGCAGCGAGCGCGACCTGGTTCTGCGCGAAGGCGATCACGGCGTATGACATGAAGATGATGGCGAAGATGCCGCCCGAGAGCCCGTCGATACCGTCGATGACGCCGCTCGCGTAGACCACGAGCGCGACAAGGATAAAGAACGGTATGAAAAGCCACCCGAGCTGAAGTACCCCGAGGAACGGGATGGCGACTGCGGAGACACCGAGCTTCGCGAAGAACCACCAGGCGATGAAGCCCGAGACGAGGATGACTGCGAGCAGGCGCCATTTCAGCGAGATGCCCCGCGCGTCGTCGGTCGTGACGTCGAGGAGATCGTTCAGGAAGCCGACGAAGGCGCCTACGATAAGTGCGAACAGTGGCAGCCACGTCTGCCCGCGATTCACGAAGTTCAGCTTCGTGAAGGAGCCGTCCAGGGCGAACGCCAGGAGGCCGAAGATCATGGCGGTGATGAGGACCGATGCCCAGATAACGATGCCGCCCATGCGCGGCGTATGCGCCTCCCGGTCCTGATGCAATCTATTGAAATTTTCCGCGACGTTCCCTTCGAGCGTCGTCTTCCCCGCCTTCTTCTTCCAGACCCGGTGCTTGTACAGATAGTGCGTGAGGAGGGGCGTGAGCAGGATGCCGATGGCGAAGCTCGTGATGAACGGGATGAGTATGCGTGCGCCCTCGAAGGTGAATACGCTCATAGCCTATTGCGGGATGCCCGCGAAGTACTGATGCGTGGCGTTTATGAGCCGGTTCACGTCCGTGAACCGCCCGTCGCGCGTGGAGCCGAGCACCGCCACCGCCACGGGATGTCCGATACCAACATCCACGACCACGACGAGATTCCCGCCCGCGAGCTCTGTATACCCGGTCTTCGAGAGCAGGATGCCCGGCACGGTGACCGCCCCCTGGTTCGTATTCGGGAGCGAGTGCGGCATGCCGGCGATGCTGCGCACGAAGACGGAAGGTTCGGTGGTGGCGCCGGCGATGGTCGGCGCCTTCTTCACGAGCGCGCCCGCCAATATCGCCATGTCGCGCGCTGATCCGTACCCGCCCGCCGCAAGCGGGCTCACGTCGAGCCCCGAACCGTTGACCGCATACGTCTTCGTGAGGCCGGCGCTTGTCGCCGCAGCAGAGAGCGCCTCGCGCTCCGGCAGCGAACGGCGTATCGCGACGGTTTCGGCGATGGCTTCGGCCGCGTCATTTGATGAACCTACAAGAGAAAAGCGCGCGAGGTCGGAAAGCTTGAACGTCTCCCCTTCCATGAGCCCGCTCTCCCCTTCCACGGCGAGGGAGCTGCTCGAGATGCTCACGGAGGCCGAACCACCCAATGCCTCGAGCCCGGCATAGGCCGTGAGAAGCTTCGTGAGCGAGGCGAGCGGGAGCTGGCGATCGGCGTTCTGGGAATAGAGCGTCTGCCCGTTCGAAAGGTCGTACACGATGGCCGATTGGCCGATGAGGTTGATGCCCATGAACGCCTCCGGAGAAAGCGGCGTGGTCGTGGCGATCGGATTCGGCTCGGTGATGGGTGCGGGGGTCGCATCGGAACGCTTGCCATAGAGAAGCACGAGCGCGGCTATCGCGATGACCATCAGGACGATGACCAGGATGCGCCAGAGCTTCTTGCTCCTCAGGTTCAGGGACGCGGCGGTCATGTCGTTTCAGTCCCCGTTCCGTCTGCTCCCGGCGCGACGTATCCGGCGTCATACATAGGTATAGCCGTTCCGCTCTGCGACGCCCCTTCGATTTCGGCAGGAGGTTCCGGTTCAGTCTCGGCTTTCACGGCACCCTGCACTACTCGCTCCTTCGCAAGCGCTCCCGCAAGCTCCGCGTATCGCGGCAGTTCCTCCTTGCTCCCGATTCCCAAATGTGCGAGCGCGTCCACCGTCGGCGTGTACCGCGCGCGGCGGCGGTCGGTCACGTCCTCCCCGCGCTCGATAAGCCCGCGCATGAGAAGCGAGCGGAGTGCTGCGGTCGAGTTCACGCCGCGCACCCAATCGATATCGCTACGCGTCGCACCGTTCTGATAGAGGATGATCGCCAACGTCTCGAGACTCGCCTTTCCGAGGTCGCGCGATAGCTCGCTCTCCCGGAGCTTCTTCAGGACGGCAGTCGCGTCCGCATGCGTGCGCAGCTCGACCTGCGTATCCGTTTCCACGAGCGCGAGCCCCCTGCTCTCGAGCGTACGTGCGAGCTCGCGCAATCCGGCCGCGAGCATGTCGGCGGGAATCCCGAGCACGTCCGCGAGCTGCTTCTTGCCCATCGGCTCGCCATGAGCGAACAGGACCGCTTCAAGCGTCGATGGCAAGGAAAGGGTCATAGATGCTCACAGAATACCTTATGCATGCTGCTCAGAAAACTCCCTATGTCCGTCTAATTGATCCTACTTGACAAAACCACTTGGTTGTGTATTATAGTAACTGTCGCGGTAACTACGCCGCAAATCAGGGGAAACTCAAATGCAGACGCAGAAGATCCTTTACGCGATCGCCGCCATCCTCGCCATCTTCGGCGTGCTGATCGGATTCGGCGCTTTCAAAACCGAGCACACGAGCCCGAATGCCGGCGCCGTCGTCATGGTGGTGCTCATCGCCATCGCGCTGCTCAGCACCATCGCCGGGCGGCTCGCCGGCAAACTGGATTCGGCCGCCTCGGCCGCCTGATTCGGAACCTGGCAGTTCAACAACCGAAAATCCACTACCGGGGGGTCAAGCGACCTCCCGGCATCTTTTTATTTAAATACGTTAGCTACCGCGCCCCTGAAGAACTCCTCCGTGAAGTCCCGCCCTTTCTTCCATAACTGGTTCAAGGTCGGCGTGCGCCCCGGTCGGTAGAGCTCGATGTACGGATTCTTCTTTCCCGCGATACTATCCCGGAAGATCATCGCCGAGATTCCGCTGTACGTCATGCCGTTCCCTGAGAAGGCGGTCGCGATGAGCTGTCGCGGGTCGTATTCGCCAATGAAGGCGATGCCGTCGACCGGTTCCAGGATGTAGCCGCTCCACTGTCGCACTTCCGGATATTTCCGGCCGAAGACCTCCTGCGCGTATTCCCGCAGCGCCTTGAAGCTCTTCTCTTCCATCTTTTTCGTACCCACTTCCTTGCGATGGTCCTCGCCGCCGATCAGGACGCGATCCTTCCCGTTCTTTCCTCTGCCCTTATCCACGCGGAAGTAGTGATACGGATTGTCGAGATCCTCGTACGTTCCTTCCGGATATTTCCCCTTCGGCACTTCGAGCTCGATGATATACGAGACGTACATGCCCTTCTGGAGGAAGACCTCCTTCGGGTTATTGAATGGTTGGTACGTCGCGGTGATGGTCCAGTCGGCGCGGATCTCGCGCTTTCCGGCGATGACCGTGAAGCGTTCCCGACCCTTGCCGCTACCCTGTATCTCCACCACTTCGGTCTTTTCATATATATCGACACCCATGCGTTCAAGTGCCTTGCAGAGTCCCGCGACGAACTTCACCGCGTGGTACTTCCCTTGGTCCGGGATGGCGAGCGCGCCGCGGCTCTTGAAACCCAGCTCGCGTTTCGTGAGGCTCGCCTTGAATCCGAGCCTTCTCATCTCCCTCGCTTCCTCTTCGAGAGCCTTCAGCTCCTTCCGGTCGTTGGCGTAAAGGTAGTTCGTGCAGCGCGTGAACTCGCAGTCGATCTTCTCGTCCCTGACGATCTTCTCGATGAGGTCTATGGCCTTGCCATGCGATTCCCAGATGCGCCTTGTATCCTTGTCGCCGTACATCGACACCTGGTCCACGGTGTCCGTATCGATAGACTGGGTAAGGAATCCGGTCGTGAAGCCGGTGCCCATACGGGATATGCGGTGCTTCTCGAGCACCACAACTTTCTTCCCGGCTTTCGCGAGTAGGTAGGCGGAAAAGAGGCCGGCGAGGCCGCCACCGATAATGGCGACCTCGGTCTCGATGTCCTTCGTCAGCTTCGGGAATTGGGGAAGGCTCGCGGTCGCGAGCCAGGTGGAAATTTCTTTGGATGGCATATGGGGCGAGTGTATCCGCCCGTGCATGAACGACTGATGAGCTAGTAGCGCGGCACCGATGCGGTCGCGTTGGTGATCTGTATGTCCTTAAAAGCGCCCTGTTGGTCGGCTTCGACCGCGCCCTGCTTCACGAGCTCCAGGAGCGCGAGGAAGGAGACGATGACCTCGATGCGCTCCCTGGTGTCGCCTGCGAAGTCCGAGAATTTCAGCGTAAGCGCTTTCTGCACCCGCTCATGGAGACTGTCCATCATCTCCTCGATGGAGATCATGGGGCGGACGCGCGCCTCGGGCAGCTTTTCCTGCACCTCACGCGAAGCGAGCGCCTCTTCAAGGGCTTTGGCGAGGCGTTCGAGGTCGAGGTCCTTCGACGGCGCGAACATGGGCTCCGGACGGCGCTCCCCCGCAGGCAGCATGACCGAGCGCCCGAAGATGCGGCCGAGCTCGCGCGCCGCGCTTCGCGCGCGCTCGTACGCTTCGAGACGCCGCTTCAGGTCGTCGATGTCCTCCTCTTCCTCCCCCGATAGTTCCACCTCCGGGATGAGCGAGCGGGACTTGATGAGAAGAAGTGTCGCTGCGACCGCCACGAAGTTCGCCGCGTCCTCTATCGGGAACTCGTCGCTGCTCCTGATGAAGGCGATAAAGTCGTCCGTCACCTGCGACAGCGACAGCTCGTTCACGAGGAGCTTCCGCCGCTCGATGAGGTCGAGGAGCACCTCGAGCGGTCCCTCGTATTCTCCGGCCCGTACGGTGAACGCTTTCTGGGCTACTGGTTCCATGGCGCTATCCGTCGAAGTCCTCGATGAACGAGAAGAGCAGGCGTACCGGGGCGCCTGCGGCGCCCTTCGCCAATTCGTCACCGGGAGCCGAGGTCATCCTCGGCGCGATGTCGATATGCGCCCACGGGCAGCCGAGTTCCTTCGCGAACTGCCAGAGGAACATCGCGCCGTTGGTCGCGCCTCCGTAGCGGGACTTGTCGGCGGGAATATTCGAGAGGTCTGCGAACACTCCCTTTACCGAGGCCTCGTATTCGTCCCAGAGCGGGAGCCGCCAGACATAATCGCCGCTTGATTCGCCGAGCTCGAGCATCCGGTCGGCGAGCGCGTCGTCGCGCGAGAAGAGCCCGCTCGCGTAATGGCCGAGCGCTATGTGGCAGGCACCGGTCAGAGTCGCCACGTCGACCGCGACCGTCGGCTCAAAGCGCTTCGCGTACGTCAACGCATCCGCGAGAACGAGACGTCCTTCCGCATCGGTGTTCAATACCTCTATGGTCTTGCCGGAAAGCGAGCGGAGCACGTCACCGGGACGGATGGCATCGTTGCCGACCATGTTCTCGGCTGCGGGGATGAGCCCGATAACGTTCCGCTTCACCTTCAGGCGTGCGGCGAGCGCCACTGCATGAATGACCGCCGCCGCGCCCGACATGTCCAGGTGCATCTCATAGATGTGATCGGAAGTCTTCAGGTTGAGGCCGCCCGAATCGAACGTGATGCCCTTTCCCGCAAGCACGATGGGCTTTGCCTTTCTTGCTCCACGATATTCCATGACCGTGAAGGTAGGCTCGTGCGCCGACCCCTGTCCGACGCCGAGGATCGCTCCCATGCCGAGCTTCTTCATCTCCGAGCGACCGAGGGTCGTGACCTTCACCGGAAGTCCCTTGACGGAGTCTTTGGCGGCCTTTGCGAGGAGTCTCGGCGTCATGTCGCCGCCTGGCGTGTTGGCGAGTTCCCTGGCCGCGTTGACCGCCCGCCCGATTTCCTGCCCGCGCCTCACCGCGTCCTCTATAGACTTGTACGACCTGCCGCAGGCAAGCATGTCGGTCACTTCTGGCCAGCCGTCCTTCGGCTTCGTCTTGAACGTGGTGAACTCGAAGTTCGCCATCTCGTAGTTCGTGCCGACGATCTCCGATATCTTCTCGGGACTCAGATGCTGCAGATTCTTGAAAAGCTCCGGCGTACGGTCGAATTGTGTCGCCACCTTCTTGTATTTGGCTTCCTTAGCCGCGCGGATGATACTGCGACACAAGCTCACGAATCGCCGCTGGTTCATGTCCTCAGGTTTCCCGACGCCGAGTTCGAGCCATTCGATAGCGCCCTCGCGCACGAAGCGCTTCGTACCCCGCTCCTCCTGCGTCAGGCGCACGCGCAAATATCCTTTCGGCGCGTCATCGATGGATTTCGAAAAAGCGATCTTCATATTATTCAGCTTCAGACAGTAACGTATCGATACGATGCATGTCGCGCGGGAACGCGGACGCCTCCTTCACGTTCTCCAGCTGGAGCATCTTCATGGTGAAGCGTTCGAGTCCGGTCGAGCAGCCGCCGTGGGGCGGGATACCGTACTTGAAGGCCTGCAGGTAGAACTGGAACTTGTCCGGGTCCATGCCGCGCTCCTTGATACGGGTGACGAGCTCTTCATGGTCGTGGATACGCTGCGCGCCGCTGTTGATCTCAAGCCCGCGGAACAGGAGGTCGAAGCCCTTTGAAAGCCTGCCTTCGGCCGACATGGTATAGAACGCGCGAGCGTCCGTGGGAAAGCGGGTGACGAATACGAAATCCGTGCCGTGCTCCTTGAGCGCCCACTCGCAGATGAGGCGCTCGTGCTCGGGTGCAAGGTCGTCCTCTGCGGGTGCGCCGAGTGTCTCGAACACTTCGGCAAGCGTGAGTCTCGGGAATCGCTCGCCGAGCTTCGGCTGCTCCGCCTTCAGGCGCGCAAATGCTTCGGCATGTTTCCCGCTCACTTCCGTCACCACGTCATGGACTACATCCTCCAGGACATCCATCACGTCGTTCTCGTCCGTGATGAAGCCCATCTCGAAGTCCATCTGCGTAAGCTCCGACATGTGCCGGGTCGTCGCGCTTTTCTCCGCGCGAAAGATCTTCGCG
The DNA here is from genome assembly GCA_034666125.1 of Candidatus Parcubacteria bacterium. GTDB lineage: Bacteria > Patescibacteriota > Minisyncoccia > Phycocordibacterales > Phycocordibacteraceae > C7867-001. The sequence goes on from JAXDML010000010.1 coordinate 223,172, forward strand.
ATGGTGAACGCACGCTCGAAGGCGCCGACCATGATCTGCTTGTAGAGCTGCGGGGACGTGGCTAGGTATGCGGTCCGGTCATCGAAGTATTCCACTTTGAACACCGCCGCGCCGCCTTCGGCGTCGCTGCCCACGAGCGCCGGCGCCTGGAAGTCCATGAACCCGCGCTTGATGAGCGCGTTACGGTACTCCTCGAGGATGGTTGCCTGCACGGTGAAGATGTCGCGATCACGTTCGCTTCGGAGCGTGTACGGACGGTTGTCGAAGCGCGTCTCGATGTTGAGGTCCGTATCCTTGTCGAACGGCAGCTCGTGCGCTTGCGACAGCACCTCGATGCCTTTGATCTCGAGCTCGATGTCGCCGTTCAGCTTGTCGGTCTGGACGTTCTTCTCGGGACGCTTGTTCACGACGCCGGTGACCCGGACGACGTATTCGTTCCGGATATCCTTGGCAACTGCCATGAGCCCTTCGTCGCCGGGCAGCACGACCCCCTGGACGTAGCCCGTCCGGTCCCGGAAGTCGAAGAAAACCAGCTTCCCCTGATCGCGCCGCACGTCCACCCATCCGCATAGGTCCACTGTCTCACTGAGATGACCGCCAAGGTCACCGATAAGTACCCGTTCCTTCATGTTCTATAAAAATACCACAGCCCGTCTGATTTTGATCGCTAACGGATCCCTATGGCCTTGCGCACGAGCTCCATCTTCGCTGACGCTCTCGTCCGTGCCTTTTCCGCTCCCGCCGCAAGAACTCGCGCCACCTCCTCGTCCGAGATGCTTTCGTACTTCTCCCGCATGGGAGCGAGGTAGGCGTCGAGATCCTCGGTAAGCGCCTCCTTGAGCGCCTGATACTTTCCTTCGTGCTCCTTATAAAGCGGTTCGAGCTCTGCCTCGCTCTTCACCAGCTTATGGATCGCGTATACGTTCTCGGGCCGTCCCGCTCCCGAGTCGGTCACGATGTTCATGACTTGTCGCTTCGTTTCTTCCTTCGATCCGAATAAGCGAATCATGTATTGTGGACGGCTCTTCGCCATCTTCTGGCCATCGGTACCTGGAACAATGCCCGCCTCCTTGAGAATAAGCTCCTTTGGCGGGGTGAACATTTGGCCGTACGTATTATTGAACTTCGTTGCAGCCTCGCGCGCGTATTCGATATGCTGGCGCTGGTCCTCTCCTACCGGAACCACGTCCGTATCATAGAGCAGAATGTCCGCTGCCATGAGCATGGGATACGTGAAGAGGCCGGCGTTAGCTTCAAGTCCCTTGGCCACCTTATCCTTGTATGCGTGCCCAAGCATGAGGAATGGCACCGTAACGACACAGTCGAGTACCCAGGCAAGTTCAGTGTGCTCAGGCACGTCCGACTGCTTGAAAATGACCGCCTTCTCCGGGTCTACACCGGCGGCGAGATATTCCTTTACGACGTTCGTGCTATTTTTCCGAATCGCCTCTGGGTCCTTAAGAGACGTAAGGGCGTGGTAGTCGGCGACCATAAGATAGCTCTCGTAGGATTGGTACTGATCGACGAAAGGCTTCAATGCTCCAAAGTAGTTACCGATGTGAAGATCGCCGCTCGATTGAAGTCCAGTGAGAAGAGTCTGTTTAGCGCTCATAAAGTTACGATACCACGCCTTTAAACGAGGGTCGGCTCAGGCTCGAGCTCGATACTGAAACGTTCGCGGACGCGCCGACGGGTGTCTTCTACAAGTTCCGCGAGCTCCCCGTAGGTAGCATCCCCGTCATTTGTGATTACAAGCGCATTGTTCTTATAGAAACCGAGATTACCGAACGACTTCCCCTTGAGGCCGAGCGTATCGATAAGCCACCCGGCACCGACCTTATAACGCCCGTCATCCTGCTCGAATACGACCGGATGCTCGAACTCATTCCGGAGTCGGGCTACTGCTTCCTCCGTGACGAACGGGTTCTTGAAAAATGAGCCGACGGAGGCAATATCCTTCGGGTCCGGGAGCTTCGTCCTGCGAATCTCGATGATCGCGTCCCGTATCTCGGCCAGCGTCGGGCCGGCAATATTGTGTGGATCGAAGTATGCCTTGACCCCGGGATAATCCGGTACGCGCGGCTCTCCTTTCGAAAGGCCGAGCGTAATCGCGGTAATAATGTAGCGCTTCTCGTGCTTGAAGAGGCTGTCGCGATACGAAAAGCCGCACTCGGATGGCGTAAGGATCTTGAATTCCCTATTCACGTAGTCGTACGCCTCTACGCTTTCCAGCACGTCGGCGATCTCGACCCCGTATGCGCCGACGTTCTGTATAGGTGTCGCCCCGGCAAGGCCCGGGATAGCCGACATCGCTTCGATGCCGGAGAGCCCGAAAGCAACAGCTCGTTCGACCACTCCGTCCCAATCCTCGCCCGCGCCGACACGGATGATTGCGCCCGCGTCCGTATCGTCGACGACTTCGAAGCCGGGGATGGCTATCTTCAGGACCACGCTCTCGAAACGTTCTGGTGCCGTAAAGATGGTGTTCGAACCGCCGCCGAGAATGAAGAACGGCAGCTGCTTTTCATTGATGAAGGCGAATGCTTCGGGAAGTTCTTCCTTGGTACGTATCTCGATGAGATAGCGCGCCGTAGGGCCCATGCGGAACGTGGTCAGGGGCGCGAGGGGGATATCTTCCCGGACGGTCATAGCATATATGATATACCTGTAGGCATGGCCAGAACAAGTCCCCAGAACAAGAAAGAGCAGGATAAGATCGGCTTCTTCATAAAGAAGCTCCGCGAGGAAAAGGGACTCACGCAGAAGGTCTTTGCCAAGGAGCTCGGTACGTCCCAGAGCGCCGTCGCGCGCATCGAGAACGGGAACCAGAACCTGACCCTGAACGAGCTCGGGAAGATAAGCAAGGTGCTCGAGCGGAAGATCCTCGGCATCAACGAGTCGATCGATTTCCGGGTGACGGGCGGCCGGAAACTCAAGGGTTCCATCGTCATGAACGGCTCTAAGAACGGCGCGGTCAACATGATCTGCGCGTCTCTCCTGAATCGCGGCAAGACGATCCTGCACGACATCCCCCGCATCGAGGAGGTGTACCGGTATATCGAGTTCATCGAAAGCCTCGGCGTCTCGGTCAGATGGACCGCGCAGGACACTATCGAGATGCAGCCGCCGAAGTCCCTCGATTTCGCGGGCCTCAATACGGGCGCGGCCGGGCGGACCCGCTCGTTCACGTTCATCGGCGCGCTCATCCATTGGGCTCATGGGGAAAAGAGACCCTTCCGGCTTCCCCATTCTGGCGGGTGCAAGATGGGCGAACGCACGATCTCGGCCCATCGGCACGGCCTCGAGGAATTCGGGGTCCGCATCAAGACCAAGGAGACGTACTACGACATCCACGCAACGAAGCTGCGTCCCGCCGAGTTCGTCCTCTATGAGTCGAGCGATACGGGCGCCATTAACGTCCTCCTGGCCGCAGCGCGCATCCCGGGCGTATCGGTCATCAAATTCGCTCCGCCGAACTACCAGGTGCAGGACGTCTGCTTCCTGCTCGAGAAGATGGGCGTGCAGATCGAGGGGATCGGTACCACGACCCTCACGGTCCACGGCGTGAGCGAGATAGACCAGACCATCGAGCACTACAACAGCGAAGACCCCATCGAGGCGATGTTCTTCATCGCCGCCGCCGCGGTCACCGACTCGAAGATCACGATCAAGCGCGCGTCGGTGAACTTCATTCTGCTCGAGCTCGAGAAGCTCCGCGTCATGGGACTCAAGTTCGACATGAGCGACAAGTACCTGTCGCGCAATGGCCGCACCGAGCTCGTCGACCTGACGGTCCATCCCAGCAAACTTCACGCGCCGCCCGAGAAGCTCCACACCCAGCCCTTTCCAGGACTCCAGAACGACAACCTCCCCTTCTTCGTACCCATCGCCACTCATGCCGTCGGAAATACCCTCATCCACGACTGGACCTGGGAGAATCGCGCCATCTACTTTACCGAGCTCAACCGCTTAGGCGCGAAGGTAACGCTCCTTGATCCGCACCGCGCGCTGATTGAGGGACCAACGAAGCTCAAAGGCGCGCAGATCGTCTGCCCGCCCGCGCTCCGCCCCTCGGCCATCATTCTTATCGCCATGCTTGCCGCTGAGGGTACGTCCACTCTAAGGAATGTCTACTCCATCCAGCGCGGATACGCCGACCTCGCCGAGCGCCTCAACAAGCTCGGCGCGAAGGTGGAGGTCATCAGGAGCATGTAGTTCTACTCCCCGGACTGTGTGTCCATCCAGACCGCTTCGATGTTATTGCCATCAAGGTCATGCACGAAGGCGGCGTAGTAGCCGGGACTGTATTCCTTCCGATATCCCGGGGCGCCGTTATCGGACGCACCGGCTGCAATAGCGGAATCATAGAATGCCTGTATCTGGTCCTGGCCTTCGGCCGTGAACGCTACGTGCACGCCCGCAGGAGCTTTCTCGCTCTCCCCTATCCAGAAGTCCTGCTTCCCGTCATGGATGAATCCTGCGGCCTTGTATTCCGGCAGGTCCATGCCGACGGTATATCCAAGGGGCGCAAGCATCTTAGAATAAAGCTCCTTGGACTTCGCGTAGTCGCTTACGGCGACCGATGTATGTGCGATCATGCAGATAGCATACCGCAATGCGAAACCCGGCCAAAGCCGGATTTCGATCTGTGCGCCGGGCAGGATTCGAACCTGCGTAGGATAAATCCGCTTGGTTTACAGCCAAGTGCAATTGACCACTCTGCCACCGACGCGCAGGCCGCAGTATAGCAGCCGGGCTCGGTATTTTCCAGATTATGACGTAAGCACGAGCACCTGCTTGCCGCGGCGTAGGAGAGCGAGGCCGTCGTCGAAATGGGCGGCGGTGACGAGTGCTTCGGGAGAATCGACGGTTTTATCATTAAGCGTAATCCCCTTTCCTGTGACAAGCCGTTTCGCATCGGATTTAGAGCTGGCGAGACCGCTCGTGACAAGCGCATCCGCAACGGTCATGTCGCCCGCTACCTTAAGCGTAGGCGCCTCCGCAAGGAGTACCGCACGCTCCTCGTCCGAGAGGCTTCCGAGCGCGCGACTACCGAAAAGCACATCGGACACGACGGCGCAGCGCGCGGCCGCGTCGGTACCGTGCACGAGGCCGGTCACCTCCCGCGCGAGTGCCCCCTGCGCCGCGCGCTTTCCTGGTTCTCGGGAATGCATCTCCATCAGCATGGAAATCTCCATGAGCGAGAGGAAGGTGTAGAACTTGAGGTACTTCTCGACGACCGAGTCCGGCTGGTTGAGCCAGAACTGGTAGAAGGCGTACGGAGAGGTCTTCCTCGGGTCGAGCCATATGGCGTTGCCTTCGGATTTGCCGAATTTCTTGCCGGAAGAGTCCGTCACGAGCGGAGTCGTGAGCGCAAAAGCCTCCTTCCCCGCCTTGCGGCGTATGAGCTCCACGCCCGAAAGGATATTCGTCCATTGGTCCGATGCGCCTATCTGCAGATCCGTCCCGTATTTCTCATTAAGAACGAGGTAGTCGTATCCCTGGAGGAGCGAGTACGCGAACTCGGTATACGAGATGCTGTCGTCCTCGTTCTCGAGCCGGCGCTTGATGACATCTCGCTTCACGAGCTCGTTCACCGTAAAGTGCTTCCCGATATCGCGTAGGAAGTCTACGAGCTTCACCTTGAGCAGCCAATCCGCGTTGTCGATGACCGGCACCTTCCGTCCGAGTACCTCGCCCATCTGTGACGCTATAGCCTTTTTATTCTTCGCCACGGTGGCCTCATCGGCAAGCGGCCGTTCCCCTTTCTCTTTCGGGTCGCCGATCATGCCGGTACCGCCGCCGATGATGAGCTGTACGGAGTGCCCGGCATCCGCCAGGCGCTTCAGGATAAGCACGACCAGCAGGTTGCCCGCATGCATCGAGTCGGCAGAAGGGTCAACGCCGAGATATACGGTACGTTTCGTTCCCAGTATTTTCCCTAACTCAGCCGAGGAATTGTCGACAAGTCCTCGGGCTTTCAGATCGTTCGCCAAGTCGTTCATTGAGGCCAATATAGCACGCGAGCTTTTTTAGTGGACGAGGAACAGAAGCCCGACGAGCGGCGCGATGAACCACCAGAAGAAGTACTCGTCCGGCGCGAACAGCGAGTCGATGGGGCTCGGGAAGGTATAGATATTGCTCACGTGGAAGACATGGTACGCGAGCGTAAGGAGGAACGCTGCCGCGAGGAACGAGAGCACGAAGCGCGGCACGAAGGACAGGACGCCGAAGCCGCCGCTCGTAAGGCGCTGGATGAAGTGGAACGGTACGAAGGTCATGGCCGCGTAGAGAACGACGCTGATGACGGCCTTCACGAGGCTCGAGCCTCCGGCTGCAAGGATGTCTTCGGTGTAGGGGAAGACGATGTAGAGCGCATATCCGGCATAGAAGGACACGAGCAACGAGATAAGCCCGCCCTTTCCGGCCTTGTACGAGAAGCCGATCATGATAAGGGTCAGGACGAGGAGTATGAGGAAGTTTCCCACCAAAAGCCACGCACTCGAAAGGCTGCTCGTGGCCAGGCCGCTCACGCTATTTACGATATCCATATGAAAAGTATAACAGCCCGGCCTGGGCTCTCAGTTCCGCCCTAGAGGCTTTCCGAACGCAGTTCCTCGACGAGTTTCTTCGCCTTTCCGGAAAGCTTCTTCGGGAAGGCGGCGGTGAGGTGGATGAGGAGGTCGCCGGCGCGTCCGTCGATGTTCACGCCCTTGTTGCGGATGCGGAGGGTCTGCTCGGGAGCCGTCATGGGAGGAACCTTCACCTCGAGCTGCTTGTCGTCGATGGTCGCGACGGTCACGGTCGAGCCAAGCAACGCGTCGGTGAGCTTCACCGGCATTTCCATGACCAGGTTGAGTCCCTGCTTCTTGAACACCGGATGCGGCTTCACGTGGACCTTCACGTAGAGGTCGCCCGCCACGCCACCTTTCACCGCCTCGCCCAGTCCCGGCATGCGGATCATCTCCCCGCCGTCGATGCCGGCCGGGATAGTGGCGTTGATCTGCTCTTCCTTGCGGAGCACGCCGTGCCCGGAGCAGTTCTTGCACGCCTCCTTCGGCACCTTGCCGCTGCCTTCGCAGGCCGGGCAGGCGCGCACGCTCGAGAACGCGCCCAGGATGGAGTTGCGGCTTTCGTGCACGCGGCCCGCGCCGTTGCAGGTCTTGCAGGTGTCGAGCTCGCTTCCGGGTTTAGCACCGCTTCCCTGGCACACGTCGCACTTCCCTATCTTCGTGATGAGCACCTGACGGGTGCCGCCCTGCACGGACTCTTTGAACGTCACCTCGATATCTATGGAAATATCCCGGCCGCGCCGCTGGCGCGGCCCGCGTCCTCCGAAGAGGTCCCCGAAGTCCCCGCCGAACAGGTCGCCGAAATCGAACTCGACGCCACCCCCGCCGCCTTGTCGCGCGAAGCCGCTGAAGTCGAAGCCATCAAACGGGTTGCCGCCGCTCGCTCCCCCGCCCTGGAAGGCCTGTCCGTAGTTGTCGTATTCCCGACGCTTCTTCTCGTCGGCGAGCACGCTGTACGCCTCGGTGATCTCCTTGAACTTCGACTCGTCGCCGCCCTTGTCGGGGTGGTATTTTTGGGCGAGCTTCCGGAAAGCCTTCTTCACGTCGTCCTTCGTGGCCTTCTTGTCGACGCCCAGGATATCGTAGTAGTTCTTAGCCATTGATACCTATTCTACGCTTTTCGGTTTAGGGATGCAAAAGAGTAAAGCTGAAGCGTTTCTATATAAAAACTGGAGGGCGGCCGGAATTTCTTCCGTGCCGCCCTTCAATTCCATATCTACTAAACCTATTCTCCTTCCTTGGGCTTCTCGGTGAACTCTGCGTCGGTCGCGCCTGCTTCAGGCGCAGCCGCCTCTCCTTCCGGGGCCACATCAGGTGTAGCCTCCTGATTCTTCATCATCGCCTCTCCAATTTTGGAGAGCGTGGTCGAGAGCACCTCGCTCGCGGACTTGATGGCGTCGAGGTCCTCGCCTTCGCGCGCAGTCTTAAGTGCCGCGATCTTCTCGTTCACCTCGGTCACCACCTCGGCAGGTGCCTTGTCGCCCGCGTCCTTCACCGCCTTCTCGGCCGTGTAGACCATCTGCTCGGCAAGATTCTTGGCCTCAACCAATTCCTTGCGCTTCTGGTCCTCGCCCGCGTGCGTCTCTGCGTCGGCCTTCATCTTCTCGATGTCTTCCTGCGAGAGTCCGGTAGAACCCTCGATACGGATGGACTGCTCTTTGCCGGTCGTCTTCTCGACGGCCTTCACGGTGAGGATGCCGTTAGAGTCCACGTCGAAGCTGACTTCGACCTGCGGGAGGCCGCGCGGGGCCGGCGGTATGCCATCGAGCATGAACTTGCCGAGTGACTTATTGTCGGCAGCCATCGCGCGCTCGCCCTGCGAGACGTGTATCTCCACCGAGGTCTGGTTGTCGGCTGCGGTCGAGAAGGTCTGGCTCTTGGAGGTCGGGATAGCCGAGTTGCGCTCGATGAGCTTGGTGGCGACACCGCCCATGGTCTCGATCGAAAGCGAGAGCGGGATGACGTCCACGAGCAGAATATCCTTCACATCGCCCTGGAGGATGCCGGCCTGGATGGCGGCACCGATAGCGACGACCTCGTCCGGGTTCACGCCCATGTGGAGGTCCTTCCCGAAGAGCTTCTTCACCTCTTCCTGGATGAGTGGCATGCGGGTCTGGCCGCCGACCATGATGATCTCATTGATATCAGCGGGCTTCATGCCTGCCGCGTCGAGCGCGCGCTTCACGATATCCACGGACCGGGTCACGTACTCCTCGGCGAGGGACTCGAGCGTGGCGCGCGAGAGCTTCAGAAGGAGGTGCTGCGGGCCTTCGGAAGTGCTCGTAATAAAGGGAATGTTGATCTCCGTTTCGGCAGAACTCGAAAGCTCATGCTTCGCCTTCTCTGCGGCCTCATCAAGCCGTTGCAGTGCGAGCGGGTCCTTCGATGCGTCGATACCGCTTTCCTTCTTGTACTCGTCGGCGATGTACCGGACGATCTTCTGGTCGATGTCCCTGCCGCCCATGTGGCTGTCGCCATCGGTGGACTTCACCTCGATGACGTCGTCGCCGACTTCCAAAACAGAAACGTCGAATGTCCCTCCGCCGAAGTCGTACACGACGATCTTCTCGTCCTTCTTCTTATTGAATCCGTACGCGAGCGCAGCGGCGGTCGGCTCGTTGATGATGCGCTTCACGTCGAGCCCTGCGACCTCGCCTGCAGCCTTCGTGGCGGCGCGCTGCGCGTCGTCGAAGTACGCGGGTACGGTGATGACCGCTTCGGTGATCTTCTCGCCGAGCTTGGCTTCCGCATCGGCTTTCAGCTTCGAAAGGATCATCGCGGAGATCTCTTCCGGACGATAGTCCTTGTCGGAAAGCGTCACACGCACGCCGCCGTCGGGACCCGCCTTGATGCCGTACGGGACGACCTTCTCGTCCCGCTGGATGGCCTCATCGTCATAGCGATGGCCCATGAAGCGCTTGATGCCGTAGATGGTGTTCTTGGGGTTTGTGACCGCCTGACGCTTCGCGAGGGTGCCCACGAGACGCTCGCCGTTCTTCGCGATCGCCACGACCGAAGGGGTCGTGCGCATGCCATCGCCATTCTCAAGGACGCGCGGCTCCCCGCCCTCCATGATGGCCATGGCGGAGTTGGTCGTGCCGAGGTCGATACCGAGGATCTTTGCCATATGAAATAGGTTCCTTATTAAGGATTGATAAAATCTTGCCCGGAGCGCACACGTATCTTCATTTTACGCTTCCTTAAACTCCGTTTCAAGTCCTAGCCTTCGACGTGAAAGATGCGGACCTTCGCGGGACGGATGACTCCTTCTTTCGTCCTCCAGCCCGGTTCGAGGACGACCGAGACCGTGTCGTCCGCATCATCGGAGCCTGCTGCATCCTGCCCCAGAGCCTCGTGAAGCCCGGGATCGAAAGCCTCGCCCACCGAGCCGAAACGCTCGAGTCCGAGGCTCCGCACCGCCTCATGAAGCTGCTTCACGATGCCCTGCATGCCCTCGGGAAGCTCTCCATGGCCCTCGGCCCGCTCCAGGGAGTCCAAGGCCGGCATGAAGGCTTCTGCGGCCTTCCGGGCTCCCAGGGCGACCGCCGCCCTGCGGTCCTCCTCGAAGCGCTTCAAGGCATTGACGTAGTCGGCCTTCGCGCGCTGCCAGCCGTCCAGATATTCCTGACGCTCGCGCTTAACGTTCTCGAGCTCCTTCTTGAGCTTGTCGGCTTTCGCCCCTGCGCGCGATTCGGTCGCTTCGATCTCCTCCTCGCTGCCTCCTTCCGCGCCGCGCTCGGGCTCGAAAATCACATCATCCTCGTGTTCTTTTTTCTTCATAGCTATTCGGTCGTATCGCCCAGGAACTCCTCCTTATCTTTGTCGGCCTCTTCCTTGGTCTTGTGCACGACCCCGTCCTTGTGATGCGGCGGCGCGTACAAGGTGTAGAGCTTCAGGGGCTCGTTGCCGGTGTTCACGATGTTGTGCTTGGTCCCGGCCGGGATAATGACAACCGAACCATCTTTGAGATCGTTCTCGACTCCGTCGAGCACTGCCTTACCCTCCCCTTTCTCGATGCGGATGAACTGATCCTGTCCATGGACCTCCTTGCCGATCTCGTCCGGTACGCTCATGACGACCAGCTGCATGCGGTCAGCAGTGTAGAGAACCTCCCGGAAATTCTCGTTCTTGAGCGTCTTACTCTCGATGTCGGTTACGTACCCTTTCATGGTGTGAGGATTATAGACCAAAGGAGTTGGTCGGCAAATTCTGCAAGAATAAAAGAGAGAAGAATAAAAAGACGGAGGGGCGCCGGCATCGCTGCCAGCGCCCCCTTTGTTGTCCTCCCCCAGAAGGGAAGAACGGTCGGAAGCGGTTCAAGCCAAGCGAGCCTGACGTGACCCGCACCGCGGAGCTCTAGGCAGGCCGAAGCCCACCTTTCGCCCGGTTTGGGGCCGGCATCGTTGCCCACACCCCGCGAGAGTTCGTTTCCGTGCCGAAGCCAGGTCGTCACTCTCAGTGTAAAGGATACTACTCCCGTTCGCGCCGTCAATAGTTCCGGAATCTCGAATCCTTTATTGAAAAACAGAGACAGGCTGCTTCTTTTTTGCGAGATCGTACGCATCATAGCCGAAGGCGATGATGGCGAGCGCGTATGAGGCACATTCAAGAAGTCTGCCGGTCGGAGAGATCGCGAAGAGCACTGTGTCGAAGGCGGGAGACGGGTCCGTGAGGGTCACGATCATGAAGAAGATCATGGCAAGGAACATGCCCCAGCCGAGGACCAGGCGTTCGCGCAGGATGAGATAGCCGAGGCCCGGTACAAGGGCGTTCACGATGCCGATGAGGACTGGATGGATTTTCATATTGGAAAGTATATCAAAAAACCGCCGAAGCGGTCTTTTGGGTCGACTAGCGCTTGCTCCACTGCGGGCGCTTGCGGGCCTTGCGGAGTCCCGGCTTCTTGCGCTCCACGGCTCGCGGGTCGCGCTTGAGGAATCCGGCTTTCTTGAGCGGAGAGCGGAGGTTCTCCTTAGCGATGGTCAGCGCGCGCGCGACGCCCATGCGTACGGCCTCGGCCTGCGCGGTGATGCCGCCTCCCGAGACCTTGGCCTCGATGGTGAAAGTACCGTCCACTTCATCAAGATGCAGCGGGTCGAGCGGGATCGAACGACGCTCCTTGGTGTTGAAGTACTCCTCTCCGGACTTGCCATTCACGGTGACGGTCGTCTTTGCGGCAGGCGTGAGCTTCACCTTCGCGGTTGCGGTCTTGCGGCGGCCGACGGCCAGGGTGTACTTGGTATCTTCGGGCATATATTAAAGAGTGATGGTAAGACGCTTCATGCGGTCCTTGCGAAGCTTGTTGCGCGGGATCATGCCGTCGACGGCCCTGCGGACGACCTCTTCGATGCCCTTCTTATCCTTGAGCATCTTGAGGGTCGTGGTACGAAGGCCTCCGGGGTAGCCGGTGTAATGCACGTACTCCTTCTGGAGGAGCTTCTTCTCGCCGATGACGAGGCTACCGGCGTTCGTAATGGTGACCTCGACCGGAAGGACGAAGTTCTTCACGTACTGCACGGACTTTTTGCCGAGGAGCGCGCTTGCGGCCTCGCTCGCGACGCGGCCGAGGGGACGCCCCTTGGCGTCGACCGTGTACTTCACGGTGTCGACGTTCTGCAGGGTACGCTGCTTGGACACTTTCTGCGCGATGGTAAGGCGGGTGGTTTTAGTAGGCATATTAGACGAAGGCGATATAGGCGTTGTCGCGAGCGTTCACGGCGTTGGCCGGGCGCTTCACGATGCGCACGTACCCTCCGGGGCGGTTGGCGTAGCGGGGCGCGAGGGTCGTGAAGACCTTCTTCACCGCCTCGGCGTCATTTCCAAGACGCGAGGCGACAAGGCGGCGGTTAGCCACGGTGTCGGCGCGTCCGTGCGAGACGATCTTCTCGATGAACGGGCGGAGCTCCTTTGCCTTCGCCTCTGTGGTTGAAATCCGTTCATGCAGAATCAGGGAACGCGCAAGCGAACGCACCAGCGCGGTGCGCTGGTTCGCCGGTCGGTTGAATGCACGTCCCTTGCTGTGATGTCGCATACGCTACGTTTTAACACTTTTACTGATTCCCGTCGAATTACTCGCCCTTGAGGCTGAGGCCGATCTTCGAGAGCGCCTCGCTGATCTCCCCCACGGCCTTGTCGCCGATGCCGTCGAGCTCGCGAAGAGCCGACGCGGTCTTCTTCGAGAGTCCTGCGGCAGTCTTGATGCCGGCGTCGGTCAATGCGGTCGCGATCCGTGCAGAGAGACCGAGCTCGTCGACCTTGGTCTTCCCTGCCGCCTTGTCCTCGTCGCTTCCCTCCGAAGATGCCGAGCTCTTGCGCGAGGAAGAAGCCTCCTCGGCCTCTTCCTGGAAGCCGATGACGGACTTGAGCTGATGGATCATGATCTCGATCGAGCGCTCGAGCGCCTCGCGGGGACCCACGGTGCCGTTGGTCTCGATGAGGATACGGAGACGGTTGAAGTCGGTCCGGTCGCCGACGCGCATGTTCTCCACTTCGTAGTTCACACGGCGGATAGGCGTGAAGGTCGCGTCAAGCGCGATGGTGCCGATGTCCACCTTCTCCTTGGTGAGCATCTCGCGCGGTACGTAGCCGAGTCCGCGCTCGATGGTCGCCTCAAGCTCGAACGGGATCTTGCCTGCGATGTCCGCGATGTACTGGTCGGGGTTCGCGATCTCGACCTGGGTCGGGAGGGTGAAGTCGCCCGCAGTGACGGTCTTCGGGCCCTTCACCGAGAGGCGCACGGTCTGAGGCTCGTCGCCGTGCAGGAGGAAGTGCACGCGCTTCAGGTTCAGGAGTACTTCCATGACCGATTCGCGCACGCCCTCTACGGTGGCGAACTCATGCGGCACGTCCTCGATCTTGACCGCAGTGACTGCCGCGCCCGAAAGCGAGGACAGGATGATGCGGCGAAGGCTGTTCCCGAGAGTGTGCCCGTATCCTGGATACAGCGAATCTATCTCGTAAATGCCCTGCATGCCCTCTTCGGACACGACGCGTGGCTTGGATGGCAGTGTGACTTGGTATTCCATGACTCAATCGTAATTAACCTGGGTTGATAAGATACAAAAACGAAAATCCTAACGGCTATAGAACGAGAGCACCGCCGACAGGTCGCCCGCGGGATCCGCGGACTCCGTAGTCGGAGCCTGCGCAATGCCGCCCGTCATCGCCTTCGGATCGAAGGTGAGCCAGGACGGCGTCGGGCGCTCCGCGAAGCGCTCGGCGAAATTCTCGAACAGGGCGCGGTCGCGACTGCCCTCGCGGATGCCGATGACGTCCCCGACCTTCACCTCGCGCGAGGGCACGGTCGTCTTGCGGCCGTTCACGGTGATGTGGCCGTGGGAGACCATCTGACGCGCTGCCGGGCGGCTCGAGGCGAGCCCGAGGCGGTACACGACGTTGTCGAGGCGGGTCTCGATCGCGCGATGGAGCGCCTCGGCCGGCGTGATTCCCTTGCCGTGGGAGGCCATCGCGTCGCGCACGTACGAGCTGAACTTGCGTTCGGTGAGCCCGTACGTGATGCGCACCTTCTGCTTCTCGAGGAGCTGCCTGCCGTATTCGGTCGGACCGCGTCCCCGCCCGCGCCGTACGACGGCGCGACGCTCCTGCGCGATGGCAAACTTCTGGGTCTGGGTCTTCTCGAAGACCGATGCTCCGAGACGCTTGGCGATCTTGTATTTGGGTCCTACTTTCATATCAGTGATTAGACGCGACGAGGCTTCTTCGCGCGCGGGCCGTTATGCGCCATCGGCGTCGCGTCCTTGATGGAGCGGATGCCGATGCCTTTAGACGAGAACCCGCGGAGCGCGCTCTCGCGTCCGGCGCCGACTCCGCGGATGATGACGCTCGCCTCCTTCACGCCGATGACGACCGCGCGCTCGCCGATGAGCTCGCCGACCTTCGTGGCCGCGTACGGCGTGGACTTGCGCGCGCCCGAGAAGCCGAGCGCACCCGCGGACGAGGAGATGACCGCGTTGCCCTTGTCGTCCGTCAGCACCACCTTGGTGTTATTGAAGGTCGCCTCCACATGAAGCACGCCGCGTTCGAGGCGTTTCTTAACGGCCTTCGACAGCGCGCGGTCCTTGCGTCCCTGATCGAGACCCTTTCCTGACTTCTTGATGATGCGTTTCTTACCCATAGGTTAATTAGAGATACAGGATTAGGTCTTTTCGAGCGTACGGCGTCCGCTACCCATGGTCTTGCGGGTGTTCCCGCGCACGGTGCGTGAATTCGTCTTCGTGCGCTGCGCGCGTACCGGAAGGCGCTTCTCGTGACGCGTACCGCGTATCGAACGGATGTCCTTCAGGCGCTTGATGTTCTGCGACACTTCGCGACGGAGCTCACCCTCGATCGTGAATCCCTCGGCGAGCGTGCGGATCGTCTGCTCTTCTTCGGGAGTAAGCTCGCTCCCCTTCTTGTTCGCGGGAACCTTCGCCTGCTTCAGGATATCGAGCGCACGCGTCGGTCCGATGCCGTAGATAAGAGGCAGCGAGTACGCGAGCTGCTTGTTGTCTGGAAGAGTGACTCCGGCGATACGCATAGTTAAAGACGATTACAATTAGTAAATTAAGTATTGAAAACTGACTAGCCCTGACGAGCCTTCCTGCGAGGATTCCGCTTATTGATACGATACAAGCGTCCGCGGCGGCGGACGATGATATCTCCAGGCTGCTGGACTTTAACTGATGCGCGGACTTTCATTTAGTGTCGCCTCACGATGCGAGCTTTGCCGCCGTACGGATCGATGACCAACTCGACCTTATCCCCGACCAGGACGCGGATGCGGTGCAACCGCATCTTCCCGGCAAGGTAGCTGAGCAGAAGCTCTCCGTCTGGCATGCGCACGCGGAAAAGCGAATTCGGAAGCACTTCTTCAACAGTGCCTAAGATCGGTTCCGCCTTGCTTTCCTCCATGTGTGGCCTGGGTATAGTAACAAAACCTAGGAAATGAGTCAAATAAAAGCAAAATGCGCTCCGCAAACCCGAGGGCCTACGAAGCGCATTCCTGCAAGACTTGCGTCCCTGGTCCCTTGGAGGGGAGGTTGGGTCGCATGACTGCGGTGGAAGGCTTTTGCAAAAGCCGAGGAAACTCGATCCCGAGGGATCGTGGTGGCGCGCCGAAGCGAACCTGTGGTTCCTAAGCAATTGAGCTTAAAATCAGTCCCGTGAGGGACGCCAATCAAGCAAAACCTTGGTCTTAGGGAGGCAAGCCTTCCTTCGACAGATTCCAAAGAGCCTTCGCCCCATGAGACTTTTGCTGCCTAAGCGGCTCCAGTTTCCGGGGAATCCGGTTTGAACCCATCGCTGGCTTCATTCCGGCCTCGGCCTGCGCTTCGCCCTAAGGCTCCACGAGGTCGACCCATCAGCGAAGATACACGAGTCGGTTTTCGCTGTCAAGCACTTGCGTAAGTGCGTATTTTATTGTGTAGGAGCGGACGCAGTGACACTGATATCCGCCGGATCATCCGGGAACGAACCGGACCAGAACGGACGGAGCACGAGTGTTGCGCTCGCGACCTCCGGGAAGCTCTGAAGGATGCTTTCCGCAGCGCCGCGGGTCTTCCCTGCTACGGCTCCCGCGATGCGTGTCGGGTCGATGTCCCAGACGAGGGTCGTGTTGCCGTTAAGACTGAAGGTGAAGGTCTCTTGTCCCACCGGTGCGCCCTCTATGGACGAGGTGAGCGTAAGGCCCTCAGGGTTCGGAAGGCTTATGGGCTGCCCGGCGTACGAACCCACGACCTTGTACGCGATGGCTTTTGCGAGCGCGGCCTGGGGGAAGATGGCGGCGGTCATGGTGCCCTTAGTGGTCACCGTAACCTTGTTGTCGCTTCCGGCGGTGTCCGGAGCAGGGGTGTAGCTCACGAAGGATGCTCCCGGGACGAGGGTGTACCCCTCTGGAAGCGCTTCCTGCATGCCCTCACGCAGGCTGGTCTCAAGCGCGGCGCGGTTCTTGCTGTCCTGCGCGTCGCGGGTCGCCTGACCGACGCTTGCGCGTTCGCCTGAGAAGCCTCCGGTCATGGGACCGTCGGACTTCGCGGTCACAAGGTCGAAGGAAGCTGAGTCCTTGAGTCCCGGCACGGTGAACGTGGCCGGGCCGATGTTGTACGTGTCTCCGCCGGCGTCCGCGTATACGGTCACTTCGAGCGTGCCCGGACTCGTCGGAGAGCCTGCCGGAATGGTGATGGAGTCCTGGATGCGGTAGATGAGGCCGTTCGGGCTCTCGAAGCGGGTGTTCTTGATGAGGGTCTGGGGACTGGCCTGGGCATTCGATATGACGATCTTTCCGGAAGCGGGATCGTTCGCCGTCTCGGTCGATTCGGCAGGGACCGGCGTGCCGGCGGTCTTCTCAACCGTCACGATCTCGAACGGCAGGTCGCCTCCGCCAGCGGTCGCGGTGAAGTCGCCCGTAACGAAGGCGGAGTTCGCGGTCGGAACCACCTTCACTTCGGCTCCGGAGAACCAGTACATCGCGCCGACGGCAAGCAAGACTATGACCAATACAATAAGGGCCGTTCCGTACGGGAAGCGGCGTCTCCCTCCCGGGATGGGAGGCATGGGCCGGTCGCTCAGGGGCCTTGGAGGAGGCGGGGGCGGGGGTACGGAGGAGGGTACGTATTCGTTCCTCCCCCCTTCGTTTTCGGCAGCGTTCTCGAGCTCCATCGCACGGCGACGCGAGGGCGGAATGATATCCGTGATCGTTTTATTCATACGAAAGTCAAATAAAAGTTAGTGCCAGGATTACTCCCTTGGTATGCGCTAAGTATAGCGCATCCGGCATCCTGGTTTTTCCGGCGTGTGTACTAGACCTCGACTACGCCTGGCGCGCCGCAGCGAGCGCGAGCGCCGCAAGGCGGCTGTCGCCCTCGGCGAGTCCCTGGGTCCTCACTACCGCCGAGAACTGCGAGGGCTGTATGGAAATGGCCGACACCGGCACATCCGAGAGCCAGAGCGCGTGGAGGGAGGGGTCGTTGAGCGCGGTCTTCACCTGTTCCGCGGCCGCGTCCTCCGCGAGGATGAAGATCGTGCGCGGGAGCGCGTGGCGCGCGGCGAACTCGCGCAGGAGCCCCGACAGCTCGTCCGCGCAAACCTTTCCCGAATCGAGTCCGGAAGTGAAGCCATGCGAGCCGCAGGCGATGGTGCCCGCGTCCATCAGATGACCGCGCTTCACGGAAGCGGCTTCGGTCGCCTCATTGGTGACTGTCATGAGGAGGAAGTCCTTTTCGTGGGGATAGAGCTCTTGCAGCGCCCGGAACGAGGGCTCGGTAAAGGACGCGTATCGGATGTCGTGGGTATGGAAGGATTTACGGAGGATTTCCTCGACAGGATCCATAATGGTTTCGTCGAGCGATGTCGAGAGCACGATGATCTCGGCGCGCTTCGCGCGCTTGCCGTACGGGTCGGCGGTCAGGTAGCCGTTCAGGAGGCTCGCGATGACGATGCGGGTCACGTTCCGCTGCGGCTCTTCGTCGCTCTGTCCGAGCATGTCGACGGCGAAGCTTCGCGTGAAGGTAAAGGGAGAATCCTGCAGCGCTGTCTTGGTTGCTACGCTCGCCTCCTGCCACGGGCTTCCGAAGCTCACGAGGACGCGGTCGACGCTTCCCTCGCCCACCGCAGCGCGCAACGCGGGCGCGCCTTCGCGGACCAGCCGGTCGCCTACCGTTTCAAGCGCACGCAGCGCAGTATTCGTGAGCGCTTCGGTTCCTGCACGCGCCGCGACCTCGAGCGGCTCACGCACGGTGTAGCAGAGCGCGGGCAGTTTCCCTGCCTCAAGCCGTACTAATGCACCTCCGACACCCGACGAGCTTATGTCGATGAGCGCGACGGACGTGCCCTTCGTTTTCGATGAGAACCACATGCGGGTAAGTATAGCGGACTTCTGTATCTGTCCGGGGTGGTATTGGAACTTTTATACTTGACATAGTCTACTAATAGAGTATGGTAAATAAGCGGCATTCGACTCAATCTTGAGTCCGGGAAGGAGGTGTGCCATGTCCTTTGAATCAGTTCTTGAGTCGCTTCTTCCGTTCCTGTTCATCGCGGTCGCCCTCGTTTCACTTTTCACCCGGCAGGTGGGGAGCTTGAGGAAGCACAAGCATAAATGTCCCAATTGCAGTTGCGTATGGGAGCATACGTCCAAAGAGGGACAAGACGAGAACGCTCACAACTGCCCCCAGTGTGGCACCGAGGAGCGTTGGGTATATTTCGGAGGCTAATCTGCAAAGGCACGGGTACTTTCCAGATTGTTCAATATAAATCGCTTATGGAAGAGAGCTTCCGTGGGCGATCTTCTTTTTATTGCGAGCGGAGCTGGTCACAAACCTTAAGTCAAAACAGCTTTAATACGTCGTATCCCCGCAGCTACCGACTCCTCCTTAATGATCTTAAAAGATTTCCCTCCGTCAGCCAGCTCCTTCGTACTCGAAACGTGTGGACCGCCGCAGAACTCAAGTGAGAATGACTCCTTGAATTTCGGATTTTCCGCAGTCGCGTCTTTCGGCCCCATCGAATAGACCGTCACTTGGTCGCCATACTTGACCCCGAACTCGCGTTCCGCGCCGAGCTGCTCGGCTTCCTCTTTGGGTATAGAAGTCGCGAAGACGGGCAGCGCTTCCTGTACCTTTTCGTTCACCAGGTCCTCCGCGGCCTTGAGTTCTTCCGGCGTGAGCTTTCGGTCGAACGAGAAGTCGAGCCGTACGCGCTCCTGTGTGATGTTGCTGCCGCGCTGGTGGACCGAATCGCCGAGCAGCTGGCGGAGCGCCGCGAGAAGAAGGTGGTGCGAGGTGTGATACCTGACGGTCACGTCGCTGTGATCGGCGAGTCCGCCCTTGAAGCGTCCTTCTGATGCGGTGCGCGACTTCGCTTGGTGGTCATCCATCTCGGCACGGAACGCCACCAAGTCCACTTCGATGCCCCGCTCTTGCGCGAGTTCCTCGGTGATCTCTACCGGGAAGCCGTAGCTCGAGAACAGGACGAAGGCATCGTGTCCGGAGAGGTTCCCTTTCTTGGCAAGCTTCTCGTACTCGCGCATACCCTGCTTGAGCGTCTTGCGGAATTTCGTTTCCTCCTTTTCGAGCTCGTTTCGTATAGCGTCAGCCTTACTCGTCAGATCAGGGTAGGCGTCCTTGTACACGTCCACGAAGCTTGATGCGATCTCAGCGAGCGCCGCTTCCCCAATGCCCAACTTATCCGCATGCCGGATCGCTCTCCGGATAAGCCGTCGAAGGATATATCCTGCCTCCGTATTGGAAGGCAGCACGCCGTCGGCAAGTATGAATACCGCTGCCCGTACATGGTCGAGGATGATACGGAATGAACGCGTAGCTTCCGCATCTTGGCCATAGACTTGGCCGGTTCGGCTTTCCAGAACGGAGCGGCCTGCGTTGAAGACATCAAGAATGAATGCGTCTGCCGAGCCGAGGGTAGCGAACGTAATCCGTTCCAATCCTCCGCCGAAGTCGATGTTCTTCCGGGGAAGCTCCGTGAAGGAGCCGTCAGGTTCCTTTTTATAGTCCATGAACACGCTGTTCCCGATCTCGACGAAGCGCCCACAATCGCAGGCCGGATGACAGTGAGCCCCCCATACGGGATCGTGCGGTGTTCCGAAGTCGTAGAACATCTCGGAGTCAGGACCGCCTGGCTCTCCCGCAGGCATCTCTGCCGGAACTCCGGCGCGGCTCCACCAGTTCTCCTTCACATCGTAGGCGAATATCCGTCCTTCCTGCATGCCAACTGCAGAGCCGTTCTTTTGGGAACCAAGCACCACCTCCTTGGCCTCGATGCCTTTCTCCGTGAACATCCTTTGCCAAAGAGCGACGGTCTTGTCATCTTTCCCTATTCCGATGGACGGATCGCCGGCAAACACGCTGACGTACAGGCGGGCCGGATCAAGCCCCAGCCCTTTTTCCTTATTTGTCAGGAACTCGAATATCCATGGAATCTGTTCCCGTTTCGTATAGTCACCCAGGGACCAGTTACCGAGCATCTCGAAGAACGTCGTGTGGCGATTATCTCCCACCTCTTCGATGTCGCCCGCCCGGAACGAAAGCTGAGAGTTCGTTAAACGTGTCCCTTCAGGATGATCCTGTCCAAGCAAGTATGGAACCATCGGCTGCATGCCGGAAGACGTGAAGAGGGTCGTCGAATCGTTCCCGGGTACGATGGGTGCCGACGGGATAATGGTGTGCCCGCGTTCGGCGAAGAACTTCAGGTATCGGCTGCGTACTTCGGAAACGATCATGGTGGTATGACGATAGCATAGCGGATATACTTCGTGCCATGGCACAGAGAAAAGGATGGGGGGTCGATGCGAAAAATATGGATACGAAGGTCCGTCCGCAGGACGATTTCTTTACGTATGTGAACGGCGGCTGGCTGAAGCGCACGAAGATGCCGCCGGACGAGTCCTATTGGGGAACGTTCACCATCCTGAAACATAAGACCGAGAAGCAGCTGTATGCGATCCTCAAGAAGCTGAACTCGAGGAAGCGCGCGGCAAAGGGCTCTCCGGAGCAGATGATACGCGACCTGTACCGTTCAGCTGTGGACATGCCGCGTCGTAGGGCTCTTGGCGCCACCCCTCTGAGACCGTATCAACGCCGGATAGACGCGATCGATTCGGTGAAGAAGCTCCTTGATGTCATCGCGTCCCTCCATCGTATGGGAGTCGGAGCCCTGTGGGGTGTGCACGTGGACCAGGACGATAAGGACAATAGGCGCTATATGCTCTACCTGAGCCAGGACGGGCTCGGGATGCCCGATCGCGACTACTACCTCAAGGACGGGCCCGAGCAGCGGCGCGTACGCGCGGCATACCTTAAGCACGTGGAGGCGATCCTGCGGCTTTCAGGGAAGAACGCCGGCGAGGCCCACAGCGCCGTGCCGGCGGTCATGCGTATCGAAACCGAGCTCGCACGCCTGTCGATGACGAAGGAGGACCGACGCGACGCGGAGAAGACCTATCACAAGATGTCACTGGCAAAGCTCTCACGACTTGCGCCTGTCGTTGACTGGAAGCGGTATTTCGTGCTCCAGGCCATCCCCCTTCCGAAGGAGGTCATCGTCATGCAGCCGAAGTTCCTGAAAGGGATCGACCGGCTTCTTTCCCGCGTCTCGCTCGACGACTGGAAGAAGTATCTCTCATGGCACCTTGCCAATGACCTTGCGGGGAGCCTCTCGCCGGCATTTGTGAAACAGTGCTTCTCGTTCTACGGCACGACCCTAATGGGCGCGAAGAAGATGAAGCCGTTGTGGCGGCGTGCGCTCGGGAGCGTGAACGGGTACCTGGGAGAATTGCTCGGCCAGATATACGTGAAGGAGCACTTTACGGAATCGATGAAGGAGCAGGTGAACGAGATCGTCGACGACCTCTTCGCCGCGTACAAGAAGCGCATACGTGGACTCGACTGGATGAGTCCGGCGACCAGGAAAAAGGCGCTCGCGAAGCTCCGTGCGATGAACCGCAAGCTCGGCTATCCCGACAAGTGGAAGTCATACCGGGGCCTTGTGCTCAGGCCCGATGACTACTTCGGGAACCTCCTGCGGGTGAACGAGTACGAGCACCGGCGCGTGATCAGGAAGCTTCGGGGTCCGGTCGACCGGCAGGAGTGGTTCATGTCTCCGCAGATGGTGAACGCGTACTTCGCCCCGAACCTGAACGACATCGTCTTCCCCGCGGCCATCATGCAGTTCCCGTTCTTCGATCCGGATGCCGACGATGCCATGAACTATGGCGCGCTCGGCATGACCATCGGTCACGAGATCACGCACGGCTTCGATGACCAGGGCGCGAAGTTCGACTCCAAGGGCAATATGAAGAACTGGTGGACCAAGGCCGATAAGAGGCGCTTCGAGGCCAAAGGCAAGCTAATCGAGAAACAATTCGACGCGTATCAGGTCGCGCCGGGAATCAACGTGAACGGCAAGCTCACGCTCGGAGAGAATATCGCCGACCTTGGCGGTCTATGGATCGCGCTTGATGCGTACCGCTTGAAGCTGAAGCGGACGGGCAGGAAGGATATCGACGGGCTCACGCCCGAGCAGCGGTTCTTCCTCGGTTACGCCCAGGGAGAAGCCGCGATCGAGCGTCCCGAGTTCACGAAGCTGCGGGTCCTGAACGATCCGCATGCTCCGTCGAATTATCGAGTGAACGGACCGCTTTCCAATATGCCCGAGTTCTACGAAGCTTTTAACGTCAAAAAAGGAGACAAGCTCTACCGTCCACCCGCTTCCCGCGCGAAGATCTGGTAGCTAGAGCCAGTCGACCGGCTTTCCACCGTTCTCCTTTAAATATTCATTTGCCTTGCTGAAGGGCTTGGAACCGAAGAAGCCGTTGGCGGCAGAGAAAGGCGACGGATGGGCGGATTCGATGACCAGATGCTTCGAGCGGTCGATGACCGCGCCCTTCTGGCGCGCATAGTTGCCCCAAAGAATGAATACGAGATGCTCACGCTGATCGGAAAGGGCTTTGATGGCCGCGTCGGTGAAGAGTTCCCAGCCCTTGCCCTGGTGCGAACCGGCTGCACCGGCTCGCACCGTAAGGGTCGCGTTCAAGAGTAGTACCCCCTGCTTCGCCCAGCGCGAGAGATCGCCGCCCGAGTCTTTGATCGACTCTCCAAGATCGTCTTCAAGCTCTTTGAAAATGTTCTGGAGTGAGGGAGGCAATCGCACGCCTTCGTTCACGGCGAACGAAAGCCCGATGGCCTGACCCGGGCCGTGGTATGGATCCTGGCCGAGGATGACGACCTTCACCTCGTCGAAGGGAGTGAGCTCGAATGCGCGGAATATATTCTTGGGAGCGGGATACACCTTTCTCTCCGCATATTCTTTTTTTACAAAATCAGTGAGCTCCTTGAAGTAGTTCTTTCCGAATTCCTCCTCGAGAGCTTTCTTCCAGGAGGGCTCGATTTTTACATCCATATGGAAACTATACCAAAACGAAAGGGCGGCTCGTGTTTCCAGGAGCCGCCCAATTTCTTCGTGTCGTCGCCTTCCTTATTGGTAGGCGTCGATGAGGGTGCCGTTACCGCAGACATAGACGGGATGATTCCCGCCAGATTCCCGGGTCACGTCGCGGAGGGCCGTGCCTCCGCATTGCCGCTCGGCCTCGATCTGCGAAAGCAGACGAAGATCCGGCGCCGGCGGATTGTAGGCCCCGCTGAATGCGACCAGGAGAGCGACGGCCACGAGCACAAATGCAAGCGCGTAGGCGACGAGATCCCATCTCCTATCCCATGCGACGGCGGCAATGGTGCGAACACGAATGTACATTGGAAATCCCCTTGTTGATTCCTTGTACTAGAAGTATAGCGCAAATGGCGCTATTTGTCAACCCTTATTTCTTGTGGTCTTATGCAGCGCGATAAGCTTCTTCCCCGCAGCTTCGCGGTACGGGCAGTACTCGCAGGCTTTTCCGGAGGGAGGAACGGCATCGGCGTCCAGGGTCTCCTTGATCCTCGGCAGAGTCTCGTCGATCCAGGCATTGTCCCCTTCGCACGGCACGACGGTGACCTCGAATTCGAGCTTGCCGTCGAATGCCTCCCCGTCGCTGCTTGCATTTGCGTATACGAAATAGCCGGTCTGGGATACCGAGAAGCCCATCTTGGAGAGAAGCCACTGGTACACACCCATCTGGCGCTTGTACGAGCCTTCCCACGAGGAATCGGACAGCGTCGTGATCGTGCCGTCCTTGGAGGTCGCCTTGTAGTCGACGACGATAAGCTCGCCACGCGGATTGACCCATACGTCGTCCACCGCGCCCGAGACGGTGAAGCCAGTCTCGGGATGCTTGTATTCGAGTCCCTGGAAGTTCTCGCGCCAGGTGTCCATGTACGCGTGCTCGAAAGGCACGGCGTCGATGCCGTACTGCGTCATCAGGGGATGCGCGGTCCTCGCAGCGCGGTGCGCGTCGAACTCCTTCTTGAGGAGCGCGTCCACGGCGATGTTAAGCGTGAAAGCGGGACCTCGAGGGCGGGCGGTGCCGAGCTTGTTGTCGAGATAGAAGCAGCGCGGACACTCGTTGAAAAGCTCGATCTTCGAGCGCGACAGCCGCCACTTCGGTCCGCCGTAGTTCCAGTCGGAAGAGCGGTCGGGATTATAGGATTTCTTGAAATCGGCCATTACGTACCAGTGTAACGCATCTGGCTACCCTTCCGCGGAAAGCGTCTCTATCTCCGCGACGATACCGCCGATGCGCTCCGGTGGAATGGCGATCTCGCGCAGCTTGTCGCGGTGCTCGCGGACCTGGGCTGCGGTGACGATGTTCTGCTCGATGAGGAGCCGCTTCTCGGACTTCTTGAGCTGCGTGAGCGCGGTGACCGGGTAGAGCCCCGAGGCGACGATGCGGTCATAGAGACTCGCTCCGTGCGGATAGCTCCAGCCGAGGAGTTTGAAGCCGGCGCAGGAGGCATACTCGACCGCCTGCGAGGTGAATTTGGTGTTCGTGATGAGATAGCCATGGTCGACGTGCGGCGCATCCCCCTTTGCCTTCGATGCTGCAGCCCAGATATCGTCAAGCCGTGCCTTCACGTACAGCGCGACCTTGATGTCGGTCTTGTATCCGGGATCATTGTGGTACTTCAATTCCGCAGCGAGGCACTCGCCCCCGCGCGAGGCGTATACATCCACTTCGTGCGTCACGCATTTGCCGGGAATAAGCTGCCTTGGCGCGATCGTCCAGCCTTCGGCCTTGAAGAGCTCGCCCACGAAGTCCTCGAACGGGTGTCCGGTCGGGCCGAATTCGAACAGCGCGCGGCGGAGACTGTACCTTGCGGCGGCGGTGCGCGTCGAGCTGCGGAGCATCGCGAAGGCACGGCGGTAGATCTCGCGGCTTTCCTCGGAAGGCGCGAGCGACGCCTCGATGGTCTGGCGGATGCGCTCGGCAACGGCTTCGGTCGCTCCGGAATTGATGAGCGATTCTTCGAGCTTCGCTGCGTTCCACCTTTCGATGGTTCCGTCGGCTTTGATAATGTCGGGCATGATTAAGTGATGATACCACTGGTTAGACAACTCATTCCGAGAACTAGATTCGAAACCTAGTCTCTCGGCGATATACGTAGATAAAAAGAAAACGGGTATTGGCATTACGCCTCACCGCTTTCAGTGCGTTCCAGCAGGGCCGCTTCCATGGAAGCGATTACCCCTCGAAGCGCTTTGAGGGATCGAATTGTTCTTTTGACCCCCTCCGTTCGTCGCTGAAGCTCCTTTTTCCCTCGCTCGATCTTTCGCTCGAGCACGTTGAGCGCAAGCCTCTGCTTACTGATTTCCTGGTCCGCCGATATGATCCTGTAAGGAGCATCGCTGATGGGGCAGGCAAGGCTAGACCTGCCGGCAAGGGGGCCGTGATGAAGCGTCACCGTACGCCAGTTATGACCGGCAATCTCAATCGTGAGAAAGCCCTGCCTTGCAAGCGTTGGACCGGGGCTCTGATTCAAGCCGTCGGGATATTGATGCTTGAACCTCCTGAAGTGACGCAAGATCTCCGCATCTCCAGGACAGCGCAGACCAAGGTCAACGAATACCTCCAAAACTCCAAAATAGTCTCGGAGGAACAGGTCATCGATACTTCTCTCCATGATCACCTCCGTGAATATCTGGACTTCTAACCAAAAACTAGCACGAACTTGGTTTTTTGAAAGATTTCAATATCGGCCTAAGCTGCGATGATCCCGCCACCAACACACTCGTTGTTACGGTAGAGTACAAGCGACTGGCCGGAAGCGATGGGTTCGGGAAGCGGGTCGCGCGGGGTGAACTCGTCATTCGCGAGCGCGCCTAAAATGCGTGGTCCGTGATAACGATATTGAGCTTCGACTTCCCCGTCGGGTACGGCGTTGAACCAGTTGGTGTCGGTAAGGGATATAGAGCCGGACGGACCGACCACAGGACGGCCGTGCGAGACGGTGACGGTATTCGCTTTCAAATCCTTGCTCACAACGTACCAGGGACCCGGCCCGGCATTATGAAGCGCGATGCGTTCGCCGAGCGTATAGAGCACGGAGCCGTCGTGCGTGCCGACTTCCGCACCATTTACGCCAATTGCTTTTCCCGCTTCCGGACGCATCTCGGCACGCAGAAAAACGTCGACGGATATGGAGCCGAGGAAACAGACTCCCTGGCTGTCCTTTTTAGTTGCGTTCGGCAGATTATAGCGCGCGGCGAGTCTCCGTACCTCCTCCTTATGCATTCCGCCGAGCGGAAAGAGCGTATCCTCGAGCGCCTCTTTCGGTACCGCCCACAGGAAGTAGCTCTGGTCCTTGCCTTCGTCCGCGCCGCGGAACAAGCGCCCATCCCGTGTCTGCGCATAGTGGCCGGTCCCGATATGCGTCGCCCCTTCCCCCTTCGCGAACGCATGAAAGGCCCCGAATTTCACCTCGCGGTTGCACATGATGTCGGGGTTCGGCGTACGGCCAGCGCGATATTCACTGAGGAGGTAGTCGATAACACCCTCCTTGTATTCCTTCGACGCGTCGAGCGTCAGGAACGGTATCTGCAGATGCGCCGCAACCCGCATGGCATCGCGACGATCATCCGCCCAGGTGCACGGCATGCCGGGCGGGTACCAGCCCTTGATGAATACGCCGGTGACATCTGCGCCCTGCTCCTTCAAGAGCGCGGCCGTCACCGCCGAGTCCACGCCCCCTGACAACCCTACGAATACCTTCATCGACGCATTCTAACTTAGTCCAGATACAACGCCCGATTCCGCTTATGGTCCTCGAACGTGCGTCCGTAATGCATCGCGCCATCCCTTCCGGTGAGGTAATAGAGGTAGTCGCTCGCTTCGGGAGTCGCAGCCGCAAGGAGCGCGGTAAGTCCGGGGTTCGCTATGGGTCCGGGCGGGAGCCCCTCGTTCCTGTAGGTGTTGTACGGCGAGTCGGAGGCGAGGTCGCGCGCGGTCGGTACGTAGCCGTTCTCATCGTGCATGTATCCGAAGGGCGCGTCGACCTGCAGCGGCATGCCGGTATCGAGCCGCTTCCAGAGTATGCCCGCCACGATGCGCATGTCCTCCGGAGTCTTCGCCTCGCGTTCGAGGATGGACGCCATGATGACGAGTTCGTTCGGGTTGCGGCCAGAGGCCGCGACCGCGTCCTGGATAGTTGCCATCTGTTCGTCGAAGCGCGCGCCTAGACGCGCCATGACCTCATCGGGCGTCGAGTCGGGCAGCAAGAAGTACGTATCCGGGAACAGGTAACCTTCGCTCGTGGAGGCGAGGGAGAGGAACGTTCTCGTATCGAAATCCGGTATCGCGTTCTTGAGTTCCCTGCCCATATCGGATATCGTCATGCCCTCCGTAAAGGTTACGCGAGCAGGCGAGATGCCATGCTCGCCGTTGGCGAGGCGATGCGTCAGCGCCATAAGCCCGACCGGTCTGTCGAACACGTAGAGTCCCGAGGCAAGCGAGCGATCCTGGAACGTGAGGCGCGCGTATAGCCTGAACGCGAAGGCCGAGCGGACTGCTCCGCGCTCGGCCAGGATCTCTCCCATGTCGCCGACCAGGGCGTCGTCAGGCAATTCGATCAGATGTCCTGCCGGGAAGTTGCGCGGAGGGACGAAGAGCGCGTATGAGGCATAGCCGAGCACGAGAAGAACCAGCACCGAGAACGCTACGGAAAATACGGGCGCGCGCGGCATGCGTTCCGCGAGTCGAAGCGACGGAAGATCGGAGAACCGCATGCGTTACGTAGGAAGATTCGCGGGGGCGCCGCCGGTCGCTGACTGGATGCGCGGAAGGCTCGGTGAGTCGATCGTGCTCGACGGTACGTGGAAGACGGTCGCGAGCTCTTCAGACGACATGATCATCCACGGGCCCACGTACGGATCGTGGAAGTACGCGCGGCGGCGGTAGAACTCGACGATCTTTTCGTGCTCGTGCTGCTTATGGTGGCCGCCCCGGTCCTCCCAGGGATAATCGTTGAAGCGCGCCGAGAAGAGCCCGGCGAGCTTGAAGCCGTTCCATCCTTCGGAGCTGAAAGGCTTCAGCATATTGATGAGGAACGTGATGTTCGAGGCGTCGAAGCTGCCGTTCTTCGCGGTATAGATGCAGCGCATGCCCACGTCGAATCCGGGCTTGCTGGTGTTCCGTCCGAGCGCCTCGATGGTCGCCTTCTGCCCCGGGGTCGGATTCGGGAATCCTTCGGTCTCGCGTACGGCTCCGGTCACCGGGTCGACCTGCGTACGCTTGCTTATCGTTTCCTTGCGGATCTGCTCGATGATCTCGTTTCCCTGGTCCTGCCACGTCCTGTCGCCGAGCTTCTCCTTCCCCGTCTTCCGGAAGATGATTTGGAACCAGAGCTGCTCGTTGGGGCCGATGGAGCCGAGGAATTCCACGAGCTGCGAAAGCGGGTCGATCTGCTCTTCCGGCTTCGTCCCGGGCTTATCGAGCCCGAATTCGATATACGTCTGTATAGGGAACGGATCGTCGTTCGTGTGAACGTACTCGGCGCCGAACATGCCACGCTCGCCCGTATCGGAGGGATCGATGATGCGGCTGTAGTCCTCGGCCTCGATGATCTCCATGCCCGGGTACTGCGCGTAGAAGTAGCTCTCGACGCCCCGGCGCAGCGAGGCGCGGGTCCATAAGTAGAAGCGCACCTGGCCGCCGATAGATGCCATCTCGATGGACCACCACGGGCGCGCGCCGCCTTTCCAGTATTTCTTGTACCAGGTCGTCTCACCTGCGCTGAAGTTCAGGTTCGTGAACACGGTCTCCATCGCGAGCGGCGTCTTCTTGGTGTCCCGCGGGAGACGGAGCTCGAGGAGCACTGCCTGCTGGTCCTTGATGAACGCCGCGCGACGCGACTGGAAGAACCGCTGGAAGGCGAAGTATGAGAGCATGACCGGCACCCAGACCGGCGCCAGGAAGATGACGAGGTTGAAGTTCCTGAGGGTCTGCGCGGGCGAGAAGAAAAAGAAGATGATCACGAGGACGGCCATCGTGATGATGAGCGGACGCGCCGAGATGTGGAGCCCACCGGTCTCGTGCGAGTCGACGACGAGCTTCTCGACGAGTCCCATTCCCGGCAGTCCGCCGCCCTTCTTGCTTGACATAGGGTCAGTATAGCAAAGCGCGCGCCTGAAAGGCGCGC